>NZ_CP049241.1:2994154-3646231 GCF_011046245.1 Allorhizobium pseudoryzae
GTGCTGGATCTCGGCATCGTCGGTGACGACCGCACCGTGATCGAGGCTGCGATTGGCCGCGCTGTCGAGGCGCAGGTGGATGTCCTCGTGACGCTCGGCGGGGCTTCTGTCGGGGACCACGACCTCGTCCAGGCCAGCCTGAAGGCGAAGGGCATGGAGCTTGACTTCTGGCGGATCGCCATGCGGCCGGGAAAACCGCTGATGGTCGGTTCGCTGGGCCCGATGCAGGTGCTGGGCCTGCCCGGCAATCCGGTCGCGAGCCTCGTCTGCGGGCTTCTTTTCCTGGAGCCGCTGGTTGCAACACTCGCCCGGCGCCCACGCCGCGACCGCTCCGCTTCGGCGCTGACCGCCACGACGCTGTCGGCCAACGACCAGCGGCAGGATTACCTGCGGGCAACGCTCTCGCGTGACAATCAGGGGCGTCTGGTGGCGGAAGCCTTCGGCAAACAGGATTCATCGATGATGAAGATCTTTGCCCAGTCGGATGCGCTGATCGTGCGGCCACCGCATGCGCCGGAACTGCCGGCCGGTTCCCCCTGCCCGCTCCTCCTGCTGCGACCGCCGCGCTTGTGATCCGGCACGGGCCATGGCCCGTAACATGCGGTAAGCATTCAAAGATTTGGAGACCCGCATGTCCGATCAAGCCCCGATCCTTCTCTGGTTCCGCAAGGATTTGAGGCTGGACGACAATGGCGCACTGACGGCGGCCGTTGAGAGCGGCGCGCCGGTCATCTGCGTCTATGTGCGGGAACCGCAAACGGAGAACGTGGGTCCGCTCGGCGGCGCGCAGGCATGGTGGCTGCATCATTCGCTGGCAGCGCTCGACACCGCCCTGCAAGAAGCGGGAAACCGGTTGATCCTGCGCAGCGGGCAAGCGGTGGAAACCCTGTCCAAGCTTGCCCAGGACACCGGAGCTCGGGCCGTCTATCTCAATCGGCTCTACGAGCGTGACGAGATCGATCCCGACATTCTGGAAGCACTCCACAACACAGGTATCGAGGTTAAACGGTTCAAGGGACAGCTGCTGCACGATCCAAAGACGATGCGGACCGGCAGTGGCGGAACCTACCGGGTCTACACGCCCTTCTGGCGGGCGCTGGAGAAGGAAGGCGAGCCCCGCGAGCCGGTGGACGCACCGGCCTCCGTCCCCTCACCGAAACGATGGCCTGCGTCCGAGACCCTGAACGACTGGGATCTCCTTCCGACGCGGCCCAACTGGGCGAAAGAATTCGAACCCCTGTGGCAGCCGGGCGAAGCCGGCGCCCATCAGCGTCTCAAGACATTCATCAGGCGGGCAATCTCCACCTACAAGAAGGATCGCGACCTGCCGGGGCTCGAGGATGCGACATCGATGCTGTCGCCGCACCTCGCCTTCGGCGAGATTTCACCGGCGCGGATCTGGCATGCGACCCGGGGACTGCAGGCCACCGAGGACCTTATTCATTTCCGCAAAGAACTCGTCTGGCGGGAGTTTTCCTACCACCTGCTGGTGGAGTTCCCGAGGCTAGGCGAGGCCAACTGGAACGACCGCTTCGATGCCTTTCCCTGGCGGTTCGATGCCGCCCAGTTTCAGGCTTGGACGAAGGGCATGACCGGTTATCCGATTGTTGATGCCGGCATGCGCCAGCTCTGGCGGCACGGGTATATGCACAACCGCGTGCGCATGATCACCGCCTCCTTCCTGATCAAGGACCTGATGATCGACTGGCGGCGGGGGGAAGCCTGGTTCCGGGATACGCTGCTCGATGCCGATCCGGCATCGAATGCGGCCAACTGGCAATGGGTCGCAGGGTCGGGCGCCGATGCCTCGCCCTTCTTCCGGGTGTTCAATCCCATCCTGCAGGGCGAGAAGTTCGACGGGAACGGCGACTATGTCCGTCGCTTCGTGCCGGAACTGGCGAAGCTGCCGAACAAATACATCCACAAGCCGTTCGATGCGCCGGCGGACGTGCTGCAGAAGGCCGGCGTGACACTGGGCAAAACCTATTCCAGGCCCATCGTTGACCATGGGATCGCCCGGGACCGGGCGCTTGCCGCCTATGCGCATGTGACGGGCCGGAGCGCGCAAGCCGATCCGCGGGATTGATCCCGTCTTGCCGGACAGGTCCTGCGCCATACCTTAGGAGGTCAATCAGCAAGAACGGAGACACATCATGGCGGACCTCAGGATCGGCATCATCATGAGCACCACGCGGGAGGGACGCTTTGCCGACAAGCCGGCGCAGTGGCTGAAAGCGATCGGCGACGAGCGGCCCGACCTGGATGTCGAACTGATCGATCTGCGGGACTACCCGCTGCCCTTCTTTAACGAAAAGGCCTCACCCGCCTCGCAGCCATCGCAGAACCCGGTCTCGCGGCAATGGGCATCGAAGATCGGCAGCCTGGATGGCTTCGTTTTCATCACTGCGGAATACAATCACGGCTATTCCGGTGTGCTCAAGAACGCGATGGACTACATCTATACCGAATGGAATCGCAAGCCGGCCAGCTTCGTCGCCTATGGCGGTGTCGGCGGCGCAAGGGCTGTCGAACAGTTGCGGCTCGTGTGCGTGGAACTGCAGATGGCGCCGCTGCGCAATGCGGTGCACATTGCAAGAGAGCAGTTCGGCCCGGTCATGAACGGCGAAAAGCAGCTGTCCGACTTCGATGCGCTCGGCAAGGCGGCGGGCGGCATGCTGGACGAGCTGTCCTGGTGGACGAAAACACTGAAGGCCGGGCGCTCCTGAGAGCAACCGGCCTTCTAGATCCTGTCGTTATCGATGGGTCAGACGAGGCGGCTCTGTTCCAGCGCCGCTTCGATGAAGCTTGCAAAAAGCGGATGCGGATCGAGCGGCCTGCTCTTCAGTTCCGGATGATACTGCACGCCGATGAACCAGGGATGATCCGGATATTCGATCGTTTCCGGCAAGAGGCCGTCCGGCGACATGCCCGAAAACACCAGGCCGCAGCTTTCCAGGCGTTCCTTGTAGTCCACGTTCACCTCGTAGCGGTGGCGGTGACGTTCGGAAATGTCCGTCGAGCCGTAGATGTCGGCGATCTTCGTTTCGCGCTTCAGCGCCGCCTTGTAGGCGCCAAGGCGCATCGTGCCGCCAAGGTCGCCGGCAGCCGAGCGTTTCTGCAACTCGTTGCCCTTCACCCATTCGGTCATCAGACCGACGACCGGCTCCTTCGAGGGACCGAATTCGGTGGAGGATGCTGCCTCGATGCCGGCGAGATTGCGGGCGGCTTCCAGAACGGCCATCTGCATGCCGAAGCAGATGCCGAAATACGGCACCTGACGCTCACGGGCGAACTTTGCCGCATTGATCTTGCCCTGCGCGCCGCGCTCGCCGAAGCCGCCGGGGACCAGGATGCCGTGAACCTTTTCGAGATAGGGAGCCGGATCTTCCTTTTCGAAAATCTCCGACTCGATCCACTCCAGCTTCACCTTGACCTGGTTGGCGATGCCGCCGTGATGCAGAGCCTCGATCAGCGACTTGTAGGCGTCCTTGAGGCCCGTGTACTTGCCGACGATCGCGATGGTGACTTCGCCTTCCGGCGTCCGGATGCGGTTGCAGACCTCTTCCCAGGCTTCCAGACGCGGCTTGGGCGCCGGTTCGATGCCGAAGGCGGCCAGCACTTCCGAATCGAGGCCTTCCTTGTGGTAGGCCATCGGCACGTCGTAGATGTTGGCGACATCGAGCGCCTGGATGACGGCGGACGGGCGCACATTGCAGAACAGCGAGAGCTTGCGGCGTTCGGCTTCCGGAATTTCCCGGTCGGCGCGCACCAGCAGGATGTCGGGGGCAATGCCAAGCGCCTGCAGTTCCTTGACGGAGTGCTGGGTTGGCTTGGTCTTCAGTTCGCCGGCGGCCGGAATATACGGCATCAGCGTCAGGTGCAGGTAGACCGCAGACCCGCGCGGCAGTTCGTTGCCCAACTGACGGATCGCCTCCACGAACGGCATCGCCTCGATGTCGCCGACGGTGCCGCCGATCTCGCAGATGACGAAGTCGTAGTCGTCATTGCCTTCGACGACGAAATCCTTGATCTCGTTGGTGACGTGCGGAATGACCTGGACGGTGGCGCCGAGATAGTCGCCGCGGCGTTCCTTGTCGATGATGTTCTTGTAGATGCGGCCCGTGGTGATGTTGTCGGTCTTGGTGGCCGAACGCCCCGTGAAACGTTCGTAGTGACCGAGATCAAGGTCCGTCTCGGCGCCGTCATCGGTGACGAAGACTTCACCGTGCTGCGTCGGGCTCATCGTGCCCGGATCGACGTTGAGGTAAGGGTCGAGCTTACGGAGCCGGACCCGGTAACCGCGGGCCTGTAGCAGGGCTCCGAGGGCGGCGGCCGCAATTCCCTTGCCAAGAGAGGAAACCACGCCGCCAGTGATGAATACATATCGCGCCATGGGAGTCACCGCATACCTTTTCACGATCGATTCCACCAGCCGAAAATTGCCATCGGTCGGTTAAAGCTGTTGAAATCTGGACAAAAGAAAACCGGCAGGCTTGTCACCTGCCGGACGTTTGAATGGTGGACGACCGTTACTGGCCGGTCGGAACGGCTGCGGGATCGGCCGGCGCTGCCGGGGCCGCAGCACCAGGGGCCGCCGCGCCATTCGCCGGAGCCTGCTGACCGGGCGTCGGGCCGAGCGAGTCGAGAATGCCGTTGCCGCTTCCCTGCTGGGTTGCCGGAATGCGGTCGAGAATATCGGTCGGGCGGGCTTCGTAGCGCGCGAGGATGCCGAGCGCGAGCGAGGTGATGAAGAACAGCGTCGCCAGGATCGCCGTGGTGCGGGTCAGGGCGTTTGCCGTGCCGCGGGCCGACATGAAACCGGAGCCGCCGCCAATACCAAGGCCGCCACCTTCGGAACGTTGGATAAGCACCACGCCGACAAGGGCCAGCACGATCATGAGATGGATAACGATCAATACGGTCTGCATATCAGTCCAGTCCTGCGCGCCCGTCCGGCGGCATACATACGAAATCTGGCCGGCTCTTTACCTGAGCCTGACCAGCATTCCAAGGGCTAAAAGAAGAATCGAACGCGTCACGCCGTTTTAGGCGGTCAGCGCCTCGTAAGCCTGATAGATGGCAAGGAAGTCCGTCGCTTTCAAGCTCGCCCCGCCAACCAGCGCGCCATCGACATTCGCAACACCCATCAACTCCTTGGCGTTGCTGGGTTTCACCGAGCCGCCATACAGGATGCGCATGCGCTTGCCTTCGCCCTTGAAGCGCGTGACGAGCTCGTCGCGCATGAAGGCATGCGCCTTTTTCACGTCATCGACGGTCGGCGTAAGCCCGGTACCGATCGCCCAGACCGGCTCATAGGCGATGACGGTATTCTCCGCGGTAGCGCTGTCAGGAACCGATGCCGCAAGCTGTCGCTTCAGCACATCCAGCGTCTGGCCGGCCTTGCGCTCGTCTGCCGTTTCCCCGATGCAGATGATAGCGGTCAGATCCGCGGCATAGGCGGCTTCCGCCTTGGCGCGCACCAGATGATCGGTTTCAGCATGATCGCTGCGGCGTTCGGAATGTCCGACGATCACATAGGTGCCGAAGCAGTCGGCGATCATCTCGGCGGACAGATCACCGGTATGCGCGCCCGACGGGTTCTGATGGCAATCCTGCGCGCCGATCGCGAGCGGGCTGTCGGTGCACAAGGCCGTCGCCACATAAAGAAGCGTGGCCGGCGGGCAGATCAGCGCCTCGACCTTTGCAGCGAGCGGTCCATCCACGCCGGCGGCGATCGCCTTGATCTGGTCGAGCGACGCGCGCGTGCCGTTCATCTTCCAGTTTCCCGCCACAAGCGGGCGAACATCTGGCGTCATGTCGTCTAGTTTCCTTCAGCTCCCGGCAATCCTCGAACAGATTGCCACCTCACACTATTTCTCTCATGCCTCTTAGACGGTAAACGATCGAATTGGTATGGAAAACCACCGCTTTGGTTCAAAAGCGTGGTTAAGACCGCCTGCAAACTCACCGCCCCGTGAGGATGAAGTTCAAAATGTCGCGCCAATCGCACATCCTGATCGGCGTTCCATGACCGCCCGTGTTATAGAGGCGAAACTGCACCGGATATTTCTTTGCCGCCATCTTCTGGTACAGCGCGATCTGGTCGCTTGCGGCATATACCTTGTCGGCGCTGCCATGCGCCAGATAGACCGGCAGTTTCAGCCGCGCAGCCGGTGTTGTCAAAAAGCCTGGATCCGGCGGGCCACCCATCATCACCAGCCCCTTCAGGTAACGGACGGCCTCCTTGTCGCGGCTCACGCTCTGGCAGATGAACCCGCCCATCGAGGCACAGGCCAGGATGACCGGCCGGCCTTTCGACAGTTCGAAGACATGCCGGATCAGAGCTGCCACATCGGCGGCGCCGTTGGGATCGAAGGATTTGATCGAGGGTGCGTAATAGGTGCCGCCGTTCAACACGGCGAGGTTCTTCAGCCGGTTGAAGTTTCCGCCGAAGGTCAGGTCGTTGACGCCGAGCCTGCGATCTCCGCCACGCCCGTGAATGAAGATCACCGTAAAGGCGGCGTTCTCATCCGGCCCGACACGTGCCACATCCAGCCGGGCACCGGCGAGCTGCAGCGTCTCGTTGACCTGGAATCGTCTGACGCGGGTATCGACATACGGCGACTTCACCCGCCGTTCGGGCTCTTCGTCCCGGTCGTTGATGTCACGTTCCTCGATGTAGTCGATGATCTGGAAGGCACCATCGTCGCGTGATTCGATGACACCCTGGCGGGAGAAAAGGTCGTCCTTGAAGGGGCGGATCGGGCCGTCCCGCCCGACGGCATCGGTCGCCACGATCAGGCTGACAGCCACGAGAAAGACCCGGACGATGAAATGATCTGTGGACATGCGGCCCTTCGCTCAGTTACCCGTGACGCGCCGCCTTGCCTTGCAGCATGGGGCGGCGCAAATCCTGTCATGACAAGGTGCCACGGCTGTGGCATCGCGAAAAAGCCGGATATCTGGCACACTCGCAACCGATTCGATAGCCAAGAGCTGCCGGACCTTCCCTCCCCGGCCCCCGGCGGCGCGGCCGACATGCGGACTAGAACGGAACCCATGGACGATACAAGCGACCTCTTTGCCAGCATCCCCGCCGCAAGCCCGAAGGCTTCCGATGCGCCGGCGGAGGCGCGACCGAAAGCCCCTGCCGCGCAAAAGCCCGTACCCGCGGCGCCCGCTTCGCCTGACACCTACGACGCCTCCTCGATCCGGGTCCTCGAAGGACTGGAGCCGGTGCGCATGCGCCCCGGCATGTATATCGGCGGGACCGACGAAAAGGCGCTGCACCACCTGTTTGCCGAAGTCATCGACAACTCGATGGACGAGGCGGTGGCAGGACACGCCAATTTCATCGAGGTGCATCTGGATACCGAGGGCTTCCTGACCGTTACCGACAACGGCCGCGGCATTCCGGTCGAAAACCACCCCCAGGTGCCCGGCAAATCGACGCTCGAAGTCATCATGACCAAGCTGCATGCGGGCGGTAAGTTCGACGGCAAGGCCTACGAGACCTCGGGCGGTCTGCACGGCGTCGGCGTGTCGGTGGTCAATGCGCTGTCGGACGTGCTCGAAGTCGAGGTGGCCCGCAACCGCAAACTCTATCGCCAGCGTTTTTCACGCGGCGTGCCGCAGGGCGGTCTGGAAGAACTCGGCGATGTGCACAACCGGCGCGGCACACGCGTGCGCTTCCATCCCGATCCGCAGATCTTTGGCGACCATGCCCGCTTCGAGCCGGGCCGCATCTTCCGCATGGCGCGCTCCAAGGCTTATCTGTTCGGTGGCGTGGAAATCCGCTGGAGCTGCGATCCGGGTGTCGTGCCGGCCGGCGGCGAAATCCCTGAAAAGGCGGTCTTCCACTTCCCGGGCGGCCTCAAGGATTATCTGGCGGCGACGCTCGGCAAGGAATTCACCGTCACCCGCGAGATCTTCTCGGGCCGGACGGAAAAGACCGGCGGCCATGGCGCGCTTGAATGGGCGATCACCTGGTACGGTGGCGATCCGCAGGTGCATTCCTACTGCAACACCATCCCGACCCCGGAAGGCGGCACGCATGAGGCGGGTCTGCGCATCGCGCTCCTGAAGGGGCTGAAGAACTATGCCGAACTGACGCAGAACAAGCGTGCCAAGGATATCACCACAGACGACGTGATGATTTCCGCCGTCGGTATGTTGTCGGTGTTCATCCGCGAGCCGGAATTCGTCGGCCAGACGAAGGACAAGCTGGCGACCGTGGAAGCCCAGAGGATCGTCGAGAATGCGCTGCGCGATCCCTTCGACCACTATCTGGTCGGCAATCCGGGCGAAGCGGCAAAACTGCTCGACTGGGTGATCGAGCGGGCGGAAGAGCGCCTGCGCCGCCGCAAGGAAAAGGAAGTCAACCGCAAGACGGCGGTGCGCAAGCTGCGCCTGCCCGGCAAGCTCGCGGACTGCTCGCAAAACACGGCCGAAGGTGCGGAGCTCTTCATCGTTGAGGGCGACTCGGCCGGCGGCTCCGCCAAGCAGGCGCGCAACCGCATGAACCAGGCGATCCTGCCGCTGCGCGGCAAGATTTTGAACGTCGGCAGCGCCAGCCGTGAAAAACTGTCTGCCAACCAGCAGATCGCCGACCTGATCCAGGCGCTCGGTTGCGGCACGCGGACGAAATTCCGCGAGGAAGACCTGCGCTACGAGCGCGTCATCATCATGACCGATGCCGACGTGGACGGTGCGCATATCGCCTCGCTGCTGATCACCTTCTTCTACCAGGAAATGCCGGAGCTGATCCGCGGCGGCCACCTCTTCCTCGCCGTGCCGCCGCTCTACGTCATCCGCCAGGGCGCCAAGACCGTCTACGCCCGCGACGACATCCATCGCGCCGAGCTGATGGAAACCGTGTTCAAGGGCAAGAAGGTCGAGATCGGCCGATTCAAGGGTCTCGGCGAGATGATGCCGGCGCAGCTCAAGGAAACCACGATGGATCCCGAGAAGCGCACGCTTTTGCGCGTCGGGATCGACGAGGTGGATTTCGAGGGGACGCGCGAAGCCGTCGACAACCTGATGGGCACGAAGGCGGATGCGCGTTTCCGGTTTATCCAGGACCGCGCGGCATTTGCCGACAACCTGGACATCTGAGGCTGCAAAGGTGTGCATCCTGCAGGTCCGCCCGGTGCGGACCTGCGTCATACTCCCGTCATGGTTTCAGTGTCACTGCAGTCTCGGACCTCCGGACACGATTTACTTTGCTTTAAGCCTGTCAGCCGCTAGACGGTGAACCGTGTCGATGTATTAATCGATCGTGCGCTATCTGCTGGATGTGTTTAAATCCGTTCCGGCGCGCGACATAAGGATGACATTGTACCGTGACTGAGAAAGAGAAGAATGTTGCTGGACCGCGCTGGCTTGGCCCGGTTGCACCGATGCGGATTGCCCTCATCCCGCCCCTGACGGCTGCGCGCTGGCTGCTGGTTCTCATCGTTCTCGCCGGCATCTACTTCTTCCACGGTTTTCTCGTTCCGGTTCTGGCGGCTCTCGTCATCGGCTTTGCCAGCTGGCCGCTCTACCGGGATCTTCTGCGCCGCATTGGCGGAAACAGCACGCTTGGCGCAACCATCGCGATCCTCTGCGTGGTTGCCTTCATCGTCGTGCCGATCAGTTTTGCGATTTCCTATACGATCGGCGAGATGCGCCAATGGATCGCCTGGGCGCTGGAAGTGAACCGCTACGGTGCGCCGCCGCCGGCCTGGATCATGGGTCTGCCGGTCGCCGGCGAATGGCTGGGCTCCCTCTGGGTCCGGCACGTGGGAGAGCCCGGCGCCATCGGCCAACTTGTGCAACTCGTCAGCGGCGCCAATATCGGCAACATCTACCGTGCGGTCATCGCAGCCGGCGACGGTGCCTTTCACCTGTTGCTGACCCTGCTCTTCATGCTGATTGCGCTGTTCTTCGTCTACCGCGACGGCGCCGCGTTCTCGCGGCAGATCGACATGCTGGGCGAACGCATCCTGCCGAGCCGCTGGGAGCGAATCTCGCGTGTCGTTCCGGCCACCATCAGCTCCACGGTGACGGGCATGACCCTGATCGCGATCGGCGAAGGCATCGTGCTCGGCATCGCCTACTGGATCGCCGGCGTGCCCTCTCCCGTGACGCTTGGCGTGCTGACGGGCGTGATGGCGCTGATCCCCGGAGGAGCGCCCTTGTCGTTCACCCTGGTGTCGATCTACCTCGTTGCCAGCGGATCCTATGTCGCCGGCGCCGGGCTCTTCGTCTGGGGCTCCGTGGAACTCTTCATCGTCGACAAGACCTTGCGTCCACGCCTCGTCGGCGGTCCGATCAAGCTGCCGTTCCTGCCGACCTTTTTCGGCTTGGTCGGTGGCGTCAAGACCATGGGATTCCTCGGCCTCTTCATCGGCCCTGTGCTGATGGCGCTTCTCGTCGCCATCTGGCGCGAATGGATGCGCGAAATCGAACTTGCCGTCGAACCGGAAGGTCCGAGAAGCGACGCCCAGCCGGTGCGCAAGCTCGCCTGATGGAAGAGATCAGGCGGCTCGTTACGCCGCCATCCGCTTTTCCATGAACAGGCTCAAAGGGTCGGGCTTGTAGGTGCCGAACGCTTCGATCTCGCGATAGCCGGCCGTGCGATAAAGGCCGATCGCTTCCGGCTGGTAGATGCCGGTTTCGAGACGGATGGCGCCGATGCCAAGGCGCCTGGCCTCCTCTTCCAGGGTCTCCAGCAGGCACTTGCCCAGCCGCAGGCCCCGAGCCTTCTCGTCCACGAACATCCGCTTGATCTCGGCGGTTCCATCCCCGTGCTGCACGAGGGAGGCACAGCCCAGCACCTCGTCGCCGCGCCTTGCCACGAAGAAGGAGACCGCCGGTTCCTCCAGTTCTTCCAGCGGCAGCATGTGGTTGCTTTCCGCGGGATAGAGCGAGGCCGCGTAGGCGTTCGATAGCTCGAGAAGGCGGATGACCCCGGCTTGACGCGGTGGTTCGCGCTGGATGATGACCGTCTCCGTCATGATCTTGATCCTTGCTGATTTGTCACTTGCCTTGTCGGCGTCATGATCGTTTCCTTAAGTGAAACATGAGCCCTTTGCCAAGGATGACGACATGCGAACTGCACTGGTGATGATGACGATTCTCGGGTGCGACGATTCAGCGACCGACTGCCATTATGTGGCGACCATCAACCAGCGTTGGCCGACGATCGAACTGTGCAATGCGGTGTCCGAAAAGGAGCTCTCCGCCTTCACCAACATTTCCTATCCGACCGTCGTCGCTGTCTGTCAGGACCCGACCTCCGCGACGGTCAAGGCGGATGCTGCCGCATCGGGCGATGCCATTCCCTCGTCTGAAGCTCCGGCGCCAACGCCGGCGTTGGAACGTGCCGAAGAACAGTCTCTGGCACGTCAGGCCCTCAACCGGCTGAAAACCGTGATGCCGAGCCGCGATAAAGTGCGTGACCTCGTCGCACGGCCGATCCATCTGGTGGAAGACGGGTATTCCTGGGTCATTCGCACGCTTCGCTGAGGGCGGCCTTGCCTCTGCAGGGGAAGTCCCCTCAGGCGGCAAGTGCCGCTTCGCTGGCAAAGGTCCGTGCGATCTGCCGCTCTTCACTGAGTTGCAGGGATTCGACCAGATCGAGCAGTTCATCAATGGCTGTCGGCTGATCCGGGTTCCGGCTGAACTTCTGCATCAAGGCGGCGCAGATGCTCTCGCCGCCCGTCTGGCTGGTGCGGTGACTGAGATTGCGCCACAGGAGCGTTGCTTCCGCAAATACGTCGCAGATGGCACGATCGAGGCCTGCCGATTCGTAAAGCGCGCGCACGGCATTGTGTCTTGCCGTTGCCATCAGCGAACGGACACGCCGCTCTTCCAGCCCGGTCAGATAGGTCATCGCGGCGGCAAAAAACTCGATGCGGCCGCTGCAGAGCGCGTGCATCAGAAAGGCCGGCGTCAGGCGATTGGAGACCGCCAGATGCTCGACAAGCAGCGGCAGATCCTCGCGTTCCGCGTCCGCAGCCAGCATCAGCGCCGCCAGATCGCTGGCCTCTCGGGTGACATGGGCGATGCGCGACGGGCTCATGGTGGAGCGCACCAGACCCGACTGCGCAAGAAGCGCCGAGACATGGCCCACCAGACGGTCACGCGCCTCCGCCGGAAGAGTGTCGTTGGCGAGGAGCCGGTTGCGCACGCTCGTTTCGCGACCGAACCGTTCCGACAGCCGCCTCAGGCTGTAGCGGCTGACATGCGCCGTCGGGTTTTCCAGAAGAATCAGGATTTCCCCAAGATCGCCGACTTCGGCAAGGGCTGCGGCAACGCTGCGCGAAAGATTGGGCCGAGCGGCGATCAGCCCGCGCGTCATCGCACCGCCACGCCCGCACAGATCCACCAGATCCGTGTCGGTCAGGATCGGCGAGAAGGTGAGCACATGGCAGGCGACATCCGGCTGATCTTCGCTGAGTGCAAGGATGACGCTGCGCGGCGCCTTCGGTGAAGTAGCCAGCGTTTCGGCAAGCGCCTTGCGAACCAGAGCGGACGGATCGTCAAGCAGATGGATCATGGCGTGCACGGCGGCACGGTGCTGCTCGTCGGTCGGCGGGCAGCGCAGAAATGCCTTGGCCAGCGCACCGGCCGCCTTGGCGCGATCGCCTGCCGTTGCCGTTTCCGTCCAACGAAGAAATGCCTTGATGATCACTGCTACGCCTCACTGAAAGGGAGGTCTGACAGACCCGTGTCTCCCTTGTCCGTGAGGTTAAGTGGAAATGGTTTATGATCCGTTCACCATACCCGTTAAGCTTTGACAACTGCGTGGCGTTACAGACACTTGCAACGCAGTTGCCCGCCGGGTCGGGCGATTAGGCGCCCGGCCGCCGAAGCTGGAAGACATCCGCGCCGCCGTCGCAGTAGTCCATGTACCCCATGCGGGCCACCGGCCGAGCACGCTCCATATCGATCCGTCCGTCGCGGATGATGGCCTCGCTGATGTGGATTGCCACCACCTGGCCGAAGACCATGGAGGATTCGGCCTCACCACCATCCAGCGTCTGCGGCTGCAGGATCTGCGTGACCCGGCATTCAAGGGCGGCATAGGCCTCTTCGACAAAGGGGGCACCGACGAGCGAACCCGTCTTGGCCGTCAGGCCCGACAGGGCGAATTCGTCCACGCCGTAATCTACCGGTGCCGAGGAGGCATTCATCTTGTCCACCAGAGGACGGCTGACGAGGCTGGCGGTGAATTCTCCGGTTTCCTCGGCATTCTTCAGGCTGTGCTTGCGCCCGCTGGACGAGAACATCACGATCTTCGGGTGATCCGAGACGATGTTGAAGAACGAATAGGGCGACAGGTTCCGCGACCCGTCGCTGCCCCTCGTGCCGATCCAGCCGATCGGACGCGGTGCCACGATCGCCTTAAACGGATCGTGGCGCATGCCATGCTCGTTCGTGTCGGTGGTGTAGAACATCAGCTCTGGTCTCCCCCCGTCCAGGTGACGATGGCGGAAAGGTCCGGCCGCGGGCGGTCGGTCTGCGGAAAATCGCTTTCGCCGATATAGACGAAACCGGCCACCTTTTCCTCCGGCCTGATGCCCAGAACCGCCTTGGCATCGGTATTGTAGGCGATCCATTCGGACAGCCAGTTGGCGGCATAACCGTGCGCGTTCGCCGCCATGAACAGGTTGAGGCAGACTGCGCCAGCACTCAGTTCCTGCTCCCAGACGGGGATCTTCACATGCTCGCCCGCCGTCGATACGACAGCGATGACCACAGGCGCCCGAGCAAGACGCGTCCGCTCGATCTCCCGCATGTCGTCTGTCAGTGCCGGGTTGGCGGTGGCCGCAATCTCGGCAAGCCTTTCACCAAGCGCCAGCCGTTCCTCCCCGCGGTAGACGATGAACCGCCACGGCGCCAACTTGCCGTGATCCGGCACCCGGGAAGCAAGCGTCAGGATGGAGAGGATCGCGTCCCGATTCGGTCCCTCCCCCTTCATCTGCAGGGCGGGGATCGAACGGCGGGTGCTGAGATAATCGAAAAGAGGCTGGTTCTTGGTCATGATATCACGCTGTCAGAGGCGTTTACGATGAGCAGCATCTTGAAATTGCCGCGAGGTTGGTTTTCAAGTGGCCTTTGGACAGGGAAGAGTCAACGGTCAAGGGTGGTATGAGCGCGTATTCGAAGGCCGGCTTGGTGATGGCTCTGGTGGCAGGCTCCGTTCTCGCGGCCGTTCAGCCGGTTCTGTCTCAGGATGCGTTCAAGACGTTCCGCCAACTGGACAGCACGGCCAAGATGCCGAAGCTCAATGCGTTTTCGCCTGCACTCGGCACGGCCTCTCCCGTGGCGCGCGATGTGAAGATCCAGGCCAAGCTGACGCCGGATGGGCCTCCCATGAAGACGGGGCTCAGCTGGCGGGTGTTCAGCCCCGATCCGGGGCCCGACGGCAAGCTGCCGCTGGTCGCTTCCGCGGAAGGTGGCGACGCCAATTTCCAGCTGGCGCCCGGTTCCTATTTCGTCAACGTCGCCTTCGGTCGAGCCGGGGTCACCAAGCGTCTCAACGTGCCCGCCAGCGGTGACGTGCCGGCGGAATTGCTTGTTCTCGATGCCGGCGGCATCGTCCTGAGTGCCGTCGCCGGCGAGGATCATCGGGTGCCCGCCGCCAAACTCAAGTTTTCCATCTATTCCACCGAGGTCCGCGAAGATGGCGAGCGCCCGCTGGTCATGGCCGACGTCAAGCCCAACACGATCGTCCGCCTGAACGCCGGCAGCTACCACATCGTCTCCGAATATGGCGACGTCAACGCCTCGGTGCGCGCCGATGTGCAGGTCGAGGCCGGCAAGCTGACGGAAGCGACACTGCAGCACCACGCCGCCCAGGTGAGTTTCAAGCTTGTCTCGCAGCTCGGCGGCGAAGCGGTGGCCGATACGGCCTGGTCCGTCCTGACGGCGGGCGGCGACGTGGTGGCCGAAAGCGTCAGCGCGTTCACCTCGATGGTGCTGACGGAGGGCGACTACACGGTCGTCGCCCGCAACAAGGAAAAGATCTATCAGAAGGATTTCAACGTCGAGTCCGGCAAGGATGTCGATGTCGAGGTGCTGATGAAGGAACAGCAGGCCATCTCGGTCAACGACACCGAATAGAGCGCCGTCGTCTGTCGCGTCACCCTGCCCGGCGGAAACGCGGGCGGACGGGATCACGCATGGCAAAGACGGCCTGATGCAGTTGCGCCAGCAGATCCTTGCGGTCCGACGTCGATGACATCTCCTCCCACGTCATCAAGCCGCCGATCTTTGCTTCAATGGTCGTTCCCGACAGACGCTTGAACTCTCGGATCAGAAGCGACAGGCGCAGCGTCAGCGACACCCGGCTTGCCAGATGGAACAGCCGGCCATTCTGGCCGCGAAAATAGACGGGAATGACATTCGCCTTGGCCGCCTGGATGAGGCGGGCCGGAAACATTTTCCAGGGCAGGTCCTCGGCGCGGCCGAAACCGCGTTTTGCCGTTGCCACACCGCCTGCAGGGAAGATGATGATGGTGACGCCTTCCTTCAGGAGGCGGACCGCCTCGCGCCGCGTCTCCATGTTCATCGCCAGCGCCTCCTTCGTCTCCTCGAAGCAGACCGGCAAGGAGTAAGGCGCGATTTCCGGCACCTTCAGCAGTTCGTTGTTGATGAGAACCCGGAACGGCCGACCGAGTTGTTCGGCCAGCGCCAGAATGGCAATGCCGTCGCCAATGCCAAAGGGATGGTTGGCGACGATGACGAGCGGCGCATCCGGCAGGTCCTTCGGCGGCCACGTCCCCTCGACCTCCAGCCTCACCTTGATCAGGTCCAGCATCCGCCCGAAAACGCGATCCGACTGTCCGGCCACATCCTGGCGCCAGGCGTCGTAGAGGCGAACATAGCGATCACGGCCCGATAGGCCTTCGATCGAACGGATCAGCCAGCGTTTCAGCCGCGGATCGCGGTCGTTGGCGTAAGACAGTTCCTTGAAGCGCAAATTCCCCTCACCGGGCCTGACCCGACACACTTCGGTTTGTGTATTACAGTTCTACGACGCTTTTCTGACAGGCGCCGCAACAGCCCCTGTCCCGGACGGAACAGGGGCTGACGGTTCTTTATTCCGCGGCGACCTTGCGCAGCGCCTGGCGGCGCTTGACGTCCGGCGGGGTTGCCTCCTCGGTCAGGGATGCCACCGCATCGGCCAGCGACATCGGCGTCTGGGCCTGGCTGCCCAGCCGGCGGATGTTGACCGTGCGGTTTTCCGCTTCCTGACGACCGCAGACGATGATGACCGGAACCTTGGTCACCGAATGCTCGCGGACCTTGTAGTTGATCTTTTCGTTGCGGAAGTCCTCCTCAACGATCAGACCCGCATCCCGCAGCGTCTGCACCACTTCGCGGCCATAGTCGTCGGCATCCGAGGTGATCGTCGCGACCACCACCTGCAGCGGGGCGAACCAGAGCGGCATGTGGCCGGCGAAGTTCTCGATCAGGATGCCGAGGAAACGCTCCATCGAGCCGCAGATCGCGCGGTGGATCATCACCGGCTGCTTCTTGTCGGAGTTCTGGTCGATATAGAAGGCGCCAAACCGTTCCGGCAGGTTGAAGTCCACCTGCGTCGTGCCGCACTGCCATTCGCGGCCGATTGCGTCCTTCAGGGTGTATTCGAACTTCGGACCATAGAAGGCACCCTCGCCCGGCAGAATGCCGGTCTTGATGCGGCCGCCCGACTGTTCCTCGATGGTCTTCAGAACCTCCATCATCACGCTTTCGGCGCGATCCCAGAGGTCGTCGGAACCAACGCGCTTATCCGGACGGGTGGAGAGCTTCACCACCACCTCATGGAAGCCGAAGTCCTCGTAGACCGAGAGGATCAGGTCATTGATGCGCAGGCACTCCGCCGCCATCTGCTCTTCCGTGCAGAAGACATGCGCATCGTCCTGGGTGAAGCCGCGCACGCGCATCAGGCCATGCAGCGCGCCGGAGGCTTCGTAACGATGCACGAGCCCGAATTCCGCAAGCCGGACGGGCATTTCGCGGTAAGACTTCAGACCATGCTTGAAGATCTGCACGTGGCCCGGGCAGTTCATCGGCTTCAGCGCGAAGACGCGGTTGTCCGCCTCCTCGTCATCCGGGTTGACGAAGGCATGGGCGGATTTCACCGCGAACATGTTCTCGTTGTACCAGCCCCAGTGACCCGACGTCTCCCACAGCGACTTGTCGAGCACCTGCGGTGCGTTGACCTCTTCGTAGGTGTTGGCGAGCCGGCGGCGCATATAGGCCGTCAGCGTCTGGAACATGCGCCAACCCTTGCCGTGCCAGAAGACGACGCCTGGGCCCTCTTCCTGGAAATGAAAGAGATCCATTTCGCGGCCGAGCTTGCGGTGATCGCGCTTTTCGGCTTCCGCCAGCACGTGCAGATACTGGTCGAGCTCTTCCTGGGTCGCCCAGGCGGTGCCGTAGATGCGGCTCAGGACCGGGTTGTTGCTGTCGCCGCGCCAGTAGGCGCCGGCCACCTTCATCAGCTTGAAGGCCGTGCCGATCTGGCCGGTGGAGGCCATGTGCGGGCCGCGGCACAGGTCGAACCATTCGCCTTGGCTATAGATCTTCACGTCCTGGTCGGCGGGGATCGCATCGACCAGTTCGACCTTGAAGCGCTCGCCCTTTTCGCCGAACACCTGCTTGGCCTTGTCGCGCGACCAGACATCCTTGATGAACGGCTTGTTGCGGCCGATGATGTCCTTCATCTTCTTTTCGATCTTCGGCAGATCGTCGGGCGTGAAGGGCCAGTCCTCGCCGCTATCGGCGTGGACGCGCTTGAAATCGTAATAGAAGCCGTTTTCGATCACCGGGCCGATTGTCACCTGCGTGCCGGGCCACAGTTCCTGCACAGCTTCCGCCATCACATGGGCGGCATCGTGGCGGATCAGTTCAAGCGCGCGGCCATCGGTGCGAGTGACGATCTCGATCCGGCCCTCGGTGACGGGGTCGGAGAGATCACGCAACTCGCCATCGATCGCGATGGCGACCGCCTTCTTGGCCAGCGACTTGGAAATGGATTCGGCGACCGCCAGACCGGTCGTACCGGCATCATAGGAACGGATCGAGCCATCGGGGAAAGTCAGGGAAACGGACATGTCTATGCTCCTGTTATCCAGTCCCGCCAACGAATGCGGGTGGTTTGATCTTGCCGTCGAAAGACGGCGTAACGCGCGCGTTGATAAGCGGGAAAGCGCTGTTAGTAAAGAGAATGCGAGAGACGCAACGGCAGGCTATGCGCGCGAGCCCCAGAAGTCCAAAGCACCGGTCGGCAGTTTTCGCAAAAAGTCCTGCAGCTTTGCATCGTCGACATGCCGGCGGAGTGCCGCCGTCACGTCCTCGATCGCGCTCGGGGTCGACAGGTTGTGATTGTGCCGCAGCTGCCGCACCTCCGCCATCAGGCTGTCGCGGTCGGTGAAGGGCATAACCGGCTCCTGCGTGTTCCAGTCACTGACGAAGATCGCCCTGACAACGGGTGGCAGCAGTCCGGCAAAGCCGATCGCCTCGGCAAACGTCAACCTTCGCCGGAACACCTGCAACACCGCCTGCAGCATCGTGTAAGCCTGGTGGCGGGTCTTCAGCAGCGAGATCTCGAGGAGATCGTCCATGAAGGTCTCAAAATCCCGCGAGGCATGATGGTATTCCATCGGGATCGGCATGACTTAGCCCACCTCTTCGGCGGCGAAGCCGTTCTGCGTCGTCCGTTTGCGCTCATAGGCCCAAGGCCGCCACCAACTTTGCCGGGCCGCGAGATGCTCCGGCACCGGATCGAGCCCCGACGAACCGAACGGTCCGCAGCGAACGAACCGCCAGGCCACCATCCAGCCGCCGAACCAGAGGCCGTGGCGCGCCACCGCCTCGTAGCCGAATTCCGAGCAGGTGGGGATGTGACGGCAGGAATTGCCGATGAAGCCGGAGAGCGTCAGTTGATAGAGGCGGATCAGCCCCATGCCGAAAAGCCGCCCCGGCGTCTTGCGGAATGGCCCGTGCCAGTTGCGCCCGCGGCGTTGCGGGGCATCGTGCTCAAGGTCGCTGTCTTCGCACTGCTCGCACATTGGCACTCAGCCCGCCCGGGCGACCGAGCCCGTCTCGATCTGGTCGAGACAATCGACGACCGCGTCGAAGGTCAGCATGGTCGAGGCGTGTCGCGCCTTGTAATCCTTGACGGGCAGAAGCACCCGCATCTCCTCGAAGCGGCCCTCCGGCCCCTCGCCGCCCTCTTTCAGCATGGCGAGCATGGCGTCGCGGGCATTGCGGATCTCCTCTGCCGTCGCGCCCACCACATGCCGCGCCATCACCGAGGACGAGGCCTGGCCGAGCGCGCAGGCGCGCACCTGATGGGAAAAATCGCTGACATGCCCCTCGTCCATCTTCAGGAAGACGCGCACCTTCGAGCCGCACAGTTTCGAGTGTTTTTCGGCCGTCGCATCGGCATTCTCCAGCACGCCGGCCCGTTCGATGTTGCCGGCCAACTGAAGGATGCGCGCGTTATAGATGTCGTCCATGCGGAGTGCTCACTTCAAAATCGCCTCGACGTATCACGATTGCAAAACGCAGTGTCAACGCGGAGGACCGGCTTTCGGGCGGCCATGGCAGTGCCTCGGGGTGGTCATGGCGGCTGGTCCACATTATATGATGGGCCGATGGGCAATCATCAAGACGGAAAGATATGCCCCGAACCATTCCGAAATTGGCAGACACTCTCTTGTCAAAAGAGATCCGTCGGGCCAGATAGCCCGTAATGATGTAACGGCTGAACAAAGACCGCCGCAGTGATCGTTAGGATGACCGGCGGGTTTGATGTGGCCCGGTTCCGCATCAGGAGAGATGAAGCTATGGACGCCATCGTGAAAAACTTCCCTGCCGGCCAGAGAGAGGCGCGCCCCACCCAGCAGGAGGCCGAAGAGGCAGTGCGCGTACTGTTGCGCTGGGCGGGTGATGATCCGACCCGCGAAGGACTTCTGGATACGCCGAAGCGCGTCGCGAAAGCCTATCGGGAACTGTTTTCCGGTTACGACGAGACGCCGGAAGAGGTGCTCGGCCGCACCTTCGAGGAGGTCGCCGGCTATGACGACATGGTTCTCGTGCGCGACATTCCGTTCTTCTCCCACTGCGAACATCATATGGTGCCGATCATCGGCAAGGCGCATGTCGCCTATCTGCCGAAGGGCCGGGTATTGGGCCTCTCCAAGATTGCCCGCGTGGTCGAGACCTATGGACGCCGCCTGCAGACGCAGGAAGCCATGACGGCTCAGGTGGCGCATGGCATTCAGGATGTACTGGAACCGCGCGGCGTTGCCGTGATGATTGAAGCGGAACATATGTGCATGTCGATGCGCGGCATCCAGAAGCAGGGTTCCTCGACGCTCACGACCACGTTCACCGGCGAGTTCGATGCCAACGCCGCCGAGCAGGCACGTTTCCTCATGATGATCCGGCGCTAGGGCGCCGCCTTTTTCCCTTGGACCGTTTTCCATGACGATTACTTTTCCGGCCGCGCCGACCGACAAGACGGCGCTTGAAGGCCCCGGCGCCTTTACTCCGCGTTTCGACGAGGCGGGCCTCGTCACAGCCATCGTGACCGATATGCGTGACGGCCATCTGCTGATGGTCGCGCACATGAACAGCGAGGCGCTGGCGCTGACGATCGAGACCGGGATTGCCCATTATTACAGCCGCTCCAGAGCGAAAATCTGGAAGAAGGGCGAGACCTCCGGCAACCTTCAGACGGTGGTGGAACTGCTGACCGACTGCGATCAGGATGCCGTCTGGCTGAAAGTGAAGGTGGCGGGCCATGATGCCAGCTGCCATACCGGTCGCCGTTCGTGCTTTTATCGAACAGTTGAATACCGCAACGGCACGGCGGTCCTTGAAGTTGCCGATGAAGCGCGACATTTTGATCCCGACAGGATCTACGGGGACGGGAAGACTTCCTAGGCATTTGCCTAGTAATGCGTCACTCCCGCCCAAGATCAACGGATTGGAAACGAATGTCGGCGTTTAATGAGCGTCCGGCGCTTTTCGCCTTGAGGACGGAAACGACATGCTCAACTGGACCTGGCATCGCAACGAACCGCAGGGAACGACGGCAGAGCATGCGGGCGGCCAGGCCGCAGGACCAGGAGCACCGGTCGCGACGCCAAAGCCACCGCGCAAGGCGAAACTGGCTCTGGCCCTCGGCGGCGGTGCTGCGAGAGGCTGGGCGCATATCGGTGTCCTTCGAGCGCTGGACGAAGCGGGAATCGAAGTCGGCATGATTGCCGGTACCTCGATCGGCGCCTTGGTCGGCGGCTGCTATCTTGCCGGCAAGCTTGATGAACTCGAAGGTTTTGCGCGCTCGCTGACGATGCGGCGCATTGCCGGCCTCCTTGACCTCACGATCGGTGGCGGCGGGCTTCTCGGCGGCATGCGGCTGACGAAGCGCATGCAGGAACACCTGGCCGATATCGCGATCGAGGATCTGGACAGGCCTTTCGTCTCGGTAGCAACGGAACTGCACAGCGGACACGAGGTGTGGATCACCAGCGGGTCGCTGATCACCGGCTTGCGGGCGTCCTACGCGCTGCCCGGCATTTTCGAACCGGTCAAATGCAACAACCGCACGCTGGTAGATGGCGCTCTCGTCAATCCGGTGCCGACCTCGGTGTGTCGCGCCTACGAGCAGCCGCTCGTCGTGGCGGTGAACCTCAACTACGACATCTTCGGCCGGTCCGCCGTCGTCAAGCACAATGCCAGCATCCAGCCGGTGATCGAAGGCCAGCACACGAAGGTGCACGAAGCCAAGCTTGGCATGCCAAGCGTGATGGTGCAGGCCTTCAACATCATCCAAGAGCGCATTTCGCGCGCGCGGTTGGCGGGGGATCCGCCGGACCTCGCACTGCATCCGCGCCTCAGCGATATAGGCCTGTCGGAATTCCATCGCGCCGGCGAAGCGATCGATCGCGGCTACAGCGAGGCACAGACCCGCATTACCGAGCTGAAGCGCATGCAGGAAGTCTTCGCCTTCGCATGATGGGCGCACGAGGCTCGTTCGCGCCGCGCGCCCTACCCTGATCCGGCTCAGCTGGCGATATAGGCGCGGATCTGTTCGGCTTCGGTTTCCACTTCCTGGATCCGCGCCTTGACGATATCCCCGATCGAAATGATGCCGACGAGGCGGCCCTGATCCTCGACGGGCACGTGGCGGAAGCGTCCGCTGCTCATGATCCCCATCAATTCGTTGAGCGTCGTCTCTTCCCGGCAGCGGGTGACGGTGGTGGTCATGGCAGACGAGACCGGTTGCGACAGAACCCCGGCTCCCTTTTCTGCCACGGAACGCACCAGATCACGTTCGGTGAAGATGCCGGCGATCCGGCCTTCCAGCGAGGTGATCACGACGGCACCGATACGGTTTTCATTGAGGATGGTCGCAACCTCCTCGATCGTTCTGTCACGGGTGACGGCAACCACGTTGCGGCCCTTGGCATCCAGCATGTGTCTGACGGAAACAGCCATCAATTCCTCCTCTTGACGAACCTTTGCGCCCGGCCGCTTCCACTCCTCCAAGCTCACGACGCGGGCACCGGCAAATGGTGCGCCTCCGATCCGTCGAATGCAACAGGTTTCGGCAAGGCCTTCTGGAGGGCTCGTGGAGGCCGGTGTCTAACGGCTGGCAAGCGGCGGATCGAAGGCCGAAAACAGGAGATAACCGAAGAAAAAGCCGCCGATATGGGCATCCCAGGCGATGGCGCTTGTTCCATCACCCACCAAGGGCACGCCAACGGCGATCAACACATTGCCGATGAACCACAATAGGGTGAAGACAAAGACGGTGCGATTCGTCAGTGCTTCCACAATGCCCTGGCGCGGCAGGCGATGCGCATCCCCACGCGCCAGCCCCCCGCCCTGGCGTGGAAAGGCGAAACGGCAGGCGGCCGCCATCAGCGCCGAAATCACGCCGGATGCCCCGATCAGCACCGTCTCCTGCCCCCAGTTGAGAAAGGCGTGGAAGAAGGCGGAGGCGGCAGCCGAGAGGGCCCAGAAGAGAAGAAAGCGCAACGCCCCCAGCCGTCGTAGCACGGGCGCGCCGAAGGCCGCCAGCCAGAGACTGTTGAAGGCCAGATGTTCGGCACTGCCGTGCAGGAGGGAGTAGGTGACCGGCGTCCACAGCCATTCCAGCCCCTGCGAGGACAGCGGGTAGACATAGCGCAGCGGACTGAAGGCGAGTTCGTAGAGCAGCAGATACCGGGTCTCGTCATCCAGCAGGTATGTCTCGACGAGGTAAAGCCCAATCAGCAGCGCCAGGATGGCGATCAGAAGCGGCGGCAGATTGATGGCCGGCTGGCTCCGACGCGCCATGGCGGGTTCGTGAGGCGGTCTTGCCGGACCCGCACTGCCCGCGGACGATCCCTCCGGTACTGGCGACCCCGGTTGCGACCCGGATTGCGGGCCATGCTGCGGCGTCTTCGGCGATTCGTCCATCCATTGATCCTTTGCGTCACCCTCCCAGACATACAGCAGCCGTCCCGCCTGACAATCCCGCTTTCGGCCACAAGCCTGTGAGACGACGGGGCAACGATCAGAACATGAAGATCCACACGCTGCTGGAAACCAGTCGTCGTGCTCCGTTGCGGCGAAGGTTTGTCCCCCGGATGTCCGCAGTCATGACGCCCTGCCGGCTTCGTGATTTGCGCCGCCGAAGACAGAATTTTCTTGGCATTTGCAAACGCCGACAAATCCTCTGCCGCGGTCCGCTGGTTCCGATCCCCCCACCAACTGGCACGCAATTCGCTCCTTTACGATTGGTTAAGATCATAGTGACCGAAACCGGCCCTAAACGAGACAGTTGGTATCGATGCAGAGCGAGCGTACACAGGACGTCTATGAGTATTGGAACAGCCTGAGACAGGGTGCCTCGGCACCCTTGCGCTCGGATTTCGATCCCAGCGTTCTGCGCCGGCGCCTGCCGGACCTCTTCATGCTGGAACTTTCCGGCCCGGATCTCATCTTCCGTCTGGCCGGCACCCGGATCTGCGAACTCTATCGGCGGGAACTGCGCCATCACCGGTTCCTGTCGCTCTGGCAGGGCGCGGATCAGGACAAAGCTCTGGAGGCGGCTCTGGCGGCATTGAGGACGGAAGAGGCGGTGGTCATCAATCTGTCCATGCGGCATGGACTGGGCGATACGCCCTGCGAGATGCTGCTGATGCCCATCCGCTCCTCCGGCAAGCTTGCCGATCGCCTGCTGGGCTGTCTTCTTCCGCTTGCACCGGTCTCGCTCGGCAAGGTCTTCTCCCCGGGCTGCATGCAGGCGCGCTACTGGCTTCCGGCGACCGACGGTTTTGACCCGGACGCGACGCCGATGGCCGGCCAGGCACGGCCGGATATTCGCCCGCTTCTCCAGCGGTTGGTCGATGCTGCACGCATGACGCGCAGGCGCTGACACAAGAACCATATGTTAACTCGCTGGCTGTATGTCTGGACTGCAACACGACAGACGAAAGACTGCGATGTTTTCCTTCCAGGCTCCCATCTCCGCCACCCAGCCGCCGCCGCGCACCTTTCAGCGTGTCTCGGTCAACATGACGGGTCGTCTGATGCTGGCCAATCGGGAAGAATATCCTTGCATCGCAACAGACATGTCGCCCGGTGACGTGATGATCTCCTGCGTCGGCCTGCCGAGGGTCGGTGAACGCGTGATCGCCTATATCGACCACCTCGGGCGCCTCGAAGGTCAGGCGTTGCAGTTGACCGAAGCCGGTTTTGTCATGTCGGTCACGGCCACGGATCGCAAGCGCGAGAAACTGGCCGCCCAGTTGACGTGGCTCGCCAACCGGCACGAGCTCGGTCTGCCGGAAGATCGTCGTCACGACCGCCTCACACCCCGCATCACCCGCGCCGAACTCAGCATGGAAGACGGCACCCGTTATCCTTGCCGCCTGGTCGATCTGTCGCTGTCGGGTGCCGCCATCGATATCGAGGTCCGCCCGCCGATCGGTACGGTCGTCAGCCTCAACCAGATGCGCGGCCGTATCGTGCGCCATTTTGCCGAGGGCGTCGCACTCGAATTCGCCCATGTGCAGACCCGCGAAAGCCTGCGCGCCTTCCTCTGATTTATTGGATTCCATGCACTGAATACGCCCGGCCGGATCTCCCGCCGGGCGTCTTTGCGTGTGCTGTCTCGGTACAGACGAAACGGCAGGTCACTGCCCCCTGAACACGCGGCTCTGCGCGTGCCGGAAAAGCCACCGGATCGGCTCCCACCTGGCGACTGTGCGAAAAAGAAGCGCCTCGACAGATTTTTTTCTCGCTCCGGCACACTTTTTTTGAGGCCGATTTCGACCGTTTTGAGCAGGTCATGGGTGCCGCGACGGCGGATTTGCGAAGGCCGTGTGGCAGCGATCCGGCATCATTGCCGCACGGGCGGATAGCGAATGCACATCGGACCGTGCGGACGCTCAGCCGAAAAACGGCGACGCCTCAACGGCTTGCCCGCCAAACGGTGACAATTGATCCAAATTTTCATTGCATTTGATGCAAATACCCATCGAATGCGCGTCGATTTCGATTCAAATTCGTCTCTCATTCGATGTGCATTCGAGTCATGTTCTAATAAAACAAGCTATTGTTTTAACTGGTAAATTTCGCGAGCAATCAAGGCGTCTGTGAGAGCTTTCTCCCATCGAACGGGGAGAAAAAAGAATGTCTCACGCCAAGATGATCGGAACCGGCCTCGCCGCCCTTTGCATGACCCTGATGTCCACCAGTGGCGCCTTTGCGGCAGCCGGTGCGATGAAGATAACCGGCAAGGCAAACCCGCCGATCGGTCACTACGAATTCTGCCAGACCTATCGCAGCGAATGCGTTCCGACCGTCGCCGACGAAGGGGCCATGACGCTCACCGAAGACAAGTGGCGCAAGATCCTGGACGTCAACTTTACCGTCAACAACTCGATCACGCCGATGACCGACCAGGAAATCTACGGCGTCGAGGAACGCTGGGCCTATCCGCGCACGGTCGGCGACTGCGAAGACTTCGTGCTTCTGAAGCGCAAGATGCTGATGAGCCAGGGCTTCAGCCCGGCCGACCTGCTGATCACCGTCGTCCTGCAGCCGAATGGCGAAGGCCATGCGGTGCTGACGGTGCGCACCGACCGTGGCGACTTCGTGCTCGACAACATGCGCAACAAGGTTCTCCTGTGGTCGGACACCGAATACACCTATCTGAAGCGCCAGTCCTCGTCGGATCCGGCGGCCTGGGTCAAGCTCCAGGATGGTCGCGCCAATGCCGTGGCAAGCGTCCGCAAATAGGCCGGCCACAACAAAACTGATTGTCGCTCGGTTAACCTGTCATTAACCAGGATTGCCGAAGGATGACGGTACGGGGTTCACGTGAGTCCCGCACCTCCTTCGGAACCTTCCCAATGCGACAGGGCCACGCATCCCCCATCAGCGAGCACGAGCCGCTTCTGTCCACGGCGCTGATCACCAAGGTGACCGGCGCCATGACCGCACTTGCACTGCTGGCAGGCGCGATCAGTTATGCGGGGCACTGGTATGGGCGCACATTGGCGCTCGCGGGCCACACCGACAATCCTCAAGTGATCAGTGTTTCGATCGGCAGCGATACCATCGCCGTGCCGGCAAACATGATCCGCTTCCGGGAACAGCGGAAGGAGGGCGCCGCCGAACGCCTCAACCTCTACCTCGCCTGGCCTGAAATGCAGGGGTACACCCAGGCGCTTGCCGCGCGTTTCGACCAGCTGGATCTCTCAAACAGTCTGATTTTCGTGGAACTCACCGAGGCCACCATGTCGCGCGACATGTCCGGCCGGCTGGAGCCGATCTATACGCGGCTTTTCGAGGGAGAACCCGAGGATGCCGGCAACGGCCTGACCCTGCACCGGCTTCGTGCCGACAGCGGCTATGGCGGCGAGGCGGTGCTGACGGCCACACGACCGGGCAAGCCGGACTATGTCGTCCGCTGCGTCCTGCCCGTGCCGGAACATCCGGCCGGAAGCGGCGATTGCCAGCGCGATATCCACGTCGGCGAGGGCCTCAGCGTCCTTTATCGCTTCTCATCCACCCTTCTTCCGGCCTGGGACCATATTGATGCCGCGATTGCAACCTTTGTCGGGGCGCATCTTGCGGCTGAGCCAATGGATAAAATCCAACCGCAATCCTGAAGATTCCGTTCATCATAAACCTCTTGGTAACGCCCCCACCCTACTATGGCCAGAACGGAAGTTCGCGGGGGCGCTCCGGAAATGACAATTGAAATGCAGTGAGTGAGTGCACCGTGCTGACCAATCTCAACACAACATCCTTTTCCAAGGGTGGCGCCTCGTTTTTGAAGACGGCCATGGGTTATCTTGTTGGCCTTGTCGCCCTCTCGATGATTGCGAGCAGTCCCGCGCTGGCGAATCCCAAATATGCCGGCATCGTGGTCGATGCAAAAACGGGCAAGGTTCTCTACAGCGAAGATGCCGATTCCCTTCGTTATCCCGCGTCCCTGACCAAGATGATGACGCTCTACCTGACCTTCGAGGCGCTGGAGAGTGGCCGCATCACGCTTGATTCCCGCGTGCCGGTTTCCGCCCACGCGGCAGCGGAACCGCCGACCAAGCTTGGCGTGCGGGCCGGCGGATCGGTCACCGTCGAGCAGGCCATCAAGGCGCTCATCACCCGCTCGGCCAATGACATGGCAACCGCGCTTGCGGAATTTGTCGGTGGCTCCGAGGCCCGCTTCGCGCAGCTGATGACAAACAAGGCGCGGGCGCTCGGCATGACGCGCACCACCTACCGCAATGCGAATGGTCTTCCCAATACCGCGCAGATGACGACCGCACGCGACCAGGCCCGCCTCGGCATCGCGCTGCGCCAGCATTTCCCGCAGTATTATCCCTATTTCTCGATCCGCTCCTTCCAGTTCGGCAAGCAGACGATCGGCAACCATAACCGGCTGCTCGGCTCCGTAAACGGCGTCGACGGGATCAAGACCGGATACACGCGTGCTTCCGGCTTCAACCTCGTCACCTCGGCGCAGGCCGATGGTCGTTCCGTCGTCGGTGTTGTGATGGGCGGGACCAGCGGTGGCGCTCGGGATGCGCAGATGCGCAAGCTGATTGCCACCTACATGCCGAAGGCCTCGACTGGCCGTGGCAGCAACCTGATCGCGGAAGTCCGCACGCCGTCTCTTCCGGCCACCTCTGTTCCGGTTCCCGTGCAGCCCGAGGCATCCCGTGCCGTGGTCGCCGCAAGCCAGGAGGTCGCGTCGATCGAACCTTCGGTGTCCGTTCCGGTGCCAGCCGGTCGTTACGACGACAAGCTCCCGGGCGCTGCTGCCTATGCTTCCGAACCGAAGCGCAACGGCGCAGCTGCCGCCGTGACCGCAGCGATGACGGCCTCCCCGAGCGTCGGCGTGCCGACACCGGCTCCGGCCTACATGCCTCCGGTGCGCGAGCAGGCTGCCGTCGAGACCGACAAGGTGACGACCGCATCGACCCGCAAGAGCGAGATCAAGACAGAAACACCTTCGGGTTGGGTCATCCAGATCGGCGTGTCCGCCGATCACGGTGCAGCCATGGAACTCCTGCACAGTGCGCAGGATAAGGGCGGTCAGGTATTGCGTACCGCCAAACCCTTTGCGGTTGCCGTCAACAGCGGCGGCAGCCAGCTCTATCGCGCCCGTTTTGGTGGCTTCGGCGACCAGAAGGATGCGATCAACGCCTGCAACGCCTTGAAGAAGAAGGGCGTGTCCTGCTGGGCATCCCAACAGTAAGTGAATGAGCAGACGGGCCGGTCCTGCCGGCCCGTCTGTCGGGCTTTCGCCCAAGTTAAGATCCTCGATTTGTTTTGCGTTACGAGGTCATCACATGGCAATGAACGAGAATAATCTCGATTTCCCGCTGCCGGCGGGAAGCGAGACCAAGATCAGGGGCAGCGGCCTGCATCCGCTGCATGAGGCAGCGCTGAGGCTTGCCGGCCTCGGAATCCATCGTCCGAAGGAGCGTACGCGTGATCTCGTGACGTTGCTTTTGTCGCACGGCGCACGGGCGTGGCGGCATTCCCAGCCGGAAGCACGCATCTACATGCATCTGTCGCCGAAGGCCGGACGGCTGCCGATACGGCTGAAGCTCCGGTAAATTGTAACGTCCCGAAAAGGCGCCTGCGGGCGCCTTTCTCGATTAGAGCAGTCCGAGATCGGCAAGCTCGCGCCTCAAGTCTTCCGGCATAGCGGCGGCATCGTCGCCAATCGAGGCCAAATCCTTCGGCGCATCCTCTGCCGTCAGGTACCGCCAGCCCTGGAAGGGCCGCTTCGGCTGCGGCACGGTCTCGATGATTTCCGGCCCGAGCACGAGATGGCAACGACCGATGCCATCCGCGCCGGTGAAGGTTTCGATGCCGAGCAGCGGCTGGCGTGCGCTCACCTGCCCCTTGATGACCCAATACAGCGAACCCCCGTTCAGCAGTTCATCGACCCGCTTCGGCACCATGCGGGTGGTGTGGGTGGTATGCGGTTCAAGGCCGGCGGCCATCGCCGTCAGCGATCGCTCGCTCACCCAATCCCGGAGATCCTGGATCGAATCGGCACCGACGCAGAGTTTCAACAGATGAAGTGTCATGGCGCGGTTGAAAACCGATCCGCGCCTTTGGTCAAGGCCCAAGCCGCGCCTTGTCCATCAACATTCCACGACATTGACCGCGAGACCGCCCGTGGATGTCTCCTTGTATTTCTCGCTCATGTCGTGACCGGTCTGTCGCATCGTCTCGATCGCGGCATCCAGCGGCACGAAATGCGCTCCGTCGCCTTTGAGGGCGAGCGAGGCTGCCGTGACGGCCTTCACCGCGCCCAGCGCGTTGCGTTCGATGCAGGGCACCTGAACGAGACCGGCCACCGGATCGCAGGTCATGCCGAGATGATGCTCGAGCGCGATCTCGGCGGCGTTTTCGATCTGCTCGGGCGAACCGTCCATGACGGCGGCAAGGCCCGCAGCCGCCATGGCTGCCGCAGAGCCCACCTCGCCCTGACAGCCGACCTCGGCGCCGGAGATCGAGGCATTGTGCTTGATGATACCGCCGACGGCGGCCGACGTCAGCAGGAAGGTGCGGATATCCTCCTGGCTCGCATCGTCGTGGAAGTGGAGATAATAGCGGATGGTGGCGGGGATGACGCCGGCCGCACCATTGGTCGGCGCTGTCACCACCCGTCCGCCGCCGGCATTTTCCTCGTTCACGGCCATGGCATAGACAGACAGCCAGTCATTGGCGAGCAGCGGATTGAGCCGGTTGCTTCTGACATCCGCCTTGAGCTTGTCGTGGATCGACTTGGCGCGTCGGCGCACCTTCAGCCCGCCCGGCATGATGCCCTCGACCTTCAGTCCCCGGTCGATGCAGCTGTTCATCGCCTCCCAGATCCGGTCGAGACCGGCGTTCAGGTCGGGCTCGCTCATGCGGGTCAGTTCGTTCGCCCGTTTCATGTCGGCAATGGCAAGGCCCGAGGCGCGGGCCATGTCGAGCATCTGGCGGGCCGTGGCAAACGGATAGGGCACGCGGTCGCTACCGGCCTGCGTGCTGCCGCGCATGGCCTCCAGTTCGGTGTCGGTGACGACGAAGCCGCCGCCGATCGAATAGTAGATCCGCTTCAAGAGCAGCCGTCCGTCCTTGTCGAGGGCGGAAAAGCTCATGCCGTTCGCATGCCCCGGCAGGGCCTGCTTTTTGTCAAAGACGAGATCGGTTGCCGGCTGGAAGAGGTAACCGGCGGGGGGATGGCCATGCGGCGTCGCACGGCCGCTGCGTTCCACCGTTTCGATGATGGCGTCCATCCGATCCGGATCGACGCTGTCCGGCCGCTCGCCCGTGAGACCCAAAATGACCGCCCTGCCCGTTCCGTGGCCGATGCCGGTGAACGCGAGCGAACCGTGCAGGCTGACCTGCAGAGAAGCCACGCGTGCGCCCGCCGGTCTCGGCCAGTCATCTGAGAGGACAAGATCGAGAAACCGGTTCGCCGCCGACATCGGCCCCATGGTGTGGGAACTGGACGGACCGACGCCGATCTTGAAGACGTCAAAGACGGAAAGAAACATGGGGGGCGATTCCTGGGTGGCAGAGGGGTCTAAACTACCTCGCCTCCCTCCACTGTCCAGCCGCCTGACCGACATCAGCGGTCAACGGAAACGACACGCAATACCGCCATGGGGCAGGTATCGGTCAAAGGTGGCGGGGAGACGACAGGAATGCAGTGGGACGGATGATCAGATGGTACCGAAAAGATAGGCCAGCGCCAGTACACCGGCAAAGCCACAGAGTGCCTTCACGGTGACGCCCCAGCAGGACTTCTGTACAGTGTCTTCCATAATTGCTCCAGTTGCGGCCGCGGCGTAGAGTGCCGCGCAAGCCCTTAACCGTATATTAATGACGTTCACATTTCGCAACTGCAAAAATTGACACATTCACAGCTGCGCTGGCCTTTGTGCACAGGTGTTCACGCAATGCAAGGGCAAGGCCGCCACAATCCGGCCCAGATGGTAAACGGCAACCGCTTGAGATCATCGTCGTCCTGACGCATAGGATGATGGTGAACCCTCACGGTTCCCTGTTGTTGACCCTCATTCTGGCGCTCCTCCCATGACCCTTGCCGATTATCTTGCGCTTGGCCTGTTTGCTGTCTTGTGGCTCGGCTATTCCTGGCTGACCAGTGGCGAGCCGGTCCTGCCGCGTCCCAGTCTCAATCAGGCGATGGCGGAGCGGCGCCGCCAGTGGATCTACAATTCGCTCGGCCGCGACCTGAAAATGATCGACACGCAGATCATGGCGGGCCTGCAGAACGGCACCGCCTTTTTCGCCTCCACCTCGATCTTCGCGATCGGCGGCTGCTTTGCGCTGCTGGGCGCCACTGATCAGGTCGATGCCGTCTTCCGCGACCTCGCTTTCGTCAGCTACAGCGGCCGTGCCGCCTTCGAGGCGAAGGTCGTCGGTCTGACGGCCTTGTTCGGCTATTCCTTCTTCAAGTTCGGCTGGTCCTACCGCCTGTTCAACTACTGCACGATCCTGTTCGGCGGCCTGCCGATGTCGGCGGAATACAGGGCCGATCCAGACACTGCCAAGCGTGATGCGGAACGGGTGATCCGGATGAACATCATTGCGGCCCGCCACTTCAACGCCGGCCTCCGCACGATTTTTTTGTCGATCGGCTATCTCGGCTGGTTCATCGGGCCCTACATGTTCATGGCATCGACCCTTTTTGTGATCATCGTTCTGACACGAAGGCAGTTTTTCTCCGAGGCAAGGCTTGCCCTGATGGACGAGTCGGTACGCCGCGCCAAGACATAAGGAAATCCGTTGTCCTCTCCCGATACGCCTCCCGGCATGCTGCGCACGCCGCGCATCCCGCTGATCGATACGCTGCGCGGCGTCGCGCTCATTGCGATGGCCTCCTACCACTTCACCTGGGATCTTGAATTCTTCGGCTATCTGGAACCGGGAACGGCGACGGAAGGCGGCTGGAAGATCTATGCGCGGTTTATCGCCTCGAGCTTCCTCTTCCTCGTCGGCATCAGCCTTGTGCTCGCGCACCGGCCGGCCATCCGCTGGAAGCCGTTCGGCCGCCGGCTTGGCATGGTGGCGGCAGCGGCAGCCGTGATCAGCATCGGGACCTTCATCGCTCTGCCGCAGGAATGGATCTTCTTCGGCATCCTGCATGCCATCACCGTATCGAGCCTGATTGCGCTGGCTTTCCTGCCGCTCCCGTCGCTCATGACCGCCCTCGCCGCCATCGGCATTCTGATCGCCTTCGTCATCGACGGCTGGGTGATGCCGGGCGTGCTGCGATCGTCCGTCTTTGATCCGCGCGCTCTGGCCTGGATCGGGCTCGCGGAGACACCGCCGCGCTCCAATGATTTCGTGCCGCTGTTTCCCTGGCTGGCCGCCGTGCTGGCCGGCGTTGCCGTTGCCGGCCTTTTGCAACGGCATGGCGGTTTCCAGCGTCTGCAATCCTGGCAGCAGAGACCGAACATCCTGACGCGTGCCGGCCAGCACAGTCTCGTCTTCTATCTGGTGCACCAGCCGGTGTTGATCGGCATCGTCTACCTGGCAAGCCTCGTTGCGCCGCCGCCCGCCCCCGATCCGATCGAAAGCTACAATCGCAGTTGTGAGGCCAGTTGCACCACGGGCGGCAACGACGCGGGGCTTTGCCAGCGTTTTTGCGCCTGCACGGGAGAGAAGCTGGTGGCGCAGTCCCTGTTTGAACCCATGCAGCGGCGTGAGATCGATCCGTCCACGGATCAGCGGGTGCTCGATATTGCCGGCCAGTGCACGGCTGAGAGCATGGAAAAGCCGTGAGGGATGATCGCTGACACCCGGTTCGGGATCGTCAGGTCCCGACGCCGATTTCCGCCAGGCGAGTGAGGCATGCCTCCTCGACCTGGTCGAGTTCGGCGAGCGTCTCTTCGATGTCCTTGCGCTTCTGGCGCAATTCGTCCCGCTTCTGATCCACGTGCTTCATCAGCATCTTGAGCTGGCCAAGCTCGCCGGGCGGCTCCTTGTAGACCTGGATGATCTCGCGGATTTCGGCGATGGTGAAACCGATGCGGCGGCCTCGAAGGATTTCAAGAATCAGCCGGCGGTCGGCAGCCCGAAACAGACGCGTACGCCCCCGGCGCTCCGGGTGAATCAGGCCTTCGTCTTCGTAAAAACGCAAGGTCCGGGTCGAAACGCCGAATTCTCGTGTCAGCTCAGTGATGGTATAGTATTTTTGCACGCCAGCTTCCTCTACGACAGGAAGGCTAATTGACTTTTACGTATAAGTCAATTTTTCAGCGCCTCCCGCCGAGGATCATGGCGACCTAGCTGATGGCGAACCACCACGTCGCAAGGCCGAGAAACGAGAAGAAGCCGGTAATGTCGGTGACCGTCGTGACGAAGACGGCGGAGGCAACGGCGGGGTCCGCGCCGATCCGGTCCAGCAGCAGCGGGATCATGATGCCGGCCAAGGCGGCTGCCATCATGTTGATCAGCATGGCGGTTGCGATGATGCCGCCGATATTCGGATCCTGGAACCACAGCCCGGCCGCAAGACCGATCAGTACGCCGAAGATCGCGCCGTTCAACAGTCCGACGCCCGCTTCGCGGCGGACGACGCGCCAGGCATTGTGAATGTCGAGATTGCGGGTCGCAAGCGCCCGCACCGTCACCGTCATCGTCTGGGAGCCGGCATTGCCCCCCATGCCGGCGACGATCGGCATCAGGACGGCCAGCGCCACGATCTGCTCGATGGTCGCCTCGAAGAGCGAGATGACGGACGCTGCCAAGAGCGCGGTTACAAGATTGACCAGCAGCCACGGCACACGCGAGCGGGACGTCTCGATCGCCGAGTCCGACAGCTCTTCGTCGCCCACGCCGCCGAGGCGCATGATGTCTTCCTCGGCTTCTTCCTGGATCACGTCGACGACGTCATCGATAGTCAGCACCCCGACCAGACGGCCGTTGTCGTCCACCACGGCCGCAGACAGAAGGTCATACTGTTCGAAAAGCTGGGCTGCCTCTTCCTGGTCCATGTCGGCGGGGATCGGATAATTCGTTTCCCGCATCACCGCCTCGATCTTCACCTGGCGCTTGGTGCGCAGGATGCGGTCGAGATCCACGACCCCCATCAGCTTGAAGGTCGGATCGATGACGAAGATCTGGGTAAAACTGTCCGGCAGATCGTCATCCTCGCGCATGTAGTCGATCGTCTGCCCGACCGTCCAGAACGGCGGCACGGCGACGAACTCCGTCTGCATACGACGGCCGGCGGAGCTTTCCGGGTAATCGAGCGCGCGGCGCAGACGGACCCGCTCGGTGAACGGCAGCTGCGCCAGGATTTCTTCCCGGTCCTCCTTGTCGAGGTCTTCGAGAATGTAGACCGCGTCGTCCGAATCAAGCTCGCCCAGCGCAGCGGCGATCTGGGCGTTCGGCATCTGCTCGACGATTTCGAGACGGATCGCTTCGTCCACCTCGGTGAGCGCGGTCAGGTCGAAATCATTGCCAAGCAGTTTGACGAGCGCCAGACGCAAGTCCGGCTGCATCGATTCGAGCAGGTCGCCGAGTTCCGATTCGTGCAGGCTTGCGACTTCCTGGCGGAGGAACAGGAGGTCGCGATCGGCGATCGCCGCCCCCACCAGCGCCAGGAAGTCGGCTCGGACGGAACCGTCCTCGCCGTATATGTCATCGTGCACGTCTTCGTGATGCGAGGGGCGAACGCGGTCTTCGTCGATATTCGTCATGTCGCCGCTCCTCGAACTGTCTGCCGCCCCTCATTCCGCGCCTGCAGGATGACGGGCAAAAACCGATTGTCAACAATTGGATAGACGGAATGCTGCAAGACACCTGCACGCCCGCCGAAACCCTGCTAAAACAAGTTGAAGCGCCGGTCTAGCCATACTGATGAGACAGGCACCCTTCCCGTCGAACCCTTGCGAGTGCCCGTGCCCGTCCGTCCGATCCTGCGCTATCCAGATCCCCGCCTCTCTTTGTCCTGCCAGCCGGTCACGGCGTTCGATACCACATTGCAGACCCTGTGCGATGATCTTCTTCAGACAATGCGGGCGGCCCCCGGGGTCGGGATCACCGCGGCGCATGTGGGCGAACTTCTGCGGGTTTCGGTGATCCAGCTGGAGCCCGATGCGCCGCTCCTCATCCACATCAATCCGCAGATCATCTCGGCATCTGCCGAACAGCAGCGCTTTACCGAGGGAAGCGTCTCGATGCCCGGCTTCACCGAGGAGGTGGAGCGGCCGGCCCGCATCCGCTTCGGTTTCCAGGACGTGAGCGGTGCGGCGCATGAGGCAGAGGCGGACGGATTCCTCGCCACCTGTATCCAGCACGAGATCGACCAGCTGGACGGGATCTTCTGGCTGAAGCGTCTGTCACGGCTGAAACGCGACCGGCTGATCAAGAAATGGGAGAAGCAGACACGTTAACGAGAGGCGCGAACTTCTGGCCCTTTGGCGCGTTATCCCGCCGATCACAGTCAGGAGACCGTTATGGCCACGAAGAAGCCCGCCAACCAGATTTCCCGCGAAGAAGATTACCGCGACTACGACACGCGCAACATCGATGATGGCTGGCCGTATGCGGATCAGGCAGGCGCCGGTGCCGGCGCCGTCGATAACGCCGCCTATGGCGATCCGAGCGCCAATTTCGACCGCGAACGCAACAAAGGCTACAGCGTCGACAGCGCCGATGCGGACGGTCTTGAAGAGCCTGTCTCCGACCGGCGCACCCCGGCGACAAAGGGCCTTGAGGAGACCGACGACCTGGAAGAACGGGTCAGCAATGCGATCGACGAACTCGACCTGGTGCCGATGGAAACCATCGACATCCGGGCGGACGGCACGACGGTGACGATCGAAGGCGAAGTGGACGATCAGCAGACCGCGCGAAAAATCGTCGCTACGGTCAAGCGGGTGCCGGGTGTCGGTCGTGTCCAGAACGAGCTGACGCTGCTTGGCATCGACAGCCTCATTCCCGACGAGGACTGAGGTTTAGAGCTTTTCCGCCACAAGTTCGACGGACGGCAGGTAGGTCAGGGTGTTGCTGACGGTGCACAGCTCCTTGGCCAGCCGAACGATATCCTGCCGTTCATCCTCATTGTAATCGCCGCCGATGCGGATGATGCAGGTCATTTTTTCGACCCGTGACGGGCCGTCATGGGCTTTTTCGCCCGTGACGTGCGCCGAGACGCCTTCGAAACGCTCCATCAATTGCAGCCGCGACACCGCACCCTTGACGCTGAGCACAAGGCAGGCGGCAAGCGACGAATAGAGGAGATCGAGCGGGTTGAAGCCGGGATCGGACACCGATGTCACCACGTCCAGCGTTCCGCCCGTTTCCGTTCTGAGGCTCCCCTGTCCGCGCGCGGCCATGGTTGCGGTGGCGCCGGTGGTGCGCGTTTTCATCTTGATCTCGACCATGGGCAACTCCTTGGGATCATCGTCCTGATGACAGGATCTGACCTGTTATGACTGGATTTAAGAGCAGTTTCCTTAAAGAAATAGCCGCCGCATTCGGAAAATGCCGCGCATCGTCCCAATCCGACGCTGACCGGAGCCGATCGGGACCGCCGAGGCTCAGCCATGCCGGTCTAACGACCTGCGCCACCACCTCACAAAGGCGACGGCCCGCGCCCACATGCTTGGCTTGTCCATATCCTGGAACACGGTTGCTCTTCGGCTCGTCCCAATGCGCATGCTCCAGATGATGCGGAGATCCGGCATGCCTTGTCGTCTTATCCCCTGAGGCAAATTGGCGCTTGACGGTCGCCCGCTCCTGTATCTATTTTAAACTTAAAATAATAATTCGGAACAGTCTTCGGCAGATCCAGGGAAGGACGCACGACATGCGCATCGTCTGCATTGGAGGAGGCCCCGCCGGTCTCTATTTCGCGCTTCTCATGAAGAAGCTCCATCCGGAGCATCACATCCGCGTCGTCGAACGCAACCGCCCCTATGACACCTTCGGCTGGGGCGTCGTGTTTTCCGATGCAACCATGGTCTCCATGCAGGCCTGGGATGCCGAGAGTGCCGCGGAAATCCAGCAGGCCTTCAATCACTGGGACGATATCGAGGTGCTGTTCAAGGGCACGCGCCAGCGCACCAGCGGCCATGGTTTTGTCGGCATCGGCCGCAAGAAGCTGCTCAATATCCTCCAGCGCCGGTGCGAGGCGCTGGGCGTCGAACTGGTGTTCGAGACGGAAGCAGAAGGCGACCAGGACTTTCCCGATGCCGATCTCATCATCGCCTCCGATGGCGTGAACTCGAGGATTCGCCAGAAATACGCCGATGTGTTCGACCCGGACATGGTGGTGCGCCCGAACCGCTACATCTGGCTCGGCACCAACAAGCTCTATGACGCCTTCACCTTCGACTTCCGCAAGACGGAGCACGGCTGGTTCCAGGCGCACATCTACAAGTTCGACGAGAACACCTCGACCTTCATCGTCGAGACGACGGAAGAAGCCTACCAGGCGCACAAGCTCGGCGAACTCGACCAGCAGGCTTCCATCGACTTCTGCCAGGACCTGTTCTCAGAGGTGCTGGAAGGTGCGCCTCTGATGACCAATGCGCGGCATCTGCGCGGCTCGTCCTGGCTGAACTTCCAGCGGCTGATCTGCGGAAAGTGGAGCCATTTCAACGGCAACAGCCATGTGGTTCTGATGGGCGATGCGGCCCACACCGCGCATTTCGCCATCGGCTCCGGCACCAAGCTCGCGATCGATGATGCAATCGAGCTTGCCAACCAGTTCAACAAGGCCGGCCACGGCAAGCAGGCGATCGGCGAGGTTCTCGCGACCTACGAGGAGATTCGCCGGGTCGATGTTGCCCGCATCCAGAATGCCGCCCGCAATGCTATGGAATGGTTCGAGGTGGTCGGCACGCGCTATGCCGACACGCTGCCGCCCGAACAGTTCATGTATTCGATGCTGACCCGCTCGCAGCGCATCAGCCACGAAAATCTCCGCCTACGCGACAAGACCTGGCTGGAAGGTTTCGAGGCCTGGTTCGCCACCCAGGCCGGCGCCGCCACCGGACGCAGCGGCAAGGTGCCGCCGCCCATGTTCACGCCGTTTACCGCCCGCAGTGTGACCCTGGCGAACCGCATCGTCGTCTCGCCGATGGCGATGTACTCTGCCACCGACGGGAAGCTCGATGATTTCCATCTCGTGCATCTCGGATCGCGCGCGATGGGCGGCGCCGGGCTCGTCTTCGCCGAAATGACCTGCGTGTCGCCGGATGCGCGCATCACCCCCGGCTGCCTCGGTCTGTGGGACGACAGCCAGATCGCCGGCTGGAAGCGCTTTGTCGATTTCGTCCATGCCAACAGCGCCGCCAAGGTCGGCATCCAGCTGGGTCACGCGGGCCGCAAGGGCTCGACGAAACTCGCCTGGAACGGCATCGACCAGCCGCTGGAAGACGGTGCCTGGCCGCTGATCTCCGCCTCCGCCCTGCCCTATCTCCAGCACAGCCCGGTGCCAAAGGCGATGGACCGCGCCGACATGGACCGCGTGAAGGCGGATTTCGAGGCGGCGACCCGGCGCGCGATCGAGACCGGCGCAGACTGGCTGGAATTCCACGCCGCGCACGGTTACCTGCTATCGTCGTTCCTCTCACCGCTCACCAACCGGCGCGAGGACGACTATGGCGGTAGCCACGAGAACCGCGCGCGGTATCCGCTGGAAGTCTTCCAGGCCGTGCGGGCCATCTGGCCGAAGGACAAGCCGATTTCGGTGCGTCTCTCCTGCCACGACTGGTTCGACGGTGGCAATACGCCGGACGATGCGGCGATCTTTGCAAAGATGTTCAAGGAGGCAGGCGCCGACCTGATCGACTGCTCGTCGGGCCAGGTGTGGAAGGAAGAAATGCCGGTCTATGGCCGTCTGTTCCAGACGCCCTTCTCCGACAAGATCCGCAACGAAGTGGGTATCCCGACGATTGCCGTCGGGGCGATCTCGGAGGCCGACCACGCCAACTCGATCATTGCGGCGGGCCGTGCCGATCTTTGCGCCGTTGCCCGCCCGCATCTTGCCGATCCCGCCTGGACGCTGCACGAGGCGGCGAAGATCGGGCTTACCGACATCGCCTGGCCAAAACAGTATTATTCCGGCAAGAGCCAGTACGAGACCAACCTTGCCCGCGCCCAGCAGCCGGTGAAGTGAGGACCAACCCATGACGGCAGGCGGCAAGCTTGAGGGACGGCATGCGCTGGTGACAGGCGCCGGCAGCGGCATCGGGGCGGCGATCGTGCGCGCGCTTGCCGCTGAGGGTGCGAGGATCACGCTTGCCGGACGCCGCCGCGCGCCGCTTGAGGCCGTCGCTGCGGCGCTTGATCCTGGCGTGCAGGTTCACCTCATTGACGGTTTCGATGTCACGCAGCCTGAGGCCATCCGGCGTGGGCTGGATCTGGCGCACACGGCGTTCGGACCCGTGAGCATCCTGATCAACAATGCCGGCGAGGCACCAAGCGCATCCTTCGAGAAAACCACCTCCGAGATGTGGTCGCAGGTGATGGACGTCGACCTCAACGGCGTGTTCAACGTGACGCAGGCAGTTCTGCCTGATCTCAAGGCGCATGGCGACGGCGCGCGTATCGTCAACATCGCCTCGACAGCGGGGCTGGTCGGCTATGCCTATGTCTCCGCCTATTGTGCCGCCAAGCACGGCGTGATCGGCCTCACACGCGCGCTCGCTCTGGAACTCGCCCGCAAGGGCATCACGGTCAACGCCGTGTGTCCGGGCTTTACCGACACGCCCATCATTACCCGCTCGATCGAAGCGATCGTTGCCAAGACAGGCCGTAGCCCCGAACAGGCGATGGCCGAGTTCACCAAGTCCAATCCGCAGGGGCGGCTTGTCAGGCCGGAAGAGGTCGCCGACGCGGTCCTCTGGCTCGTTTCTCCCCATGCGTCGTCGATCACCGGACAGGCAATTGCCGTTGCCGGTGGAGAAATCATGGCGGGATGACCCCGTCATGAGCGAAGGGAACCAGAGCTGGGACACGACAATGGAACTGGAAAAGGGCATCACCGCCAACGGCAGCGGATATCAAGGCACTCGTTGGAACATCCTTGGGCAGGTCTACTTTCCGAAAGCGACCTGCGAGGCGACATTCGCCTTCGAGACCAATAGCGAACCGGGCCAGTTCGTGCCGGTCCACATCCATCCGACCCAGGACGAATTCATCCTGGTGCAGGAAGGCGAACTCGACCTGAAGCTCGACGGGCAATGGACCAAGGCACGGGCTGGAGATCTGGTGCGCATGCCGCGCGGTATCCCGCACGGCTACTTCAACAAGTCGGACAAGCCCTGCCGTGCGCTCTTCTGGGTGTCGCCCGCCGGCAAGCTGGAAGATCTGTTCATCCAGCTGCATGAAATGACCGACGTCGAGGAAATCGTCAAAGTCTCCGCCGCCCACGACGTGGACTTCCTGCCGCCTTCGGCCAACGACTGACGGAAAAACACGGCCAGCCGTCCTTCAGGGGCGGCTGCAGCCTGCTTGGAGGAGGACACCGATATGGACAACGCAACGACGGGCATGACGCGGCCTTTTCGCGACTATCAGGCGAAACATTTCCTCTGGGAGGTGAGCGAGGATGGCCGCGTCGCGACGATCCGGCTCAACCGTCCGGAGCGCAAGAACCCGTTGACCTTCGAAAGCTACGCGGAACTGCGCGATCTCTTCCGCGATCTCGCCTATGCGTCCGATGTCCGGGCCGTGGTGCTGACCGGTGCCGGCGGCAATTTTTCCTCGGGCGGCGACGTGTTCGAGATCATCGAGCCGCTGACGAAGATGGCGATGCCCGACCTTCTCGCCTTCACGCGCATGACCGGCGATCTGGTGAAGGCCATGCGCAAATGCCCGCAGCCGATCATCGCCGCCATTGACGGTATCTGCGCCGGCGCCGGTGCGATCCTCGCCATGGCGTCCGACCTTCGGCTGGCGACGCCGGAGGCAAAGACCGCCTTTCTCTTTACCCGCGTCGGCCTGGCCGGCGCCGACATGGGCGCCTGCGGAATTCTTCCCCGGATCATCGGCCAAGGTCGCGCCGCGGAACTTCTCTTCACCGGCCGCGCGATGAGTGCCGCAGAAGGTCACGCCTGGGGCTTCTTCAACGCCCTGCACGACGGGACTTCGCTGGAGGCGGAGGCGCTGAAGCTGGCGCAATCGCTCGCCGAAGGTCCCTGGTTCGCCCATACGATGACCAAGACCATGCTGAACCAGGAATGGGCGATGGGCATCGAGGAACTGATCGAATCGGAAGCCCAGGCCCAGGCGATCTGCATGGCGACGAAGGATTTCCGCCGCGCCTTCGAAGCCTTTGCAGAGAAGCGCAAGCCGGCCTTCGAGGGGAACTGACCATGGCTGGCATCACCGCTCTTGCGGGCCCTGCCCGCGACCATCTGGACTGGCCGTTTTTCGAGGTGAAGCACCGGGCCCTCGCCGAACAACTCGATCGTTTTGCCGCCACCGGTGCGCTCGCCGGCGTTGATCATGACGACACCGATCAGGCCTGCCGGTCGCTGGTCAAGGCGCTCGGCAGCGCCGGCCTGCTGGATGCCGCGACCGGCCGCGGCGGTCTGGAACCGATCGACAGCCGTGCCGTGTGCCTCACTCGCGAGACGCTTGCCTGGCACGACGGTCTGGCCGATTTCGCCTTCGCCATGCAGGGGCTCGGCACGGGGGCGATCGGTCTTGTGGGGTCGCAGGCGCTCAAGGCATCGATCCTGCCGAAAGTGCAGGCGGGGGACTGGATCTCCGCCTTTGCATTGTCGGAAAAAGAGGCAGGCTCGGACGTGGCGGCGATGCAGTGCGCAGCCCGGCGGGACGGCGACCAGTTCGTGCTCGACGGGGAGAAAACCTGGATCTCGAATGGCGGCATTGCCGATGTCTACACCGTCTTTGCCCGCACCGGCGAAGCGCCGGGCACGCGCGGCATTTCGGCTTTCGTCGTGTTTGCCAACGATCCGGGCTTTTCCATTGCCGAGCGCATCGACGTCATCGCCCCGCATCCGCTCGCGACCATCCGTTTCGACAACTGCCGCATTCCGGCGGATCGTCTGCTCGGCCAGCCGGGCGAAGGGTTCAAGATCGCCATGCGTACGCTTGATATCTTTCGAGCCTCCGTGGCGGCGGCCTCGCTTGGCTTTGCGCGCCGGGCGCTCGATGAGGCGCTGGCGCATGCGAAGGCGCGACCGATGCTGGGCGGAAAGCTTGCTGACCTGCAACTGACACAAGCAGCCCTCGGCGACATGGCGGCCGAGATCGATGCCCCCGCCCTCCTGACCTACCGGGCGGCCTGGCGCCGCGACGTGCAGGGGCTGCCGACGACCAAGGAAGCGGCCATGGCCAAGATGGTCGCCACGGAAAACGCCCAGAAGGTGATCGACCGGGCGGTGCAGATGTTCGGCGGCCGCGGCGTCAAGCGCGGCGAGATCGTCGAGAGCCTCTACCGGGAAATCCGGGCCCTGCGCATCTACGAAGGTGCCACCGAGGTGCAGAAGCTCATCATTGCCCGCGAACTGATGAAACAGACCTGAAGACACAAGAACCGACGCGAAACGGGAGATAAAAAGAGATGCACACCATCCTGCAGCCAGACGGCTGGGCCAAACCGATCGGTTATGCCAACGGCATCGCAGCCACCGGCCGGCAGATCTATGTCGGCGGCCAGATCGGCTGGAACGGGCAATGCCAGTTCGAAACCGACGACCTTGTCGCGCAGGTGCGCCAGACGCTGCAGAATATTGTCGATGTCCTGGCGGAGGCCGGGGCCCGGCCCGAACACATCACCACCATGACCTGGTATTTCGTTGATAAGGCCGAGTATCTCGCCAATCTCAAGGGGATCGGCGCCGCCTACCGCGAGGTGATCGGCCGGCATTACCCGGCGATGGCCGCCGTCCAGGTCGTCGCGCTCATGGAAGACCGGGCGAAGATCGAAATCCAGGCCATCGCCGTCATCCCCGAATGAAGGAGCCCGCCATGACGAGACTCTCGTTTTCCGACACGGTCAAGGGTGAGGAGCGGGACGGCATCCTCGTCGTGACGATTGACAATCCGCCGGTCAACGCCACCTCGGCCAGCGTGCGGGCGGGACTGATGGCGGCGCTGGCGCACAGCAGCGACCGACCACATCTCGCGGGCCTCGTGCTCACCAGCACCGGCACCACCTTCATCGGCGGCGCGGATATCCGCGAATTCGGCCTGCCGCCGGTCGAACCTATCCTCCCCGTCGTCGTCGAGGCGATTGAGGCGCATGACAAGCCGGTCGTTGCGGCGCTTGGCGGCGCGGCGCTTGGCGGCGGCCTGGAGGTGGCGCTTGCCTGCCATGCGCGTCTCGCTCTGCCCTCCGCCGTCGTTGCCCTGCCGGAAGTCAAGCTCGGCCTCGTGCCGGGAGCCGGCGGAACCCAGCGCCTGCCGCGCCTGATCGGGGCAGTTGAGGCGATGGAGATGATTGCGTCCGGCCGGATGGTGAAGGCCGGAGAAGCCAAATATTGCGGTGTCATCGATGAGATCGTTGATGAAGATCTTCTCGGACAGGCGGTGGCGCTTGCGCGCACATTGGCGGGCCAGGACCTGCGGCGCACCGGAGACCTCGCGCCCCCGGCGCTGAACACATCCGCCTTTGATGAAGCCGCAGCCAAGATCCTCGCCAAGGCGCGCGGCCAGAAAGCCCCGGCGGAAGCCGTGCGGCTCGTCCGTCTCGCCTGTGAGATACCCTTCCCGGACGGACTTGCGGCGGAGCGTCAGGCCTTCCTGTCGCTTCGGGATGGGCCGGAAAGCAAGGCGCTCAGGCGTGTGTTTTTCGCCGAACGCGAGGCCGGCAAGATGGCCGCGCTGGCGGGAATTGCGCCGCGCCCGATCGAGACCATCGGTATTGCAGGGCTGGGCCTGATGGGCAGCGGCATTGCGGTGGCAGCCCTTGGTGCGGGCCTCACCGTCATCGGCCTCGACCAGACACCGGAGGCGGCCGCCAAGGGCCGCGAGCGGATTGTCGGAGTGATCGAAAAATCCGTCGCCAGCGGCCGGTTGTCGCGCGCTGCGGCGGATGCGCAGGTGTCGCGCCTGTCGGTCACGGCAACGGATGCGGATCTCGCACCTGCAGATCTCGTCATCGAGGCGGTGTTTGATGATCTTGCGGTGAAGATCGACCTCTTCCGCCGCCTGGACGCGGTGCTGCGGCCGGAAGCGATCCTGGCGACGAATACGAGCTATCTCGACCCGGACGCGATCGCCGCGGCAACCGCGATCCCCGAACGCGTGCTCGGCCTGCACTTCTTTTCGCCGGCCCACATCATGCGCCTCCTGGAAGTGGTGCGCTGCGCCAGGACGGCGCCGGACGTGCTGGCAACGGGCCTTGCCCTTGCCAAGCGGCTCAAAAAACTGGCGGTCGTCACCGGCGTCACCGAAGGTTTTATCGGCAACCGGATCTTTTCCGCCTATCGGCGCGAGGCAGAGTTCCTGATCGAAGACGGCGCCCTGCCCCACGAGATCGACGCCGCTCTGGAAACGTTCGGTTTCCCGATGGGTCTGTTTGCCGTCTATGACATGGCGGGACTGGAAATTGCCTGGGCACGGCGCAAGCGCCAGGCAGCAATGCGCGACCCTGCCGAACGCTATGTGCCGATCGCCGATCGTCTGTGCGAGATGGGCCGCTTCGGTCAGAAGGCCGGCCGCGGCTGGTACGCCTATCCGGACGGCACGCGCCAGATTGACCCGCAGGTGACGGCGCTCATCGAAGCCGGCCGTGCGGAAAAGGGCATCACGCCGCAAAGCTTTTCTTCCGGCGAGATCTTGCAGCGGCTGCTCTCTGCCATGGCGGCAGAAGGACGCGCGCTGCTCGCCGAAGGCATAGCCGCACGCGCAAGCGACATCGACCTCGTGATGATCAACGGCTACGGTTTCCCGGCGCACAAGGGCGGACCGATGTTCTGGAGCGCGGGGGCCTGAAGGCCTCCGCCCTGACCGCCACAGATTGTGAGAAACTGGCTGCCGGTGAGCGCCATGCCGTGCCCACGCATCGTGGGGTTCGCGTTCTCAACCCATTGCCAGGCAACAAAAAACCCGGCTTTCGCCGGGTTCTTTTGGTGCGGTCGAGAAGACTCGAACTTCCACGGGTTGCCCCACAGCGACCTCAACGCTGCGCGTCTACCAATTCCGCCACGACCGCATCGTGGTAGGCCTTCTTGCGTCGGCGAGGGAGCATCTAGCAAAGCGATTTGCCCGGCGCAAGTGCGCCGTGACAGTTTTTTGAAAGATAAAATTCCGCGGTGAATTCCTATATAGAGAAAGCCCGGATTTGCAGGTATTGCGCCTGTGGATATCGCATTCAAAAAAGTTCGACCAAGAGAAGACGCCATGCTGACCCGCACCGATCTCGACCACACCATGTTCGCACGCGAGGATTCTCCCCCGGTGCGCTGGCGGATTTCCGATTCCCTGGTGCCCTATGAGGAGGCACTCGCGGTCATGGATGCGGAAGTGGCGGCAATCGCGGAGGGCCGCGCCGACGAACTTGTCTGGCTGCTGGAACACCCTCCCCTCTATACCGCCGGCACCAGCGCCGATTCGGCGGATCTGATCCAGCCGGACCGTTTTCCGGTCTTCTCCACCGGCCGCGGCGGCGAATACACCTATCACGGCCCCGGCCAGCGGGTGGCCTATGTGATGCTCGACCTCAAGCGCCGGCGCCAGGATGTGCGCGCCTATGTGGCGGCGCTGGAAGAGGTGATCATCCGCTGTCTTGGCTCGATGAATGTGCGCGGCGAGCGGCGCGAGGACCGCGTCGGCGTCTGGGTCCGCCGGCCGGAAAAGCCGGTGCTGCCGAACGGAACGGTGGCCGAGGACAAGATCGCGGCGCTCGGCATTCGGCTCCGCCGCTGGGTGAGCTTTCACGGCCTGTCGCTGAACGTCGATCCCGACCTGTCGCATTTCTCCGGCATCGTGCCCTGCGGCATTTCTGCCTACGGCGTGACGAGTCTGGAGGATCTCGGCATGCTCGTGATGATGCAGGACGTCGACATGCGCCTGCGCGAGGCCTTCGAGGAGGTGTTCGGGCCAACGGTTCTGGAACGGCGCTGACGGCATCGACAGCGTACTGATCGACCGGCCCTCCTTGTCAGGCCGGCGCCGCCTGTGGTTCAAGGGATGACCACAGGAACGTGATTCATGCCTTCGCCCCCGCCTGCCCCCGAATCCTCCGTCAAAGGCATGGCGCTGATGGCGTTCTGCATGATCGTGCTGCCGATGATGGACGCGATCGCCAAATACATGGCGACCTTCGAGACCATGTCGCCGGGTCAGGTCACCTTCTACCGGTTCTTCGTGCAGCTCGTCGTGCTTTCGCCGCTGTTCTTCTGGACGGTTGGCGGGTTTGGTCAGGTGAAGCGGCCCTGGATGAACATGCTGCGCGGTGCCCTGCATGCCGGCGCCAGCCTGATGTTCTTCACCGCCGTCAAATACATGCCGCTCGCAGATGTCTTTGCCATCTATTTCGTCGAGCCCTTCATGCTGACGATCCTGTCCGCCCTCTTCCTCGGCGAAAAGGTCGGCTGGCGGCGCTGGCTTGCCATTCTGGTCGGCTTTGGCGGAGCGATGATCGTCATCCAGCCGAGTTTCGAGATTTTCGGCTGGACCTCGCTTTTGCCGGTCGCCTGCGCCGCGCTCTTCACGCTCTATCTGTTTCTCAACAGGGCACTGGGAGACGCGGATTCGCCGCTGACGATGCAGATGATGTCGGGTGTCGGCGGAACCGCGTTGATGGGCATCGTGCTTCTGATCGGCAACGGCATGGCGGTCGCCGATTTCGACATGTCGCTGCCTGCCTCCGGTCTCGGCATCGCGCTTCTTCTCATCCTGGGTTCGCTGTCGGGCTATGTGCACCTGCTCGTCGTGCGTGCCTTCCGCATGGCCTCCGTCTCGCTGCTCGCGCCATTCCAGTATTTCGAGATCATTTCGGCAACCGTGCTCGGCTATCTGCTGTTTTCCGACTTCCCGACACCCTCCAAGTGGCTGGGCATCGGGATCATCGTTGCCTCCGGCCTGTTCATCATCTGGCGGGAGCAAAAGCGCAATAGGCTGCAGGAAACGGTCGCCTGAGGGGCCCGATGCCCGGTGCAGGCCGAACGGCTCATTTCGCCTTTGTCACTTGAGACAGGCGGCTCCCCATGCCACAACCATGCTCGGAATCAGACGTATCAGGGAGATGACATATGGACGTTCGCGCCGCTGTCGCCGTTCAGGCTGGCAAACCGCTGGAAGTGATGACCGTGCAGCTGGAAGGTCCGCGGGCCGGCGAAGTGCTGATCGAGGTGAAGGCCACCGGCATCTGCCACACGGATGACTTCACGCTGTCCGGCGCCGATCCGGAAGGCCTTTTCCCAGCGATCCTCGGCCACGAGGGCGCGGGCATCGTCGTTGATGTCGGTCCGGGCGTCACCTCGGTCAAGAAGGGCGACCATGTCATTCCGCTCTACACGCCGGAATGCCGCGAATGCCCGTCCTGTCTGTCGCGCAAGACCAATCTGTGCACCGCCATCCGCTCCACCCAGGGCCAGGGCCTGATGCCGGACGGCACCAGCCGCTTTTCGATCGGCAAGGACAAGATCCATCACTACATGGGCTGCTCGACCTTCGCGAACTACACGGTATTGCCGGAGATCGCGGTGGCCAAGGTCAATCCGGACGCCCCCTTCGACAAGATCTGCTACATCGGCTGCGGTGTCACGACCGGCATCGGCGCCGTCATCAATACCGCCAAGGTGGAGATGGGCTCGACCGCCATCGTCTTCGGTCTCGGCGGCATCGGCCTCAACGTTATCCAGGGCCTCAGGCTTGCCGGCGCCGACATGATCATCGGTGTCGATCTCAACAACGACAAGAAGGAATGGGGCGAGCGCTTCGGCATGACGCATTTCGTCAACCCGAAGGAGGTCGGCGACGACATCGTGCCCTATCTCGTCAACATGACGAAGCGTGGCGCCGACCAGATCGGTGGTGCCGACTACACGTTCGACTGCACGGGCAACACCAAGGTGATGCGCCAGGCGCTGGAAGCCTCGCACCGCGGCTGGGGCAAGTCGGTCGTCATCGGTGTTGCCGGTGCCGGCCAGGAAATCTCCACGCGTCCGTTCCAGCTCGTCACCGGGCGCAGCTGGATGGGCACGGCGTTTGGCGGCGCACGTGGCCGCACCGATGTGCCGAAGATCGTTGATTGGTATATGGAAGGCAAGATCGAGATCGATCCGATGATCACCCACACGATGCCGCTCGAAGACATCAACAAGGGCTTCGAGCTGATGCACGGGGGAGAAAGCATCCGCTCGGTTGTGATCTACTGACGGGCGTCGTATTGCCTTCTGTCAAGACGGGCAGCGGACACAGGCTGCCCCTATCTTCACGCCCGGTCTGAGGGCGTGACTGAGGAGCAGGCATGTCGGAACGGGTATTATCGGGATTGGTGAAGGCAGATGGCCAGGTCGCGCGCGGCCATGGTTTCCATGTGTCGCGCAAGTCCGCAGGCCAGTACCTGATCGTCTTCCAGCCGCCGCTTGTGACCGTGATGCGCGGCGATGTTCAGCTGATGGGCGACAAGGGCGGCACCTCCTCCGGTGCCACCTTGCGCTCCTTCGACGGACTGCATGCCATGGTGGAGGTGCGCGCCGCCGATGGTTCGGCCATCGATGCGGACTTCTCCTTCGTCTTTTCCGGTCTTGGCCATCCCGCCACGGCCGGTGTCACGGGCCTGCCGACCGATCCGTCCGGCGTGCTGCCTGACCCTGCGATCGGCAGTCCGGCCCAGCCGATCCTCAATTTTCGTCAGCCGGAACGCGCGTCGCCCCCGGGCTTTGGCGAGGCGGCTGGCCAGCCGTCTGTCGATCCGGTGATTGCGGCCCAGCAGGAGCAGATCCAACGGCTGCAAACGATGATGCAGCAGGTGCTGCAGCCCTTGCAGGCGGAAAACAAGATGCTGCGTTCGCGCCTCGACCTGTTGAAGCGGGCGCAGGGAGAGGCGCCACCGCCGGCGAGCGACCTTTTGCCCGTGACCTACGGCTTGCCGGCGGCGATGGCACTGGCGAAACTCCTGTCCGCCTATGAGTTCGATACGGTTCTGGATTTCGGGCCGGGCACCGAGGAGCGCAGCCTTGCCCTGTTCCGGGTGGGGCGGATGGTGACGACACTTGTGGCACCCGACAGGGAGATCGAACGGCTGCCGGAGGAGATCACGGTGCGCCGCGGCGAACTGCTCGACACGATCCTGCCAACGACCTTCGACTGCATCATCGCGGCCCACATGCTGCATCGCCAGCGCGATCCACAACGGTTTCTGAGACGGCTGCACGACCTGCTTCCCGAATATGCCATCCTGGTGCTGACCGTGCCGGCCCTGCGGTATCCGATGCTGCATGGAGAATTGTCGATCTGGAGCCCGGGGCTGGTGCTCTATCACCTGATTCTCGCCGGTTTCAACTGCTCCAGCGTCAAGGTGCTGACGCAGGGAGAGGAGATTTCCGTCATCATCGAGAAGGATTCGATCGCCCCCTGGGAGGAGGGAAAGCCGCTGCCGCCGCTCGCCAGCCTGCGCCGTTATCTTCCCGCCCGTGTCGATTTCGTGCTGGAGCCGGCCTGCTTCAACGGCGATATCCCGAACCTCGACTGGTGACATGATGATCTACGTGGATGCCGATGCCTGCCCCGTGAAGCCCGAGATCCTCAAGGTCGCGGAACGCCATCATATCGAGGTGACGTTCGTCGCCAATTCCGGTTTGCGTCCTTCCCGCGATCCGATGGTGAAGAACATCATCGTCTCCGGTGCCTTCGATGCCGCCGACGACTGGATCGCGGAGCGCGCAAAGGCCGGCGATATCGTCGTGACCGCCGACGTGCCGCTTGCCTCGCGGTGCGTGGCCGCCGGTGCGCAGGTGACGGGTCCGACAGGCCGTGTCTTCGACGAAACCAATATCGGCATGGCAAGCGCGATGCGCGATCTCGGCGCGCATTTGCGCGAGACCGGCGAAAGCAAGGGTTACAACGCCGCCTTTTCGCCGCGCGACCGCTCCAGCTTCCTCTCGACGCTCGACCGTCTCTGCCGCCGCGCCAAGGCGATCGAAGCAGAGACGCACGATAGCCCATGAGCGATACTGAAAAACCGGGCGCACCGGAGATGCGCAACAGCTGGCGCCATCGCCGCCACAGCGCCTTTTATGCCGCGAGTGTTGCAGGCGGCGCTACCCTGCCCGTGCTCCTCGTGTTCACCCCGCGGCTTGCGGTGGAAATCGCAGCGATCGTCTTTTTCCTGGTCTATCTGGCGATGATTGCGCGGCGCGTGCCGCATCTCACGGTCAACCGGCTGAAGACCAGTCGCGAGCGCGACGATGCGCCCGCCTATACCATTTTGATCGTCACACTGCTGGCGGTGATCGCAGCCATCGGTGCGCTCTTCAACGCGCTGAACCGGGCGCATGATCCAAGCCTCTTCGAGGTCTCGCTGGCCTTCCTCTCCGTCATCGGCGGCTGGCTGACGATCCACACCATGTTTGCCATGCACTACGCCCATCATTACTGGCGGCGTGTGCCGGATGCCGACGGGGCGCTGCGTCTGCAGGGCGGGCTCGTCTTCCCCGAGACGGCGGAACCGACCGGCACCGATTTCCTCTATTTCTCCTTCATCATCGGCATGACGGCCCAGACCTCGGACGTCACCATCACCACCACGGCGCTGCGGCGCATCAACCTGCTGCACAGCCTTCTGTCCTTCTTCTTCAACACCGTGCTCGTTGCCGCCGCCGTCAATGCGGTCGTTTCGCTGGCCGGCTGATCCATTTCAAAGGAGACACTCATCATGAAAATCCTCTCCCAGAACACCGCCTTCGGCGGCATGCAGGGCGTCTTCCAGCACGAATCTACGGCGTGCAACTGCGACATGACCTTCGCCGTCTTCGTGCCGCCGCAGGCGATCCACGAAAAACGACCGGTGCTCTGGTATCTCTCCGGCCTCACCTGCACCCATGCCAATGTGATGGAAAAGGGCGAATACCGGCGCCTGGCTGCCGAACTCGGCCTCATCATCGTCTGCCCGGATGTGAGCCCGCGCGGCGACGATGTGGCGGACGAAAAGACCAACTGGCAAATGGGCAAGGGCGCCGGCTTCTATCTCGATGCCACCGAGGCTCCCTGGGCCGAACACTACCAGATGTACACCTATGTGACCGAGGAACTGCCGGCGCTGATCGGCGAGCAGTTTCGTGCCGACATGGACCGGCAGGGCATCTTCGGCCATTCCATGGGCGGCCACGGCGCAATGACGATCGCCCTCAAAAACCCGGAGCGTTTCCGCAGCTGCTCGGCCTTTGCCCCCATCGTGGAGCCCTCGACCGCGGACTGGTCGGCGCCGGCATTCGAGAAATATCTGGGCGCGGATCAGGCCGCCTGGCGTGCCTATGACGCCTGTGCGCTCGTCAAGGACGGCGCCCGTTTCCCGGAATTCCTCATCGACCAGGGAACGGCGGACGGCTTTCTGGAAAGCGGCCTGCGTCCCTGGCTGTTCGAGGAGGCGATCAAGGAGACCGACATCGAGCTCACGCTGCGCATGCAGGATCGCTACGACCACTCCTATTACTTCATCTCCACCTTCATGGACGATCACCTGCGCTGGCATGCCGAACGGCTTTCGTAAGCCAAAGGCCACGCAGACACCTTGAATCGACCGCGCAAAGCCCCAGATAGGCCTTGCGCGGACGACCGCTGCGGCCAGCCGAACTGGCGACATCTTTCCGGGTGGGGACGACCTCGCTCTCCTGACACGGAGCGGACCATGCCCTGGTTCTATCTCATCATTGCCGGTCTTCTGGAAACCGGCTGGGCGATCGGCCTGAAATACACGGAAGGCTTTTCCCGCCTTCTTCCTTCTGTCCTGACAATCGGCTGCATGATGATCAGTATCGGCCTGCTTGGCCTTGCCATCCGCGACCTGCCGGTGGGCACGGCCTATGCCATCTGGACGGGGATCGGCACGACGGGGGCCGTCATTTTCGGTATGATCCTGTTCGGGGATCCGGCCACACTGCCCCGGCTATTCTGCATCGCACTCATTCTCGCCGGCATCATCGGACTGAAACTGGCCAGTTGACCGACACGAAAACGCCTCCGCGGCGACGGCAGCGGAGGCGTTCCTCAAGTCACGCGGTCGATCAGGCCTTGCGTTTATCCACAGCCCAGGCACCGGGGCCGGAGAAGACGATGAATAGGAAGATGAAGCAGTAGAGCACGGCCGCATCACCACCGTTCAGCGACGGATAAAAGCTCTTCGGGAAGTGGAACATGAAATAGGCGACCGCCATCTGGCCGGACAGCAGGAAGGCGACCGGACGCGTGAAGAGACCAATCGCCACCAGTGCCCCGCCGATAAGCTCGATCAGGGCGCCGACGAGGAACAGGGTCGGGATCGGGTCCGGCAGACCCGGCTGCGGCCCGGGGAAGGCGAACAGCTTCATGGTGCCATGCGCGAGAAACAGGAGTGCCGCGATGATGCGAAGCGCGGCCAGCGCCTGCGGCTGAAATGCATTAAGACGTTCGGAAATCGACATAAACCCTCTCGGTTCAGATAGTGAACGGCGAAAGCGTTATCGCTGCAGTGCAGCAAAGAACAATCAACTGCACTCCCGCCGCATCACGTTTCCTTGAAAAGAGCGGGCCAATTGCCGCAGCTTTGGCGCCTCACCTCTCATCGGGCAGGCGATGTTCAAGTCTCAGGCCCTCCGCCGTCCGGTTCTTGAAGCCTCGCCAATAGCTGTGCTCCGGCTTGACCGTGCCGTCCTTGTCGATGGCATAGACGCCACTGGCCGCGTCTTCCACCAGATCGAGATACCGGGTCTTGCCCGTATCGCCCTTCAGCTTCAGATCAAACCAGGCGGTGGCGAAATGCTGGGTGATATTGTTCATCCGAACGGTATCCCACACCGGATCGGCATAGTGCTCGAAGGGGGCAAAGCCAAGGTCCTGGTTGAAGGCCCAGGACTCGACGGGCGCGGGCATCGGCGCTGCGGCATTGTGCTTGGCGTTCTCGAAGGTCAGGAGATAGCGCTCGATGGGTTTGGCACCCTCGAACAGCGGTCGGATCCCCTTTCCGTAATCGGAGACGTCGTCTGCACTGCCTGCCATGAAGAAGACCGGAACCTTCAGCTCACGAAGGCCAGCATCGTCCCACATGCCGCGCTGCATTCCCCAGGGGGCAATCGCGATGACGGCCTTCAGCCGCGGATCGAACAGATCGGCATGCGGCTTGGTGCCGGCCTGATGCTGCGCAAGAAGACCGTTCGGTGCGCTCCATTCGGCCTTCGTGGCGGCCTCGGTGACGCCGGCGCCGGCGCTGATCATCGCGCCATAGCCGCCCATGGAATAACCGATCAACCCGGCCTGATCGGTATTCACCAGACCGGACAGGAAGCCGTCTTGGGCATCCGACAGCCGCGCCATCTCGGACAGGACGAACTGCTGGTCGATCGGGCGGTTGACGAGTGTGCTGCCGAAGGCGGCGCGGTCATTATAGGTGCTGTCGGTATGGTCGATCGAGGCGACGATATAGCCCTTGCTCGCCAGGTTTTCCGCAAGCGGGGTCAGAAGATAGCGGTTCCCCGGATAACCGTGCGACACGATGATCAGCGGATAACGCTCACCGGATGCCCCCTTTGCCGGTTCGGCATCGCGCACGGCCCGACCGGCAATCGAAACCTCCGTCTTACCGTCGCGCAGGAAGACACGGTACGTGCCGCCCGGCTGTTCCACCTTGGCCGGATACCAGACCTCCACGGTCAGTGGCCGGTCGTAGCGGGGAACATCGCTCCCGGCCGGCGCATTCAGAACATCCGCCTGATCGGCATGGCTCATCTTTATCGTGCGCACGCCGATGCCGAACGGCCCATAGGCTGCGAGTTCCGGCGCATCGGGACGGATGCGATCGACACGGTTTTCTTCGGCAGGCGCCGAGGTGGGGAAAAGCAGGGTCATGGCAAGCAGAAGGGCAGCGGGTTTCATGGCAAATGTCTCCTCTCCGGGGCGCCGAAGAAGATAGATCAGTGAGGCGTTTCGCACAGGGGCCTCAGGAGTGCGCGGCAAGGATCAGGGAAAGAGCGCGGTCGCGAGTGTTGAAGGACCGGTCTTCTGCAGCCGGAATTCGAGCGCGATCCGCTCGGCAATCCGGTCAGCCAGCCGCGCATCGGCATGGGCGGAATCGAGTGCGAAGGTGGAAACGGTGAAACTGCCGACGGCGATCTTCTCGCCATTGCCCACCGCGGTTGCCTCGATCATCACCTTGGCGCGGAAGCGCGCGCCGACGACCAGCGGCAGATATCCCGCCTCGCTGATGCGCACCGTGAGGATCGTCCGCGGCAGCGCCTTCTGGCGGATCGTCGAGCGGATGGCCGTATCGACCAGACGGTCGGTGCGGGCGATGAGACCGGGAGAGACATCGCTGCGCGCCGTCACGAATGCACCGCGCACGTCGTAGAGCAGTGGTTCCGACGGCTGATCCGCCGCGGTCATGCGGAAGCTGCTGAGCAGCAGCCAGCTCATGAAAACGACGGCAACGCGAACGGACAGCGAGGACATGGATCACCGGAACACTTTTTCCGATGATCTGAAAACAGGGTTAGAAACTGGTTAAGCAACCGGGCGCAGAGCAGAAAAAACGGCAACCGCTGCCTGCAATTCGATCAGCCGCTTCTGACGGCGGGCTTCGGCCTCAAGATCGGTGCCCCAGTGTTCGATGGTCCAGTCTTCATCGAGATGCGCCAGGCTCCAGGCCTCGTCGGCCTCAAGGAAACCATCCGCATAGGCGATCGTCAGAAGCGCAGAACCGGTGAGCGTGGTGATCGTGTGCAGAGCCGCCAGTTCCAGCGGCGTGTCATAGCGGCGAAGGGCGCGCCCCAGCGCCTCGATCGCCTCCGTCGGCTGATCCTGCGGCATGATGCCTTCGACCAGGATGAAACGGGCGCCGTGCGTGCTTGCCGCCCAGTCGAGAACCGGATCCCACCGCTCCGCCTGGCGCTTCACGAGTTCTGCGGGGGAATCGGCGCGGTAACACACCATGTCGCTGCCGGAGAATTTCACGATATCCTCGAAGACGGCGGCCTGGTCGTCGGCGACGCCGTCGATCGCGGTATTGACGAGGCGCGTCACCGGCATGGTCGAGGGATCGATCACCTCGGCCTGCGCCTGCCACTCGCCGCAGATGATCTCAGCGAGCATCTTCGTCGGCACCACCAGCGCCCGCTTGGCCGGCGTCTTGACCGGACGCCCGTCGAGATGGATCCCATGCCCCTCGTCCGAGGCGGCAATGCTCGCCTGCTCATAAAAGCGCTTGGGCAGCGGCTTCTTCATCTGGATTTGCGCCCGGCGCGTCGGATCGGGATGGCTCAGCCCTTCGGGCGGATCGAAAAGTTCTCGCATGATGGTACGTGATCCTCAGAGGATATGGTTCAACAGCGCACGGGGATGATCGACGATCACGTCGGCACCGGCATCGCGCAGTTGCGCAACGGATGCATATCCCCAGGAGACGCCGATCGCGGTGGCTCCGGCGGCCTTCGCCATCTGCATATCGTAAATGGCATCCCCGATGACAAGGGTGTCTGCGGGACGCACGCCCATCTCGTCGCAGCATTCCGTAACCATGGCCGGATGCGGTTTCGACGGGCAGTCATCGGCCGTGCGCCCGACGACGAAGACCTTGCGAAAGTCATGCGTGTCGAGCACCAGATCCAGTCCGCGGCGGGATTTGCCCGTGACGGCACCGAGCAGCAGGTCGTCTCGCGCCCCGAGCGTCTCGATCACGTCGCGGATGCCGTCAAACAGCGGTTCGCGAAAATTCATGTCGGAGCGGACCGTGGCAAACAACGATTTGTAATAGGCCATCATCTGCACCGCCTCGTCATCGACATGCGGTTTTCCCTGCATGCGGGCGATCGCGATATCGAGCGTCAGGCCGATGATCGACTTCGTCTCCTCGACCAGCGGCTCCCGCTTGCCGAACTGCACGAAGGTACGACGCATCGTCTCGTGGATCAGCGCGGCGCTATCGACCAGCGTTCCGTCGCAATCGAACAGGACGAGTTTCATTCGTCATCCCCTTGGCCAAGACTCTGGTCGAAGCCAAGCAGGTTCCAGCTCTGCACCATGTGCGGCGGAAGCGGCGCGGTGACCCTCAAGCGGCCGCCGGACGGGTGCGGAATGTCGATGTGGCGCGCATGCAGATGCAGGCGCTTCTGGATACCGCCCGGGAAATCCCAGTTCGGATCGTCATCGAAATACTTGGGGTCGCCGATGATCGGGTGGCCGAGATGCAGCGCATGGACGCGCAGCTGATGGGTACGCCCCGTATAGGGTTCCATCTCCAGCCAGGCGAGGCTTTGCGCTGCCGTTTCAAGAACGCGGTAATAGGAGACGGCGTGATCCGCGCCTTCCTCACCATGTTTGGCGATCCGCATGCGGTCGCCATCCGGCGTCTGTTCCTTGACGAGCCAGGTGGAAAGCTTGTCTTCGTGCTTGCGCGGCACGCCCTTCACCAGCGACCAGTAGGTCTTCTTGGTGTCGCGCTCGCGGAACGCAGCCGTGAGTTTCTGCGCTGCACCGCGGGTGCGGGCCACCACCAGCACGCCGGAGGTGTCGCGGTCGATCCGGTGAACGAGCCTGGGCTTTTCGCCCTTCGGGCTGATGAAGGCCTCCAGCATCTGGTCGATGTGGCGGGTGACGCCCGAACCGCCCTGCACGGCAAGGCCGGCCGGCTTGTTCAGCACGATCACCTTGTCGTCTTCGTGCAGGATCATGCGCGACAGAAGCTCGAAGTCACCCGAATGCTTCAGGTCCTTGCCCGCGATCGGTCCGGTCTTCTTGGCATCGACATCGAGCGGCGGCACGCGGACGATCTGGCCCGGCTGCACGCGGGCGTCGGACTTTACACGACCGCCATCCACGCGCACCTGGCCGGAGCGCAACAGTTTCTGCAGCGGCCCGAAGCCGAGACCCGGGTAATGCACCTTGAACCAACGGTCGAGGCGCATGCCAGCTTCGTCCGCCTCGACGCGGATATGCTCGATGCCTGCCATGTAATCTCTTTCATGTCTGGAATGGCGCAAAACGCCTTTGCTCCAGCCTTTAGATGATTTCCGGTCCGAAGGGAAAGCAGAAATCCGCGCGCTTTCCTCAGAGGAGCGTACGCCCGACGCTAAGACCGGCAAAGGCCGCGGTGAGCGAGAGGACGACACTTGCAATCACGTAGACGAGTGCCGCCGCCGTGGCGCCCCGCTCAAACAGCACCATCGTATCCAGCGAAAAGGAGGAGAAGGTGGTAAAGCCGCCCAGGAAACCGACGACAATCAACAGCCGCATCTCCATTGAGGCGTTCAGCCGGCGTGCCACGAGTTCGGTGAGAAAGCCGATGGCGAACGAGCCGACAATGTTGACCGTCAGCGTGCCCCAAGGAAAGGCTAGGCCGAGCAGACGGGTCATGAGGATGCCCGTGAGATAGCGGCAGACGGAGCCGAAGGCACCTCCCACGGCGACGATGAGGATATTTACCATCTTTGATTCCAGCCTTTGGAAAACCGATATTCGCTTCAATTCGAACAAGTTGCTTAAGAGGCGGCGAAGGGGCCAGCCCTTACCTTCTAGTCGAAGGAGATGGTGCGTGTCATGACTCAAGTGGTTTCGGTATCGGCCAACGCGGCTGCTTATGCGATGGAGGCGGTGAAACCCGCTCGCCGTCTTTCAACGGCCGATCAGGTCAAGGACGCCCGGATCAACGCCGAACGCAACGAAGTGCACAAGGCTGGCGCCGACAAGGACGACATTGCCGGTCTCATTCCAGCCGTCCCCCTGTCGTTGGACGTGACCAGCAGCCGCCAACGCCCGCCGCAGCACCAGATGAGCCCGCGGCAGGCCGAAGACGCTTACCGCGAGATCTGACGTCAGGCTGCACAAACCCGCCGGCACCGGATAGATCCGCTGCCGGCGAAAAGCGTTGCGATCAGTTGTGCTGATGGCCGCCGGGGCCTGCTGCTGCCACCGGAAGCTCAACCTCGATCTTGCCTGCCTTTTCGAAGACGAAGGTCACCGGAACCGTGTCGCCCTTGGCGAAAGGGGTCGCCACCTTCATGAACATCAGATGGAAACCGCCCGGCTTCAGTTCCACCGTCGCGCCGGCGGGGATCTCGATGCCATTGGCGAGCGGACGCATGACCATGACATCCCCGGTCATCGACATCTCGTGCAGTTCCACCGTGCCGGCGCGCGGCGACGAGACGGAGACGAGACGATCCGCCTCTGCGCCTGCATTGGCGATTGTCACGTAACCGCCGCCGACCGGCTGACCGGGAAGCATCGCCTTCAGGTAGCCGGCTGACAGAGACAGCGAACCGAGTTTGACCGGCTGCATGGTCGCGGCCTCATCGGTTGTCACGGCAGCGCCATGTCCCATCGCATCGTGGTTCATGGCGCCATGGCCCATGGCGGAGTGATCCATCTCGGGGGCCGGCTTGCCATCGGAGGCGATCTTCAGGAGCGGTGCCGGATCCTTGAGGCTGTGCGGATCGGTGCCAGGCGCCGCCACCTCATCCCACTTCTCGGTCAGGTCACCACACAGCTGGATGGTCTTGAAGGCGAGGCTTGCGCCATCGGCGACCCCGGCAATCTTCCCCTGAAAGGCGAAGACGTCGTAGTTGTCGTCCGGCAGGTTGCCGTTCTTCCAGCGGATCTCGACCGGGCCGGAGCTGACCTTCGTGCCGTGATTGTCAAAGGGCTTGGCATAATCGCCCTTGATGATCTCCAGATCCCAGCCGGCCTTCGGCTGCGGCTTTGCGCCGTAGAAGCCGTCCGGCAGCATCACCCGGACTTCGTTCGTCGGCTTGCCTGCGCAACCATGCGGCACCTGCAACTGAACGACGGTATAGGACTCCGGCTTTGCCGTGCCGTTGACCAGGGTCACATGGGCCAGCGCGCTGCCGGTCATGGCAACGAGAGACAGGCTGCTCATCAGGAAAATGCGTGTCGTTTTCATAGGTTCGATCCTCGTGCGGCGAGGCGCTATCGTCCTTGAGCCGCATCATCATGTCGGTCGTTGATGGAAAGAGAGAGGATGTCAGGCGACCGCAGGCGGCGCACGCGAGCGGGGCGACGGGATCGACAGCGTGCCGGCAACGGCCGCCTCCTGCCGCAAAGGATTGGTGAGATAAGCGAGGTGGATGGACAGCCAGGACGCCACATCCGGCGCCGGCAACAGCGCGGTGGCGGAGAGCAGGCAGACCTCGCACCGCACCGGCTTCCGGTGCGGATCCTGATCGTCCATGCCGATACACAAGGTCGGCATGCTGCCGTCGGGCAGCAGGAAGGCCTCATCCGTCCAAGCAAGAGGATTGGCTGCGACCGGTGGTGCATGCTGGGCAAGACCGAGCGACAACAGGACAAGCGCGCACAGAATGCGCAAGACCTTCCCGCCGATCGCCAACCGTTCACCCATTGCCGAGGATTCCCTTCCCACCCATCATTCGCATAATCGATGCCGCGAACAAGAGCAAAACAGGTCCTGCGGCTCTTTGACGGGGATCAACGAAATCGGCCGTTTTCGCGCCGCGACAAAATTCATGTCGGTTGCGACATTTGCCACTTGCCAAGCAGGGGGTCTCCCCCATAATGAGCGCGACCCCGCTGGGAGAAACCGCTTCGATGCGGCGCCGAAGGAGCAACCGCCCCGGAAACTCTCAGGCAAAAGGACCAGCGGGACCTGCAGGACTCTGGAGAGAAGCCCAATGTTTCGCGAAGGGCTCGCCGAAGGGATAACAATCTCAGGCGCACAGGACAGAGGGGGCTCATGAAACGGCGTGGATGAACGCCATCAACTGAGCTCGTGCGGCCGGAATCCGCACACGACCTGGAGGCCTTCTTGACCGACCACGCTCCCCTTTTGACCACTCCCTTGCATGCCTTGCACGTATCCCTCGGTGCCCGCATGGTGCCGTTCGCCGGTTACGACATGCCGGTTCAATATGCCGCCGGCGTGCTGAAGGAACACCTGCACACCCGCACCAAGGCCGGCCTGTTCGATGTCTCCCACATGGGCCAGGTTCTGGTAAAGGCAAAGTCCGGAGCAGTGTCCGATGCGGCGCTGGCGCTCGAAAAGCTCGTGCCCGTCGACATTCTCGGCCTCAAGGAAGGCCGTCAGCGTTACGGCTTCTTCACCGACGAGAATGGCGGCATCCTCGACGACCTGATGATCACCAATCGCGGCGACCATCTGCTCGTCGTGGTCAACGCCGCCTGCAAGACGGCAGACGTGGCGCATATGCAGGCGCAGCTTTCCGGCTGTTCGGTCACCCTTATCGAAGACCGCGCGCTGATTGCGCTGCAGGGTCCGGCGGCGGAAACCGTGCTCGCCTCGCTCGCCCCCGAGGTTGCCGCCATGAAGTTCATGGATGTCCGGGATGTGACGCTCGTCGGCGCGGCGTGCATCGTCTCCCGCTCCGGTTATTCCGGCGAAGACGGCTACGAGATCTCCGTTCCGGCGAACAAGGCCGAGGAACTGGCCCGGGCGCTTCTGGCGCACGAGGACTGCGAAGCAATCGGCCTCGGCGCGCGCGACTCGCTGCGTCTCGAAGCCGGCCTTTGCCTCTATGGCAATGATATCGACACCACCACCTCGCCGATCGAGGCCTCGCTCGAATGGGCGATCCAGAAGGCGCGCAAGGCGGGCGGCGACCGCGAAGGCGGCTTTACGGGTGCCGCGCGCATTCTGGGTGAACTGGCAAGCGGCACCGCCCGCCGCCGCGTCGGCCTGAAGCCGGACGGCAAGGCACCGGTGCGTTCGCACGCCAAGCTTTTTGCCGATGCGGAGGGCAAGAACGAGATCGGCGAAGTGACATCCGGCACCTTTGGCCCGTCCGTCGAGGGTCCGGTCGCCATGGGCTACGTGCCGACGGATTTTGCCAGCGCCGGGACGCAGGTGTTTGCCGAAGTGCGCGGCAAATATCTGCCCGTCACGGTGGCCGCCCTGCCCTTCATCACGCCGACCTATAAGCGGTAACCAAATGTTTTTAACTGCCCCTCATCCGGCTGCCGCCACCTTCTCCCCGTCAGGACGGGGAGAAGGAGCAAGCCGCGCCCACTCATCCCACCCAAGAGATTGAGCAAGGCACGTCCCCTCTCCCCGCCTGCGGGGAGAGGGTTAGGGTGAGGGGCGGATCACACCAACACATCAATTCCAGAGAGGACCAAAAATCATGCTGAAATTTACCGCTGAACACGAATGGCTGAAGCTTGAGGGTGATGTTGCGACCGTCGGCATTACCCAGCACGCCGCCGACCAGCTCGGCGATCTGGTATTCGTCGAACTGCCGGACGTCGGCGCCACCTTCGAGAAGAATGGCGAAGCCGCCACCGTCGAGAGCGTCAAGGCGGCCTCCGACGTCTATTGTCCGCTGGCCGGCGAAATCGTCGAGATCAACGAGGCGATCACATCCGACCCGTCGCTCGTCAATTCCGATCCGCAGGGCAAGGGCTGGTTCTTCAAGCTGAAGCTCGCCAACGCCGCCGATGCCGACGAGCTTCTGGATGAGGCCGCCTACAAGGAGCTGATTGGCTGATGTCCGACACCCGCGATTTCCATTTCACCGATTACCAGCCCTATGACTTTGCCAACCGGCGTCATATCGGCCCCTCGCCGTCCGAAATGGCGGAGATGCTGAAGGTCATCGGCTACCGCTCGCTCGATGCGCTCATCGATGCGACAGTGCCCGCCTCGATCCGCCAACGCGAGCCGCTCGCGTGGGGGGCGGCACTCACCGAACGCGAGGCGCTCGACCGCCTGCGCGAGACCGCCAACAAGAACCAGCCGCTCACCTCGCTGATCGGCCAGGGCTATTACGGCACCATCACCCCGCCGGTCATCCAGCGCAACATCCTGGAAAACCCCGCCTGGTACACGGCTTACACGCCCTACCAGCCGGAAATTTCACAGGGCCGGCTGGAAGCACTCCTGAACTTCCAGACGATGATCTGCGACCTGACGGGTCTCGACGTCGCGAACGCCTCGCTGTTGGATGAAGCAACCGCGGCTGCCGAAGCCATGGCGCTTTGCCAGCGTCAGGCGAAGTCGAAGGCAACCGCCTTCTTCGTCGATGCTGCCTGCCATCCGCAGACGATTGCGCTGATCGAAACCCGTGCTGCCCCGCTCGGCTGGTCGGTCATCGTCGGCAATCCATTCACCGATCTCGATCCGGTCGACGTATTCGGCGCCATCTTCCAGTATCCCGGCACGCATGGCCATGCGCAGGACTTCTCCGGCCTGATCGCCCGGCTGCACCAGACCGGCGCCATTGCGGCCGTCGCCTCCGATCTTCTGGCGCTGACGCTTCTGAAGTCGCCCGGGGAAATGGGCGCAGACATCGCCATCGGTTCCTCCCAGCGCTTCGGCGTGCCGATGGGCTATGGTGGCCCGCATGCGGCCTTCATGGCGGTCAAGGATGCGCATAAGCGCTCTATGCCCGGCCGTCTCGTCGGCGTTTCGGTCGATGCGCGCGGCAACCGCGCCTATCGCCTGTCGCTCCAGACCCGCGAGCAGCATATCCGCCGCGAAAAGGCGACGTCGAACATCTGCACCGCGCAGGTTCTGCTCGCCGTCATGGCCTCCATGTATGGTGTTTTCCATGGTCCGGAAGGCCTGAAGGCGATTGCCCAGCAGGTGCACAGAAAAGCGGTGCTGATGGCCAAGGGCTTGGAAAAGCTCGGTTACACCGTCGAGCCGGAAACCTTCTTCGACACGATCACCGTCGAGGTCGGCCACATGCAGGGCCTCATCCTGCGCGCCGCCGTTGCCGAAGGGGTCAACCTGCGCAAGGTCGGAACCACGAAGATCGGCATGTCGCTCGACGAGCGGACGCGGCCGGTGACGCTCGAAGCCGTCTGGCGGGCCTTCGGCGGCAACTTCAAAGTCTCGGATTTCGACGCCGATTATCGCCTGCCGAAGGATCTCCTGCGCACATCGCCCTACATGACGCATCCGATCTTCCACATGAACCGTGCGGAAAGCGAGATGACACGCTATATCCGCCGTCTGTCGGACCGTGACCTGGCGCTCGACCGGGCGATGATCCCGCTCGGCTCCTGCACCATGAAGCTGAACGCGACTGCGGAAATGCTGCCGATCACCTGGCCGGAATTTTCCGACATGCACCCGTTTGCCCCGGTCGATCAGGCCGCCGGCTACCGGGAGATGATCGAGGATCTGTCGGCCAAGCTCTGCCAGATCACCGGTTACGATGCGTTTTCCATGCAGCCGAATTCCGGCGCGCAAGGCGAATATGCGGGTCTGCTGACCATCCGCAACTACCACATCGCGCGCGGCGACACGCATCGCGATGTCTGCCTGATCCCGACATCCGCGCATGGCACCAACCCGGCGTCTGCGCAGATGGTCGGCATGAAGGTCGTGCCGGTGAAGGCCAAGGAAAACGGCGACGTCGATCTCGACGATTTCCGCGCCAAGGCTGAACAGCATGCCGCCAATCTCTCGGCCTGCATGATCACCTATCCATCCACGCATGGCGTGTTCGAGGAGAGCGTGCGGGAGATCTGCGAGATCACCCACGCGCATGGCGGCCAGGTCTATCTCGACGGCGCCAACATGAACGCCATGGTGGGCCTTGCCCGTCCCGGTGACATCGGCTCGGACGTATCCCACCTCAACCTGCACAAGACCTTCTGCATTCCGCATGGCGGCGGCGGTCCCGGCATGGGCCCGATCGGCGTCAAGGCACATCTTGCCCCTTACCTGCCCGGTCATCCGGAATGGGACGGACGCGAGGGTGCGGTGTCGGCCGCTCCCTTCGGTTCGCCGTCGATCCTGCCGATCTCCTGGTCCTACTGCCTGATGATGGGCGGTGAAGGCCTGACGCAGGCGACGAAGGTGGCGATCCTCAACGCCAACTATATCGCCGCCCGCCTCGCCGGCAGCTATGACGTGCTCTACAAGTCCGAAGCCGGCCGCGTGGCGCATGAATGCATCATCGACACCCGCCCGCTGGCCGCATCAGCCGGCGTCACGGTCGATGACGTCGCCAAGCGCCTGATCGACTGCGGTTTCCACGCCCCGACCATGAGTTGGCCGGTCGCCGGGACGCTGATGATCGAGCCGACCGAATCGGAAACCAAGGCCGAGATCGACCGTTTCTGCGACGCCATGCTGGCGATCCGCGAGGAAGCGCGGCAGATCGAGGAGGGCAAGATGGACCGGGAGAACAACCCGCTGAAGAATGCCCCCCATACGGTGGAAGATCTCGTCGGCGAATGGACGCGTCCCTATTCGCGCGAACAGGCCTGTTTCCCGCCGGGTTCCTTCCGCGTGGACAAATACTGGTCGCCGGTCAACCGCATCGACAATGTCTATGGCGACCGCAACCTGGTCTGCACCTGCCCGCCGATGAGCGACTACCAGGAAGCAGCGGAATAACCGCCCACTGCCACCCTTTACGGATGACCACAGACTCTCCCTCGGCCCCCGGGGGAGAGTTTTTTGGTTCCACCGCCGGAGCTCGATCACCTCTAAAGGCTGCGGTGCCCACGCGCAGAACACGAGCTCGTGCCGTTCATGGACGAGAGATTGCGGAAGGGTAAATTCCGTTTCGCGATAATTTCGCCTCTTTACCGCTTGTCAATGCTGAAGAGCCAGACTGCAAGACAGAGGCTTTTCCGTGCCTATACTCGGCGATCAGGCATATTTGCCTGGAGAGGTGGCAAGCGATGACAATTAACGCCGTGACGACAACCGCACTGTCAGGCATGCAGGCACAGATGACGCGGCTGTCGGCCACGGCCAACAACGTCGCCAATGTCGATACCACCGGCTATAGCCGCCTCTCCGCCCAATTCTCCACCGACCCTTCGGGCGGTGTGGCCGCACATGTCAGCGAGGTGGACCCGGCGCAAGGCGCCGATCCGGGGGGCGACATGCTGGCACTGACGGAAGCCTCCATCGGCTTCAGCGCCAATGCCGCAGTCTTTGAAACCGGTGCCGATATTTGGCAGGTCCTCGCCACCATCAAGCGCGAGTGAGACGGGCACCTGCACGACGCGTCTTGCGGTCACAGGATTGTGAAGGAACATTTTCTGCGATCGGCAACCGAATTCCTCTCAGCGCATTGAGAGCCAGACCTTCATGACATCCGGCTTCACATGTCCATTGCGCTTCCTCCCAAGGCTGGGTCCTCGTCCGGTTCCCTCCTCTCAGATCGTTCGCTCTTTTCACTGGCCATCCTGAACTTTTTCCTCGCCGATGCGCGCGACGGGTTGGGGCCTTTCCTCGATGCCTATCTCGCCACCAATGGCTGGTCGTCCATGGCGCTCGGTGCCATCGCCACCGCCGGGGGCTTGATCGGCCTTCTGGCCACGCCGCTTTTCGGCGCCCTGGTCGACAGGTCCCGCTGGAAACGGACTCTGATTGCGGGCCCGGTCGTGTTCGTGACCATTACCGCGCTGCTCACGCTCCTGTCCCCCAGCCCGGCCATCGTCTGGTTCGGCCAGATGGGAACGGCGGTCGTTGGCGCGGTCATCGGGCCGGCGCTGGCCGGCCTCACGTTGGGGCTCGTCGGGGAAAAGCTGTTCCCACGGCAGATCGCCCGCAACGAATTCTGGAACCACGGCGGCAATTTCGCCTCGCTGTTTGCGGTGTTCCTGGTGGTCCCGGTCTTCGGCAATTCCGGCATGATCTGGCTGATGATCGCAACGGCACTCGGCACGCTCGCGGCAATATCCGCCATTGATCCCGAACGCATCGATCATGACGTGGCGCGCGGACTGGCACCGGACGAGGGTGAGCCCGGCCCCTCCGGGGTTCAGGTTGTCCTCAAAGAACGTGGCCTTCTGCTGCTCGCGGTAATCCTGCTCATCTTTCATTTCGGCAATGCGCCGATGAGCCGGCTGATCGCGCAGGACTTTGCGCTGGAACTGCAGACGCCGTTCCGGACCACGGCCATCATCACCGGGGTTGCGCAGGCGGCGATGATCGTGGTCGCCGCGCTTGCGCCGACCCTCATCCGGCGGTTTGGCCTGTCGGTGATCTTCCTCGTGGCGCTTGCCGCACTGCCTTTGCGCGGCCTGCTGGCGGGCAGCTTCAGCGGCTTCTGGGTGATCTATCCGGTGCAGTTCCTCGATGGTGTCGGGGCGGGCCTGCTCGGCATCCTCACGCCTATCGCCGTGGAACATATTCTGAAGGGGACGGGACGCTTCAACCTCGGTCTTGCCTGCGTGATGACGATCCAGGGAATCGGCGCATCGCTCAGCAATGTGGTGGCCGGCTGGCTGGTGACGAAGGGCGGTTTCGAACTCTCGCATTTCGTCGGAGGTGGTGTCGCCTTCCTCGCGATGATGATCTTCATTGTCTTTCGCAGCGACATCATCAAAGGCGACCGCCCGGAACAGGCGTAAACGCGGTCGCCCTTCTCATGACGGGCCTTTCGCGCCCGTCGTGGATGCCTTACCCGACGAAAGCCCGTTCGATGACGAATTCCGCCGGCTTGTTGTTGGCGCCTTCGGTCAGGCCGGCCTTTTCCAGCAGGTCCTTGGTATCCTTCAGCATCGCGGTCGAGCCACAGATCATGCCGCGGTCAACCGCCGGATCGAGCGGTGGGACGCCGAGATCGGTATAAAGCTTGCCGCTCTCCATCAGGTCGGTGATGCGGCCCTGGAAGGGATAGTCCTCGCGCGTCACCGTCGGGTAGTGCTTCAGCTTGTCGCCGACCACTTCCGCCAAAAACTCGTGGTTGCGGATCTCTTCCATCAGGTCGAAGCCGTATTTCAGCTCCGCCACCTCGCGGCAGGTATGGGTGAGGATGACTTCGTCGAACTTTTCGTAAGTCTCCGGGTCGCGGATCAGGCTGGCGAAGGGTGCAATGCCGGTGCCGGTGGAGAACATGTAGAGCCGCTTGCCGGGGGTCAGCGCATCCAGAACCAGCGTGCCCGTCGGCTTCTTGCGCATCAACACCGTGTCGCCGGGCTTGATCTTCTGCAGATGCGAGGTGAGCGGGCCATCCGGAACCTTGATCGAGAAGAACTCCAGTTCTTCATCCCAGGAGGGGCTCGCGATCGAATAGGCACGGTAGATCGGCTTCTCGCCGACCATCAGGCCGATCATCGCGAACTCGCCGGAACGGAAGCGGAAACCGGCCGGGCGGGTCATGCGGAAACGGAACAGACGATCGGTATAATGCTCAACCGAAAGCACGGTTTCGGCATAGACCCCGTCCGGAATGGCGGCGGGTACCTTCGGGGCAAAATCGTCGGTCTTGGCGGAAACGTTCATACCGGTCGTCTCGTCTCATTCGGTTTGGATGCGCCTGCGAATATACCATGCGCGCGCAGAATTGAAGGCATCCGCGTTCATATGCCGCGGATCCGCTGGAAAAATATGCTGTTATTACTCAGCTTTTCATCAGACCGACCGGCGACGCCAGCTATAGGCTTCGCCTGCGGCCGCCGTGCGGGCCGTCGGCTGGTAATGCACGGCGATACCCGGCAGGCGGTTTTCCGAAAGCCGCTTGAGCGCCGTGGCATTGGTCACGGCAAAGCTGTCGAAACCGCAGCGCAGCATCAGCGGCACCTGGTCGATCAGCACGTCGCCGACGGCGCGCAGTTCGTTCTTGTAACCGAGCCGGTCGCGCAAGAGCGAGGCATGGCTGAAACCACGGCCGTCGTTGAAGGCGGGAAACTCCACCGCGACCAGTTCGAGGCGATAGAGATAGGGCTCCAGCCGGCGCACATCGTCCGCCGGCTTCACCAGAACGCCAAACCCGACCTCGTTGCTGGTGTCGGCAAGCTCGATCAGTTGATCGACAGTGAGCAGCGGGCGCTCCTCGCCCTCTGCCTTCTTCTCTTCGGTCTCAATCACCCACGGATCGTTCTCGACGAAACCGGTTTCTGTCCAGATGCGTGTCATGTCTTTGTCCCCTGCCCTCAGGCTGCCTTAGCCGCTTCGCCGTAGAGCGCATCCTTGAACGGCTGCGGCCCGACGCGGCGATAGGCGTCCAGGAAGGTTTCCTCCTTCGACAGGCGAAGACCGAGATAGGTGTCGACCACCTTCTCGACGGCATCCGTCACCTTCTCCGGCTCGAAACCGCGGCCGATGATTTCACCGATCGAGGTGTTTTCATCCGCCGAACCGCCGAGCGTGATCTGGTAGAGTTCTGCCCCCTTCTTCTCCACACCCAAGAGACCGATATGGCCGACATGGTGGTGGCCGCAGGCATTGATGCAGCCGGAGATTTTTATTTTCAACTCACCGATTTCCGCCTGGCGTGCAGTCGAGCCGAAGCGCGAGGAAATCGCCTGGGCAACCGGGATCGCACGCGCATTGGCGAGCGCGCAATAGTCCAAGCCGGGACAGGCAATGATATCGGTGATCAGACCGGCATTGGCCGTTGCAAGCCCCTGGGCGACGAGCGCCCGATAGATCGGCTCGAGATCGGCGAGCGCCACATGCGGCAGGATGACGTTCTGCTCGTGGCTGATGCGGATCTCGTCGAACGCATATTCCTCGGCAATATCGGCAATCGCTTCCATCTGCACGTCGGTCGCATCACCCGGAATGCCGCCGATCGGCTTCAGCGAAATCGTCACCATGCCGTAGTCCGGATGCTTGTGCGGCTGGACGTTCTGGTCCACCCAGCGGGCAAAGGCCTCGTCGGCCTTCTTCCAGCCGGCCAGCTGCGCCCAGCCTTCCGGCCGTTCGGGAAATGCAGGCGGGGCGAAGTAGCGGGTGATCGCCTGGATATCGGTCTCCGGCAGCGTCAGTTCCGTGCCCTGCAGGTGCGCGAATTCTTCCTCGACCTGGCGGGCCAGTTCTTCCGCGCCCGTCTCGTGCACCAGGATCTTGATGCGCGCCTTGTATTTGTTGTCGCGCCGGCCATGCAGGTTGTACACACGCATGATCGCGGTCGTGTAGGAGAGGAGATCCCCCTCCGGCAGGAAGTCGCGGATCTTCTTTGCCACCATCGGCGTGCGGCCCTGGCCACCGCCGACATAGACGGCGAAACCGATGTGCCCGTGCTCGTTCTTCTTCAGATGCAGGCCGATGTCATGCACCTGGATCGCGGCGCGGTCGCGCTCGGCACCCGTCACGGCAATCTTGAACTTGCGCGGCAGGAAGGAAAATTCCGGATGCACGGAGGACCACTGGCGCAGGATTTCCGCATAGGGACGCGGATCGGCCACTTCGTCGGCGGCCGCACCGGCAAAGTGGTCGGCCGTGACGTTGCGAATACAGTTTCCGGAGGTCTGCAGCGCATGCATTTCGACCGACGCGAGTTCCGCCAGAATGTCCGGCGTGTCCGACAGTTTCGGCCAGTTGTACTGGATGTTCTGGCGGGTGGTGAAATGGCCGTAGCCGCGGTCATACTTGCGGGCGATATGCGCCAGCATGCGCATCTGCTTTGCATTCAGCGTGCCATAGGGAATGGCGACGCGCAGCATGTAGGCATGCAGCTGAAGATAGACGCCGTTCATCAGGCGCAGCGGCTTGAACGCATCCTCGGCCAGTTCACCGGACAGGCGGCGCGCCACCTGGTCGCGGAACTGTTCCACGCGGGCGGATACGAAAGCGTGGTCGAATTCGTCGTAGCGATACATGAAAGTCCTCAGGCTGCAATGAAGGCCGGATCAGCGGGGGCAAAACCGGGCGCATAGTCCATGGTCGGGCCGGCGGCGCGGATGCGTTCGCGCAGACGCAGCGGCCGGATCTGGCCGGCGACCTCTTCCACCTCGATGACATTGACGTCAACGACAAGGTTGGCGGAAAAATCCCGCTTGCCGATCGCTTCCAGCGCTGCTTCCGCTTCCGCGTGACGGGCGACCAGCGCATCCTGCAGCCGCTCCGTCCACGCGCCGCTGGCATCCAGCCAGACGGCGATACCGTCGGTCAAACGGTTGGCGGTCAGAACCTTGTCTGTCATTGCCTCTTGATCCCTGTCAGTCTGCGGCCCGAAAGGCTCGAGCCTATATTTGATTTGGCCGCATTATGACAGAGCGACGCCTCTGCTTGAAGAAACGGCAATCCTTGCTCGTGAGCGCTCACGTATTTCTGTTCCGGCAATGGCGAGCCCGGGAGAAAATGCACCCCTTCGCCCTCCGGTCGCCGTCATCCACAGGAAGCCTCCAATCCCGCGTGGCAAACGGATTTCCTGCGTCGCACACAAGGCCTAAGGTGGATCAACCGAACCGCCTTCCAAGGGATGATCGCCCGTGACCAGCACCACACTTGCCACCCGCCTTCTCGACGTCATCGAAGAGGACATCATTCCGCTGACGGCCCGGGGTGTTTCGCTGGGCAACAAGGTGTTTGGCGCGGCGATCCTGCGCAAGTCCGACCTGTCGCTGGTGATCGCCGAAACCAATAACGAGTTGGAAAATCCGCTCTGGCATGGCGAGGTGCATACGCTGAAGCGCTTCTACGAACTGGGCGACAAGCCGGACACCAGGGATCTCATCTTTCTCTCCACCCACGAACCCTGCACCATGTGCATGTCGGCGATCACCTGGGCGGGCTTTGACAATTTCTACTATTTCTTCAGCCACGAGGATTCGCGCGATGCCTTTGCTATTCCGCATGACCTGAAGATCCTTAAGGAAGTGTTCGGTCTGGAGCCGGGCGGCTATCGGCGCCAAAACGCCTTCTGGAATTCCTTTGCGATCGCCGATCTGGCGGAGACGGAAGAGCCCGCCTCCCGCGAGGCGCTGAAGGCCCGCATTGCCGAGATCAAGTCGCGCTACAATGCGCTCTCCGACACCTACCAGGCGAGCAAGACCGACAACAAGATTCCGCTGAACTGACGCGCGGCTTCCCGAAAGGAACGAGGATGGAACCCTCCAAGGATATCGCACGCCTGCTCGACCTGATGGCAGCGCTGCGCCACCCCGAAACGGGCTGCCCCTGGGATGTCGAGCAGACGTTCGAGACGATCAAACCCTATACGATCGAAGAAGCCTACGAGGTGGCGGATGCCATCGAGCGCAAGGATCTCGATGACCTGAAGGACGAATTGGGCGATCTGCTGTTCCAGGTCGTCTTCCACGCCCAGATGGCGTCCGAGGCCGGCGAATTTTCCTTCGGCGACGTGGTTGAAGCGGTGATGACCAAGATGATCCGCCGGCACCCGCATGTGTTTGCCCGTTCGGATGTCTCGACGCCGGACGCGGTGAAGGTGCAGTGGGACGAGATCAAGGCGGCTGAAAAACGGGAGCGGGCCGAACGACGGGCCCGCCGCGGCATCACCGAAGATTTCAAGGCCGGCTTCCTCGGCTCCGTGCAGCGCAGCCAGCCGGCGCTCACCGAAGCGCTGAAACTGCAGGAACGCGCCGCCAAGGTCGGCTTCGACTGGTCGGAGGCAGAACCGATCCTCGACAAGATCGAGGAGGAAATTGCCGAATTGCGGGAAGCGATGAAAGCGGGCGCACCGGAGAAGGTGAAGGACGAACTCGGCGACCTGATCTTTGCGCTCGTTAATATTGGGCGGCATGTGAAGGCCGATCCGGAGCAGGCACTGCGCGGAACGAATTCGAAATTCCGATACCGATTCAGGTACATCGAGACGACTCTTCAAGCAAATGATGTATCACTTGAAGAGGCAAGCCTCGACCAGATGGAAGCGCTCTGGCAAGAAGCGAAGACCGTCTCGCACGGGGGCGCGTGAGGCCCCGTGGCGATCCTGCGGCGCATCCCCATTCTCGCAGCCGGTCTTGCCCAGATCCTGGCTGCGGCTGTCGGCTTGGTGGTCACGGCAAGCCTCGCCGGCACGATGGATGCCGGACTGCTGCGCGGACTGGCACTGGTGCTACAATGCAGTGTCGCCTTTGCGCTGACCCTTTTGTTTCGCCTGCCGCGCTGGTGGCTGTGGATCGCCGTGCTGTTTCCGCTGGCACTGCAAATCGGGCTGTCGCTCGATAACCTGCCGGCCTGGCCCTTCGGTGTCGCCTTCGTGGCTCTGGCCCTGGTCTTCTCCAACACGGCGCGCGAGCGGGTGCCGCTCTATCTGACGAACCGTGCCACCGCAGAGGCGCTTGCCGCGCTGATGACGGAAAAGACGGCAACACGCGTCATAGACCTCGGATCGGGCTTGGGGGGCGTTGTTCGCGCGCTGGATGGAGACGGGCGCGTGGCGCGCGGCGTGGAGACCGCACCGCTCTCCTGGCTGGTCTCCTGGTGCCTGTCAAAGCTCTCCGACCGCGGAACCATCCTGCGGCAGGATCTCTGGTCGACGGATCTGTCGCAGGAAGACGTGGTCTACGCCTTCCTGTCGCCAGAACCGATGCCAGAACTTTGGGAGAAGGCACGCCGCGAGATGAAGGCCGGCAGTCACCTCGTCTCCAACAGCTTTGCTGTGCCGGGCGTGGAGCCGGACGAGGTGTGGGAACTGTCCGATCGCCGCCGCACGCATCTGTTCATCTACGCGATCAAGAACGACCGAACGGTGTGACGGGAGCGCTCAGCGCTCCCAGTCTTCCTTGGCCGGCACGGCCAGCAGGCCGAGCTTGCGTTCGAGCGCATTGGCCTGTTCTTCCGACAGCTGCAGATCGAAGGCAACCGATCCGTCCTCGCGGTCCTCGCGCGATTGCACCAGGGCGTTGTCATAGACCCAGGATATCAACGACAGCTTTTCCGGCGGCAGAACCACGGTGGTTTCGGTCAGCACACCGGACAGGCGCCGCGAAATCTCCGCCATCAGGGCGTCGATCCCCTCGCCGTTGATTGCCGAAACCGCCATGACGTTCGCGCGGCCCGCCGCCTTCTCCGCCACGGCATCATGCGCTTCCGGCTCCAGCCGATCGATCTTGTTCCAGACTTCGAGGATACGCTCATCACGCTCCTTCTCGTCGATGCCGAGATCGTCGAGGATGCGCAGCACGTCGCCGGACTGGGCCGCGTTGTCCGGATCGGACATGTCGCGCACGTGCAGGATCAGGTCGGCTTCCAATACCTCTTCGAGGGTTGCCCGGAAGGCTGCGACCAGATGGGTCGGCAGGTCCGAGATGAAACCGACGGTATCCGACAGGATGACGGTGCGGCCATGCGGCAGCTTCATGCGGCGAAGCGTCGGGTCGAGCGTCGCAAACAGCATGTCCTCCGCCAGCACCCCGGCGCCGGTGATGCGGTTGAACAACGTCGATTTGCCGGCATTGGTATAACCGACCAACGCGACGATCGGATGCGGCACCTTGCGGCGCTTGGCCCGGTGCAGCTGGCGGGTTCTGACCACCTGCTCCAACTCGCGCTCAAGCTTCAGGATCTTCTCCTGCAGCATGCGGCGGTCGGCTTCAATCTGGGTTTCACCCGGTCCACCCATGAAGCCCGCACCACCGCGCTGACGCTCCAGGTGCGTCCAGCTGCGGACCAGGCGGCCCTTCTGGTAGTTCAGGTGCGCAAGATCGACCTGCAGCGTGCCTTCCTTGGTGGAGGCGCGTCGACCGAAGATTTCCAGGATCAGACCGGTGCGATCGATGACCTTCGCCTGCCATTCCTTTTCGAGATTGCGCTGCTGCACCGGCGTCAGCGGGTGATCGACGATGATGAGGCCCGCATCATGCTCGTCGAGCAGATGCTTGATCTCCTCGATCTTGCCGGTCCCGATCAGCGTTGCCGGGCGCGGCTGGCTGACCTGGACGATCAGGCCCTGGACAATCGTCAGGTCGATGGCCCGGGCAAGGCCGATCGCCTCTTCCAGCCTGCTCTCATCCGAGCGGCGCGGCGGCGGCGCAAGAATTTCGCCGGCAACTGGGCCGGCCTGTCGTGGCTGCTTCAGAACCGGCACCAGAACGAGCGCACGCATGTCGTCGCGGTGGCGCTCCAGTTCGGGGACCAGGGTTTCCTGGGTGGTGTCGCGTGTGGCTATTGCCGTCTTCCTCTATCATTCCGGCTTTGCCCTTCCGGGCAAGGCCTTTTGCGCTCACAGATCCACAAACGGCAGAACCGCCGACAGAGCCGGCGGTTTCAATCCGTTGCGATGAGGACGTACAAAAACGTCCCTTGTCCCGACATAAGTGGTCGTCCGGCCGGCCTGTTTCAACCGGTTCCCGTCGTATCGGGAGGCTCGAAGACTTCAGGCCGCGCCTTCTTCGGTCTCAAACATCTGCAAGGGCTGGCCCGGCATGATGGTCGAGATTGCGTGCTTGTAGACCAGCTGCGAATGTCCATCGCGGCGCAGCAACACGCAGAAATTGTCGAACGAGGTCACGACCCCCGTCAGCTTCACACCATTGATCAGGAAGATCGTGAGTGAAATCTTCTGCTTTCTCACCGTGTTGAGAAACAGATCCTGAAGATTCTGAGAACGTTCCGCCATAGCGCCGCTTCTTTCTTTTTTGCCGACCAGGGCGGCCGGGATATTGATCACGCTCGGAAAAGAGGAAACGGAAACCCTCTCCTGCCTCCGTTGCCCGCAAGCTTGGTTAGCAAATCGATGTCTTTTTCGCAACGCCGAATAGAGCGGTTGACCCGGTCTCAAACCACGTCGCCTTGCCGCGACGGATAACGGCGCCGGGAACTGGATTGTCATCCACAGTTTTCTTGCAGAATCCCCGATTTGCAGCGTTTCGACAGTGGCGATCAGAAATACTGGATCGAGACACGGAAGAGCTGCTCCACATCCTTCACCGACTTCGCGGTAGAAAACAGGACGACTCGGTCCTTCGCCTTGATCTTCGTGTCGCCGCTCGGACGGATGACCGTGCCGTTGCGATAGATGGCGCCAATACGAATGCCGGCCGGCATCTGCAACTCGCGGAAGGGACGGCCCACCAGCGGCGAGGTTTCCAGCGCCTCGGCCTCGATCACCTCGGCCGCGCCGTTCTGCACGGCATAGACCGAGCGGATGCGGCCCTTGCGGACGTGCTGGAGGACGCGCGAGATCGTGACGGCCCGCGGATTGATCAGCGAATCGATATTGAGCGAGCGGGTCACCTCACCGAGCGACGACGAATTGACGAGCGCAAGGTTGGATTTGCAGCCGAGCGCCTTCGCCATCACCGCGCCCAGAATGTTCACCTGGTCATTGTTGGTGAGCGTCACCATCAGGTCGGCGTCCTGGATGTCGGCCTGCTGCAGGATGTTCTGGTCGAGCGACGAGCCGTGCAGGACGACGGCGTGGCGCAGTTGCTCCGAGACGGAGACGGCGCGCTCGCGGTCGCTTTCGATGATCTTGATTCGGGTCTTCGGCTGCATCTCCTCGATGCGCCGCGCGACGTAGTGACCGATATTGCCGGCGCCGGCGATGACAATGCGCGCGGCCTCCTGTTCCTCGTGGCCGAAGAGGCCGAGCGTGCGGCGCGTGTGGTCGCGCTGGCAGATGACATAGGCAAGATCCCCCGCCTGCAGCTGGTCGGCGGAGCGCGGCACCGTCAGACGGCCCTGGCGAAAAATCCCGACAACGGTCGCGACCAGATCGGGAAACAGGTTGCTCAACTGCTCGAGCGGCGTGTTGATGACCGGGCAGTCCTCCATGCACTCGATCGCCACCATGGCGATATTGTCATCGGCAAAACGCACCACATCGGTCGCACCGGGAAAGGAAATGCGGCGCAGCACCATCTTGCCCACCTCGATTTCCGGCGAGATGGTGACGTCGATCGACATGTTCTTGCTGCTGAAGAGATCGGCATATTCCGGCAGCAGATAACTTTGCGCACGAATACGGGCGATCTTCGTCGGCACGCTGAAGAGCGCATGCGCCACCTCGCAGGCAACGATGTTGACCTCGTCATACAGCGTCACCGCGATGATCATGTCGGCCTGTTCGGCACCGGCTTTCGACAGCACATCCGGGTGGGCGCCGTGACCGACGTAACCGCGCACGTCGAGCGTATCGGTGATGACATTGATCAGGGCAGCCGACGTATCGATGACCGAGACGTCGTTGTCTTCCTGCGACAGGCGTTCGGCAATGCCGTAACCGACCTGCCCCGCCCCGCAAATTATGACCTTCATACTCCGTCTTCCTCCGCCGGGCGATGCGATTCACGTGCCCGGCGAAGATGGCTTAAACGCCGAGCGACTTCAACTTGCGATGCAATGCCGAGCGTTCCATGCCGACGAATTCGGCGGTGCGCGAGATATTGCCGCCGAAGCGGTTGATCTGCGCCACGAGATAATCCCGCTCGAACATTTCACGCGCTTCACGAAGCGGCAGTGTCATGATGTGATGATCGCCCTTTGTCGAGACCTTGGGCAGCATATCCCCGAGATCCTGCGGCAGCATGTCGGCGGAGATCGGCGTATCCGGGCCATCGGTGCGGGCCAGAATCATCAGCCGCTCGATGTTGTTGCGCAGCTGGCGGATGTTTCCGGGCCAATCATGCGCCTGGAGAACCGCCATGGCATCTTCACCGATCTTGCGCGGCCGGATGCCGGCCTGTTCGGAAATCTGGCGCATGAACATATCGACGAGGAAGGGAATGTCCTCGCGCCGCTCCGCCAACGCGGGCACCTTCACCGGCACGACGGCGAGACGGTGGTAGAGGTCTTCGCGGAAGATGCCCTCGGCGATCAGGCCTTCCAGATTGTAGGCCGTGGACGAGATGATGCGCACATCCACCTTCACCCGCTTGGAACCGCCAACGCGCTCGAACTGCTGGTCGACCAGCACGCGCAGGATCCGGTTCTGCGTCTCCCGCGGCATTTCGCCCACCTCGTCGAGGTAGAGGATGCCGCGATGGGCCTCTTCCAGCGCGCCGATCTTGCGCGGCTGGCCGGGGCCGCCTTCGGTGCCGAAGAGGGCGATCTCCATCCGCTCCGGGGTGATCGTCGCTGCATTGAGCGCCACGAAGGGACCGGTCGCACGCGACGAGCGCTTGTGGATCATGCGGGCGACCAGTTCCTTGCCGGAACCGGAGGGGCCAAAAATCATGATGCGGCTGTTGGTGGGTGACACCTTTTCGATGTTCTGGCGCAACTGGGAGATCGCCACCGACGTGCCGATGAGTTCGGCGGCATCGCCCGTGCGCTTCTTCAGTTCCGTCACTTCCCGCTTCAGCTTGGAATTTTCCAGCGCGCGCTCGGCAATCAGGATCAGGCGGTCGGCCTTGAATGGCTTTTCGATGAAATCGAAGGCGCCGCGCTTGATGGCGGACACAGCCGTCTCGATATTGCCGTGGCCGGAGATCATCACCACCGGCAGGTCGGGATGGCGCGAGCGGATTTCATCCAGCAGGGCAAGGCCATCCAGCTTGCTGCCCTGCATCCAGATATCGAGGAAGACCAGCCGCGGGACACGATCGGAGATCGCCGCCAGCGCACTGTCGCTGTCATGCGCAACGCGGGTTTCGTGGCCCTCGTCGGAGAGGATGCCGGAGACGATATCACGGATGTCTGCCTCGTCATCCACGACCAGAATATCAGACGCCATATGCCACTTCCTTATTGCCTGTTTCGGCAGAGCCAGCCCCTTGGGAGTGCGGCAAGACAACCCGGATCATGGCACCCTTGCCATGATCGAAATCCACGGGTGCATCATGCAGCTCAAGCTGCCCGCCGTGTTCTTCAATGATCTTCTTGACGATGGCGAGGCCGAGGCCCGTGCCCTTCTCGCGCATCGTCATATAGGGCTCCAGAATGCGGTGGCGATTTTCCACCGGCAGGCCGTTGCCGTTGTCGATGATATCGACGCAGAACTGCTCCCGCGCCGCGTCGTAACGCGCCCGCACCAGCACCTTGCGGCCATCCCGCTCCGCATCGCTCGGCACCGCCTCGATCGCCTCGACCGCGTTCTTGATGAGGTTGCCGAAGGCCTGGCCCAGCATGCGCGAATCGAACAGCCCGACAAGTGGCGCATCCCCAAGCTCGCGCAGGAACGTCACGTGGCTAGCTCCCATTTCGCGCAGGAAGATCGCGTCGCGCAGGATGTCGCGGAGGTCCGACTGTTCCTTGGCCGGCTTCGGCATGCGCGCGAAGGAAGAAAACTCGTCCACCATGCGGCCGATATCGCCCACCTGGCGCACGATCGTATCGGTGCACTGGTCGAAGACGGCGCGGTCATTCTCGTCGATCTGCTTGCCGTAACGCCGCTTCAGGCGCTCGGCAGACAGCTGGATCGGCGTCAGCGGGTTCTTGATCTCGTGGGCAATGCGCCGCGCCACATCCGCCCAGGCGGTCGAACGCTGGGCAATCACCAGATCGGTAATGTCGTCGAGCGTGATGACATAGGATTCGGCGCTGCTGCGGCTTTCCTCGCGGGTCACCTGCACGGAGAGCGTCCGCTCCTTGCCGCCCCGCATCAGGTTGACCTCCTTGCGCAGATCGCTGCGGGAGCGCACCGTCGCCTCGCGCAGCACCTGCTCGATCTCGGGCGCCACATCCACCAGCTCGGCACCGATCAGAGAGTGCGCCGGAAGCCCGAGGAAGTCTTCTGCCGACGGGTTGACGATGCTGATGCGATGGTCGTCCTCGACACCGATCACGGCGGCCGTCACGCCGGACAGGACCGCCTCGATGAAGCGACGGCGATCATCCATCTCGTCCTTGGCAACGAGGATTTCGTCGCGCTGGCTGCGGATCTGCGAGATCATCTTGTTGAAGGTGCGCGACAGATTGCCGACATCGCCATCGGCGGCCCGTACGGGCACGATGACATTCATGTTGCCGGTCGCCACGTTATCGGCGGCCGAAATCAGCAGACGGATTGGCCGGACGATTCGATCCGCCACCGCGATCGCCGTCCAGATCGCCGCCAGCAGCACGATCAGCGCGAAGCCCAGATAAAGCACGGCGAAAGCCACCTGCAGGCTCATGCGGCCGGCTTCCATCGCCTGGTATTCCGCCCGGTTGTCCTCCATCAGGCGCATGGCCGCCATGACCTTCGGATCGACCGCGCGGATGGTGTAGAGAAAGGCGCCGGGGATCGCATCGAGCTTGATGATCGCGCCGACGAGATTGGTGACACCCGGCGGGATGAGCGTCGGCTGCCCGGCCGCGGAACTTGCGAGCGCATCGGCGGGCACTGCCGGCAGCGGACGTTCCGTCTCGATATCGGCCTGGGCGATCGCCGCGCCGTCTTCCCGCACCAGGAAGGCACCCAGCATGCCGCGGCCCTTCGCCTGGCGCGTCATCATGTCCACGAAGCCGGTCCTGTCGAGGTAGAACATCGCCCGGTTGCGCTCGAGGTCGTTCGCCATCGAAACCGTCTGGCCCTGCAGATAGCTGGCATTTTCCAGCATGTAGGCGCGCGCCACATCGAGCGACGATTGGACGATCGATTGCGTGCGCAGAGAGAACCAGCGGTCGAGGCCGACATTCAGGGTGACGCTCGCGAAGATCGCCACGAGAACCGCCGGCGTAATCGCCACGATCGAAAACAGCACGACGATGCGTACATGCAGCCTCGCCGCCGCCCTGCCCCGTTTTCTGGCCTTCAACAGACGACCGACTTCCCGGCCGATCAGGTAGATCAGGCCCAGGACGAAAAACGTATTGAGCACTGCAGAGGCAATCACCACGTTCGTGGTCGGCGCGACAGGCGTCACCCCCATCAGCACGAACAGCGTCAGGACGGCACACAGCAGCGCGCCACCCGCCAACACAAGACCCGGCAGCGCAAACACCGCTCGCCGATCCTGCACGGACACCGCCAGGTCGTCACTGGCCGTTGTCGGTGATGCTTCCGTCATCCGCTGCCGTCCCTCTCCATCGGGCGTGATCGCCCTGGAGGTCTGGCGTCAGCCTGGGAAAGCCGACGCGAGATCGAATTGAGTTCCTGCCGCATCTCTCTCAGTCCAACGACATGCAGCCTGCGTGACTGTGGAGCAACACATTGTGGCGAAAATGCAACGAACCCGGCAATGGTGTCAAGCGATGGCAGCTCAGGCCGTGCGTGAACTGCGATAAACGGAAACGCCGAGTTCTCTAATTTTCTTGCGCAGCGTGTTGCGGTTGAGGCCCAGAAGATCGGCCGCCTTGATCTGGTTGCCGCGGGTCGCGGTCAATGCGGCGAGAATCAGCGGATACTCCATCTCGGTCAGAACCCGATCATAAAGGCCCGGCGGCGGCAGACCGTCGCCGAAACTGGCGAAATAGGTGCGCATGTTTTCTTCTACAGCCTGCGAGATCGTCAGGTTGCCGGGGCGCGCGCCCATCTTGTCGATCGGGCTGTCGGGCACGTCCGCGCGCAACTCCTGGTCGATAATCTCGCGTGAAATTACATCCTGTGGATAAAGCGCCATCAGGCGCCGCACGAGGTTCTCCAGCTCGCGCACATTGCCCGGCCAGGCATAGGACTTCATGATGTCGAGCGCCTCGGTATCGAAGCGCTTGGCATCGAGCCCTTCCTTTTCGCCCTGCTGGATGAAGTGGCGCACGAGGTCGGGAATGTCCTCGGCGCGGTCCCGGAGCGGCGGCAGGCGCAGCGGCACGACGTTCAGGCGATAATACAGATCCTCGCGGAAGAGGCCCTGATTGATCAGCTGCTTCAGATCCTTGTTGGTGGCGGCTACGATGCGCACGTCGGTGCGGATCGGGGTTCGACCACCCACCGTCGTATATTCGCCCTGCTGCAGGACACGCAAGAGACGCGTCTGTGCATCCATCGGCATATCGCCGATTTCGTCGAGGAAGAGTGTTCCGCCTTCGGCCTGCTCGAAGCGGCCGGTCGAGCGGTTCTGCGCGCCGGTAAACGCGCCCTTCTCGTGGCCGAACAGCTCCGATTCGATCAGGTCGCGCGGAATGGCGGCCATGTTGATCGCAACGAAGGGACCATTGCGGCGCTTGCCGTAATCATGCAGCGCACGGGCCACCAGTTCCTTGCCGGTGCCGGACTCACCGGTGATCATCAGCGTCAGGTCCGTCTGCATCAGACGGGCCAGAACGCGGTAGATTTCCTGCATCGCGGCGGACCGGCCAACGAGCGGCATGCCGTCCTGCGTGTCGTCATCCAGCTTGGCGGGCTTGCGCTTCGGTTCGGCCAGCGCCCGACCGATGATGGCGATCAGTTCGGTGAGGTCAAAGGGCTTTGGCAGATAGTCATAGGCGCCCTTTTCCGACGCCTTGATGGCGGTCATGAAGGTGTTCTGGGCGCTCATGACCAGCACCGGCAGTTCCGGCCTCGACTTCTTGATGCGCGGCAGAAGATCGAAGGCGTTCTCATCCGGCATCACCACGTCGGTCACGACAAGGTCACCCTCGCCGGCCGAAATCCAGCGCCACAGGGTGGCGGCATTTGAGGTGATACGCACGTCGTAGCCGGCGCGGGTCAAGGCCTGGTTCAAGACGGTCCGGATGGCCGCGTCGTCGTCGGCGACAAGGATCGTAGCGGTCATGTCAAGCTTCCTGTCGTGGTCATGGACGGCCCTCGTCAAAAGAGCCAGCATCCTTGTGCATGGGCATCAATACGCGAAAAATGGTGCGGCGCGCCTGGCTGTCACATTCAACAATGCCGCCGTGGCCGCCGATGATCTTGGCAACCAGTGCCAGACCGAGGCCGGAACCATTGGTCTTGGTGGTGATGAAGGGATCAAAGAGATGCGGCAGCAGATCGCTCGGCACGCCCGGGCCGTTGTCGATGACGCAGAACTCCAGGGGCAGCGAAATCTTTTCCCGCGTTCCCGCGACTGATAGGCGGATACCGGGACGGTAGGCCGTCGTCAGCATGATTTCGCCGTCCGGCTGGCCGCCGATCGCTTCCGCGGCATTCTTGATCAGGTTCAGGAACACCTGCACGAGCTGGTCGCGGTTGGCATAGACCGGCGGCAGCGACGGATCGTAGTTTTCGAGGATCTTGATATCGCGGCCGAACCCCGCCTTGGCGATCGCCTTCACATGGTCGAGCACCGAGTGAATGTTGAGCGGTACGCGGTCGACCGGGCGTTCATCGGAAAACACTTCCATGCGATCGACCAGCGAGACAATGCGGTCCGTCTCGTCGCAGATCAGCCGCGTCAGCGACCGGTCCTCGTCGGCAACCGAGCTTTCGAGAAGCTGGGCGGCTCCGCGGATGCCGGAAAGAGGGTTCTTGATCTCATGCGCCAGCATGGAGGCAAGGCCGGTGACGGAACGCGCTGCGGCCCGGTGCGTCAGCTGGCGGTCGATCTTGTCGGCCATGGTGCGTTCCTGGAAGACCACCACCACCGAACCGGGCTCGCTGACGACCGGGGCGACATAGAGGTCCACCAGCTTGTCCTGGCCGAGGCGCGGCGACGACAGATCGACGCGGTATTCGTTGACCGGCGCCTTGCGGTCGCGCACCTGATCGATCAGCGCGAGAAGCGGGCTGCCGAAGGGGATGAAGGTCGAGATCTTGTTGCGGGCCAGATGCGACGCACTCGCGCCGAAAAAGGCCTCGGCCTCCCAGTTGGCGAAGGCGATCATCCCCTCCTGGTTGACAAGCACGACCGGGTTCTGAACCGAGTTCAGCACGGCCATGGCGAGCGCGTTCGCGCCCTGATCGACGTGGTTCGGGCTCATGCGGCCTCCTTGCAGGGTTCGCCGGTGGCCTCCGAGAGGGCGCGCTCAAGAAGCTCAAGCACCCGCTCCGGGTTCTTTTCTGTCATCAGTCGCGCCTTTTCCTGCTGGCCGAAACCCGGCGCATTGCGGTCGAGATACCAGCCCACATGTTTGCGGGCATGGCGAAGACCGGCCTCGCGACCGTAAAAGCCGAGCATCATCTCGTAGTGTTCACAGACGACGGCGGCCCGCTCGGCGGCTGCAGGTTCTCGCTGTCCCGCCAGAACGCCGCAATGCCACGGTCGGCCCTGAGCGCCTCTGCCGATCATCACCGCATCGGCGCCCGATCGTGTCAGGATCGTCCGGGCATCGGCGTCCGTTTCCACATCGCCATTGGCGATCAGCGGGATCGAGATCGCCTCCCGCACAGGGCGGATCGCATCCCAATCGGCACGGCCTTCATAAAATTGCATGCGGGTACGCCCATGCACGGTGATCAGCTGCACGCCGGCCTTTTCGGCGCGGGTGGCGATCTCCGGCGCGTTGATGGAGTTCTCATCCCAGCCGAGACGCATCTTGACAGTCACGGGAACCTTGACCGCAGCCACGACGGCTTCAATCAGCGAGAGCGCGTGATCCGGATCGCGCATCAGCGCCGAGCCGGAATAACCGCCCGTCACCTTCTTGGCCGGACATCCCATGTTGATGTCGATGATATCGGCGCCATTCGCTTCGGAAATGCGGGCGGCCTCCGCCATCCAGTGCGCCTCGCGCCCGGCAAGCTGCACCATGTGCGGACGAATGCCCGTGCCCTTCAGGCGCTCCCATGATTCGCCCTTATTGTGCGCCAGCTCGCGGCTCGCTACCATTTCGGTGACAACCAACCCCGCGCCGTAACGCCATGCCAGTTGGCGGAATGGCAGATCGGTCACGCCGGACATGGGCGCCAGCACGATGCGGTTGCGGATATCGACCGACCCGATGGCAAAAGGCGATGCAAGATCGAAGAGACTCAATTGATGATCTTTCGGGCACATGAAATTTCTGCCCTATTTTTATTCAGTGTTTCGGCGTTTGCCAAGGGGTAATCCCAGTCTGCGTTATTTCTAGGCGACATGCTGGAAAAGGTGCTTTTGAGTCTATAGTTCTCGGCTGTCAATTCCTCATGTCAATCAAATCCCTAAGGATGCCCGGATCCTCGCCTGCATGATCATTGGAACAGTCATCGTTGCCGCCGGACGCGGCGAACGCGCCGGAGCGCCGGAAGAGGGACCGAAGCAATATCGCCGGATCGGCGGGCACGCCGTCATCCGCCATACGCTTCACGCCTTCCTGTCCCGGCAGTCCGCGGGACCGATCGTCGTCGTCATCCATCCGGACGACCGGGCGCTCTTTGCAGACGCTTGCGCGGGCCTCGCTGACGTTTCCCGCATCCTGACCACCTTCGGCGGTTCCACCCGCCAGCAATCGGTTCTCGAAGGCCTGCGCCGTCTGGCCGACACCGATGCCACCCATGTGATGATTCACGATGCTGCCCGGCCTTTCGTCGATCACGGCCTTCTGGAGCGTATTGCAGCCGAACTTGCGCGCGGTGAAACCGCAGTGCTTCCGGCACTCCCCGTTACCGACACGCTGAAGCGGGCGGGCTCGGACGCCACCATCGAGACGACGGTCTCGCGGGCCGGACTGTGGGCCGCCCAGACGCCGCAGAGTTTTGTGCTTCCCGCCATCCTCGACGCCCATGAACGGGCAGCGCGTTCGGGGCGCAGCGATTTTACCGACGATGCCTCGATTGCCGAATGGGCCAACATACCCGTTCGGTTAATCGAAGGCTCTCCCGACAACGTGAAACTGACGCTGAGACGAGATATCACCATGGCCGACGAAAAGCTTTCCCGCCACCCTGCCCTGCCCGATGTCCGGACCGGCAACGGCTACGATGTCCACCAGCTGGTCGAAGGCGACGGGGTCACGCTGTGCGGCGTCTTCATCGCCCATGACCAGAAGCTGAGCGGCCATTCGGATGCGGATGTCGCCCTGCATGCGCTGACCGATGCGCTGCTTGCCACCTGCGGCGCGGGCGATATCGGCGATCATTTCCCACCGTCGGATCCGCAATGGAAAGGCGCCGCCTCGCGGATCTTCCTGGCCCACGCGGCCGATATCGTGCGCCAGCACGGTGGCATCATCACCAATGCCGATGTCTCGATCATCGCGGAGGCACCGAAGGTCGGGCCGCATCGACAGGCCATGCGACAGGCCCTGTCGGAGATTCTGGGCATTTCCATCGACCGCTGTTCGATCAAGGCGACCACCAACGAGAAGATCGGCTTTATTGGCCGCAAGGAGGGCATTGCGGCGATTGCGACCGCAACCGTCGTCTATGGGGTGCTGACGCAATGACCGCTTTCGCACCGGATCTCCTTCAGCGCGCAGAACAGGTCATTGCGCGCTACCGCGATCGCGGCTGGATGATTGCCACTGCCGAATCCTGCACCGGCGGACTGATTGCCGGCGCGCTCACCGAAATCGCCGGCTCGTCTTCCGTTGTCGATCGCGGCTTCGTCACCTACAGCAATGCGGCGAAGACGGACCTGCTCGGCGTCATGCCGGCGACACTCGACGCCTACGGCGCCGTTTCGCGCGAAACCGCGCTGCAGATGGTGAAGGGTGCGCTTTGGCGGTCATACGCGAATACTGCGGTCGCCGTGACGGGCATTGCCGGCCCCGGCGGCGGCTCGGCCAACAAACCTGTGGGCCTCGTGCACCTGGCCGCTGCCAGCCGCGACGGCCGGATGATCCACCGGGAGATGCGCTACGGCGATTTGGGGCGAGACGGCGTGCGTCTTGCCACCATCATGACGGCGCTGGAGCTGCTGCTGGACCTCGCTCAGGCGTAGATCTTGTCAGCCCGTGCTTCGAAGGCTTCGGCAAACATGCGGAAGGCGCGGTCGAACATCGAGCCCATCACGGCGCCGAGAATGCGGCTCTTGAACTCGTAATCGATATAGAAATCGACGACGGAACCCTGCGCCGCCGGCTGGAAACGCCAGCGGTTGTCGAGATACTTGAACGGCCCTTCGATGTATTTCACATCGATCACCAGTTCGGCCGGATTGAGCAGAACCTGCGTCGTGAAGGTCTCGCGGATCGCCTTGTATCCCACCGTCATGTCGGCCAAAAGCAGCGTCTTCCCATCCCGCTCCTTGCGCGAGCGCACGCTTAGCGCATCACACAGCGGCAGGAACTGCGGGTACTTCTCCACATCGGCGACAAGCGCGAACATGTCTTCTGCGGAATGCTTAACGGGGCGGTGATTTTCAAACTTCGGCATGGTTTTCAGCTAATGGTCAACAGGATCGTTGGCAAGTGACAGTTGGTCGCTGCCGCCCGCTTTCCCCGAAAGCGCTCGACTGTCCAACTGGGAAGGGCAACTTGTCGCCGCAACCGCAAGAACCAAATTTACTATCCTTCTTCAATCTAGACTTCACATTCATCAAAATCTTGACGCAATAATCCGCCAGTGCAATCAAAGTTGCGAGCGACAATACATTCCTGCGCCAGTCCAGATCCGACATTGTGCAGAATACAGAGCAAGACCCATGGATGATTTTACGCATTTGATGCAGTTACTGGAAGCAGCCCGCCAGCTTGCGGACCTGAACGACCTGCCCGTCCTCGCCTACCTCGTCGGGGTTGCCAAGGAAGAGGCCCGGTCGCACCGTTTTGCGCTGCGCGACAAGAAGAGCGGCCGTATCCGCAAAAGCTGACACAGACACCGCAGACCGATCGCGGGAGATGCCTCACCTCCAGCGCCCTGCCAACCATCCGATCATTCCGCCGCAGCGAGAACCTTTTTCTCACGCGCCGCCTTCAGCCGGGCAAAGTCATCGCCCGCATGATGTGACGAGCGGGTGAGCGGGCTCGACGAGACCATCAGGAAGCCCTTGGTGTAGGCCACCGTCTCGTACGACTTGAACTCTTCCGGCGTGACGAATTTTTCCACTTTGTGGTGCTTGCGGGTCGGCTGCAGATACTGGCCGATCGTCAGGAAATCGACGTCTGCGGTGCGAAGGTCGTCCATCAACTGCAGCACTTCGTTGCGCTCTTCGCCAAGCCCGACCATGATGCCGGACTTGGTGAACATGGTGGGATCCAGTTCCTTGACCCGCTGCAGCAGGCGCACCGAATGGAAATAGCGCGCGCCGGGACGCACCGTCAGGTAATTGCCGGGCACGGTTTCCATATTGTGGTTGAAGACGTCGGGCTTGGCAGCGACGACGCGCTCCAGCGCACCGGGCTTTTTCAGGAAGTCCGGCGTCAGGATCTCGATGGTCGTCGTCGGTGACGCGGCGCGGATCGCCCAGATCACCTTTTCAAAATGTTCCGCGCCACCATCGTCCAGATCGTCACGATCGACCGAGGTGATGACGACGTGGCTCAAGCCCATCTGGCGCACGGCCTTGGCGACGTTTTCCGGCTCGTCCTGGTCCAGCGCGTTCGGCTTGCCGGTCGCGACGTTGCAGAAGGCACAGGCACGCGTACAGATCTCGCCCATGATCATGAACGTCGCGTGCTTCTTGTCCCAGCACTCGCCGATGTTCGGGCAGCCGGCTTCCTCGCACACGGTGACCAGCTTGTGGCTGCGCACCAGTTCGCGGGTTTCCTGATAGCCCTTGGAGGTCGGCGCCTTCACGCGGATCCATTCCGGCTTGCGCATCACCTCGGTATCGGGCCGATGCGCCTTTTCCGGATGGCGGACGCGCTTGGCATCATCCGTCAAGGCGGTGCGATCAAGAATGGTGACCATGATAACCTGCTTTCAAAGCCGCCGGGCAGTGGCGGATTAGCGTCTGACGAGTTTGGCGACAAATAACAGAGCACAGGCGCCAATGAAACCGCTGACCAGCCCGCCCCAGACGCCCGGTTCGACCCAGATGCCGGCCCGCTGCAGAATAGCGCTGGCCAATGCGGCACCGACCACGCCGATGACGATGTTCATGAAGACGCCGAAGCGGAGATCCATCAACATGCCGGCCAGCCATCCGGCCAGTCCGCCGATGATGATCGTGCCGAAGAAACCCAAACCTTCCATGACCGCCCTCCGTTCTGGACACTCATATGGCCCCTTAAGGACCCAATCACAATAAGCGTCTCGCCGTCATGGGGCGGGATCAAAAAGCCCCTCATCCGGCTGCCGCCACCCTCTCTCCGCAGACGGGGAGAAGGGCCGTATGGTACCGCCGCACCGCATGCCTGAACCGCGTCCCCTCTCCCCGCAGGCGGGGAGAGGGTTAGGGGCAAAGCCGCATGGCTCGACCTCAGGCGTTCAGCACCCTGCCATAGGCGTCGAGCACGCTTTCCTTCATCATCTCCGAGAGCGTCGGATGCGGGAAGATCGTGTGCATCAGCTCTTCTTCCGTCGTCTCCAGGTTCATGGCGACGACGAAACCCTGGATGAGTTCGGTCACTTCCGCACCAACCATATGCGCGCCGATCAACTCGCCGGTCTTCTTGTCGAAGATGGTCTTGATCATGCCCTGGTCTTCGCCGAGCGCGATCGCCTTGCCATTGGCGGCAAAGGAATAGCGGCCGACGCGGATATCGCGGCCTTCCGCCTTGGCCTTGGCTTCCGTGAGGCCGACCGAGGCGACCTGCGGGTTGCAATAGGTGCAGCCCGGGATCTTCGCCTTGTCCATCGGGTGAACGCCCGGAACGCCGGCGATCTTTTCGATGCAGATGACACCTTCGTGCTCGGCCTTGTGGGCAAGCATCGGCGGGCCGGCCACGTCGCCGATCGCATAGAGGCCAGGCACGTTCGTCTTGCCGTAGCCGTCGATGACGATGCAGCCGCGGTCGGTCTTCACGCCCAGCGTTTCAAGGCCGAGGTTTTCGATATTGCCCTGCACGCCGACAGCCGAGATCAGACGATCCGCGGTAATCTGCTGCACCTTGCCGTCCTTCGTCTCGACATGCGCGGTGATCGAGTTCGCGCCCTTCTCGACCTTGGAGACCTTGGCTTCGGTGATGATCTTCAGGCCGCGCTTTTCCAGCTGCTTGCGGGCGAAGGTGGAGATTTCCACATCTTCGACCGGCATGATGTTCGCCATCAGTTCGACGACCGTCACGTCGACGCCCATCGAGCGATAGAAGGAGGCGAACTCGATGCCGATGGCACCGGAGCCTATGACGACGATCGACTTCGGCATGAAGTCCGGCTTCATCGCTTCGAAATAGGTCCAGATCAACTTGCCATCCGGCTCGATGCCGGGCAGCGCCCGCGGGCGGGCACCAGTCGCAACGATGATGTGCTTGGCCGTATAGGTCCCCTCGCCCAGCACGCCCTTCGGAACCGGGTTCTGCGGCTGCACCGCCGGCTTGGACGATGCACCGACGACGATCTCGCCGGGCTTGGTGAGCTTTGCTTCGCCCCAGATCACGTCGATCTTGTTCTTCTTCATCAGGAAGGCCACGCCGCCGTTCAGCCGTGCGGAGACACCGCGCGACCGGGCGACGACATCCTTGACGTCCGCCGTCATCGTGCCGTTCAGCGTCAGGCCGTAAGCCTTGGCGTGATTGGCATGATCGAGGATTTCCGCCGAGCGCAACAGCGCCTTCGTCGGGATGCAGCCCCAGTTGAGGCAGATGCCGCCCAGATGCTCGCGCTCCACGATGGCCGTCTTCAGGCCAAGCTGAGCCGCACGGATTGCGGTGACATAACCGCCGGGGCCGGAGCCGATGATGATGACGTCGTAGGATTGAGCCATGGGCGCTTCCACTCCTTCCAGAATTTATCGAACCGGCTCTTCGCCGTCGTTTTTGTTCTTGCCGGGAGTGGAAGCGGCGGACTGGTCAGGCTTCGGCCTGTTCGACCAGCGGCTCCGCCCGCGTCAACATCCCATGTATTTCATCCTTCAGGGCCAGGCGCTGCTTGCGCAGGTTTGCCATGTGGACGTCGTCGCAGGGCTCCAGATCCGTTTCGGCCAGATGGATGCGATGGTTGACGTCCTCGTACTGGCTTGCCAGCCGGTGAAAGTGCCCGTCCGTCTCCCGCAGGTGGCGCATCTGTCCCAGATGCTCCGGAAACTCCTCTGCGAGGTGATGTGGGGTATTCGACATGATCTTCCCTCCGTCTGCTTGACTTCGAGTGTCATGCTACTCTCACCGTTTGCCTGTTCTCCTTGACCCTGATCAATCTTACCTTGTTCTACGGCGTCTCATACACCCAGCATCATGCGCACGATCGGTTCGAGACCGCGGCCGATCGCCCGTGTATTGTCGGCATCCAGATGGATCCCGTCGAGCGGCGACGTCTTGGCCACCGAACCCGCATCGAAGAAACCGCAGCCCGTCTCATCCGCCAGATCCCGGTAGAGGCTGGCCAGCATCGCCGATTCGTCCAGCGCGCCGCGAAACATCGCGGCAAACTGCACGTTCGCCGTCTCGCAGGTTTTCGGCGGCGCGACGATGAGGATATCCGGCCCGTCGAAATCGAACCCCCAGGCATGATGGCGGATCAGTTGCACCAGCCGCTTCATGCCGCTTGCAGCAAGCGTCGCGGAGCCAGCGATGCCCCGCTTCATGTCGTTGGTGCCGAGCATCAGGATCACCAGATCCAGAGGCTTGTGCGTTTCCAGTACGCTCGGCAGCAGTTTCGCGCCGTTTCGGTCGCAGTCGGCCAGATGATCGTCATAGGCTGTGGTGCGACCGTTCAGCCCTTCGGGGATCACCCGCACACCATGACCCAGCGCCTTCTGCAGCACGCTCGTCCAGCGGTTCTCGTATTCATGCCGGCCGAGCGTGACGGGATCATATCCCCAGGTCAGACTGTCACCGAAGGCGAGAATGGATTTCATGTCTTAAGTCACTTCGCCTTCGTGAAATCGTCGAACTTCCGTTCGAGTGCGGCGAGCCGCTCCTCGAAATCACCGATGACGAATTTGGACATCAGACTGTCTGCCGACAGAGCGTTGCGGAAATTCTTCTGCCCCTCCTCCAGCTTGTCCAGCCGTTGATTGACCGCTGCAAACTCCCTGCGGACGTCTGCAAAGCCCTCCTGCGTCTCCCGCCGCATTTCGCGCAGCATCGGCAGGATCATGTCACCGGGTTCCTTGGTCATCGTCATCACCCTCGCTGTCCGTGATTGGCCCTTCATAAATAGGGCCAATCCGACGCAAATTCACGCCTGCATTGCGGCGGACGTGCGCGATTACACCAGCATGCCCATCGGGTTTTCGATATAGCGCTTGAAGGCGCCGAGCAGTTCGGCTCCCAGCGCGCCATCGACGCAGCGGTGGTCGGTGGAGAGCGTGACCGACATGACGTTGACGATCTTCATCTCACCGTTTTTGACCACGACCCGTTCCTCGCCCGAACCGACGGCCAGGATGGTGGCATGCGGCGGGTTGACGACGGCGGCGAAGTTCTTGACGCCCATCATGCCCATGTTGGACACGGCCGTGGTGCCGCCCTGATACTCTTCCGGCTTCAGCTTGCGGTCTTTCGCCCGCTTGCCGAGATCCTTCATCTCGTTGGAGATGGCAGACAGGCTCTTGAGTTCGGCCTTGCGGATGATCGGGGTGATGAGACCGCCCGGGATCGACACGGCCACGCCGACATCGGCGTGCTTGTGCTTCACCATGTTCGCATCCGTCCAGGAGACGTTGGCATCCGGCACATCGCGCAGCGCCAGCGCCATGGCCTTGATCACCATGTCGTTGACCGAGAGCTTGTAGGCCGGTGCGCCATCCTTGCGGGGAGCGGCATCGTTCAGCTGGGCACGCAGGGCCAGCAGCGCATCCAGCTCGCAATCCACGGTGACGTAGAAATGCGGAATGGTCTGCTTCGATTCGACCAAGCGCTTGGCGATCGTCTTGCGCATGCCGTCATGCGGCACGAGCTCGTAGGAACCCGGCTCGAAGAGTTTCAGAACCGCATCTTCGGACATGCCCTTGGCAAGCGTCGGAGCAGCCGGCGGTGTGGCACTGGCCGGCGCCGGGCTTGCGGAGGGAGCAGCCTTGGCGGAACCGCCAGCGGCGGCCTTTTCCACGTCCGCCTTAACCACACGACCCTTCGGACCGGAGCCCGATACCTTGGTGATGTCGATGCCGGCTTCCTTGGCGACCCGGCGGGCGAGCGGCGAGGAAAAGACGCGGTCGCCAGAGGCCGCTGCAGGTGCAGGCGAGGCTGCAGGTGCCGGTTGAGCGGCGGGTGCCGCTTCCGACTTCGAGGGCGCCGGAGCAGCCTCGGCCTTCGGTGCCGGCGCTGCGGAAGCGCCACCGCCGGCAGCAGCGGCGGCCACATCCTCGCCCTCGGCAGCAAGGATCGCGATCAGCGCATTGACCTTGACGGCTTCGGTGCCGGCCGGCACGACGATCTTGGCGACGACGCCTTCATCGACGGCTTCGACTTCCATGGTGGCCTTGTCGGTCTCGATTTCGGCGATCACATCGCCGGACTTGACCGTGTCGCCTTCCTTGACGAGCCACTTGGCGAGATTGCCCTCTTCCATCGTCGGAGAGAGGGCGGGCATGGTGATGTTGATCGGCATGAGCCTGCCCTCCCGTTACTTGTAGCAAACGGCCTTGATGGCCTGGACCACTTCGCCGACATTCGGCAGAGCGAGCTTTTCAAGGTTGGCCGCATAGGGCATCGGCACATCCTTGCCGGCAATCGTCAGCACCGGCGCGTCGAGATAATCGAAGGCTTCGCGCTGCACCGAGTTGGCGATGAAATCGCCGACCGACGACTGCGGGTAGCCTTCCTCGATCGTCACCAGACGGCCGGTCTTCTTGACCGAGGCGATGACGGTCGGAAGATCCATCGGACGCAGCGTGCGCAGGTCGATCAGTTCGACATCAATGCCGGCCTGTTCCAGTTCGGCGACGGCCTTGACCGCATAGGTCATGCCAATGCCCCAGGAAACGAGCGTGACATCCTTGCCGGCGCGGTGAATGCGCGCCTTGCCGATCGGCAGAACGAAATCATCCATCTTCGGCACTTCGAAGGACTGGCCGTAGAGGATTTCGTTTTCCAGGAAGATGACCGGGTTCGGATCGCGGATCGCCGCCTTCAGAAGACCCTTGGCATCGGCTGCCGTGTACGGCTGGATGACCTTGAGGCCCGGAATGTGGCTATACCAGGCGCCGTAATCCTGGCTGTGCTGGGCGGCCACGCGGGCAGCCGCGCCGTTCGGGCCACGGAACACCATCGGAGCGCCCATCTGGCCGCCGGACATGTAAAGCGTCTTGGCGGCCGAGTTGATGATCTGGTCGATCGCCTGCATGGCGAAGTTGAAGGTCATGAACTCGACGATCGGCTTCAGGCCCGCCATCGCAGCGCCGACGCCGACGCCGGCAAAGCCGTGTTCGGTGATCGGGGTATCGATGACGCGATTGGCGCCGAATTCCTGCAGCAGGCCTTGGGTGATCTTGTAGGCGCCCTGGTATTCGGCGACCTCTTCGCCCATGACGAAGACGTCCGCATCGCGGCGCATCTCTTCCGCCATGGCGTCGCGCAGTGCTTCACGCACCGTGGTCATCACCATTTCGGTACCGGCCGGAATATCCGGATCGGCGGCCACTTCGGTCTTCGGCTGAGCCGGAACCTTGTTGTCGGCAGACGAAGCCGGCTCGTCGGCCGCTTCGCGGGCCTTGCCACCCGCCGCATCGGAGGTTGCAGCCGGTGCATCGGCATCGGCCTTCGGCGCGTCTGCCGGTGCGGCAGACATGGCATCGGCGCTTTCGCCTTCCTGTAGCAGGACGGCGATTGGCGTATTGACCTTGACGTTCTCGGTACCGGCGTCGATCAGCAGCTTGCCGATGACGCCTTCGTCCACGGCTTCCACTTCCATGGTTGCCTTGTCGGTTTCGATTTCGGCGATGACGTCGCCGGAGGTGACGGTGTCACCTTCCTTCTTCAGCCACTTGGACAGCGTGCCTTCTTCCATGGTCGGAGAGAGGGCGGGCATGAGGATATTGATCGGCATGAGGTTCCCTCCCCGAAATCAGAGCAGAATGTCGGTGTAGAGCTCGGATACATCCGGCTCCGGATCGTTCTGGGCGAAATCGGCCGAGTCGGCCACGACGTCGCGGACATCCTTGTCGATGGCCTTCAACTCGTCTTCCGACGCCCAGCCCCTTTCCACCAGACGCAGACGCACCTGCTCGATCGGGTCATGTTCGGAGCGCATCTTCTGCACTTCATCCTTGGAGCGGTATTTCGCCGGGTCGGACATGGAGTGGCCGCGATAGCGATAGGTCAGCATTTCGAGGATGATCGGACCCTTGCCGGAGCGGCAATGCTCGACAGCTTCGTCAGCTGCAGCCTTCACGGCGCGCACATCCATGCCATCGACCTGCATGCCCGGAATGCCGAAGGAGGCACCGCGCTGCGAAAAATCCGTCTGGGCGGAGGCGCGCGACACGGCGGTGCCCATGGCGTAGCGGTTGTTCTCGATCACGTAGATGACCGGAAGCTTCCACAGCTGCGCCATATTGAAGCTTTCATAGACCTGGCCCTGGTTGGCCGCGCCATCGCCGAAATAGGCGAGCGAGACATTGTCATTGCCGCGGTACTTGTTGGCAAAGCCGAGACCGGTGCCGAGCGAGACCTGCGCGCCGACGATGCCGTGGCCGCCGTAGAAATGCTTTTCCTTGGAGAACATGTGCATCGAGCCACCCTTCCCCTTGGAAAGACCGCCGCGACGACCGGTAAGCTCCGCCATAACGCCGCGCGCACTCATGCCGCAGGCCAGCATATGACCGTGATCGCGATACCCGGTGATGACCTGATCACCCTCCTTCAGCGCCATCTGCATGCCGACGACGACAGCTTCCTGGCCGATATAGAGGTGACAGAAACCGCCGATGAAGCCCATGCCGTACAACTGGCCGGCCTTTTCTTCGAAGCGGCGGATGAGCAGCATTTCACGATAGGCCTTGAGTTCCTCGGCCTTATCGAAATCAGCGATTGCTCCACCATTGGATTTTGCAGGCTTTGCCGCCGTCTTACGACCGGCTGCCGACGCGGCTTGCTTGGGCGCCATTCATAACCTCCCTGCGAGTTTGTTTGGTTGAAACTACCATAGGCAAGAAAGCAAAGGCCAGCAATGCCATAAATGCATGGCTCACATGATTATTAAGCCCATGAATTTAAAGTAAAAAGCGTTGATTAACTAGATTTCAGTTAATTTAGAAATAGCTGTTGAAGATCACAATCTCGTCGTCACGCGAGACATTGAGCTGATATCGCGCGATTTCGTCCAGCATATCCTTTTCAAGCGAGCCGTCGCTCATCAGCTGAACCTGACGCTCCAGCGCCTCCCGCTTCTTCACCAGCTTGGAAAGCTCGGCATCGCGCTCCAAACGCAGGCGCTCGAATTTCTCCGTTGCGACGAGGCCGAGATCGCCATGCACGGAATGATAGCCGAAATAGGAGACGAAGGCGACAGTGATGGCAGGAAGAACCAGCCGACCGAATTTTCGTTTTTTGTGATGTCTCGTCCACATGCGAGATTGTGCCCTGCAACGCATTACGTCGCTCGACCTTGGCAGAACATGCTTAAGCAATCGTTGATCGGGCGACAAAACCGACTGCCGCTCGGGAATCAAAAATGGCGGCGCCTCGCAGCACCGCCATGTAATCGTTTTAGAAGATGGAGCCAGATCAGCCCTTCAGGATCGATCGGCCGGCATAGATCGCCTGAGGACCCAGAAGCTCCTCGATACGGATCAGCTGGTTGTACTTGGCAATACGGTCCGAACGCGACAGCGAACCGGTCTTGATCTGCCCGCAATTGGTCGCAACCGCCAGATCGGCAATCGTCGAGTCTTCCGTTTCGCCCGAGCGGTGCGACATGACGGCGGTGTAGCCGGCCTTGTGCGCCGTCTCGACGGCATCGAGCGTTTCAGTCAGCGAGCCGATCTGATTGACCTTGACGAGGATGGAGTTGGCAACACCCATCTTGATCCCGTCGCGCAGGCGGGCTGAGTTGGTGACGAAGAGATCGTCGCCGACGAGCTGGACCTTGGAGCCGATCTTGTCGGTCAGGTACTTCCAGCCGTCCCAGTCGTCTTCCGCCATGCCGTCCTCGATCGAGATGATCGGATACTTGGCGGCCAGTTCGGCGAGATAATCCGCCATGGCTTCCGGCTCGAGCGTGCGGCCCTCGCCTTCCATGACGTATTTGCCGTCCTTGAAAAATTCCGTCGAGGCGCAGTCGAGCGCCAGCTGGATGTCGTCGCCCGGACGATAGCCGGCCTTTTCGATGGACTTCATGATGAAGTCGAGGGCTTCCGGCGCGCTCTTGAGGCCCGGTGCAAAACCGCCTTCGTCGCCGACATTCGTGTTGTGGCCGCCGGCTGCCAGTTCCTTCTTCAGGACATGGAAGACTTCCGAGCCCATGCGCACGGCGTCACGCAGGCTTTCCGCGCCGACCGGCATGATCATGAATTCCTGGAAGTCGATCGGATTGTCCGCATGCGCGCCGCCATTGATGATGTTCATCATCGGGACCGGCAGCAGGCGGGCGTTCGGTCCACCGACGTAACGGAAAAGCGGCAGGCCGGACGATTCGGCGGCAGCCTTGGCCACGGCGAGCGAGACACCGAGGATGGCGTTCGCACCAAGCCGCGACTTGTTCGGCGTGCCATCCAGCTGGCCCATCAGCGTGTCGATCAGGATCTGATTTTCGGCATCATGGCCGCCGATTGCATCGAAGATTTCGCCGTTGACAGCTTCGACCGCCTTTTCGACGCCCTTGCCGTGGTACCGCTTGCCGCCGTCACGCAGTTCGACGGCTTCGTGCGCACCCGTGGAGGCGCCGGACGGAACCGCTGCACGGCCCATGCTGCCATCTTCCAGGTGGACATCGACTTCGACGGTGGGGTTGCCGCGGCTGTCAAGGACTTCGCGTGCGATGATATCGGTAATGGCTGTCATGGCTTTTCCTGCTGGTCAATGCGGTGGAAATTACCGCCTGTCTTATCCAAGGTTACAAAAAATACAATGGCAGGAGCATGACAACCCAACTGTGTGACGACAACCCTTGATGTCTCGAAAAGGGCAAAACGTGCGCAGCTTATATCCAAAAAGTAATAACGTCCGAAAAACACAACAACTCCCGATGGTTAACTTAGCCATTCGCAAGACCATTCATTATTTTTCAACAGAATCGTCCGAGTTTTGCGACGACAAGGGAAACAAGGGCCGATTCTCTTGCCGTCGGCTCAGGTGGGTGGGAACCAGTTCATGAAAATCACGATCGCGCGCAGTCTCATTTTATTTGGCTGTCTCGTGGGAGCAGGCCTGGCAACGTCAGTCGGGATCCAGAACAGCGCGTTCGAACGCCTGAGGGTCAACGGCCCGGTCTACCAGCAGATCATCTACGGAAAAGACCTGGTGGCGGACATTCTTCCGCCGCCGCTTTTTCTTGTCGAAGCGTATCTGTTGGCGACGGAAGGCGCCTATCATCCGCAATCGGCCCAGGAAAATCTTCAGAAAATTGCCGAACTGAAGAAAAGTTACGACGAACGCAAGACCTACTGGCCCGGAACGGATCTCGCCGACGATCTGAAGAACCAGCTTGCACGGTCCGTCGAGCCCACATCGGAGACCTTCTGGCAGATCATCGCCGGCCCCTATTCGGCTGCGGTACGATCCGGCGATGCCGGCCAGATGCGCGATGCCGTGACCGCCCTGCAAAGCGCTTTCCAGAAGCACCAGGAGGAAGTCGTCAAGCTTGTCGGCAGCGCCAATACTTTTCTTGCCGCGGCAGAAAAACAGGCTGCAAGCGAAACGACCTGGCTGACCACCGTGTCGCTGCTTGCCGCCATCGGCGCTGCAAGCGTGCTCGTCCTCGGTCTGTTTGCCATGCACCGGCGCGCCATCCGCCCGCTGACTGGCATGCGCGACTATATGAGCATTCTGGCCAAGGGCGACTATACCCAACCTGTGCCATACCACGACCGGGGCGACGAAATCGGCGAGATGTCCGGTGCTGTCACCGTCTTCCGCGAAAACGCACTGGAGCGCATTGCGGCCCGCAAACGCCAGGAGGACGAACGGGAGCGTGTGCTTCTGGCAGAACGGGCGGACATGGCACGCCGCAGCGCCGACGATGCCGAACGGGCGCGTGTCATCGAGACACTCAGTACCGGCCTCGCGCGGCTGTCACGCGGCGACTTGACCACGCGGATCCAGCAGCCCTTCTCCCCCGATTACGAGCAACTGCGCGCGCAATTCAACAGCAGCCTGCAGGCGCTGGAACAGACCCTCTCCTACATTTCCGACACCATGGGCGCCGTGCGCGCCGGTGTCTCCAGCATTGCCGGCGGCACGAACGAGTTGTCGCAAAGAACCGAAACGCAGGCCGCGTCACTGGAAGAAGCCGCATCCGCACTTGCCGAGGTGACGGCGACCATCAAGACCACGGTCGACCACGCCCGCACCGCCAATGTTCGGATGGAGGAAACGAAACAGGGTGCTGAACAGTCAACCAGCATCGTGCAGGAAGCCGTTTCCGCCATGTCGAAAATCGAGGAATCCTCGGCACAGATCCGCCAGATCATCAGCGTGATCGACGAGATCGCCTTCCAGACGAATCTTCTGGCGCTGAATGCCGGTGTCGAGGCCGCAAGAGCCGGTGAAGCCGGCAAGGGTTTTGCGGTCGTTGCTCAGGAGGTGCGCGAACTGGCCGGACGCTCCTCCAGTGCCGCCAAGGAAATCCGTCAGCTGATCGCCACCTCGACCACCCAGGTGGAAACGGGCGTGACACTCGTCAACCGGACGGGCGAAACACTGGGGGTAATCGAAAACCAGATGCTGGCGGTCTCACAGCTGATCGAAACGATCGTTGGCCTGGCCAGCGAGCAATCCAGCGCACTTGCCGAAATCAGCCAGGCCGTCAACGACATGGACCAGGTGACGCAGCGGAACGCCGCCATGGCCGAAGAGGCGAACGCCTCCTGCCAGGACCTCGCCGAACATGCGCAGGACCTCGCCCGCCAGATGGCGCGTTTCGAGATCGGTCAGACACAGACCGCAAAGGCGCAGCACGCCGGCGCGCCTTATCGTCTGGCCTCCTGACCCCGATCGCAAAGCTCCAGGGACAGCCGATCCGCCCCCGGAGCTTCAACCGCATCTCAGGCCGCCTTGGAAACGGCGTCCAGCGCCATCAGCTTTTCCAGCAAACGTTCGAGATCGCTGAGACGCACCATGTTCGGTCCATCGGACGGTGCGTTGTCCGGATCATCATGGGCTTCGATGAAAAGACCGGCCACACCGACGGCAACCGCCGCACGCGCGAGCGTCTCGACAAAACGGCGCTCGCCACCGGTCGATCCACCCTGACCACCCGGCTGCTGCACCGAATGGGTCGCGTCAAAGATCACCGGTGCGCCGAGGCCCGCCATGATCGGCAAAGACCGCATGTCGGAGACCAGCGTGTTGTAACCGAAGGAGGCTCCGCGCTCGCACAGGAGCACGTTCGGATTGCCGCTGTCGGTAAATTTGGCCAGCACGTTCTTCATGTCCCAGGGCGCCAGGAACTGGCCCTTTTTCACGTTGATGACGCGACCGGTCTTGGCGGCCGCCACCAGAAGATCCGTCTGCCGGCACAGGAAGGCCGGGATCTGCAGGATATCCACCGTCTCGGACACCAGGGCGCACTGTTCTTCCGTGTGGATATCGGTGAGCACCGGAAAGCCGAATTCCTTCTTCAGATCAACGAAGATCTCCATCGCCTTGTCGAGACCGATGCCGCGCTTGCCCGATAAGGACGTGCGGTTCGCCTTGTCGAAAGACGATTTGTAGACGAGCCCGATGCCAAGCCTGTCGCAGATCTCCTTGATCGCACCCGCCATCATGAAGGCGTGCTCGCGGCTCTCCATCTGGCAGGGACCGCAGATCAGCGAGAAGGGCGCGCTGTTGGAAAACACGACACGAGAGGACCCCTCGCCGACCGAGACTTCCGAATTGGCTTTCACTGACATCTGCTTCACTCCTTAAGACCCTCAACCACACCTGCAACGCGCACCGCCCTTGCCACGGGGCCGGCCCTTGCCGCACGGGCCGCCAGCCCCGGTGCTTGTGGGACGCTGATTAGCAGCGCAGCGATCCGCTGTCACCCAACAGATCGGAGGGGACCGCGGCACAGACCGGCGAGCACCGACGCCGCGCAAAAAGACGCTTCCGAAAAGCCGCCCCGGGATGCACGCCCTCTGCTGTGCGAATCGCGTAGCTTCGTCATCCCGGCAACGACTGGCCATCGCTTCCGCAAGACTGCTTTGTGGCAACACGTTCTCTTTACGGGAAGAAAAATCGAGCTATTCCCGCCGTTGATGCATGCTTCAACAGATTTTAAGCACTTGCAGAACACATATGGAACATATAGTGTCTGTTCTGGATTTGTTTCCATCAGGATCGTCGCCATGCTCACACGCAAACAGCAGGAACTTCTTCTGTTCATTCACGAACGCATGAAGGAGTCCGGGGTGCCCCCCTCTTTTGATGAAATGAAGGATGCGCTGGATCTGGCGTCGAAGTCCGGCATCCACCGGCTGATTACGGCGCTGGAGGAACGCGGCTTCATCCGACGGCTGCCGAACCGGGCGCGCGCACTCGAAGTGATCAAGCTGCCGGAAGCCTATACACCGGCGCCGCAACCCCGGCGCGGCTTCTCCCCGAGTGTCATCGAAGGCAGTCTCGGCAAAGCTCCGCCGGCAAAACCCAACCTTACGGCCGTGGCCGAGGACAGCGCTTCTTCCGCTGCCGTCCCGGTGATGGGACGGATTGCTGCCGGCGTGCCGATTTCCGCCATCCAGAACACCACGCACGAAATCAGCGTTCCGCTCGAAATGCTGGGTCCTGGCGAACATTATGCGCTGGAGGTGAAGGGCGATTCGATGATCGAGGCCGGCATCCTGGACGGCGACACCGTGATCATCCGCAATGGCAGCACGGCGGTTGCCGGTGACATCGTCGTGGCGCTGGTCGATGACGAAGAAGCCACGCTAAAGCGGTTCCGCCGCAAGGGAGCGTCGATTGCGCTCGAGGCTGCCAATCCGGCCTATGAGACGCGCATCTTCTCCTCCGACCGGGTCAAGGTGCAGGGCAAGCTCGTCGGGCTTATCCGCCGTTACCACTGATGAGCCGCGCAAGGTGCGGCGGGATCTGGTTGTCGTTCCGGCCCGTCCGCCAGGAATAGGCCCGGTGCTGATGCCACGGGCGCGACTCGTCGGTAAAAGACGCCGTGAGGACCCAGGCGGTCTGGTCGCGGCTTGCGCCTGGCGCTTCGGGAAATGACAGTTGCAATGCACCGGTTCGGCGCAGGTGTTCCCCGGTGATGAGAAGCGCGCCGGACCGGCAGGCGGTGAGCCGCGTCGATGTGGCAACCACCAGATCGGCCTCGTCGCAGGCAGGACCGATGTAGCGGGAATCCTGCAGGACCATGATCCTGATGTGGTGTTCTGTGACGGCGGTGCAGGCGAGCGACGGGACACAGTGAAATCCGCGGCTGGTGTGCGCTGAAAATTGCCGGGCAAAGGCCTGGCGGGCGGTTCGCAACTCGGCGTCCGTCAAGGGTGGCCGTCGCGGGGGTGGTCCATCGGTCACGGTGGCTTTAACGGCAGTGGATCCCGCTGGCTCGGGGGCCTCTTCCGGTTCCGGGCGTGCGGCGGTGGATGTCTGCGGCGGGATGGTCTCTCCGATCCCATGCGCACTTTGCCACTGCCGATACAGGAAATCGGACGGGCGTGGCCGGTTTACATAGGCCTTGTCATTCTGCAGCAAGGCCAGAAGCGTGCCGTCCTCCGAAATCAGCAGATCAGGTATTCTTTGCGTCTGGCTCAGCCAGTCCACCAGAAGAGCCATGGCAATCAGCACCACGCCGAGCAGGCGCAATGCCGTTCTGGACAGAACGATCAGGATGAAGCCGGCCGATGCGAGCGGCAGGAAAAGAGCGTGCTTCACACCGAAGGAAACCTCTCCGTTCCAGGCGGCAACGGTGTGGGCAATTCTGATCACCCACTCCAGTGCAAGCCCCATCACCGCGAAAAACGGCGCGTCGAGACCGAAGGGCATGGCAATCATTCCGGCCAGTGCCGCCGGCATGATGACGAACGAAATCAGCGGCATGGCGGCCAGATTGGCCACCAGGCCATAGGTGGTGAGTTGATGGAAATGCGCGATGGTGAAGATCGCGGTTGACGCCCCGCCGATCAGTGAGGTGAAAAAGGTACCGGCCAACAGCAGCCATACCCACTTGGCCCCACTCCAAATCAACGGCTGGGCGCGCATGGCGGCCCCCCCTGCCCCATTTTCGCGCTCGCGTGATGTCCACGCGGTATAACCGGCCACCAGCGCTGCGGTTGCGGCAAACGACATCTGGAAACTCGGCCCCATCACCGCGGAGGGTGACTTGATGAGGATGAAGAGCGCGGCGAGTGCCAGATTGTGCAGGCTGATCGACGGTCGGTCGGCGAGCACGGCAAGCAGCATGATCGCCATCATCACATAGGCACGTTCGGCAGAAACACCAAAGCCGGAAATGAGGTAGTAGAAACTCACCAGCAGAAGGGCACCGGCGGCGGCGATCTTCTTGATCGGCAGCGCATGGGCGATGCGCGGGAAAAGCGCGAGCCCGGTGCGCAGCCCGACGAAACAGATGCCTGCCGCGAGCGCCATGTTGAGGCCGGAGATCGCAACGATATGCGCAAGTCCGGACAGGCGCAGTGCCTCCAGCGTCTCCCGGCTGATCGCCCGCCTCTCGTCGGTGACAATGGCCGCTGCAAAGGCACCGGCATCTCCGGGTACCGTCGCGCGAATGCGATCGCCGATCATGCCGCGCAGGGCAAACACCGCCATCTTGAGGTGATCGATGGTGCCAAGATCCGGCTTGGCGGCAGAAACCTCGGCTTTGCCGTAGAGATAACCGATGGCGCCGATGCCGTCGAAGAAGGACGAGAAGCCAAAATCCGTCAGCCCCGGCAGGGCCGGGCCAGAGGGAGGCGACAGGCGCACCCGTCCTGCAAACCGTGCCCCTGGCGCAAATGGCGCGACCGCACTGCGCACCGAGATCGCGACCCGCTCCACCGGGCGGGCCAGCCTCGGTTTCTCCGTTGCCTCCACCCTGATGATGTAGCGCCACCGATTGTCGCCGGCGGCCTCGCGCCGCTCGATGAGACCCTTGATCTGGGTCGTGACGGCGCTGTCGAGCAGGACCGTTTGCGAGAAACGTGTCTCCAGCGCAGCGAGCGCCATGCCGGTAATGAACAGCACGACGGCCATGACCGCCGATGCTGCAAGCCGCTGGCCTGAGGCGCCGAGAACAATCCGGACAGCAAGGAGGGGCACCAGCAGACCGAAAAGAGCCGGGGGCGGATCCTGCGGCAGGCTCAACCACACGACAATCCCCGCCCCCAGCAGAACCGGCACCAAAAGGAACAGCCGGCCATGCGCGACCTCATCCTGGATGGCCCGGGAAAACGCCGTCGAAAGAGGCTCGCCCCGGACGCCAAGGACCGCTAGCCCGGCAGTTAAGCGGGCCGGCAGGGCGCGCCGCCTCGGAGGTCCGGAGGGGAGAAGCGGATCGGCAAAAACAGGCGCAAGCGCCCTCTCCTGCTCCCGTTCCGTGGCCCGGGTGCGTTCAAATGATTCTGTCGCTCGATATGCCTCTGGCGACAATTCGAACCCCCGTTGAAATTGCCGCATCACCTTTAACTGATCGACAACCTGCGCCTGTTTATGTCGCAGGGTCAATTCCGTTTCGCCGCTTCGCCGGCCGAATAAGGCATTGGATCGATTTAAAGCAGGCCATTGCCGCCGAATTCGGCATGCGCCTCAGCCTGGAGACGTTTTCGGACCAGATTTCGCGCTGCACAATTAGCCATCAGGAGTGCTTGGCAGCTCGCATCAGATCATATAGCAAGTTCATACGCTTCATTTCTCGGCGCATTTTGCGCCATTCCGACCATCGGAGGATCAGCATGACGGAAACAAGCGCACATCTTGGATTGGGAGACAGCAAAGTCGATCTTCCGGTTCGGAAAGGGACGATCGGTCCCGACGTGATCGACATCGGCTCGCTCTACAAACAGACCGGCGCCTTCACCTATGACCCGGGCTTCACGTCGACGGCGTCGTGTGAATCAAAGATCACCTTCATCGATGGCGATGAGGGCGTTCTCCTCCATCGCGGTTATCCGATCGAGCAGCTCGCCGAACACGGTGACTTCCTCGAAACCTGCTATCTGCTGCTCTACGGCGAACTGCCGACGGCTGCGCAGAAGAAGGATTTCGACTACCGCGTGACGCACCACACCATGGTGCACGAGCAGATGAGTCGCTTCTTCACCGGCTTCCGTCGCGATGCGCATCCGATGGCCGTCATGGTCGGCACGGTCGGCGCGTTGTCGGCCTTCTACCACGACTCGACCGACATCACCGATCCGCACCAGCGCATGGTCGCCTCGCTGCGGATGATCGCCAAGATGCCGACGATCGCCGCGATGGCCTACAAGTACCACATCGGCCAGCCCTTCGTTTACCCGAAGAACGACCTGGACTACTCGGCAAACTTCCTGCGCATGTGCTTTGCCGTGCCGTGCGAAGAATACCAGGTCAACCCGGTTCTGGCGCGCGCGATGGATCGCATCTTCATCCTGCATGCCGATCACGAGCAGAACGCCTCAACCTCGACCGTGCGTCTCGCCGGTTCTTCGGGCGCCAACCCGTTCGCCTGCATCGCGGCTGGCATTGCCTGCCTCTGGGGCCCGGCTCACGGCGGCGCCAACGAGGCGGCTCTCAACATGCTGATGGAAATCGGCACGCCGGACCGTATTCCGGAATACATCGCCCGCGCCAAGGACAAGAACGATCCGTTCCGCCTGATGGGCTTTGGTCACCGCGTCTACAAGAACTACGATCCGCGCGCCAAGATCATGCAGAAGACGACGCATGAGGTGCTGGGCGAACTCGGCCACAAGGACGACCCGCTGCTGCAGGTTGCCATGGAACTGGAAAAGATCGCGCTGACGGACGACTACTTCGTCGAGAAGAAGCTCTATCCGAACATCGACTTCTATTCCGGCATCACGCTGAAGGCGATGGGCTTCCCGACGACCATGTTCACCGTGCTCTTCGCGCTCGCCCGCACCGTCGGCTGGATTGCCCAGTGGGCCGAAATGATCGAAGATCCGCAGCAGCGTATCGGTCGTCCGCGCCAGCTTTACACCGGCGAACCGAAGCGCGATTACCTGCCGATCTCCAAGCGTTGATCGCAGGACACCAATTTCTGAAAAGGCCCGCTTCGCGCGGGCCTTTTTTTGTTCTCAGATGAAATCGGAGACACGGCATCGATGCCGGCGCCTGGAAAGACGCGCCTCAGATGCGTCCTTTTTCCGCCAGGAGTTCAAGCACCAGCCTTGCTGCCTCTTCGCCCGGCGGAACGGATGTGGAAAGCCTATCCCACACCTCGGCGAAACCCGCCAGCATGGCCTCTCGCTGCGGGGTGTCGGACGACAGGCATTCCGCCCATCGCACCAGATAACCGGGCCGCACCAATTCGTTGATATGTTCGGGGATCACCGGTCGGTCCGCAATCAGATTGGGCAGCGCCGCCGACCAGACCTTGATCCTGTTGGCCATCAGGCGGATCAAAAGGTCCGCCTTGTAGATGGAGACCGTCGGAACGCCGCAGAGCGCAAGTTCAAGCGTGACGGTACCGGAGGCGGCAATCGCCATGTCGGCGGTTGCAAAGGCATCCCATTTGTCTGTCGTCGTTGCGGTCAGTTGCGGTTTTACGGACCAGTCGGAGAGCAACGCCTCCACCAGCGCCCTCTGGCGGGGAACGGTGGGGAGCAGGAAACGGGTGCCGGGATTGCGCTCCAGCATCAGTTCGGCAGTCTGCTTGAGCGCTGGCATCAGCGCCTTGATCTCAGTCGATCGCGACCCGGGCAGCAACAGGATCGTCCTGTTCTCCGCTGTCGTCGGGCGGGCCTGGCGCCGCGCGCGGACCGCAAGCACGTTGACATCCGCCGTCAGACGATGCCCGACGAATTCCGTTCTTGGCCCGTCCAGCCGGCGCATGGCCGCCGGTTCGAACGGAAGCAGCGCCAGCACCAGATCGACATAGGCAAGCATGTTCTTCGCCCGGTATTCCTTCCAGGCCCACACGCTCGGGCAGACATAATCGACCACCGGAAGATCCGGCATCGCAAGGCGCACGCGCTTGGCAACACGATGGGTGAAATCGGGGCTATCGATGATCAGAAGCAGATCGGGCCGCGCGGCGATGATCGCATCGCCGGCCTGGCGGAGCCGGCGCAGCAAATGCGGCAGGCGCTTCAGAACCTGTGTCACGCCCATGATCGACAGTTCGGAGAAATCAAAGAGGCTTTGAAGCCCTTCCGCCTGCAGGCCTTCTCCGCCAACGCCGACAAGTTCGATCGGGCCCGGATAGATCCGCTTGAATGCGGCGATCAGATCGGCGCCCAGAAGGTCGCCTGAAACTTCGCCGGCAACCACGGCGATTTTCAACGGGCGAAGGCTCATCGCAGACCACTCCCTCGGATGCCCTGGTCAATGCCACAGACAAACAGACCGTTGCGTTCCGCCAGCGCAATCATGTCCGCGCGATCGACCACCAGGGCATGCCCGGCTTCAACCGCGATACCCGCAAGTCCAGCCGCGATGGCGCTTTGGACCGTGGACGGACCGATGGTCGGCAGATCGGCGCGCACGTCTTGCTGCGGCTTGCAGAGCTTGACCAGCACGCCGCGACGCTTCTTCGAAATCCGGCCGGCTGCCCGCAGGTTGGCGACACGCTCCAGCATGGCATCCGTCCCTTCGACGCCTTCCAGCGCCACAATGCGGCCGCCGACACAGACGGCCCCCTGACCGACATCCAGCTGACCCAAAAGACGCGCAGCCTCGGCGGCCGTCTCGATGTCGCGCATGTCTTCGCTGGCGGGTGGCGTTGCGGTCAGATGTCCGGTCTCGGCGAGCAGGCCCGGCACGATCTCCTGCACGCCAACAACCCGGCATCCCATGCTTTCGAACAGTCCGATGACCATCTGCAACACGGTGTCGTCGCCGCCGGCCAGCAGGGTGCGGATCACATGCGGAATCTTGAGGATGGAGCGGAAGGTCGGATGAATGTCGCGCCATTCCGGCCGGCGCTTGACCCCGCCGGACAAGACGACACGCCGCACACCTTTGTGGCGGAGCACCTGCTGGATGCCGGCGAAATCACCGACCCCGGTCACCATATGATCAAAGGAGGAGAAATCGCGATCGGCCTCGTGCCGCAGGGCAATCACCACCGGGTCATCGCCTGCAGCTCTTGCGGCTTCCGCCACGTAGAGCGGCAGATAGCCGCCGCCGGCAATGATGGCGAGCCGGCCTTCTCTCGTCGCAACGGGAGCGGCCGTCGCCATATCAGGCTTTGCCGCGATAAGGTGAGGAGATCGGACGGTCAGTGCCCGCGCCGATGAAGTCGATCACCTCGAGCGCCTCGCTGCAATCCAGGAACTCGTCCCGGATGGCTGCCGCATTGGCACGCACCGAACCTTCGGCCTCGAAGATCTGCTTGTAGGCCCGCCGGACCTGATGGATCACCGCACGCTCGATGCCGGCGCGGGTCATGCCGACGACGTTCAGACCACCGAGCACGCCCGGGTTGCCGTTCAGCATGCCGTAGGGGATCACGTCATAATTCACCGCGGCCAATCCGCCAATAAAGGCCTGGCGACCGATCCGGGTGAACTGGTGGACGGCGCAGCCGCCGCTGAGGATTGCCCGGTCATCGACCATCACGTGCCCGGCCAGCATCACGTTATTGGACAGGATGATGTTGTTGCCGAGCCGGCAATCATGCGCAACATGCGAATTGGCGAGGAACAGGCAGTCGTTGCCGACGCTGGTGATACCGCCGCCGCCGACCGTGCCGGTGTTCATCGTCACACCTTCGCGCATGGTGCAGCGTTCGCCGACGACGAGACGTGAATCGTCGCCAGCCTCGTGCAGGCTCTGCGAGACGCCACCGATAACGGCCATCGGAAAAATCCGGCTGCCGCGGCCGATTTCGGTCAGACCCGTCACCACGGCATTCGAGATGACCTCGACATCGTCATGCAGGACCACGCGTCCGCCGATCCGGCAGAACGGTCCGATGGTGACGTTTTTACCGATCACCGCGCCGTCTTCGATGACGGCAAGCGGGTGAATCCGCGCTGTGGCGGCAATTGTGCTCATCAATCTTCCTTCGGACGGATCATGGCGCCAACATCGGCCTCGGCGACCAGCGCACCCTCGACCTTCGCCTCACAATGAAACTTCCAGATATTGCCGCGCTGCTTCTGCTTCACGACATGGATTTCCACGCGATCGCCCGGCACAACCGGCTTGCGGAACCGCGCATTGTCGATGGTCATGAAATAGACGAGCTTGCCGCCTTCGCCCTGCTTGCGCGCACAGATGGCGCCGGCTGTCTGCGCCATGGCTTCGATCAGCAGCACGCCGGGCATGATCGGCTGTTCCGGAAAATGGCCGGTGAAATGCGGCTCGTTGACCGTGACATTCTTGATGCCGACCGCACTGTTGTCACCATCGATGTCAATGATCCGGTCAACGAGAAGAAACGGATACCGATGGGGCAACAGCTTCATGATCTCCAGGATCTCAACGGAGCCGAGCGCCGCCTTTTCCTGATCAACCATTTCTGTCTCCTCTTTTTTTTGCTCGCTCATCCGACCGGACCATGATCTCCGCAATGTCGCGCATGAAATCCGGCATCGGCCTTGCGGGAATGCCGCCAAAACGACCGCCCGCCGGTAGCGAGGCAATCACGCCGCTCATGGCTGCAATCTGCACGCCATCGCCGATGGTGATGTGACCATTGATGCCGGAAGCACCGCCGATCTGTACGCCATCGCCGATTTTTGTCGAGCCCGCTATACCAGCGCCACTTGCAATCGCGCAATGGCGACCAATGCAGACATTGTGGGCAATCTGCACAAGATTATCGATCTTCGTGCCTTCGCCGATCACGGTGTCGTCCATGGCGCCACGATCGATCGTCGTATTGGCGCCAATCTCGACATTGTCCTGGATGATGACCCGGCCAACCTGAACGAGCTTGATCATGCCGCGCGGACCCGGCGCAAAGCCGAAGCCGTCCTGGCCGATCCGAACACCATTGTGGATGATCACGCCATTGCCGATGAGCGCCGCGACGATCGAGGCGCCGGCAGCGACGGAACAATTGCGACCGATCTTCACCCCGGCGCCGATCACCACGCCCGGTCCGATATAGGATCCGGAGCCGATCTCGGCATCTTGCCCGATGACGGCCATCGGTTCGATCGTCACATCCGGCTCCAGACGCGCGCAGGGATCGACATAGGCCGCAGGCGACACACCGCCTGCGGCGGTGACCGCCGGGACACGCGCTGCGACCGGATGCAGGAACTGGCCAGCGAGCGCAAAGGCAGCGGCCGGCCTGGAAGTCAAAAGGACAGGAAGATGATCGGGGATGACCGAACGAAGAGCGGGATCACAAATGATCGCCGCGGCCCGGCAGGTCTGAAGATCAGCCTTGTGCTTGCGTGAGACGATGTAGCAGACATCGCCCTCCTTCGCCCGCGCAACCGGAGCAACGGACCGGATGATCCGGTCCGCGCAACTGTCATCTCCCAATTCCGCGCCGATGACCGAAGCGAGCTCGCGAAGGCTCACTCCGTCATGCGGCGGAAAGAAGTGGTTTTTGTCCATCAGCCAAGGCTCCAGAACAGATTTTCACACGCAGTTCTGGACGCCAGATATCAGAACTGGTTCGCCATGCTGAAGCGGAAACGCTGTTCCTGGTCGTAGTCTTCCTTGACGACCGGCACGGCATAGTCGAAGCGCAGCGCACCGAAGGGCGATGCCCAGGTGATGCCGGCACCAACCGATGCACGGAACGCGCTATCGGTGCCAAGGGCGCCAGCGCTGTTGGCCACTTCGTTACCGTAGAGCGTGCCGGCATCCGCAAAGACGGAGGCACGAAGACCGAAGTCTTCCGGCAGGGCCGGCATCGGAACGCTGAGTTCAGCCGAGGCGGTGAAGTAGGTCGTGCCGCCGAGCGTATCGCCGTTCGGCATGCGCGGACCGATACCGTCGCTTTCGAAGCCACGAATCTGGCGACCACCGATGGTGAACTGGTCGAACACGTTCAGCTTGTCGCCGGTTGCCACCACATGACCGGCACCCACGGCAATCTGACCGATCAGGTCCAGTTCATCCGACAGCAGGTGGAAGTAACGGGCGCGACCATAGATCTTGTAGTATTCCGAATCGCCACCCAGACCCGCAAACTCGTGAGTCACCGTCGCGTAAATGCCTTCACGCGGAAGCGTCATGTTGTCGAGCGTGTTGTAGGTGAGCGTCTGACCGATGATCGACTGCTCGTACTTTCCGCCGTTGACAAGATCACGATAGGGCTGCGACAGGCCGGTCGTCCAGCTGCCTTCGCCGGAATATTCGATCTGCTTGTAGGTGTAGCGCAGCGTCGTCGCCAGTTCTTCGGTGATCGGAGCCGTCACGCGCAGCGTAAAGCCCTGCTCATTGTATGAGTAGTAATCTTCCGAAGACGACTGGCTCTTGAACACGTCGAAGCCAGCAGCCAGGCGATAGCCCAGGAAATACGGCTCGGTGAAGTTCAAGGAGTAGGTCTGCGCGTCGTTTTCGCCAGCACCAGCCGCCAGGCGGATGTATTGACCACGACCGAGGAAGTTCTTTTCTTCGATCGAGGCTTCGAGCACGACACCATCATTGGCGGCGTAACCGGCGCCGATGCCGAACGAACCCGTCGACTGGTCTTCAACGTCCACGACAATGACGACGCGGTCCGGAGACGAACCCGGCTGCGTGCCGATATTGACCTTGGCGAAGTAGCCGAGCGCCTCGAGGCGACGCTTCGCACGGGTGATGGCCAGCTGGTTGAAGGCATCGCCTTCGCTGAGATCGAACTCGCGACGGATGACGTAGTCGCGGGTCCGCGTGTTTCCGCGAATTTCGATCCGCTCGACATAGGCGCGCTCACCCTGATCGACCAGGTAGGAGACGCCAACCGTGTTGGTCTGGAAGTTGCGGTCGCCGCGCGGCGTGACGCGGGCAAACGGGTAACCCGCCGACGCGACCTTCTTCGAAATCGCTTCGATCGTCTTCTGAACGTCACGGGCGTTATAGGTATCGCCAGCCTTCGTTTCAACGAGGCTGTTCAGCTGCGCGCCGTCGATGCCCGGAACCGTGGATTCAACGGAGATATTGCCGAAGGTGTAACGCGGACCTTCTTCGACCGTGAAGGTGATCGTGTATTCGTTCTTGGACTCGTCCAGCACAGCGTCCGAGGATACGACGCGGAAGTCCGGATAGCCGTGGTTGTAATAGAACTGGCGCAGCGCATCCTCGTCGGCGCGCAGCTTGTCGTCGGTATAGACGTCCTTGCGGGTCAGGAAGGACAGCGGACCGGATTCCTTCGTCACCAGCACGTCGTGCAGACGGCGGTCGCCATAGGCCTGGTTGCCGACGAAATTGATGTTGGCGATCTTCGTACGCTCACCTTCGTTGATCACGAAGGCGATGTTGACGCGGCCCTGACCGACAGGAACCACCTGGGTGGTGACCTGAACGTCGCTGCGACCGATCTGCGTGTAGGCCTCACGAATGCGCTGAATATCGGCAGTGGCGAGCGCTTCGCTGTAGGGACCGAGCGGCTGGGTCTGAACGACGCCCTGAAGCTTGTCGTCCTTGATCTTGCGGTTGCCGTTGAAGACCACCTGGTTGACCAGCTGGCTCTCATTGACGGTCACGACCAGCGTGCTGCCGGACACCGAGATGCGGACGTCGGAAAAATAACCGGTCGCGTACAGACGCTTGACCGATTCATCGATGTCAGCATTCGAGAAGCTGACGCCGGGGCGAATTGTGATGTTGGAACGAACGGCTTCCTGCCCGGCACGCTGTGCTCCCCGCACATCGACCCGCTGGATCACCGCAGCCTCAGCCACCAGAGGCGAGGCGATCACGACAACACCTGCACCCGACGCGACAACACCAGCAGACAGCGCAAACGCCGAGACTGCGTTCAAAAACTTTGAACCAGCTTTCATTTTCAAATCTTACCTTTTCCCGTTGTCCCTCGGCGGGTGGCACCCGACTCCGGCCACGTGTGTCGTTTTACCTGCTTTTGACCTACAAGCAAGGTATCCTGTTAATTTCTATTTACTTCCTTGAAAGGCGTGACCCAATCGCCACGGCGACTTATCAACAGGGTAAACAGTTGGTTTATAACCGCATATCAGCCGATCCACCGGCCGATGGTGTCATTCCATGTCGCAAACACCATCAGCGTGAGGATCAGGGCAAATCCGATGCGGAACACGATCTCCTGCAGACGCTCGCTCAGCGGCTTTCCCCTCACCGCTTCCAGCGCATACAGAACCAGATGTCCGCCATCAAGCACCGGAATGGGAAAGAGATTCATCAGTCCTAGCGAAACGGAAATGACGGCGGCAAAATTCAACACAGCGACAAAACCAAGCGTTGCCACCTGCCCCGTCGTCTCGGCAATCCGGATCGGTCCGCCGATCTGGTCCGCCGACATCTTGCCGGAAAAGATATTGCCGATGTAGCGGAAGGTGCCTGTGATGATGTGTCCCGTTTCGGCAACGCCCTGCCCGATCGCCTCCAGCGGCGAATAGGTGACGCGGCGGAAATTGCCGCGCTGCTCGTCCGTCACGATGCCGATCTGACCCATCTCGACCCGATTGCCGAACTGATCGGTGATGTCCACCCGCTTCGGCACCATCGGCAGGTCAAGGGAGCGGCCGCCGCGCTCGACGGTGACGACGATTGGCGTTTCCGGCCGGACGCTGACATAGCGACGCACATCATCGAAGGTGCGGACGGCTGAGCCATCGAGTGCAACCAGGAGATCACCAGGCTCCACGCCGGCTTCGGCCGCGGCACTGTTGGCCCGCACTTCGGCAACCACCGGATCGGCGACCATGCGCCCGTAGAGGCTGAAGACGGCAGCAAAGATCACGATCGCCAGAAGGAAATTCGCCAGCGGGCCGGCGGCCACGGTTGCGGCGCGCTTCCAGAGCTTGGCGCCGCCCAGCGTCTGCGCCCGCTCCTCAAGCGACAGATGGGCTATCTGGGTGCCGTCCGGACGGCTTGCGACATCTTCATCCCCGAAGAAGCGCACATACCCGCCCAGCGGAATGGCGCTCACCTTCCAGCGGGTTCCCTGTCGATCCGTGAAGCCGATCAGTTCCGGACCGAAACCGATGGAGAAGGCCGTCACACGGATGCCGCACCACCGGCCAACGAGGTAGTGCCCCATCTCATGGATAAAGACGAGAAAGGATAAAACGAGAATGAACGGAATGATGTAGCCGGTGATCAAACCCAATATCGCCATTCAGGCTCCATCCTCCAACATTCGTCTCTTACAAGCCCAACAGGAAGGCCGCGACCGTTCCTGTCGCCTTGTCGGACCATGCCGCATTCATGATTGCAAGTAGAAAAGCGGTGAAACCGGCGAAAACAAGTCCATCGACTCGGTCCATGACACCGCCGTGACCGGGAATCAGGTGGCTCGAATCCTTGACGCCGAAGCGGCGCTTGATGAAGGATTCGAACAGGTCGCCGATCTGGCTCGCCACGGACAGAAAGAAGGCGATGAACACCGTGCGCAGCGACAGAATCGGAAAATAGGCGAGCGATATCAGGCTTCCGGCCAGCACTCCGAACGCCGTGCCGCCGAGCGCACCCGACCAGGTCTTGCCGGGCGAGATCCGTGGCGCGAGTTTGGGTCCCTTCAGCGCGCGGCCGACAAAGAAGGCGAGGATATCGGTCGCCCAGACGACGGCAAAGACGAAGAGCATGGCAACGAAGCCGGTCTGGTCCGAGCCGCGGATCGCCGCCAGCGACACACCGCTCATCGCGGCGTAAAAGATGCCGCCGGGCAGCCACCGGGAGCCGCCACGCACCAGAACCCACAGGATCGCCGTGACGGTAAAGCCGCCGATCAACGGCACGCCAAGCCCTTCGTCACCCAATACGAGATTGAGGGAAACCGAGGCAACCGCCAGCCAGCCAAGCGCGTTGCCGCGAAAATCGCGGTCGGCCAGCCGCGTCATGCTCGACCATTCGTAATAGACGAGCAGCGCGATGAGAGCGGCCAGCATCCGGAAGGCGATGCCGCCGAACCAGGTGGCAGCCAAGGTGATGATAGCCAGAACGATGGCCGAGGCGATCCGCTTTTTCAGTTCCGGCGACATCAGCCTGCCACCGCGGTTGGCACGGCGGTCACCCCGCCGAAACGCCGCTCACGCACGGCAAAGATCCGCAGTGCCTCGGCAAAGGTCTCTGCGGTGAAATCCGGCCAGTAATCGGGCAGGAAGACGAATTCCGCATAGGCCGCCTGCCACAGCAGGAAGTTCGACAGACGCTCCTCGCCGCTGGTCCGGATGATGAGGTCAGGGTCCGGAATTCCGGCCGTATCGAGTTTTGCGGTCACCAGATCCGCGGTGATCTGGTCCGGCGTCAGGCGGCCATTCGCCACCTCTTGCGCCAGTTGCTGCACGGCGCGCGTGATCTCGTCGCGCGCGCCGTAGTTGAAAGCGATGATCAGCGTCAGCGCGCTATTGTCCTTCGTCGTCTCTTCCGCTTCCAAGAGCAGCGGCAGGATGTCGCTCTTCAGACTGGTCCGGTCACCGATGACGCGGATGCGAACATTGGACTTGTGCAGTTCGGCGAGATCCCGGCGGATGAAGCGGCGCAACAGCCCCATGAGGTCGGAGACCTCGGCTTCCGGCCGGGACCAGTTTTCAGAGGAAAACGCGAAAAGCGTCAGATATTTCACACCGGCGTCACCAGCCGCGCGCACGGCACGCCGGACCGCTTCCACGCCCTTGGTGTGACCCATCGTGCGCGGCAGGCCCCGCTCCTTCGCCCAGCGCCCGTTACCATCCATGATGATGGCGACGTGCTGTGGCACTGGTGACACTTCACCGCTGACCATCCTAAACCGCTCACTTTCGTCCAATAGGAAAAATTGCGAAACCGCAGGCCCTAGACCTGCATGATTTCCTTTTCCTTTTCGGCAAGCAAGCGGTCGATTTCGGAAATCGTATCATCCGTCATCTTCTGGACGCGCTCGGACTGGGCGCGGCTATCGTCCTGCCCCATCACGCCGTCTTTCTCGGCCTTTTTCAGGGCTTCCATGCCGTCACGGCGCACGTGGCGGATGGCAACCTTGCTCTTCTCGGCATAGTCATGCGCCACCTTGACGAGCGACTTGCGGCGCTCCTCGTTGAGTTCGGGCAGCGGAATGCGCAGGTTCTGGCCATCGACGATCGGGTTGAGGCCGAGATTCGATTCGCGGATGGCGCGATCGACCGCACCCACCATCGTCTTGTCCCAGATGGAGACGCCCAGCATGCGCGGCTCCGGCACGGTGATGTTGGCCACCTGGTTCAGCGGCACGCGCGAGCCGTAGGCTTCGACCATCACCGGATCGAGAATGTTGGCCGATGCGCGGCCCGTGCGCAGCGATGCGATATCGCTCTTGAAGGCCGCAATCGCGCCGTCCATGCGGCGCTTGATGTCGTTCAGATCGACGGGTCCACTCATGTTCCACTCCGTTCTTATCAAAATAGCGGCCGGCGCAGCCCCGCCGCAGCCTGCCATCAGATGTCGGTCACGATGGTCTTGCGGCCACCGCCCGTGAGGATTGCGCCGAAACCGCCCTTCTCGTGGATGGAGAAGACGATGATCGGGATCGAATTTTCGCGGGCGAGAGCTACCGCGGCAACGTCCATGACCGCAAGCCCCTTTTCCAGCACTTCGCTGTGGGTCAGCGTTTCAAAGCGGGTGGCCGTCGGGTCCTTCTTCGGGTCGGCGGAATAGATGCCGTCCACCTGCGTTCCCTTGAAGATCGCTTCGGCGCCGATTTCGGCGGCGCGCAGGGCGCCGGCGGAATCGGTCGTAAAGAACGGGTTGCCCGTACCGCCGGCAAAGATCACCACGCGGCCCTGGGCCATGTGGTGCAGCGTGCGGCGCTGCGAGAAGCTTTCACAGATCTCCGGCATGGCAATCGCCGAGAGCACGACGGTCTCGACATCGAGCTTGCGCAGCGACGTGGCAAGCGCCAGCGCGTTGATGACGGTCGCCAGCATGCCCATGTGGTCGCCGGTCACCCGGTCGCCGCCCTTCGAGGCAACCGCCACACCGCGAAAAATGTTTCCGCCGCCGACCACGAGGCCGACTTCCACCCCCATGCGCACCGCATCTGCGATGTCGGCGGCAATCCGGTCGGCCACGGCAACATCGATGCCGAAGCCTTGGCTACCCATCAAGGCCTCACCGGAGACCTTGAGCAGCACACGTTTATAGACGGGTTGGGAGGAAGACATGGAAACTCCTTCGAGGATCACACCGACAGCCGGATACACGAAGGGCATCGCATTGTCACGCGATGCCCCCTGCATTCACAAGTTTTGGCGTATAAAGATTAGTGCTTGACGGCTGCAGCCACTTCGGCCGCGAAATCGGTCTCTTCCTTCTCGACGCCTTCGCCGAGCAGGAGACGAACCATGCCGACAACTTCGATCGAAGCGCCAGCTTCCTTCTCGGCAGCCTTGACGGCTTCACCGACAGTCTGCTCCGGATTGATGACGAAAGCCTGCGAGAGAAGAGCGACTTCTTCGAAGAACTTGCGCATACGACCTTCAACCATCTTTTCGATGATGGCGTCCGGCTTGCCCGAAGCGCGGGACTGCTCGATGAAGACGTTGCGCTCGCGTTCTGCAACGGCGGCGTCAACTTCTTCGGCGCGGATGGCGAGCGGGTTCGTCGCAGCAATGTGCATGGCAACCTGGCGGCCGATCGAGGTCAGGACGGCCTTGTCGCCTTCCGACTTCAGGGCAACCAGAACGCCGAGCTTGCCGATGCCGTCGCCGGCTGCGTTGTGGATGTAGGTCGCAACAACGCCGTGCGGAACTTCGAGCAGGGCCGAGCGGCGCAGCGTCATGTTTTCGCCGATCGTGGCGATCGCATCCTTGATGGTGTCGGATACGGACTTGCCGGTTGCCGGGTAGGTGGCAGCAGCAACGGCATCAACGGTGCCGTCGGTGCCGAGCGCCACGTTGGCAACGCCGCGGACGAGGTCCTGGAAGGCATCGTTACGGGCCACGAAGTCGGTTTCCGAGTTCAGCTCGATCACGACAGCCTTGTGGCCGGCGCCGGCGATGCCGATCAGGCCTTCAGCAGCGGTGCGGCCCGACTTCTTGTCGGCCTTGGCGATGCCCTTGGCGCGCAGCCAGTCGATGGCGGCTTCGATATCACCATTGTTCTCGGTGAGAGCCTTCTTGCAATCCATCATGCCTGCGCCGGACTTCTCGCGCAGTTCCTTAACCAGTGCAGCAGTGATTTCAGCCATTGTTTGCCTCTTGTCCAATCAGGGGTGCGCCTGCCGGAATCGGTGGGCGGGCGCCCGTTTGGGGCACGAATGTACCCGGAAGTGTGACAGCGTGATGAATAACCGTCCGCGCGATCTCACGCGATGATTGGCGAAACGAAAGGTTCCACCGGCGCCGGACGCCTTGAAATTCGTCGAAGGCCGATCGTACCAGCCTTCAGAGATGCCGGGGAGGACCAAGGCCCTCCCCGCACATTATGATCAGGCTTCGGTCTCTTCGGACAGAGCCGGCTCGATCGGAGCTTCGGCCATAGCGCCGATGTCGCGACCGGAAGCGCCCTGCTGGCGTGCCAGGCCATCGATGGCGGCACGAGCGATCAGGTCGCAGTAGAGAGCGATGGCGCGCGATGCGTCGTCGTTGCCCGGGATCGGGTAGTCGATCAGGTCCGGATCGCAGTTCGAGTCGATGATGGCCACAACCGGGATGCCCAGGCGCTTGGCTTCATCGATGGCGATCTTTTCCTTGTTCGTGTCGATGATGAACATCAGGTCCGGCGTGCCGCCCATGTCGCGGATACCGCCGAGAGCCTTGTCCAGCTTCTCGCGTTCGCGCTCGAGGTTCAGGCGCTCCTTCTTGGTGAAGCCCTGGGCGTCGGACGCCAGGATTTCGTCAAGCTTGCGCAGGCGCTGGATCGAGTTCGAAATCGTCTTCCAGTTCGTCATCATGCCGCCGAGCCAGCGGGAGTTGACGTAGTACTGAGCCGAACGCTTTGCGCTGTCGGCGATCAGTTCGGACGCCTGGCGCTTGGTGCCGACAAACAGAACGCGGCCGCCACGGGCAACGGTGTCGGAAATCACCTGCAGGGCGCGCGACAGCATCGGAACGGTCTGCGCGAGGTCGATGATGTGGATGTTGTTACGATCACCGAAGATGTACGGCTTCATCTTCGGGTTCCAGCGGTGAGTCTGGTGGCCGAAGTGAACACCAGCTTCCAGAAGCTGGCGCATGCTGAAATCAGGCAATGCCATGCCTTTTTCTCCTTGTTTCCGGTTTAACCCCCGCGAAACGAACAGTCGACCGTTGGCCGACCACCGGCGGAACCGCCCGGATTTCTCCCGGACCATCCCAAGTTTCGCGTGTGGAATGGGCTGCGCATAACGGCATTGCTGGGCAAATGCAAGCCTTGTGGCCGTCGATTTCAGGGAAACATGCGCAATCGCAGTGCCTTTGCGCGCGCCGGGTCACTTTACAGCGCACCTTTGCTGTTGCAACCTCAGCAATACCAAGGTCATCCCGATGCTTTTTCATGAGGTCCGCGTGAAACCGCCATTGCCCGCCTGTGTCATCATCCTGATGGCCGCCGCCTCGCCTGCGCTTGCGGCGGAAACCGCCTGCCCGACGATACCGGGAAAGATGCTGGCGCAGGCGGAGGTCTATGACGGACCGATGGAGGATAACGCAGTGCTTGCGCCCGACACCTCCACCGGAACGGTTAGCAAGGGCAAGAACCGCTTCGATGTCAGCGGCGTCTACGCCGCTGGACGCCACGTGGTGCTTGGTTGCCATTACAAGGGCCAGGCCAAGCCCGTCTTCGTCGAGATCAAGACAAAGGTCAAAACCTGCGAACAGGTCTTTGACGCAAAAGCCGGCGGCAGTCTCACCTGCCGCTGACTAAGAAGAGCCGGCGGTGGTGGATCAGCGGCAGGTCTCCGGCTGCTTATCCAGAAGTTCGAGCTTGGACAGCGTGCCGGACAGCACGAAATCGCCGTAATCCATCGTCAGGTCACGGGTGATGCCGTTGTCGTAGAGCTTGAACGACATGCGGTAGACGGGAAGCGCATCCGTCTTTCCGTCCTCGTTGTAATAGGCGATCGTCACCGGCCAATAGGGCTTGGCGGAAAACTCGCCGGCACTTTTGGCGTCCGGATCATCCGCGGCCGGCGTCTGCTGCAGACCAACCACCGTGCTCGTCATCAGGCTCTTGTCGCCATCCTCGGATCCGTCAAAAATGCGGGCTTCGAAGAAGCGCTTGCCGGCGCGGGCGTTCTCGATCACGTCCAGCATGTGTTCTGTCGGGAATTTGGCCGGCGTCAGATCGACTTCCCGCGGATCGGGCTTGGCGAGCGCGATCTTCAAGCCGTTCGCATCGTCCTTCGCTTCACCGGTCACCTGCTTGTCGAGCTTTTCATCGGTATAGCTCTTGGTGTCGAACCGGAACTGGCCGGAACTGGCATTCTCGAAGGTCGTCGTCTGCTGGTCGGTCAGGCGCATCTCTTCGCCCGTATCGATCTTCGTCACGAATCGGAAATTCGTCGTAAAGCCCGTGCAGGCCGAGCCGGTGAACTCATAGACCATGCGACCGAACATGCCTTCGATGCCGGACCGTTCGGAAACGTCGCGCAGCTTGAGGTCATAGACGGCGCGGTGCGGCACCAGAGCACGCGCGGCTTCAAGACCGGCAAGCGCGGGGCTCGAACCGGCCACCAGCGATGCGCTCACAAGAAGGAGGGTTCCCAGTTTCGGTCGCGACATCCACAATCTCCTATGGGACTCAATGGGCAGTGTTATATGAACGCCATCGAGTGATGCGTAGGGTGATAACCCCACTCGTCCTGTGTGACGGAATCAAGTCTTTTTTACAATCGAGCTGGAGAATGAAATGTCGGAAGCGATCGAAGCCCGTCTGAAAGAGCTGGGGATAGACCTGCCCGTCGCGGCAGCGCCCGCCGCCAACTATGTTCCCTTCGTGCTGAGCGGCAACACGCTCTACATTTCCGGCCAGCTGCCCATGGAAGGCGGCAAGGTCGCCGTGACCGGCCTTGTCGGCGCCGACGTCGATGTCGCGACCGCCCAGCGCGCCGCAGAACTCTGCGCCATCAATATCCTTGCCCAGGTCAAGGCAGCGCTTGGCGGCGATCTTGGCAAGGTCCGCCGCGTGCTGAAGCTCAACGGCTTCATCGCCTCGGCACCGGGCTTCATCGAGCAGCACGTGGTGATGAACGGTGCCTCCAATCTCATCGCCAATGTTCTTGGCGATGCCGGCAAGCATGCTCGCGCTGCCGTCGGCATGGCGGCCCTGCCCTTCAACGCGGCGGTCGAAGTCGATGCGATCCTTGAGGTCGAGGCATGAGCACCGACGCGAACTGGATCAAGGAGATTCCGGTCGCCCATCGCGGCTATCACGATCTCAACAAGGCCGTCTGGGAAAACACGCTCTCGGCGTTCAGCCGTGCCGTCGAGGCCGGTTTTGCCATCGAATGCGATATCCAGCTGTCCGCCGACAGCGTGCCGATGGTCTTCCATGACGACACGCTGGAACGGCTCTGTGCGATCAAGGGCGATGTCCGGGAAAAGATGGCGTCCGAACTCGGCCTGCTCTCGGTCGGCGGCACCGCCGACCGCATTCCGAAGCTCAAGCAGTTGCTCGACCTGGTGAAGGGCAAGGTGCCGCTGGTGATCGAGTTGAAGGGCCGCAGCGCCGAAGACGATGATGGCTTCGTCGAAACCGTGCTCGAGGTGCTGGAAGGCTACCAAGGTCGGATCGCGCTGATGAGCTTCGACCATCATCTGCTGAAGGACCTGAAACGGGTTGGCGCGCCCTACCCGGTCGGCCTGACCGCCATGGGCGATACGGCAGAAGACTTCTTCAAACATGACGAGGCGATGCAGCTCGGACTTGATTTCATCTCCTACCACTGGGCGCACCTGCCCAACAGTTTCATCACCGCACAGCGCCAGCTCGGCATTCCGGTGATTACCTGGACGGTGAGGGATGAAAAGGCGCGCGCCCATACCTATACTCATGCAGACCAGATGACGTTCGAGGGTTTCGACCCCAGAGAAAGCAGTCCCTCTGCCGCATGACCGAAAAGCTCACCCTCCGCGTTGAAAACTCCCTCTCGTCCATCGCGCCTCAGCGCTGGGCCGAGCTTTCCGGAACACGACGCGGAGGGGTAACCCCCTTCAACCCGTTCCTCTCGCACGCCTTCCTGTCATCGCTGGAGGAATCGGGGTCAGCGTCATCCAAGACAGGCTGGCTCGGCCATCACCTGCTCCTGGAGGACGCAACCGGGCGCCTCATCGGCGCCGTCCCCGGTTACCTGAAAAGTCACAGCCAGGGCGAATATGTCTTCGATCACAGCTGGGCCGACGCGTTCGAGCGGGCGGGCGGGGATTATTACCCAAAAATCCAGTGTGCGATCCCGTTCACCCCGGCCACAGGCCCGCGCCTTCTGACCGGTGCCGGAGATGCTGCGGCGGCTACCGTACAGGCGACGCTTGCCGCGGGCCTTGCCGAGGTCGCACGGCAGACCGGTGTTTCATCCGCACATGTCACCTTCCTGCCGGAGGCGGAACTTCCTGCGTTCGAGGAGGCCGGGTTCCTCCACCGCACCGACCAGCAGTTCCATTTCATCAACAAGGGCTACGCCAATCACGAGGAATTCCTCGGCGAACTCTCCTCCTCCAAGCGGAAGAACCTGCGCAAGGAGCGGCGGCAGGCGCTGGAGAACGGGATCACCATCGATTGGCTGACCGGCAGCGACCTGACGGAAGAGATCTGGGACCAGTTCTTCACCTTCTATATGGATACCGGCAGCCGCAAGTGGGGCCGCCCCTATCTCAACCGCCGTTTCTATTCGCTGATCGGCGAACGCATGGCGGACGATATCCTGCTCGTCATGGCCAAGCGCGAGGGCCGCTACATTGCCGGCGCCATCAATTTCATCGGCGAAGACACACTGTTCGGCCGCCACTGGGGCTGCATCGAAGACCACGCCTTCCTGCATTTCGAGGTGTGCTACCACCAGGCAATCGATTTTGCCCTGGCCCACAAGCTTGCCCGGGTGGAGGCTGGCGCGCAGGGCGAACACAAGCTCGCCCGCGGCTACCTTCCGGTCACCACCCATTCCGCCCATTACATCACCCATCCGGGACTTCGCCGCGCGGTGGCCGATTACCTGAAACAGGAACGGCGGCAGGTGGAATATACCGGTGAGGTCTTGACCGAACACAGCCCCTTCCGCAAGGGAGAGCGGCAGGACGGCATTTCTATCAGAAGGGATTCAGACGGCCATGACGAGCCAGACCTATGATGCAAACAACATCTTCGCCAAAATCCTGAAGGGCGAGATCCCCTGCCACAAGGTGTACGAAGACGACGACACGCTGGCCTTCATGGACGTGATGCCGCAGGCGCCGGGCCATCTCTTGGTGATCCCCAAGGTGGGGTCCCGCAATCTTCTCGATGCCGACCCCGCCGTTCTTGCAAAACTGTTTCCGGTCGTGCAGAAGCTTGCGGTTGCCGCACGGGATGCCTTCGAGGCCGATGGCGTGCTGATCTCGCAGTTCAACGAGGCGGCCGTCGGCCAGACGGTGTTTCACCTGCATGTGCATGTGGTTCCGCGCAAGGAAGGTGAAGCGCTGAAGCCGCATTCCGGCAAGATGGAAGACCATGCAGTGCTGGCCGCGCATGCCGAAAAGGTGAAAGCCTGCCTTTAAGCGGATTTTCTTCCGCCCGTGTTCTCCATTTTTGACCGCAAAGGCGAGAATGTGAGGATTTGTTTCTTTTTTTCGAGGAGAATCATAACCGGTTCGGCGCATCTATCGGCATGCGCCGGGCATCTTCCTGGCCGGAGACCGGATCCTTCAGGCGACGACACGACATGATCCTACCGCATTTTTCCAAAGGCCGTCCGGCCGTGGACAAGGAAGCGCCCATCCGGGCGGAGCTGATCGATCTCCTGTATGCCTCCACCTTCAACGTCGTGTTCATCGGCTTTGCCGCTGCCTTCTTCTGCAGCCTGATTGCCCGCAAGGCGGATGACGACGTGTTCGCTGCATTTGCGGTGATCGCTCTCCTCATTGCCGCCCTGCGGTTCGTCATCGATCGCGCCTACAAGTATTTCAGGGAGCGGCACACAACGCGGTTCTGGGAAGCGGCCCACTCTGCGGGCAGCCTGCTGTTTTCCATCCTCGTCGGCGCCATCGGCACCTATACGTTCTGGCGGGGGCCGGAAGAGGCGCAACTGTTTTCCGCTGTCTTTCTCGTCAGTTATTGCACCGGCATCGTCACGCGGCTTGCCGTGCGCCCGATCCTGGCCATTGCCTGCATCAAGATCGCGACTCTGCCCTATATCGTGGTCCTGCTGTTTCATGCGCTGTTTCTCTACAAGATGCTGGCGCTGTTCCTTCTGATGATGTCGCTCGCCAGCCTGCAACTGATCCGGACCAGCTACCGCCTCACCTTCGATGTGCTGATCACGCGAGCCGAATTGGCCGCCCTTGCCGGCAGCGATCCGCTGACGGGACTGGCCAATCGTTTCACCGTCGATCAGCAATTGCAGCGGCTTTTCCTCGGGCAGCAGGTGAGACCGGGCCAGGCGGTCGCGGTGCATTTCATCGATCTCGACCACTTCAAGGCCGCCAATGATACGTTCGGCCATGCGGTGGGCGACGCGATCCTGGTGGAAGTCGCGCGGCGGCTGAATGACATGCTTCCGGCAGATGCGATTGCCGCACGCCGCGGCGGGGACGAATTCCTCGTGATCCAGCCGCACCTCGAAGCCTCGCTCGACGCAGTTCGTCTGGCCAAGCGGATTACGGCGTCGCTGTCGCAACCGTATGCAGTGATGGGGCAGGAGGTGACGATCGGTGCCAGCGTCGGCGTTGCCGCGACCGACAACACACAGGAAACGCCGCAGCGCCTGATCGTCGCAGCCGACCACGCGCTGTACGAGGCCAAACGCAAGGGCCGCGGGCTCGTCGAATTCTCTAAAGTCGCCATCCAGCAGGTCGCGTGAGGCCACAAAGGCTTTAGAGCGTCAAAAGCCCCAGGATCAGCAGCGAGATCGACACCACGACGCAGACGATGACGCGCTGGCCGGCGAGCAGAAACGCCAGGAACCCGACCCCGAGTGCGCCAAGACGCAGCCAGAGCGGTGTATCCGCCAGCGTGCCCGTCGGAAACACGACAAGCTTCGATGTCACCGCCATGACGAGCGCGGTCGCAACCGCCCTCACCCACTGCAAGGCTTCGGACGCCTCATCCAGCCGGTTGCCGATGATCACGCCGAGATAACGCCAGACATCGGTCGCCAGCCAGCCGGCGACAATGATGACGACATAGACCCACCAGCCGTTCTCACTCATGGCTGTTCTCCATGGCCGATCTCGCCGGCAGGCGATGCCGCCACGGGCGGTTTGCGCCGGCGGATGACAAACCGGTCGATGAGATAGGCGAGCGTGCCGCCACCGATTCCCGCATAAACAACGTCGAAGTCCGGCGAGACCAGCGCGAAGGCCGGGCCGAGAACGACGCCGAGGAGAAAGGCGAGCTTGACGACGGAGTGGCGGGCGCTCGCCCAGATGGAGCCAAAGAAATAGACCGGCGTCATCATGAACAGCGCCCCGGCGACGATCGGCGGAAACTGCGCAACGATGCCGTAGCAGACGCCGACGATTAGCGCGTTGATCAGGGTGAGCGTGATGGCAAAGCCGCCGAAATAGGCGGTGCGGCGTTCGCGCGGCACGTCGTTCAGATGCTGGATCGCAAAGACCCAGGAGGTGATCGCGACGAAATGCGAGAGAAACAGCAGAAGCCAGGTGGGACTCCTGTCGTTCTTCATGTCCGGCATGATGGAGGCCACCATCGGCATCATGCGGATCGAGGAGAGTGTCACGGCGAGGAAACTTGCAGCGAGGGGCGCGCCACCCACCATGGTGCCGATCAAGATCATCTTCGCCGGCAGCGCCCAGACGGCCAGCGTCATAAACACGGCCTGGTCCCGGGTGATGCCCGATTCCAGCGCAAAGGCGCTGAAGCCCACGAAGGAGGTCATGAGAATGAGAGCGGGAAGAGAGAGGATGCCGCGCATTCCGGTCAGGAACCAGAAGAGGCCGGAGCGCATGTCAGACGCGGAAGAAGGCATGAAACAGTCCGAATGAATGCCGCCAGCGAACGTCGGCACAGACACAAATATGCCGGGGATCTCTCCCCGGCAATCTCTGGCGGTACGAAGGCCGCTTATTTCTTCTTCGGCACTCGGGGAACCGTCGAACTCTTCCGGGGCTTGCGGGCATCGGGTTCTTCCGTCAGGACATCCCCCTCTGCCTCAAGCGTGGCCTTCGGCGCCGGCTTTCCCCCCGAGGGGGCCTTTGTGCCGGGCGCCTCCGCCTTGCCCTTGGCGGGCTTGGCCTTGGCCTTGCTCTCTTCCAACTCGGTCTCGACCTTCGGCTTCACCGGAACCGCTTCCGGAATCGATTCCAGAACCAGGCCGTCCTTGCCGTCATCCTTCTTGCCGACGGTGACCTTCACGACGCCACCCTTGCGCAGCGCGCCGAACAGAATCTCGTTGGCGAGCGGCTTCTTGATGTGCTCCTGGATGACGCGCGACAGCGGACGGGCGCCCATGCGTTCGTCGTAGCCCTTTTCGGCGAGCCAGGCGATCGCATCCTGGTGCAGGTCGAAGGTGACGTTGCGTTCGGACAGCTGGGTTTCCAGCTGCATGACGAACTTCTGCACGACCTGATGGATGACCTCCGTCGGCAGCGGCGCAAACGGAATGATCGCGTCGAGACGGTTGCGGAATTCCGGCGTGAACAGGCGGTTGATCGCCTCTTCATCTTCGCCCGTGCGCTTGGACGAGCCGAAGCCGATCGCGGCCTTGGCCATTTCGGCGGCACCCGCATTCGTGGTCATGATCAGGATCACGTTGCGGAAGTCGATCTTCTTGCCGTTGTGATCCGTCAGCGAGCCATGGTCCATCACCTGCAACAGGATGTTGTAGATGTCCGGATGCGCCTTCTCGATTTCGTCGAGGAGCACGACCGAATGCGGATGCTGGTCCACCTGGTCGGTCAACAGGCCGCCTTGGTCGAAGCCGACATAGCCGGGAGGGGCCCCGAGCAGGCGGGACACCGTGTGCCGCTCCATGTATTCCGACATGTCGAAGCGCAACAGCTCCACGCCGAGCGACGAGGCAAGCTGCTTGGCGACTTCCGTCTTGCCGACGCCGGTCGGGCCGGAGAACACATAAGAGCCGATCGGCTTGTTCGGTTCACGCAGGCCGGCGCGCGCCAGCTTGATCGCGGTTGCGAGCGCTTCGATGGCCTTGTCCTGCCCGTAGACGACGGAGCGCAGCTCCTTCTCCAGGTTGGCGAGAACCATCTCGTCATCCTTGGAGACCGTCTTCGGCGGAATGCGGGCCATGGTGGCGATCGTGACCTCGATCTCCTTTTCGGTGATCAGCTTGCGGCGCTTGGAGGCCGGCAGCAGCATCTGCGCCGCGCCGGTCTCGTCGATCACGTCGATCGCCTTGTCCGGCAGCTTGCGGTCGGAGATGTAGCGGGCCGAGAGTTCAACGGCCGACTTGATCGCCTCATTGGTATACCGAAGCTTGTGATACTCCTCGAAATACGGCTTCAGGCCCTTCATGATCTCGATCGCGTCGTCGATCGACGGCTCGTTGACGTCGATCTTCTGGAAGCGACGGACGAGTGCCCGGTCCTTTTCGAAGAACTGGCGGTACTCCTTGTACGTGGTCGAGCCGATGCAGCGGATTGCGCCGGAGGAGAGCGCCGGCTTCAACAGGTTCGACGCATCCATCGCACCACCGGAGGTCGCGCCCGCGCCGATGACCGTGTGGATCTCGTCAATGAACAGGACCGCGCCCGGATACTCTTCGAGTTCCTTGACGACCTGCTTCAGGCGCTCCTCGAAATCACCGCGATAGCGGGTGCCGGCGAGCAGCGTACCCATGTCGAGCGAAAAGATCGTCGCATCGGCGAGCGCTTCCGGCACCTTGCCTTCGACGATCCGCTTGGCGAGACCTTCGGCGATCGCCGTCTTGCCGACGCCGGGATCCCCGACATAGAGGGGGTTGTTCTTCGATCGGCGGCACAGCACCTGGATGGTGCGGTTGACCTCGTCGTGACGGCCGATCAGCGGATCGATCCGGCCGTTCTTGGCCTTCTCGTTCAGGTTGACGCAATAGGCCTTCAGCGCATCCGGCGCCTTCTTGCCGGCGCCGTCTTCCTGGTCGCCACGGGCGGCCTTCGCATCGGCCTCGCCTTCATCGACCCCGCGCGGCGGACGCACCTGGGATGCGCCCGGCCGCTTGCCAATGCCATGCGAGATGTAATTGACCGCGTCGTACCGCGTCATTTCCTGCTCCTGCAGGAAATAGGCGGCATGGCTTTCGCGCTCGGCAAAGATCGCCACCAGCACGTTTGCGCCCGTCACCTCTTCGCGACCGGAGGACTGGACGTGGATGACGGCGCGCTGGATCACGCGCTGGAAACCGGACGTGGGCTTCGAATCCTCATCATAACCGGTGATGAGGTTGGACAGATCGTTGTCAACGTAGTCCGAAACCGTCTTGCGCAGGGCTTCGAGATCCACATTGCAGGCTCCCATCACGGCGGCCGCGTCAGCGTCGTCGATCAAAGCCAGGAGCAAGTGTTCCAGCGTTGCATATTCGTGGTGCCGCTCATTCGCGAACGTCAGTGCCTGATGCAGCGCCTTTTCAAGACTCGGCGAAAATGTTGGCACGTGCGGACCTCATTTCTTTTCCATGACACATTGCAGCGGATGCTGGTGCTGGCGGGCAAAATCCATGACCTGGCTCACCTTGGTCTCAGCAACCTCGTACGTAAAGATCCCACATTCGCCGACGCCGTGATGATGCACGTGCAGCATGATGCGGGTGGCCGCTTCGCGGTCTTTCTGGAAAAAACGCTCCAGAATGTGAATGACGAAGTCCATGGGTGTGTAGTCGTCATTCAATAACAGGACACGGTACAGGTTCGGCCGTTTCGTCTTGGGTTCCGTGCGGGTGATGACCGACGTACCCCGATTGCCGTTGTCGCCCTGACCGTCCTTTTCGTTCTGCATTAAGATCGGCTGTGCGATCATCATTTCCATTCCCCAATCATCCGGCTTCCCGGACAAAGCACCCGTGTGAAACCGAACATCAGACGCCTTTATTTAGTTCGCCATCCGCCGATTTTAAGCCCCTTGCTCCAAGGCGCAATCACTATTCCATGACCAGCCTTGCCCGGAGCAGGAAAATCAACCTGTGCCGGCGCAGGACTGAATCAAAAAGGGCCGGTCGCACGCTTCGTGCCGACCGGCCCTCAAACTTCTGTTTGCCCGAAGGCGAGCATTCGCCTCTGCGTCAGGCTGCCTGCGAGGAGACGACGGCAGTCGCCTTCGTCATCGGCGCTTCGTAAGGCTTGTAGGCGCTTTTGGCGAGGTCGGCATACATTTCGCTGAGCTTCATGGATTCTGCGAGAAAGCTCTCATAGGCCGTCTTCGCAAACTTCGTCTGCACTTCGTAGACGGCTTCGACACTGCGGGCTGCCGTCAGCTGTTCCATGTAGCTCACCATGTCCTGCATGGACTTCTTCTGGTAATCACCCGCTTCCGAGGCGATCGCCTGAAAACCCTTCACCATGTCCGAATAGCTGCGCATCATACCATCGACCGTTTCTTTGCTTTTACGGCTGGCTTCGTCGAGATTGAACATTGTCCGCCTCCTCAGGGGTTGGTTCGCATCTGCGAATAGAATGATTCCGCAGTGCGAAAGTCAACCCGCGCAAGGCTGTGCAAGCGTTAACATTTTCGAATAAAACACGGGACGCGGGAAAAATCGAAATCGCTTTGACGAAACACAAAAAAGAATGGGGCCCCGAGAGCCCCATCACCGTCGCTGATCTTGCTGATCGGCGTCTTCGTCAAAGATCGACGTCCAGGATCGCCATCGAAAAGTTATAGGACCGGTCACCGTCCTCGTCATCGAGGTAAACCACACCGAGGAACTCGTCGCCGGCATAGACCTCGGCGGAATCGTCTTTCTTCGGGCGCGCCTTGACGCTCATCGAGGGGTTGAACACCCGCTTGAAATAGGCGTCCAGCTTCTTGATCTCATCGGCTTTCACTGGTTTTTCTCCGTCAGCGTTCGCATTGCGGTGGCTTTTGGCACGGGACAAGTGCGAAAGTAAAGCGTATCGGCCCGTCATCCCCGGACGACTGGCGACTGAGGCATGGGGAGCGGCTGAGGCGTTTCAATCGTCGGAACGCAGCATCTGGTCCATCAGGCGCGAGGGTTCCGAACACCCTGCTTCTCCCACCACCTTGGCCGGAACACCGGCAACGGTGGTCTTTGGCGGAACGGGCTTCAGCACGACCGAACCGGCCGCGACGCGCGAGCAGTGACCGATCTCGATATTGCCGAGGATCTTGGCACCGGCGCCGATCAACACACCGTTACCGATCTTCGGATGGCGGTCTGCCCCTTCCTTGCCCGTACCACCGAGCGTGACGCCATGCAGGATCGAGACATTGTCGCCGATGACCGCCGTCTCGCCGACAACGAAACCCGTCGCATGGTCGAGAAAGATACCCCGGCCCATGCGGGCTGCCGGATTGATGTCGGTCTGGAAAACGCTCGAAGCGCGGCTCTGCAGATACATGGCAAAGTCGCGGCGATCACGCTTCAAGAGCCAGTGCGCCAGACGATGGGTCTGGATGGCATGGAAGCCCTTGAAGTAGAGGACCGGCTCGAGGAAACGCATGCAGGCCGGATCACGGTCATAGTAGGCCTGGATGTCCACGCGCAGGATCGCGCCCCATTCCGGCCATTCCTCCTGCATTTCCTCAAACGTTTGGCGCAGCAGGACCGCCTGCAGATCCGGATGGTCGAGACGCTCGCAGATGCGGTGGATCACGCAATCTTCGAGGGACTTGTGGTTCAGCACCGTCGAATAGAGGAAGGCCGCCAGCAACGGATCACGCTCCGCCCCTGCCCTCGCCTCCTGACGCAGCGTGTCCCAGATCGGATCCACGGAAGCCACAGGCTCCGCGGAACGAATGTCAGTGCGTGCCACCATGGCAAAATCCTCGTTCGCGACAGAGCGCATTATATAGAACAGTCTTGCACAAACACCAATGGCGACGAAACGGGCGGACCGATCAGCCTGCGCCGATCTCGCGGTAGAAATCGAGGACCGCGGCCTTGAACACCCGGTCTCCGACCGCCAGCATGTGGTCACGGTTCGGAATGTCGAGCGCCCTCGCATTCGGCATCAGGGCGGCGAGTTCCTGCGGCGAGCCGGCGATATCGTCCTTGGTGCCGACACCGATCAGCGTGGGCGCCTCGATCCGGCCCATGTCGGCGCGCGACACGAGGTCCCGCGAACCGCGAATGCAGGCGGCAAGCGCTTCGCGATCGCTCTTCGTCTGGTCGGCAAAGGCGCGGAACATGCGTCCCCTCGCATGGCTGACCTCCTCGAGCGACGGCGCCAGAAGCGCGTCTGCAATCGGGTCCCAGTCGCCGACGCCATCGGTCATGCCGATGCCGAGGCCGCCGAGCACCAGCGACCGGACGCGGTCCGGATGCCCGAGTGCTGCGAATGTCGAGATGCGCGCGCCCATCGAATACCCCATCAGGTGGGCATCCTTGAGGCCGAGATGATCGAGCAGTGCCATCGCATCACCCGCCATCACCCATGGACGGTAGGCTTCTGAATCACGCGGCTTGTCGCTCGCGCCATGCCCGCGGTTGTCGATCGCGATCACCCGGTAGCCTGCGTCCGAGAGCGTCTTCAGCCAGCCGGGATGCACCCAGTTGACGTTGGCCGTCGAGGCAAAACCATGGATCAGCAGGATCGGCTCGCCGGAGGGGTCTCCCTCGTCGAAATAGGCGAGCCGCAGGCCCTGGTGGGTGAAGGTCGAAAACTCGGGCGTGTTGAGATTCATGATGTCGCTTTCCTGCTCGCGTCTGACCACCGGCCGATCATCCGGCGATGGATCGGCGCGGGTGCATTTTTTTGACGGCGCCTGCCGTCTTCCCACTACACTTTCACACCCTGCCTCTATAATGTCCGCGCCAGAAATTCAAAGCATGGAGACGACTATGGCCGGCCACGGCATTCCTCACTTCCAGAACGACGGTGGACATCGCCTTATCGAGGTGGGCGTCAAGGAATTCATGTGCACGGGCGCCAATGTTCCCTTTGACCATCCGCACATCTACATCGACATGGGCGACGACAACGAGAAGGTCTGCTCCTACTGTTCGACGCTCTACCGGTACAATCCGGCGCTGAAGGCGGAAGAAACAAACCCGCCGGGCTGCGTCTTCCACGTGAAGGCCGCCTGATCGAAGACACACCGACATGACCACCAGGAATGCCGCCATCATCGGCGCCGGTATGGCCGGCCTCACGGCTGCACTGGCGCTGGCGAAACGCGGTGTCCGCGTTCACGTCATCGAACAGGCGCCGTATCTGGCCGAAGTCGGCGCCGGTTTGCAGATCTCCCCCAATGCGTCGCGCATTCTGGCAAGGCTCGGCGTCCTGTCAGCGCTCGAAGCGCACTGGACGGAGCCCGACCGCATCTCGCTGGCGTCTGGCCGAACGCTCGGTCGCGTGGCGGAGGTGCCGGTGGGACGCTCCGCCCGGGAACGCTGGCGGGCACCTTACGGGGTCCTGCACCGCGCCACGCTGCAGCGCGTGCTACAGCAGGCGGTCGAGGCCGATCCGATGTGCACGCTGCAACTTGGCCGGCGCGTCAGTCACGGCGATCCTGCCATCATTGCGGACCTGACCGGCGAAGCGCCGGACCTGATCATCGGAGCCGATGGCGTCTGGTCGAGTGTCCGCGAATCGATTGCCTCTGCACCGGAGCCGGATTTTTCACACAATGTGGCGTGGCGGCTCATGGTCGAGGGACACAGGGCGCCCGGTTTCCTGTCGCCGCAATCGGTGACCGCCTTCCTCGGCCCCTCCGCCCATATCGTCTGTTATCCGCTGAAGGAAACCGGCGGGTTCAACGTGGTGGCGATCGCCGCCGGCGTGACACCCGGTGAAACCTGGGAGGCGAGCGCGACGGCCGAGGAAACCGGCATGCTGCTCCGGCAGTTCCGCGGCTGGAACCCGCAGATCGTCGAGATGCTGCGGCAAAGCCAGAACGCCAAGTTCTGGCCCCTCTACCAGGTGAGCGACGGCAATTGGCACAATGGCGAAAACAAGGTGCTGATCGGCGATGCCGCGCACGCGATGATGCCGTTTGCCGCGCAAGGTGCGGCCATGGCCATCGAGGACGCCTGGGAACTGGCACAACAGGTCGGACGCTCGGCAAGCCTGCAGCAGGCGCTGGCCGCTTACGAATCCATCCGCAAGGCCCGCATCGACAAGGTTCGGCGCCGCGGCAACTTCAACCGCTTTGCCTATCACCTGCGCGGGCCCCTGCGGCTCGGCCGCGATCTCGTGCTCGCCCTTCGTCCGCCGCAGGCGCTGGCGGCGGACATGGACTGGCTCTACGGTTACGACAGCGCCGACTGATCAGACGGCGCGTGCGGCCGCAAAACCGATCTCGAGATCCTTCTTGAGATCGGCGACATCTTCGAGGCCGATCTGCAGCCGGATCACCGGGCCTTCGGTCGGCGCCTTGCAGATGGTGCGGTCGTTCAGGTTGACGTGGACTGCAAGGCTCTCATAGCCGCCCCAGGAATACCCCAGGCCGAAGAAGAACAGGGCGTCCAGGAAGGCATGTGCCTTCGCCTTGAAGTGTGCCTCGCTCTGCGCCTTCAGGACAAAAGAGAAGACGCCGCTTGCGCCCTTGAAGTCGCGTTTCCAGATCGCATGGCCGGGGAAACTCTCAAGCGCCGGATGCAGCACCCGCGCCACTTCCTCGCGTCCTTCCAACCAGCGGGCAATCTCGAGCGCGCTCTTCTGGTGATGCGCCAGGCGCACGCCCATGGTGCGCAGACCGCGCAGGATCTGGTAGGAATCATCCGGTGCGCCGCAGGTGCCAAGGGTTATCTGCGCCTCGTGCAGCTTCGGCCAGTGTTTTGCATTGGCAGACACCGACCCCATGATGATATCCGAGTGGCCGGACGGATATTTGGTCGTTGCATGGATCGAGACATCGACGCCGAAATCGAGTGGCCGGAAGAACAGAGGCGTTGCCCAGGTATTGTCCATGGTCACGACGCAATCATGCCGGTGAGCGGCCTCGGCTATGGCGCGAATATCCTGCATTTCCATGGTGTTGGAACCGGGCGCTTCGGTGTGCACGAGCCGCGTGTTCGGTCGGATCAGGGTCTCGATCGACGCGCCGAGAGACGGATCATAATATTCGACCTCGACGCCGAGCCTCGTCAGCATCGTGTCGCAGAAATGCCGGCAGGGCGAATAGACAGAATCGACGATGAGGGCGTGATCCCCGGCCGAGAGATAGGCGAGGAAAGGAACGGTGATCGCCGCGAGGCCGGACGGCACCAGGATCGTTCCCGCCGCCCCTTCAAGCGCATTCAACGCCTCGCACAGCGCATCCGTCGTCGGCGTTCCCCGCGTCCCGTAGGTGTATTTCTGTCCGCGCGTTTCCATTGTCTTGCAATCGGGAAACAGGACGGTCGAACCATGCACGACCGGCGGATTGACGAAACCATGGAAGCTCATGGGATCATGACCGAGATGCGCCAGACGCGTGTTATCGCCCGCCTGGTTGAGGGAAAGCTGTTTGTTTTTCATCGGGAAGCGGCTTTCGATTGATGGATGCCGCCTGTTGTTAAACCTCGTCGCCGGACCGTCAACCCCTGTGCGAACGGATCCTCAACGCCGATGAAATGCCGCGAGAAACTGATACTCTGTTCAGCACAGCCTGCACAATATCTCACACCCTGCCTAATATATCACCAACACACGTCAATTTGTCGAATTTGAGGCGCTAATTTAAAGTGCAAGACTTGACCCTTGCCCATATTTGCGACTGAGATATGCCCAGCTCGTTTGGGAGGCCTTACGCGAGCGGTTCCGGCCTACCGCCAATCTGGCGCGGCGACGGAACTTGGGTCGATCTAAAAAACACAGACAAAGGTTGGGAAAATGAAAAAGACGATTCTGTCAGCCGCGATTGGCGCGGCAGTCCTTGGCGCTGCCTCGGCTGCATCCGCTGCCACGCTTGACGACGTAAAGGCAAAGGGCTTCGTCACCTGCGGCGTCAGCCAGGGCATCCCGGGCTTCTCGAACCCGAACGACAAGGGTGACTGGTCCGGTCTCGACGTCGATTATTGCCGCGGCATTGCGGCTGCCGTGTTCGGCGATCCGTCGAAGGCAAAGTTCGTCGCCCTGTCGAGCAAGGACCGCTTTCCGGCGCTCCAGTCCGGCGAAGTGGACGTTCTGACCCGCAACACGACCTGGACCATCAGCCGCGACACCTCGCTCGGCTTCAACTTCCGCACCGTCAACTACTATGACGGCCAGGGCTTCATGGTGAAGAAGAGCCTCAACGTGAAGTCGGCGCTCGAACTGTCCGGCGCTGCCGTCTGCGTTCAGCAGGGCACCACGACCGAACTCAACCTCGCCGACTACTTCAAGGCCAACAACCTGCAGTACAATCCGGTTGTGTTCGAAAAGGAAGCCGACGCCACCAGCGCCTACGATTCCGGCCGTTGCGACGTTTACACCACCGACCAGTCCGGTCTCTATGCCGTGCGCCTGAAGATGAAGAACCCGGACGAGAACATGGTTCTGCCGGAAGTCATCTCCAAGGAGCCGCTCGGGCCGGCCGTTCGCCAGGGCGACGACAAGTGGTTCGACATCGTCAGCTGGGTTCACTACGCCATGGTGGGTGCCGAAGAACTCGGCGTGACCTCCAAGAACGTCGACGAAATGAAGACGAGCGGTGGTCCGGACATCAAGCGTATGCTCGGTTCTGAAGAAGGCACCAAGATCGGTACCGACCTTGGCCTGAGCAACGACTGGGCAGCCAACATCATCAAGACCGTCGGCAATTACGGCGAAGTCTTCGCTCGCAACCTCGGTCCGGACACCCCGATCAAGATCGAGCGCGGCCTGAACGCACAGTGGACCAAGGGCGGCCTGCAGTACGCCCCGCCGATCCGCTAAGCCGCCTTTCCAAACTCGGAAAACCTGAAAGGCGGGGGATACCTCGCCTTTCTACGTATAAAAGAACCCATCACGGGCAAGAACAGCTCCAAAGAGCATGACAAGAGGGAAAGGCGCTGATGGCAGGCTTCGCGCTGAATTTGGCAAAACCGGACACACAACGATCATCCACGTCGTCACTCATCTACGATCCGAAGGTGCGCGGCATTTTCTACCAGGTGCTGACGGTCGCCCTGGTTGCGCTCTTCGTCTGGACGGTGACGCAGAACACGATCAACAACCTGGCGAAGGCGAACATCGCCTCCGGCTTCGGATTTCTCGAAGGGCGCGCGGGCTTCGACATTGCGCAGACCCTTATCCCCTACAGCAGCGATGCGACCTACGGGCGCGCATTGATCGTTGGGCTTCTCAACACGCTGCAAGTCGCTTTCTTCGGCATCATCACCGCCTCGATCCTGGGCTTCGTCGTTGGCATTGCCCGCCTGTCGAAGAACTGGCTGATCGCCAAGCTTGCGCAGGTCTATGTGGAAATCTTCCGCAACATTCCGCCGCTGCTCGTCATCCTGTTCTGGTACAAGGGCGTCATCTCGGTCCTGCCGCAAGCCCGCGATTCGATCGCGATGCCGCTATCGTCCTACCTCAACAATCGCGGTCTCTTCTTCCCCAAGGCGATCTGGGGCGATGGCGCATGGATGATTGGTGTCGCCTTCCTCGTGGCGATCGTCGCGTCCATCGTGATCTTCCGCTGGGCCCGCAAGCGCCAGGCGGCCACCGGCCAGCAGTTCCACTCCGGCTGGACCGCGATCGGCCTCATTATCGGCCTTCCGGCGCTGACCTTCCTGGTGCTCGGCTCGCCGATCAGCTTCGATTATCCGATCGCCGGTCGCTTTAACCTCACGGGCGGCAGCACGATCGGCCCGGAGTTCATCTCGCTCTATCTGGCGCTCTCCTTCTACACCGCCTCCTTCATCGCGGAAATCGTGCGCGGCGGCATCCTGGCCGTTGCGAAGGGACAGACCGAAGCGGCAAGTGCGCTCGGCATCCGCCCCAACGTGACCACACGCCTCGTCATCATTCCGCAGGCGATGCGCATCATCATCCCGCCGCTGACCAGCCAGTACCTCAACCTGACGAAAAACTCGTCGCTTGCGGTTGCCGTCGGGTTTGCGGATGTCGTCGCCGTTGGCGGCACCATGCTGAACCAGACCGGTCAGGCCGTCGAAATCGTCGCGCTGTGGCTCGTCATCTACCTGTCTCTGTCGGTCACTACCGCTGTGTTCATGAACTGGTTCAACGCCAAAATGGCGCTGGTGGAGAGATAAGATGGCTGTCACCGATGTTTCTTACGTCCGCCAGCAGATGGAGGGGCCGAAGCCGGCTCCTTCCAGCCAGGTTGGCGTCATCCACTGGCTGAGGACAAACCTGTTTGCCTCGGTCACCGATACCATCATGACGATCATCGGGCTTGGGCTCCTCGTCTACACCCTGCCCGGCCTCATCCAGTGGCTCTTCCTGGATGCGTCCTGGACGGGGACGGATCGTAGCGCCTGCGCCACGGTCTCGCAGGGGGGCGTTCTTCCGGACGGCCAGTCCGGCGCCTGCTGGGCCTTCGTTTCGGCAAAGTTCAATCAGTTCATCTTCGGGCGTTATCCGTCCGAACTCTACTGGCGTCCTATGCTGGTGATGGTGCTCTTCATCGCCCTCTTGATCCCGATGCTGATGCCGAAGGCCCCCTACAAGGGCTGGAATGCACTGACGCTCTTCATCGTCCTGCCGGTCGTCTCCTTCTTCCTGCTGGGTGGTGGCTTCGGTCTCGAGCCGGTCGAAACCCAACTCTGGGGCGGCCTGATGGTGACGCTGATCCTCTCCTTCTTCGGGATCACCGTGTCGCTTCCCTTCGGCATCCTGCTCGCGCTCGGACGCCGCTCGAACCTGCCGGTCATCAAGATGCTGTGCGTCCTCTTCATCGAGGTCATCCGCGGCATTCCGTTGATCACCGTGCTGTTCATGGCAAGCGTCATGCTGCCGCTGTTCCTGCCGGATGGCTGGACCTTCGACAAGCTGTTGCGGGCGCTGATCGGTGTGTCGCTGTTTTCCTCCGCCTACATGGCGGAAGTCATCCGCGGCGGCCTGCAGGCAATCCCGAAGGGCCAGTTCGAAGGCGCCGATTCGCTCGGCCTCAGCTACTGGCAGAAGACGCGGCTGATCATCCTGCCGCAGGCGATCAAGCTTGTCATTCCGGGGATCGTCAACACCTTCATCGGTCTCTTCAAGGACACCTCGCTCGTCTACATCATCGGTATGTTCGACCTGCTCGGCATCGTCACGCTCAACCAGTCGGATGCAAACTGGTCGTCGCCGGTGACGCCGATTACCGGTTACGTCTTTGCCGGTTTCGTCTTCTGGATCTTCTGCTTTGCCATGTCGCGCTACTCCCTCTTCATGGAGCGCCACCTCGACACCGGCCACAAGCGTTAAAAGGATAAGGGTAAATCATGTCTGCAACGAACACCAAGCCGCAGGCCATGGCGGTATCCAGCACCGATGTGGCCATCCAGATCACCGGCATGAACAAGTGGTACGGCGATTTCCACGTTCTCCGCGACGTCAACCTCACCGTCATGCGCGGCGAACGCATCGTCATCGCCGGACCGTCCGGCTCCGGCAAGTCCACGATGATCCGCTGCATCAACCGTCTGGAAGAACACCAGTCGGGCCAGATCGTGGTGGATGGCATCGAACTCACCAACGACCTGAAGAAGATCGACGAAGTGCGCCGCGAAGTCGGCATGGTCTTCCAGCACTTCAACCTCTTCCCGCATCTGACGATCCTGGAAAACTGCACGCTCGCACCGATCTGGGTTCGCAAGATGCCGAAGAAGGAAGCTGAAGCGATCGCGATGCACTATCTGGAGCGCGTCAAGATTCCGGAACAGGCGCACAAATATCCGGGCCAGCTCTCCGGCGGCCAGCAGCAGCGTGTGGCCATTGCCCGCTCGCTCTGCATGAAGCCGAAGATCATGCTGTTTGACGAACCGACCTCCGCGCTCGACCCTGAAATGGTCAAGGAAGTGCTGGACACCATGGTGAGCCTTGCGGAAGAAGGCATGACCATGCTGTGCGTGACCCACGAAATGGGTTTTGCCCGTCAGGTCGCCAACCGGGTGATCTTCATGGACCAGGGCCAGATCGTCGAGCAGAATTCGCCGGCCGAGTTCTTCGACAATCCGCAACACGAGCGCACCAAGCTCTTCCTCAGCCAAATCCTGCACTGAGGCCGCATCGGCACGTTCAGGTTGTCCGACTGGAGCGCTCCCTCGGGGGCGCTCTTTTTCCATGCGGATTTCCGGGTCCCGCTTACCAGGTGACGGAATAGCGTGCGTTGACCGTGGCCGTCAGATCCGCACCGGCGGCCTTGCCAATGCGCGCGGACACGCTCACATCGTCTGCGAGCTTCTGCTGGACGGTGATGCCTGCCCCCACGCGCTTGAAGCTGTCCAGCGCTCCAAACCGCGCCGTCAGCGAAACGCCATCGACCGGATCAGACCATGTTACGGCCTGGTGGACATCCACACCGTCCCAGACTGTCCCCGTCGCGTCATGATGCACCGTCACGGTGCGGGTCATCTCGAGGTCGAAGTCGGACGAGACGATTTCCCGGTCGCTGAGTCTCATCTCGGCCACGGCGTCACCCGTCTCGGCATTGGCGCGGAGGTTGAGTTCACGCAGCAGGGTCTGGGCCGGCGTCTGCTCCGATTGCGCGGTGATACGCCCCCAGACGTTGACCGGCACATCGACCGGACCGCCCTTGACGGACGAGGTCACGCCGACGTCGATACCCGCTGCCGCAAAGGACCAGCCGGGGACACGCATGCCAAGCCGCGCCTGATAGGCCGTTTCTGAACTTTTCGTCGGTTTCCAGATCAGGAGGCCCTCATCTGCGCAGGCCGGTGTGACGAACATCACCATGGTAACCAGACACGTCCAGCGTGACAGCCGCGTTCTTAAAACCATGTTTTTCCCACACCTCTGTTGCCTCCCGATTGGCCGGTCCCGGCAGATGCACGCTCCTCCCTGCTGCGCGCTCTTGCGTCTCAAAACAGGCCAATTCGCTCGTACGACATAGTACCATAAATTGAAGCCGTGGGCGTTTTAAGGTCGGAAAAAGCGCAGCGTCGCATTCCTGCAACAGCAAAACAGGAAGTCGCCAATCCCCCCTCGCCTTAACCATTCCTCACCTAAATAGGCTTGCAAGAGACCGTGTTTGGTCGTTGATTAGGCCCCAATAAGGGAGAAACAAGAGATGCAACAACTCTGTCCGTCCGCCGACGTTGCGTTGCCCTATGTGAACGAAGGAGATCGCTTTCGAGGTGTTCTTGGTTTGGAACGGGGATGAGGATCTCTCGACCCATGGCAAACAAATCCTTCGATAGAAAAGCCCCTTCCTCCCTGATGGACAGCGTGCTGCGGTCCACGGCGGCGCTCACTTCCGGGCGCGCCTTCTCGCGCATCATGACACTGGCAGGCGTGCTTGTCGTTCTCGTCTATTGGCGGCAGACCGGCGGCTGGTGACGCGTCTCCGTAGCGGATGAGGCTCGTGTGGCTCATCCGCGATGACGGATCCAGCCTTGGCAACGGACCATGATGAAAAAAGGCGCTACCCCTGGCGGGGAGCGCCTTTTTCCGTTTGAGCATGCGCGTCAGCTTCTGATTCGCGCGCAGCGTTTTCGTCCGTTCTATCGACCAAACCCCGGACGAGGTTTGGCAGGAGGCAGGCCTTTCGGCCTGACCTCACAGACGAATCATCGGATCAGTTATAGGGCGAGTTGCACCGTGCCCTGACGCCGACGCGTGGGACGTAGGTATCATCGGAAGCGCGATAGGTTCGATAACGATCCGAACACCACTGAACGTGACGGCTGGACATCGCATGGCCGCGGGTCGGGCGATCGTTCAACGCGCCGCCGATGATGGCGCCGGCACCGAAGGCGGCAAGCGGATACCACCAGCCGTCACTGTGGCGGCGGTAACCACGCCGATGCTCGCGATAACCTCTGTGGCCATGGTAATAACGGCGATGATCCCGCTGGCGCTCATATCGATGATGCTGCCGGTAATGGCGTCTATACTGCACCTCCTGCACATCGGTCACCTGTTGCGCCCTTGCCGTCGGCATCACCACGGCGCCGGCCGGAAACACGGAGGTCGTGAACATCAAGGCGCTGATGGCACCGGCGGTTAAAGTCTTTGCTAAAGCGATCAAGGCAAGTCTCCTGTGTTGATATCATAGAAACATAACCCGACCATGTTCGGTTCCCGCACGTGAACATCGCATGAATAGCTAATATACAGTGCCTCCGGCAGGAGACTACGTCCGTTCATCGGACTCAACGAAGGCCACCCCGCGGGAAAACGATGAAACTTCACCTGGCTCCGGGCGTTTGCAGCCGCAAACGGAGGCATCGCATGACCACCGGGTTTTCACAGGTCCTCGACTATTCGACGCGCTTCATCGAACTCATCGGGATCTTCGTCATCGTAATCGGCATCGCCGTTGCCGGCATTCGCTTCCTGCGGGACCGAGCGGAAGACGGAGCCTATCACACGCTTCGGTCGACCTTGGGCCGGGCAATCCTTCTTGGCCTGGAGCTCCTGGTCGCAGCTGACATCATCAATACGGTGGCAATAGAACCCACACTGGAGAGCCTGGCGGTTCTCGCCGGCATCGTCCTGATCAGGACGTTCCTGAGCTTCTCGCTGGAGGTCGAGATCGAGGGGAGATGGCCGTGGCAACGCGCGCGACGGCAAGAGCCTTCCCCGGCGACGGCACGTCGCCGCAATCCAGCATGACCCGTTTCGTGACGAATACGAGATCTTTTGAGAGGTTCAGACAACAAGGCCGCCCCTGGGGCGGCCCAAACACACAGTCTGATGAAGAAGTGGCGACCAAAGAGATCGTCTGGACGCGACACCCATGTCCGGGCCGGACAATTTGGGAAGTGGCGACCCCTGCAGGACTCGAACCTGCGACCTACTGCTTAGAAGGCAGTTGCTCTATCCAGTTGAGCTAAGGGGCCGTTCCCTGTCGCGAGCCTCAGGCTCGGATCAGTGAGTCCAGGGCTGGGTGCGATTGAAACGGAAGTTGTCCGAATAGGAAACGGTCTGACGCTTGGCTTCCTTCGGCGGGATGACGCGGTAGTCGATGCCGTTGCGCTCGGCATAGGCCTGAGCCAGTTCCTGCGTCTCGAAGGTCAGGCGGACCTGCTGCTTCATGTCGGACGAGGATGTGTACCCGAGGATAGGATCGATGCGCCGCGGCTCTTCCTGATCGAATTCAAGCACCCAGAGATGGGTCTTGGCCTTGCCGGATTGCATGGCGGTCTTTGCAGGACGATAAATCTTCGCGGTCATGTCAATCAACGCTCCCTTGCGCGCTACAGGCTCATCAGCACGGCGGCGGTGCCTGTATCCGCTGCCGATCCCCGCCAGACCCGTTGCCGGGTCACCTGGCCGGACAATCAACGCCGGAGCAAGGTCCAGCACCTGATCGGCGGCGATGGTCGGAGTGGAGAGATTCGAACTCCCGACCCTCTGGTCCCAAACCAGATGCGCTACCAGACTGCGCTACACTCCGTTCCAACGATGAAAAGCGAGATACACGCTTCGCCCCTTGGCCGCAACTCTAAAATCGTCTTTTCAAGAAGAGGTTAAGCGCGTCACGGCGCATTGCCGATTTGTGCGCTTCGGACGCGGTCGCCCACGCGAATGGAGCGCCGCTTCACCTCTCCGGCATTCAGTTCCAGAACGAAGTCCACCGGCCCGCGGGACGAGATCACCGTCTCCGACAGCGGCACTGCTCCTTCATGAATATGCGTAATGCGCCCCTTGGCATCGATGAACAGCATGTCGAGCGGAATCAGCGTGTTGCGCATCCACATCGTCACCTCGCGCGGCGCCTCGAAATCGAACAGCATGCCTGCGTCCGGGGCCATCTCCTTGCGGTACATCAGCCCCTGTTGGCGCTGCGCCGACTGAAGCGCCAGTTCCACGGTGAACTGGTGCCGCGCGCCACCCGCCGTTTCGATGACGAGCGGTTCCGTTGTGAAGGTCACATCGGCCGCGGCCGTCGGACCGGAAAAGGCCGTCACAGACAGAACGACAAACAGAAAGAGCGCCAGAATGGCGCTCGCGAGAAATTTCAGGCGTGACACGTCCATGGTCAATGGGCCCGTGGCAGGGCGGCCGGGCCGTCTGGATGGATTTCAGCGGCCATCAAACCCTTTTCGCCGGGTCCGAAACGCACCAGCACCACCTGGCCGGGCCGCAGTTCCGTCAGACCGAAGCGGCGAAGCGTTTCCATGTGGATGAAGATGTCCTCGGTGCCCTCGCCGCGGGTCAGGAAGCCGAACCCCTTGGTGCGGTTGAACCATTTGACGAGCGCACGCTCAAGCCCGCTTGTCGCGGTGACCTGCACATGGGTGCGCACCGGCGGCATCTGCGACGGATGCACCGCGGTGGACTGGTCCATGGAGAGAATGCGAAACGCCTGGAAACCCCGGTCGCGGCGCTGGATGAGCGCCACGATGCGCGTTCCCTCGAGAATCGTCTGGTATCCGTCGCGCCTGAGGCAGGACACGTGCAGCAGGACATCCTGCATGCCGTTATCGGGCACGATGAAGCCAAAGCCCTTGGCCACATCGAACCACTTCACCACGCCGGTGATCTCGGTCAGCTCAACCGGCTCGCCCGCAAGTTCCTCGAAACTCGCAACGCCCTTCGATGACATTCTGTCCGCCATTCTGTCTGCCCCTGGATTACGCGTCACGGTGGCACGGTTAACTGATTCTTATAAGATATGTTAACATCGCGCCGAACGTCCAGCGCAAGCCCCCGCCCACGCTTTATCCCGTCATTTATAGCGCTTGCTGCTTGCCTGAAGCTGGCCAGTGCCGCATATCCACCCCGTCCCCGGAAAACGCCGGGATATCCAAGCTTTTGGAGGATTGCGATCTATGCGTTACCTGCACACCATGGTCCGGATCAAGGACCTCGATGCATCGCTCGATTTCTACACCCGTATCTTCGGTCTCAAGGAGGTGCGCCGCATCGAAAACGAAAAAGGTCGCTTTACGCTGATCTTTCTCGCCGCACCGGAGGATGTCGATGCCGGTACCAATCTCAAGGCACCGCTGCTCGAACTGACCTATAACTGGGACACGGAAGACTATAGCGGCGGGCGCAATTTCGGCCACCTCGCCTACGAGGTCGATAACATCTACGACTTCTGCCAGCAGGTGATGGACAAGGGCGTCACCATCAACCGCCCGCCGCGCGACGGCAACATGGCCTTCATCAAGTCGCCGGACGGCATCTCCATCGAACTCTTGCAGAAGGGCCCGGCGCTGGAGCCGGCCGAACCCTGGGCCTCCATGCCGAACACCGGCAACTGGTAGGCCTAGAAAGCGAGTTAACGATCGGCTCCGGCGCCTGCCCTTTTGCGGCGCCGGACCTGCACCCCAGCCTGACGCAGGCTTCATGCGGCATCCTTGTCTCCAAACGACAGTCCAATGGACGGATGCCATGGCGAACAGCCCGAATTCAAAAACACCCCTTCTCTGCGCCCGCCGCCTGGTTCTGCCTGCGCTTTTCGCGGCAACCACCAGCCTGTCCGGCTGCAGCCTCTCCCTGCTCAGCAAGGCAGACGCGCCAAGCGCGGAAACGGCGGTGGCCGCCGCCGATCCTGCCGAACCGGAGGCGAAACCGGACGCGCCGGCAACGCCGAAGCCGGCCGGGCTCTATGTCGATCCGATGATTTCCACCGCCAGCAAAACAAAATCCGGACGTCGCGAATTGCCGTTGCGCACGCCGCCGGGCGGCGCAATGCCAGCCGCTCCGCCGGTGATGGCGCGGGCCCCGTCCGCGGCGCATGGCCCTCAGGCCACGCAAGCAGGGCAGACGGCCGCCAACAATCTGGGCGACGTGGTCAACCAGCCGACCGGCGTTCACGCCTACCAGAACAGTATCTTTGCGCTCGCCAATGCCAACGGCCAACCGTCAGCCGATGGCAGCGTACCCGCCTATGCGCCGGCGCGCGGCATCAATCCGATGTCGGGAAGTGTCTTCAGCGCCCGCACCGCGCCAGCGGCGGTCCCTGCCCCGGCGGGCGCAAACAATGACGGGCTCTGGTAGACGCCGAAGCGAAACAGCCGCCGGTAAGGGGCTGAAAAGGCGCAGAAAACGCCGCTTTGTCCACAGCGCCGCGCAGGCTGGGAAAAAATTCGAGAGACTTGAAAAAAGACGCTTGCGCTGCACAAACCTCCTCCCTATAAGGGCGCCACAGCACGCGCCCTTCGTCTATCGGTTAGGACGTCAGATTTTCATTCTGAAAAGAGGGGTTCGACTCCCCTAGGGCGTGCCACCCGTACCCTCCCTTGACATCTCTGAATTCAAGCAGTTCTTCGGCGCTGATCTGCGCGCCATGGCGCCGGTTCGACGGGCCTTGGCACGGGTTTTCCACCGCCCGTCAAATTTCTCCGGCGCCCCTCATTTTTCCGCTTGCGTCGTGAAAATCTGCGCGTATAAGGGCGCCCACACGCGCCCTTCGTCTATCGGTTAGGACGTCAGATTTTCATTCTGAAAAGAGGGGTTCGACTCCCCTAGGGCGTGCCACTCTCCTCCCAGATTACGTTTCTTCTTCAGGATGTTACACGCCATACCGCATCTGATGGACGGGCGTGTACGCGCGGTGTTCGACCCGCCGAAAAATCTCTCACTTTCGTCATCGAAACGTCATTTTGACGCTTGCATGACAGAACGCTGGCCCCTATAAGGGCGCCACGGCACGCGCCCTTCGTCTATCGGTTAGGACGCCAGATTTTCATTCTGGAAAGAGGGGTTCGACTCCCCTAGGGCGTGCCACCCAATCCCCTTACAGATATGCAGAGTGAACCGGTCGCCGAGCTGCGCCGCACGGTTTTCTTGCTTGCTTCGACCGTCACGTGAGCGCGGGGCTCAGATGGCCTTGGCGGCGTCCAGGATGCGCAACTGCATCCGCCGGCTGCCCTGCCAGTGATCGGCGCTGAGGCAGCCTGCCAGGTGCAGTTGCTGGCCGCGCGAGGAGAGAAGCAACTGCCCGAGCGACGTATCGCCGGCCCGAAAGGCGATCGCCTCAAGCCTTGTGCCATCCATGGCTTGCAGCGTCGCCTTCACATGCGAGGTGCCGATCAGCCGCGAATCGACGATCCGATGGGCGGGGATGGCGAAGATCGGCTGGCTGTGGCCGGAACCATAGGGACCGGCCTGCTCCAGCTGGTCGTAGAGCGCCAGTGTCGCGCCGGAGGCGGCGAGAGCACCATCGATCTTCAGAACATGGCTTGCGACCAGAGACGGCACCTGTGCGGCGGCAATCGCTTCGAAATGGGCGCGCAGCGCACCGAGCCTGTCGCGCTCCACCGTCAGGCCGGCAGCCATGGCATGCCCGCCCCCCTTGACCAGCAATCCAGCCTCGACGGCACCGCGCACCATCTTGCCCATGTCGAAGCCCGGAATCGAACGGCCGGAGCCGGCGCCCCTGCCGGACGCATCGAAGGCGATGGCAAAGGCCGGGCGCTTGAACTTCTCCTTGAGACGCGCGGCAATCAGGCCGACGATGCCCGGATGCCAGCTGTTGCTGGCGGTCACGATGACGCTCGCGCTTTCGCCATCGCCATATTCAGCCACGACTTCGGCTTCCGCTTCGGCGAGCATGACCGCCTCCATCGCCTGGCGCTCACGGTTCAGGTCATCGAGGCGCGCGGCGATCTCGTCGGCCTGGGGTGCATCGTCCAGCGTCAGAAGCCGGCTACCGAGGGCCGCATCGCCGATTCGCCCGCCGGCATTGATCCTTGGGCCGATCAGAAAGCCGAGGTGATAGGGGGTTACAGGACCGCCAAGACCGGTCTTGCGGAAAAGCGCCGCGAGGCCTGCATTGCCCATGTGCCGTGCCGCGAGCAGCCCCTTCACCACATAAGCGCGGTTCAACCCCTTCAGCGGCACGACATCGCAGACCGTGGCCAAAGCCACGAGATCGAGATGCCGCAACAGATCAAGCGAGCCGGCGCGCGGGTCTCCCCGTTCGCGCAGCAGCCGTGCGGTGGCGACCAGCACCAGGAACACCACGCCGGCCGCGCACAGATGCCCCTGCCCCGACAGGTCGTCCTGACGGTTCGGATTGACGAGCGCCACGCAGGGCGGCAGGTCCGGTCCCATCTGGTGGTGATCGATCACCACCACGTCGCATCGCTCTTCAGCGGCGGCAAGCAGCGATTCGTGGCTGGTCGAACCGCAATCGACGGTAACGATCAACTGGGCGCCGCCGGCAATCAGCTGGCGGATTGCCGGCGGATTGGGGCCATAGCCCTCGAAGATGCGGTCCGGGATGTAGATTTCAGCCACGACGCCAAAATGGGCCAGGAAGCGCCACAGGAGGGCGGAGGCCGAAGCGCCATCGACATCGTAGTCGCCGAAGATCGCTACCTTCTCCCGGCGACGGATCGCATCGGCGAGCCGGTTCGCTGCCTTCTCGCAGTCGGTCAATGTAAAGGGGTCCGGCATCAGGGACCGGATGGTCGGATCGAGAAAGGCGGGAGCCTCGTCCACACCAACGCCGCGCCCGGCAAGCACCCGGGTGATCAGCTCGGGAAGCCCGTGCACCTGCGCCATGGCCAGCGCCCGGTTCTGACCCGCCTGATCGAGGCGGGACACCCAGCGTTGCCCGCTGACGGACTGTTCGACACCGAGAAAGGCACGCGGGACGGGATCAACCGGTTCGGTCATGATGCTCTTTGGTCGCAAAACATGATCGCTTCTAACGCAGCCGCGTCAAAAGCCCAAGGGGATCGCGTCCCGATTTCCCCGGTCAGAGCGTTGCCAGCACCACGGATGCGCCGAGGCAGAGCGGCCAGGACGCCAGCGCGATCGCGACACCCCAATGGCGTTCGACCTCGCCTTCCAACGCTTCGCCCGCCTGACCGATCTCGTGCATCGGTCGTGCGACCGGCCGGATATCGTCCGGATCGATGGCCGGCACCGGCAGACTGCTCGGCCCCTTCTGTTTGAATGGAATGATCGTCGTCACTGGGCGCCTCCCTCGCTTCGTGAAGATGGGGGCAGTGTAGACCCGAATGCACCGTTGCACCAGAGCACCAAAAAAGCCGCCCTGGATGGACGGCTTCCTTCAGTTCAAACGTTCCTGTCCGGCAAATTACAGCGCCTTCGGACGCTCGATGCGAATGACCTGCGGCTCGCCGGAGAGATAGTTTCCGGCCTTGATGCCATCGACCGCCTTGCGCACCGAATTCTCCATCGTGGCATGCGTCACGAGGATGATGGTCTTTGCATCGCTCGGGGTGCCGCCATTGGCGCGCTGCACGATGGATTCGAGCGAAATGCCGTTCTGCGCCATCTGGGTCGCCACGCTCGCAAAGACGCCGGCACGATCGAGCACGGTCAGGCGGATGAAATAACCACCCTCATGGCTCTGCATCTGCGCCTTGCGATAGGGCTCGAGCCGGGCGGCCGGCGTGCCGAGCACGGGCACACGCTGGGCGCCCGGCTGGCTTTTCGCAATATCGGCGATGTCGCCCAGCACGGCGGAGGCAGTCGCATTGCCGCCAGCACCGGGGCCGACCATCAGGAGTTCACCCAGAATATCGGATTCGATCGCCACCGCATTCGTCACGCCGTCCACCTGCGCAATCACCGAATCATGCGGCACCATGGTCGGATGCACGCGCTGCTCGATGCCGCTTTCGGTCCGCTGCGCGACGCCCAGCAGCTTGATGCGATAGCCGAGATCGGCTGCAGCATGAATGTCTTCGATCGAGATGTTGGAGATGCCTTCGAGATAGATTTCATCCGCGGCGATCTCGGTGCCGAAGGCCAGCGTCGTCAGGATCGCGAGCTTGTGGGCCGTGTCATTGCCCTCGATGTCGAAGGTCGGATCGGCTTCGGCATAACCCAGCCGCTGCGCCTCCTTGAGGCATGCTTCGAAGGAGAGGCCCTCCTTCTCCATCCGGGTGAGGATGTAGTTGCAGGTGCCGTTCATGATCCCGTAGACGCGGCTGACGGAATTGCCGGTCAGCGACTCGCGCAGCGCCTTGATAACCGGAATGCCGCCGGCAACCGCTGCCTCGAAGTTCAGCAGCACACCCTTGTCTTCAGCGATCCGGGCAAGCTCCACGCCGCAGCGGGCCAACAATGCCTTGTTGGCGGTGACCACATGCAGGCCGCGGCCCAAGGCGGCGCGCACGGAGCGATCTGCCGAGCCCTCGGCGCCCCCCATCAGTTCCACGAAGACGTCGATATCGGCCTTTTCCGCCATCTCTTCGGCCGTGTCGAACCAGGCGACGCGGGAGAGATCGACGCCGCGATCCTTCGTCCGGTCGCGAGCGGTCACGGCGGTAATTTCGATGGCACGCCCGCAGGTCACCGCAAGTTCATTCGCCCGCGTGGTGAGGATGCGCGCCAGAGAGGCGCCAACGGTGCCCAGACCCGCAAGACCGATTTTGAGGGCGTCTGCCATACTATCCATTCCTGTCGATAAAGATCGGGCGGCAGAACGCCGCCCGGTTGCGTCGTTTATAAAATCAACGGTGAGCGTTCAATGAAATGACATTGTGCAGCGTGTCGTCCGCCGAACCGAGGAAACGCTTGATGTTGCGCGCCGCCTGACGGATGCGGTGCTCGTTTTCAACGAGCGCGATGCGGACATATTCATCGCCATGCTCGCCAAAGCCAATGCCCGGCGCGACCGCGACGTCCGCCTTTTCGATCAGCAGCTTGGAAAATTCGAGCGAGCCGAGCGGCCGGAACTTTTCCGGCACCGGCACCCAGGCAAACATCGAAGCCGCCGGCGGCGGGATCTCCCAGCCGGCACGGCCGAAACTTTCGACCATCACGTCACGGCGACGTTTGTAGGTCTGGCGCACCTCTTCGATATGCTGGTCGATATCCGGATCGTTAAGTGCTGCCGTCGCCGCCACCTGGATCGGCGTGAAAGCGCCGTAATCGAGATAGGATTTGACCCGCGTCAGCGCCGAGATCAACCGGTCGTTGCCAACCGCAAATCCCATGCGCCAGCCGGCCATGGAGAAGGTCTTCGACATGGAGGTGAATTCCACCGCCACATCGATCGCGCCCGGCACCTGGAGAATCGAGGGCGTCGGTTTGCCGTCGAAATAGATCTCCGAATAGGCGAGATCCGACAGCACGAAAATGCCGTGCTTCTTGGCAAACGCGACGACCTCCGCATAGAAATCGAGCTCCACCACGGTGGCCGTCGGGTTCGACGGGTAGCAGAGGATCATGGCGATCGGCTTCGGGATCGAATGGGCGACGGCCCGCTCAAGCGCGCGGAAGAATTCCTCGTTCGGCTCGACAGGGATCGAGCGGATCACGCCGCCGACCATCAGGAAACCGAAGGCGTGGATCGGATAGGAAGGGTTGGGGCACAGCACCACGTCGCCGGGCGCTGTGATCGCCTGCGCCATGTTGGCAAAGCCTTCCTTGGAGCCGAGCGTTGCGACGACCTGCGTGTCAGGGTTGAGCTTCACGCCGAACCGGCGGGCATAATAGGCCGCCTGCGCGCGGCGCAGGCCGGGAATGCCCTTCGAGGACGAGTAGCCGTGCGTATCCGGCCGCTGGACCGTTTCCACCAGCTTGTCGACGATGAACTTGTTGGTCGGAAGATCCGGGTTGCCCATGCCGAGGTCGATAATGTCCGCGCCGGCCGCTCGTGCGCTGGCCTTCAAACGGTTGACCTGTTCGAAGACGTAGGGCGGCAGCCTGCGGACCTTATGAAACTCTTCCATCGCGAACCTCATGGGGCATTGAGAGCAAAAACGGAGCGCATCCGGAGGCTCCGTCACGCCGTTGCTTTGCGGCCAAAACCGCCGGAAGGCAAGGGCTAATTGGTGATCTGCCGTTCGGCTTCGGCGGCGTGCTCGCTGGCAAGCCGGCGGAGCCCGTCGATCCGGCGCTGGTACTCCGCTTCGGTGATGGCGCCACTGGCGCGGGCAGAGGCCAGCGCGGACAGCTGCGCTTCGCGAGAGGTATATTCCTGATCGCCGATCTGGGTATTGGCGGCCGTCAGCGGTTTGCCGAGGCTCGGATAAGTGCCCGTATCGAGCTTGGTCAGCGCTTCCGGACGTGCCACCGTGCGCGGGCCGACGACGACAGCCGGCGGCGCCGTGTTCGGAATGCCGTCATCCAGCGCGAAGAAGGAATTGGTGCCCGAACATCCCGATAGCAGAATCGGCAGGCCAAGCGCGCAGATCACCATCGGCCAACCCGCTTTTTGCTGCGCTCGTTTTAGCATTTCGCAATCCTAACCCTGACTTTCGAATGAGCGGCACGCGGCCTTCATCGCTGGAACTTCTATTCTTTTTCAGGCACAATGTAAAAACCAAAACAAGCATCGGTCGGTTGTACCCGGCGTTCAGGGAGCGGAACATACATGGACGGCAAAGGTCAGTCGAGCCATGCTGGCGCAGACTCCACGGGCTTTGATCCCAAGGTGTTCGAAGCCTACATGGTCAAGGATCCTCAGACACTGGCCATGAACATCGCAAGGGCCGCCGAAAATCTTGGAAAGGCGGCAACGGAGTGGCTCGGGCCACGGGAACGGGGCGAGATCATCGATGCCGTCGATCCGCTTGCCGACATGGTCAAGACGCTCTCGAAGGTCATCGAATACTGGATGTCGGAACCGCAGCGGACGCTGGAGGCACAAAGCTTGCTGATGGCGTCGTATATGGGCATCTGGATGAACACGCTGCATCGTCTGGCGGGTGATTCCACCGCGGACGAGCCGGCGGACCTGCCGAAGGACAAACGGTTCGCCGATGAAGACTGGCGCCGCAACCCGTTCTTCGCCTTCCTGCGGCAGGTCTATCTCGTCACCGCCACCTGGGCGGAAAAGCTTGTCGAACGCTCCGAGGGCCTGGACGACCACACCCGGCAGAAAGCCGCCTTCTACGTCAAACAGATGACGTCGGCGCTCTCGCCCGCCAACTTCGCCCTTACCAATCCGGAAGTCTACCGCCAGACGGTGGCGAGCAATGGCACCAATCTCGTCGAGGGCATGCGCATTCTTGCCGAAGACGTGGCGGCCGGCCGCGGTGAATGGCGCGTGCGCCAGACGGATACAACCAAGTTCGAGCTCGGCGTCAACGTCGCGATCACACCCGGCAAGGTCATTGCCCGCAGCCCGATCTGCGAGGTGATCCAGTACAGTCCATCGACCGAAACGGTTTTCAAGCGACCGCTGCTGATCGTTCCGCCATGGATCAACAAGTTCTACATCCTCGATCTCGGCCCGCAGAAAAGCTTCATCAAGTGGTGCGTCGATCAGGGGCATTCCGTCTTCGTGATCTCCTGGGTCAACCCTGACGAAAGCCTCTCGCGTGCCTCCTGGGAGGATTACATCCGGGACGGGATCGATTTCGCGCTGAAGACGATCGAAACGGCAACCGGTGAGAAACAGGTGAATGCGATCGGCTATTGCGTCGGTGGCACGCTGTTGTCTGCAGCGCTCGCCTACCACGCCAAGACCCGCAAGAAAGCCATCCAGTCCGTGACGTTCTTCACCACGCAGGTGGATTTCCGCTATGCGGGCGAACTTCTCGTCTTCGTCGACGAGGAGCAGATCGAGGCGCTGGAGCGGCAGATGAACATGACCGGCTATCTGGCCGGCTCCAAAATGGCGAGCGCGTTCAACATGCTGCGCGCCTCCGAGCTGATCTGGCCCTACGTCGTTAGCAATTACCTGAAGGGCCAGGAGCCGACGGCCTTCGACCTGCTCTACTGGAATTCCGATTCGACGCGGATGACGGCGGCGAACCATGCCTTCTACCTGCGCAACTGCTACCTCGAAAACCGGTTGACCGCCGGCGAGATGACGCTGTTCGACACGACGGTTTCGCTGAAGGACGTGAAGATCCCGGTCTACAGCCTCGCGGCAAAGGAAGACCATATCGCCCCTGCCCGCTCGGTCTTCCGCGGCTGCCAGTTCTATGGCGGCGACGTGACCTTTGTCCTCAGTGGTTCGGGACATATCGCCGGGGTCGTCAACCCGCCGGACAAGCACAAATACCAATACTGGACGAACGGCAAAGTCGAGGGCGAGCTTTCGGACTGGATGAAGGGTGCCAAGGAGACAGCCGGCTCCTGGTGGCCCCACTGGCAGTCCTGGATGGAGCAGCAGGACGATGCGCGCGTACCGGCCCGCCCGGTCGGCGGCGGCAAGCTAGAGCCGCTCTGCGATGCGCCGGGGACCTATGTCATGGTGCGCAGCTGACCGATCCGCATGCAGTTTGATCCGCCTCTGGTGCCCGCACGGCTCGTCAGCCGCTACAAGCGCTTCCTGTTCGACGCAATCCTCGAGGACGGCACGCCGATCACCGGTTCGTGCCCGAATACCGGTTCCATGCGCGGGCTGACCACGCCCGGCTCGCGCATCTGGCTCTCCCAGCATAACAGCCCGACGCGGAAGTTTCGCCACATGCTGGAGCTGGTCGAGGCGGATGGCACGCTTGTCGGCATCAATACCGGAATGCCGAACCGTCTGGCGGAGGAGGCCATCCGGACCGGCATGCTGGAAAGCCTGTCCGGCTATGGCGCCTTGAAACGCGAGCAGCGCTACGGCGCCAATTCGCGGATCGACCTGCTGCTTCTGGATGAGGCCCGTCCGCCCGCCTATATCGAGGTCAAGAATGTCCACTTCACACGGATGGCGGGACTGGCGGAATTTCCCGATTCGGTCACCGCACGCGGCGCCAAGCATCTCGACGAGCTGGGCGACATGGTGGAGAAGGGCTTCCGGGCCGCCATGCTCTATGTCATTCAGCGCGACGACTGCGACGTGCTGAGCATCTGCGAGGAGCTGGATCCCCTCTACGGGGCGGCTTTCCGGCGGGCGCGGGCGCGTGGCGTCGAGGCCTTCGCGATCGCCTGCCGCATCACGCCGCAGGGAATTTCGCCAAGCCGGCCAATCCCGATAGACGAAGGCGGCCCTGCTGTTTAAAACTCGGCAGGAAAAGCACGAAAGCAGACGATCATGGTGACCTATATCGAGGCCGCGAACGCGCCGAAGAAGAACACGGGAGCGATCCGGCTCTACGATACGAAGGCGGATTTCGCCGGCATGCGTGCCGCCTGCCAGCTGACGGCGCGCTGCCTGGACGAACTGGCGGCGATCGTCAAACCCGGCGTCACGACCAATGCCATCGATCGATTCGTCTTCGAATTCGGCATGGACAACGGCGCCCTTCCGGCGACGCTGAATTACCGCGGCTACAAATATTCCGTCTGCACCTCGCTCAACCACGTCGTCTGCCACGGCATGCCGGATGACAAGCCGCTGCGCGAGGGCGATATCGTCAATATCGACGTGACCTACATTCTCGACGGATGGCACGGCGATTCAAGCCGCATGTATCCGGTCGGCCAGATCAAGCGGGCGGCCGAACGCCTGATGGAAGTTACCTACGAGTGTCTGATGCGCGGCATTTCCGTCGTCAGGCCCGGCGTGCGCACCGGCGCCATCGGCCAGGCGATCCAGACCTATGCGGAGGCGGAGCGCTGCTCGGTGGTGCGCGACTTCTGCGGCCACGGTGTCGGCCAACTGTTCCACGACAGTCCGAACATCCTGCACTACGGCCGCGCCGACGAAGGCCCGGAGCTGAGGGAAGGCATGATCTTCACCATCGAACCGATGATCAACCTCGGCAAGCCGCATGTGAAGGTGCTGGCCGATGGCTGGACGGCGGTGACCCGGGATCGCTCGCTGTCGGCGCAATACGAGCATGCAATCGGCGTGACCGCCGATGGCTGCGAGATCTTCACGCTGTCTCCGGGCGGGCTCGACCGTCCAGGGCTTCCTCCACTCAAGGGATGATCCATGTCCGCTCCGGTTCCCCCGACCCATCAGCAGAGCCTTGAGGACAAGTCGGAGAAGCCGGGGGACCTGTTCGCCGATGAGCGCGGCTTTTTCGCCGAACAGGCGACGAAAGCCGGCGGACTGAAGAAGGCCGGGGCAGCCGGCAAGACGGTCGAGACGATTGCGCATTACCACGGCCATCGCGACCGGTTGCGGGCGCGCTACCGCGAGCATGGCGACACGGCGCTCGCCGATTACGAAGTGCTGGAACTGCTGCTGTTCCGACTGATCCCGCGCAAGGACACCAAGCCGATTGCCAAGGCGCTGATCGAACGCTTCGGCAATCTCGCCGGTGTTTTCGGCGCTCCGCTCTCGCTGCTGCAGGAGGTCAACGGGATCGGCGAAGCGGTGGCCCTCGACATCAAACTCATCGCCAGTGTCGGACAACGCGTCCTGAAAAGCGAACTTCGCGAAAAGCAGGTTCTGTCCTCCTGGTCCGCCGTCATCGACTATTGTCATGCGGCCATGGCCTACGAGGCACGCGAGCAGTTCCGCATCCTCTTTCTCGACAAGCGCAACGTGCTGATTGCCGATGAAATCCAGGGACGCGGCACGGTCGATCACACGCCGGTCTATCCGCGCGAAGTGGTGCGCCGCGCGCTCGAACTCTCGGCCACGGCGATTATTCTCGTCCACAACCATCCAAGCGGCGATCCGACCCCCTCACGCGCCGACATCGACATGACGAAGACCATCGTCGATACGGCGAAACCGCTCGGCATTACCGTGCACGACCACATCATCATCGGCAAGGACGGCCATGCGAGCCTCAAGGGCCTGCGGCTGATCTGATTGTCAGAACAGCTGCTTTTTGCGCTGCACCGCCAAAATTTTGGGAACGTCGCGGGCTGACAGGAAATTGGTCAGGAATCGACGTTATGATTTGACCATCTTCTATTGTTGCGCTGCAATAGAACACTCTCTTCCCAAGACGAGGCACACTCCATGTACCAATATGATCTGATCGTCATCGGCAGCGGCCCGGCGGGTCGCCGTGCGGCCATCCAGGCGGCCAAGCTGGAAAAGAAGGTTCTGGTCGTCGAACAGGGCCGGCGCGTCGGCGGCGTCTCGGTTCATACCGGTACCATTCCGTCCAAAACCCTGCGCGAAACGGCGCTGAACCTGACAGGCTGGCGCGAACGCGGTTTTTACGGCCGCTCCTACCGGGTGAAGCAGGACATCAGCGCGGACGATCTGCGCCGCCGCCTGCTGATCACGCTCGACCACGAGGTGGAGGTGCTGGAGCACCAGTTTGCCCGCAACCGGGTGCAGCAGATGCGCGGACGCGCCCAGTTCATCGATCCGCACACGCTGGAGATCGAAAAGAGCGACGGGGAAATGCTGCGTGTGACCACGGCTTCGGTTCTGCTCGCCGTCGGCACCCGCCCCTATCGCCCGGCGCACATTCCGTTCGATGGCGATGCCGTTCTCGACAGTGACGAGCTTCTCGAGATCAAGCAGGTTCCGCGCTCGCTCGTCGTCGTCGGTGCCGGTGTCATCGGCATCGAATATGCGACGATCTTCAGCGCGCTCGACACGCAGGTCACGGTCGTTGAGCCGCGCGACACGATGCTGGATTTCATCGACAAGGAGATCGTGCAGGATTTTGCCTACCAGCTGCGCGACCGCAACATGAAGCTGATCTTCGGCCAGACCGTCGAGACCGTGACCCGCGAGGCTGAGACCGGCAAATGCCGCGTCACGCTGAAGAGCGGCCGTGCATTGCAGGCGGAAATGGTGCTCTTCGCGGCCGGGCGCGTCGGGGCGACCGACACGCTGAACCTCGCGGCTGCCGGTTTGGAAGCCGATAGCCGCGGTCGCCTGAAGGTCGATCCCGAAACGTTCCAGACGGCCGTGCCGCATATCTATGCCGCCGGCGACGTGGTTGGCTTCCCGAGTCTCGCTTCCACCTCCATGGAACAGGGCCGAATTGCCGCCCGCCACGCGGTCGGTGCGCCGGCGAGCGAACCGCCGCAGTATTTCCCCTATGGCATCTATGCCGTGCCGGAAATTTCCACCTGCGGCCTGACGGAGGAAGAGGTCATCCAGCGCGGCATCCCGTACGAGGCGGGGATTGCACATTTCCGGGAAACCTCGCGCGGCCATATCATGGGCCTCGATACCGGTCTCCTGAAGATGATCTTTTCGCTGAAGACGCGCCGCCTGCTCGGCGTCCACATCGTCGGCGAAGGGGCAACCGAACTCGTGCATATCGGCCAGGCGGTTCTCAACCTGAAGGGCACGGTCGAATATTTCGTCGAAAACACCTTCAACTATCCGACGCTTGCCGAAGCCTACAAGATTGCCGGCCTGGACGCCTGGAACCGGATGGGCGAAGGACCGAAGGAAGCGCCGGTCGCGACCGCACAATCGACCGATGTCGCCACGGCATCCGTCGAGCCACTTTCCGTTGCGGCACCGAAGAAAAAAGCCGCCTCGAACTGAGGCGGCCGTCGGCGGCAGCACATCCTGGCGGACATCAAATGGGCGGACATCAAAAAAGGCGGCTCGAAGGCCGCCTTTTTCGTAAGACCGGATGAACCCGACCAGATCAACGCGAATAGAATTCGACGACCAGGTTCGGTTCCATGATGACCGGGTACGGCACGTCCGACAGGGTCGGAACGCGCACGAAGGTGGCAACCATCTTGTTGTGATCAGCGTCGATGTAGTCCGGAACGTCACGCTCGGCGAGCTGAACGGCTTCCAGAACCGTGACGAGCTGCTTGGACTTCTGGCGCACTTCGATCACGTCGCCAGCCTTGCAGCGGTACGAACCGATGTTGACGCGAACGCCGTTGACGGTGACGTGGCCGTGGTTGACGAACTGACGGGCAGCCCAGACGGTCGGCACGAACTTGGCGCGGTAGACGATCGCGTCCAGACGCGATTCGAGCAGGCCGATCAGGTTTTCGCCGGTGTCGCCCTTGCGGCGGTTTGCTTCGTCGTAGATCGCGCGGAACTGCTTCTCGCGGATATCGCCGTAGTAGCCCTTCAGCTTCTGCTTGGCGCGCAGCTGCACGCCGAAGTCGGAAAGCTTGCCCTTGCGGCGCTGGCCGTGCTGGCCCGGGCCGTATTCGCGACGGTTGACCGGGGACTTCGGACGACCCCAGATGTTTTCGCCCATACGGCGATCGATTTTGTACTTGGACGACGCGCGCTTGCTCATCGTATTTCCCTTCATAGGTTTATGACCGGTTTGTTGCCAAACCGGATCAAGGAAACACGCCCTCCTAAGAGGCTCCGTTTGAAGGTGCCTCTGACAGGTTTCTCACGGAGCGTCCGGAGACAACCACGGGACATGTCAAATGAAACACCGGGCGTTTCCACCCGGCGTTGGCGCGGTGTTTAGGGGGAAGTCATGGAATTGTCAACATAGCGCAGGCACGGAACGCAGAGGCAGGTCTGCAACGTCGATCGAGAGGGGGATCGTCCATCGATGACGTCCCCATTAATTTTTGTCCATCTTGCCTCTTGAACGCCACATGGCCGGGCACCATCTCACGGTCCAGCACCGGGCCCCTCTGACGTGTATCGCCGGATCGACCGTGATGTCGGTGCTTTCCCAGTCAACCTGGATCCGGCATCGGAAGACCCGTCATGGATTTCCTGCTTGTCGATCTCATGGGTAAGCCCGTCTGGATGTGGCTGACCTTCGTTTCCGTTGTTCTTCTTCTCCTCGCTCTCGATCTTGGCGTTCTTCATAAGGACAGCCGGGAAATCGGCATCAAGGAGAGCTTTGCGCTGTCTGCCTTCTATATCACGCTCGGCCTTGCCTTCGGCGGCTGGATCTGGTTCCAGAGCGGCGAGCAGGCGGGTCTTGAATACCTGACCGGCTTTGTCGTCGAAAAAAGCCTCGCGATGGACAATATCTTCGTCATCGCGATGATCTTCACCTATTTCTCCATCCCGCGCGCCTACCAGCACCGCGTGCTGCTGTGGGGCATCCTTGGCGTTATCGTTCTGCGTGGCATCATGATCGGCGCTGGTGCTGCGATTGTCGAGAACTACAACTGGGTTCTCTATCTCTTTGCGGCCTTCCTCATCATCACCGGCATCAAGATGCTGCTGACGGCGGACCAGGAATATGACGTTGCCGCAAACCCGGTCCTGAAGATCCTGCGCAAGAAACTGCCGGTGACGGACGGCCTTCGCGGCGAAAAGTTCATGGTCCGGGAAGCCGACGAGAAGACCGGCAGGCTGAAGACCTTCATCACCCCGCTCTTTCTGGCGCTGGTGATGGTGGAACTGGCCGACGTCATCTTCGCGGTGGATTCGATCCCGGCAATCTTCGCCATTACGACAGACCCCTATATCGTCTACACCTCGAACATCTTCGCAATCCTCGGCCTGCGCGCCCTGTACTTTGCCCTTTCGGCGCTGATCCACCGCTTCGCCTACCTGAAATATGCCCTCTCGGTCGTCCTGATCTTCATCGGCTCGAAGATCTTCCTCGCCGATATGCTGGGCCTGGCCAAGATCCCGCCGGTGGTGTCGCTGACGATCACGCTGGGCATCCTTGCCGCGGGCATCTTCGGCTCGCTCTGGGCGACCCGCCACGAAAAGCCGGCGGCGTCCGATCCCGCACAGTGATCAGACCCAACATAATCCCCGCGCCGGTCACCGACCGGCGCGGTTGTCGTTTGCGGCATTCCCTTCTGCGCTCAGCGGGCTAAGATCCCCTTTTCACAATGCAGAATCGGATGTTTTTCCCATGTCTCTCCCCACCGACACCGTTCTCGACCGTTTCCTCCGCTACGTGGTCATCGACACACAGTCGGACCCCACCTCTTCGGCCCAGCCCTCCACGGAAAAGCAGAAGACCCTCGGGCGCATTCTGGAACAGGAGTTAAAGGCGCTCGGGCTTGCGGATGCGCATCTGGACGAGCACGGCAATGTCTATGCGACGATCCCGGCGACGAGCACCAAGGCGGTGCCGGCCATCTGCTTCTGTTCGCACATGGATACGGCACCGGATTTTTCCGGCACCGGGGTCAAGCCGCAGATCGTCAAGGCCTACCAGGGTGGCGATATCCGATTGGTGGGTGACGAAAGCCAGGTTATCCGGGTCGCCGAACATCCGGAACTGAAGAACCAGATCGGGCATGATATCGTGACAACCGACGGCACCACGCTGCTCGGCGCCGACGACAAGGCGGGCGTCGCGGAAATCATGACGGCGGCGCAATATCTCGTCAGCCATCCGGAGATTGCGCATGGGCCGGTAAAAATCCTCTTCACCACCGACGAGGAGATCGGCCGCGGCGCCGACAAGGTGGACCTCAAGAAACTGGGCGCCGCCTTCGGCTACACGCTCGATGGCTCGACGATCGGCGAGATCGAGAACGAGACCTTTTCCGCCGATGGCGTGACGATTGCCATCAAGGGGGTCGCGATCCACCCCGGCACGGCCAAGGGCAAGATGGAAAACGCCATCAAGATCGCCGCCGATATCGTCGCCCGCCTGCCGAAGGACCAGGCGCCGGAGACGACCGAAGGCCGGCAGGGCTTCATCCATCCGGTCGGGATCAGCGGTGCCATGGAAGGCGCCGACCTCGGCTTCATCATCCGCGATTTCACCGAAGAGGGCCTCGTTGAGAAGGAAGAATTGCTGAAGGCGATCACCGAAGAGGTGATGAAGGCCTATCCCGGCTCAACCTTTACCTTCACCGTCAAGCAGCAGTATCGCAACATGAAGATCGTGCTCGACCGGCATCCGGAGGTGATGGAGAACCTGATCGAGGCGACGCGGCGCGTCGGGCTCGAACCGAAGATCACCGGCATCCGCGGCGGTACCGACGGTTCACGCCTCTCCTTCATGGGTCTGCCCTGCCCCAACATCTTTACCGGCGGCCATGCCTATCACTCGCCGCTCGAATGGGTGAGCGTTCAGGACATGGAGACCTCGGTAAAGGCGATCGTGGAACTGGTGAAGGTGTGGGAAGAACGGGCGGCGTGAACGGTTCAGCCTCAATCGTCAGTACGATACAGAAGTCGCTGTCTGATGCGAGAGGCTTGTCATGAGTGCCCCTCACCCCGCCTCGGCTTCGCTCGGCAACCCTCTCCCCTGTGGGGAGAGGAGAATAGCCGGCGCCGCGCCTCCCTTCTCCCCGCGGGGAGAAGGTGCCCGAAGGGCGGATGAGGGGGCCCGCGACGGATGGAGAATCACTCCGCGGCAAACCGGTCCACACGCACCGGTTCGTCATCGGTCGCATCAGCGGCACCGGGTGCCGTCTGCACGTCGAGATCCGGGAAGGCCACGATACGTTTGCCGGAAAAATCGGCATGCACCACGATGAGATTCTGCTCCTCGAAATAGCCGAGAAGGCGGCGGGCGCGGCGGGCCGAATGGGTTCCGTAAGCTTTAGCGATGCGCATGTCGGACGGGCAGGGCTCGCCCGTCAGTGCCGCCTTTGCCATCAGCAGGAAGACGCCCTGCAGATCGTCGGAGACGCGGGCGGAAAGCTCCAGCGCCGTCTGCCAGCCGGGGCTGGAAGCGGTATCCTCGTCCACCCCTGCCCTGGAAATAGCCACCCGCCGGCGAAATTCCGGCATCGACATCGGCTGGCCGGGAATACGGCGCATGCGGGCGCGCACCAGGAAATCCTGGTAGAGCACGGCATCGGTGCGATAGGCGGCCTGCGGATCGTCTATGATTTCGGAGAGCACCGCCGACAGCCGCTCCTCCCGCTCCTCCGGTGAAAGTTCCGGCTGCTGGGGTCTGCTTGGTTCCGGGGGTGGTGCACTCATCGCAGGCGTCGAGCGGGAAAGCTCGGCCAAGATATCGGTCGTCGGGCGCGGTGCCGGCGGGACGCGACGCACGATTGGTCGGGTGAATTCCTCCGGATCGGGCGTAAAGATCAGATCTTCGACATCCTGCGGCGCATCCGGCAGCGGCATGAGTTTTGGCGAGGACGAGCGCGCCGAAGTTTCCACATTGCCGATGACGATCGGCAGCGGGCGGCGCGACAGGGCCGGGCCGAGGGCGACGAAATTGCCGCGCTTCAGGTCGCGGAACATTTCCGCCTGGCGGCGGTCCATGCCCAATAGATCCGCGGCACGCGCCATGTCGATATCGAGGAAGGTGCGGCCCATCAGGAAGTTGGAGGCTTCGGCGGCAACGTTCTTGGCAAGCTTTGCCAGACGCTGCGTGGCAATGACGCCGGCGAGCCCGCGTTTGCGCCCACGGCACATGAGGTTGGTCATGGCGCCCAATGACATCTTGCGTGCGTCTTCCGACACGTCGCCGCCGACGGAGGGGGCAAACATCTGCGCCTCGTCCACCACCACCAGCACCGGAAACCAGTATTCGCGGTCGGCATCGAAGAGGCCGTTGAGGAAGGTGCCGGCGGCACGCATCTGTTCTTCGAGATCGAGGCCTTCGAGCGTCAGCACGCAGGAGACACGGTGCTGGCGAATGCGGGTGGCGATGCCGATCAGTTCCGCTTCGGTGCGCTCGCCATCGACGACGACATGGCCGTATTTCTCCGCCAGCGTGACGAAATCGCCTTCCGGATCAATGATGACCTGCTGCACCCACTGCGCCGATTGTTCGAGCAGGCGGCGCAGGAGATGCGACTTGCCGGACCCGGAATTGCCCTGCACCAGAAGGCGCGTGGCCAGAAGCTCCTCGATATCGAGCTTGGCCGGCTGCCCGCCGGACAGAGTTCCCATATCGATGCCTACCTGCACTGCACTACCTCGTCTCACATCTTCAAGGGTTTCGACCTATCGCACGCGGCCATGGCCCATCCGGCAGTGCTCTAGCAGATCGCCGACGATTCTGCGCGCCTTAAGAGTGCATGATCAACAGGCAATCAGCCGGCGGCGCGACGATAACCCGCGGCAAGCAGCCCAGCCCCGATCATCAGCGACCCGCCGGTGCGGTTGACGATGCGGCGCACCGTCGGCTTGCGCACCGTTTCGCGCGCCATGGAGGCGAGTAGCCCGTAAAGCGCCGCGTTCAGCGTGGCCAGCACGAGGAAAGTGACTTCCAGGATCACCATCTGCAAGGGCAGCGGATGGGTGAGATCGAAGAACTGCGGCAGGAAGGCAACGAAGAAGACGATGCTTTTCGGGTTCAGCGCGGTCACGACATAGGTATGCAGGAAGATGCGCGAGGCCGGCTCGTTCGTCTCCGCCGTCGCCTCGGCCTCCGTTGCTCCGCCGACCGGGGCACGCCAGAGCTTGATGCCGAGATAGATCAGATAGGCAGCGCCGATCCATTTCAGCACCGTGAAGGCGGAGGCCGATGCCGCGAGCAGCGCGCCGAGCCCCAGCATGGAGGCGGTCATGGCGGTGAAATCGCCGAGCGCGACACCGGCCACCGTCGCCGCCGCCACTTTTCGTCCGTGCGAGAGCGCATAGGAGATGACAAGCAGGATGGTCGGCCCCGGAATGGCGAGCATCACGGCAGAAGCGGCCACAAAGGCCAGCCAGTTCTCAATCGGCATCGGCATCATCCCCATTTCCGTCAGACCCTGAGCAAGCCACCGATCAAACGACTTGGCAAGCGGGTTTCACTATAGAAGAACGGACATGGCCGGAGAGGGCCAGAGCGGCACAGGAGATTGATGGATGGCACGATCGGACCGGATTCTGCTGCTGTTGCAGACACTCAGGCAACATCGTCATCCGGTCCGTGGTGAGCATCTTGCCGAAGAACTCGGCATTTCCCTGCGTACCGTCTACCGCGACATTGCGACGCTGCGCGCACAGGGGGCCGATATTCGCGGTGAACCGGGACTGGGTTACGTGCTGAAATCCGGCTTCCTGCTCCCCACCATGATGTTTTCGGAAGAAGAACTGGAGGCGCTGATTCTCGGCACGCGCTGGGTGGCGGCCCGTGGCGACGGCGATCTCGCCAGGGCGGCGAACACCGCACTCACCCGTATTACCGCCGTGCTGCCACAGAGCCTGCGCACGCAACTTGACGAAAACCAGTTGCTCATCGGCCCCTCGCCCGCAGAGACGCCTTTCTTGGCGGATCTCAAGCCGCTGCGCGAGGCCATCCGGCACGGTCGAAAGCTTGGCTTCAACTATACGGATCTTTCCGGTGCCGTGACGGAGCGCACCGTCTGGCCTTTTGCGCTCGGCTATTTCGATCAGGTCCGCGTCCTGATTGCCTGGTGCGAGACCCGCGAGGATTTCCGGCATTTCCGCGCCGACCGCATCGACAATCTCCGCCAGACCGGCGAGCGCTATCCGCGGCGCAAGGCCGTGCTTCTGCAGGAATGGCGGGCTCTGCAGAAGCACGGTGAAGCAACGCGCGCTGCTGACAGGATCTGACAGCAGCAGGCGGTAGATCTGCGGACCTCAACAACACGGAGCCCCGCCCATGAAACCCGCAAACTTCATTCTTCTCTACGTCGACAGCGTTGCCGAAAGCTGCCGCTTTTACCAGACGCTCCTCAACACGCAGCCGGTCGAAGCGTCGTCCACCTTCGCGATGTTCGTCCTTCCCGGCGGCTTCAAGCTGGGACTCTGGGACAAGCGGGGCGTCGAGCCCGCCCCATCCGGCGCAACCGGCGACAGCGAGTTCGTCTTTTCCTGCGAGACCGACGACGAGGTGGACGCCGTTCATCAGGATTGGCACAACAGGACCGTGACGATCCTGCAGGCCCCGACCACCATGGATTTCGGCCGCACCTTTACGGCTGCCGATCCGGACGGACACCGCATCCGCGTCTATCACGTGGCGGACAATCCAGTCTGAACCGGCACCGTCATTGTGTCGCCTGCCCCTTCAACAACCGGTCACCCCTCCCGCCGCCTGTGCGACGGGAGGGGTGACTGTCGATCAGCGAACCTCCTGCGAGGGAGGCGCGCGGGTCACAGGCGGAATCCCAGCCAATAGACCAAAGGCTCCTTGACCATCCGATACTCCCGGGAGAGTTCGTTGTCCGGCACGCCGATATCGCGCAGCATGCGGTCGGAGAACTGCCGCAGATCGTTGCGGCGGCGGCGCTCCTTGAGAGCCGATGCGACAAGCGCGCGTGCCACGCGCCAGAAGCCGTATTCGCGATGCAGACTGCCGACAGCATCGACAACCACAGAGTGCATTCCAGACATGAGTCTTCATTCCCGCGGCGTCACAGCGGCGGGTCCTTTTTCGGGTTTGGGAAAACGCGCGGAAAGGCATGGTGACGTCACGCGGACGCGCACGATGGTTTCGTAACGTTAGTCAGTTGAGGTTAGAACGCCAACAGGCTGGGAAATCAGGCGGAATAGGCCTGACGATGGCCGCACTCAAATGTGCCGGATAGCACCTGTGCTCGAATGGCCATATGTCCGCCAGAAAGGCGCATCTGCGGGGTAAAATCAGTCATGGTGCGCCTCCTTTCTCGTCAAGAGTTACGGACGAGAGGAAGGTGGCACAGGCTTCTGTGCCTCGCAAGACTACAATCTGCATTTGCAAGAAAACAGCGAATACTGTTGCATCTGCGCCACAATGTCGCAATGTCTTATAAAGTCCGCAAGCCGAACCCTTGCATCAGCCGTCTCGTGGAAAAATCCGGCGCTTCGGAGGTAAAGACGGCAAAATCATACGCGTCCGGGTGATCGGCATGATCAGCCGCCGGCACCAGGCGCCGCGCCTGGCGGGCAATCGCTTCAGCCGGGTCCAGCCAGTCCACCGGCCAGGGTGCCAGCTTGCGGAAGAGATTGGCCATGAACGGATAATGGGTGCAGGCCAGCACCACGATATCGGTCCGTGCGCCGTCCTTCTCAACAAAACACGGTCCGATCTCGGCTCTAACGGCGTCGTCGGAGACGGTTTCGCCGCGGATATAGGCTTCCGCCATGCGGGCCAAGTTTTCCGAGCCGACCAGGCGGACATGGCATTGGCTGGCAAAGGACTGGATGAGATCACGCGTATAGGCACGTTTGACGGTGCCGGGTGTGGCGAGCACCGAGACGAGGCCGGAGCGGGTGCGTTCCGCTGCCGGCTTGATCGCCGGCACCGTGCCGACAAAGGTCATCTGCGGAAAGGCGGCGCGCAGGTCGGCGCCTGCGAGCGTGAAGGCCGTATTGCAGGCGATGATGCAGATTTCCGGCGCGTATCGCTGCAGAAGATTGGCAAACAGCGCGAGAATGCGCGCCTTCAGCGCCTCCTCCTCCCAGCCGCCATAGGGGAAACCGGCATCATCGGCCACATAGATGAAACCGCGCTCGGGCATCAGCACACGCGCCTCCCGCAGCACCGTCAAGCCGCCGATGCCGGAATCGAAGACCAAGACCGGCTTCAGATCAGCTTTTGCCGTCGCTTCCATGCCCGCCGTTTCCATGCCCATCGTCCCCCGTGTCCTCGGCTTGTGGCTTGCGCCCCCTCGGCCAGCGGCGCTGGAACTGATCGAGCGAGGAGATCACGCCGCGCAGCACGCTGATTTCCGGTTCGGTGAAACCCGGCCGGGAAAGGACGGCGCGGAGATTGTCGATCATCTTCGGCACTTTTGTGGGCGGATGGAAATAATTGCGGGCATCCAGCGCCTCCTCGATCTGTTCGAAGAAACCGAAGAGCTGTTCCTTCGTCGCCGGTTTCTGGTCCACCGCCTGGAAGGGTGTCGCGGCCTCATCCTCCATGCCGCTCTTCATCCACTCATAGGACATCAGCAGCACGGCCTGGGCGATGTTGAGCGAGGCAAAGGCGGGGTTGACCGGAAAGGTGACGATCTCGTCGGCCAGCGCCACCTCTTCGTTGGTGAGGCCCCAGCGCTCACGACCGAACAGAATGCCGGTCCGCTCACCGGCGGCGAAGCGCTGGCGCAAGGTTTCGGCGGCCGTCACCGGCGAGCGCACCGGCTTGAAACCGTCGCGCTGACGGGCGGTGGTGGCATAGACGAAGTTGAGATCCGTCAGCGCTTCCTCCAGCGTGGCGAAGACCTTGGTTCGCTCGATCACGTGATCGGCCTTCGCGGCGGCGGCCTGCGCCTTTTCGCTCGGCCAGCCATCGCGCGGGTTAACGAGACGCAGTTCCGCGAGACCGAAGTTCGCCATGGCGCGGGCCACCATGCCGATATTCTCCCCGAGCTGCGGCTCGACCAGAATAATCGCCGGGCCTTCGGCCAGAAGTTCGCGATCGCTGTTGGTTCCTGCCATGATCTTTACCTGCGGTCTTGCGGACATGAGTTTTGCGGGCCTCACTGGCACAGGCACCGGCAAAAATCAAAGCTTGCCGTGGCACATCACGCACAGTCTCAATTCGCGGCAAGCGCCTTGAACTGCTGGCGCAGGGAAAGTGCCGTCTTGCCATCCTCGCCGATGTGGCGGATGTCATCGACAAAATACCAGGGCGCCGGGTCACCGACGCCTTCCTGCACGAGATCGAAATCGACCTTGGATTTTGCCTTGTTGCCCATGCACTGGAAGGCGCTGAACTCGACGCGCACCGTCAGGCGGTTGCCCTTCTGCGGGCCAGGCTTGTAGCTGACATTCTTGACGGGGCAATGGTCCTGCCCGCCGATCACCGGCTCGAAGTCCAAGAACATCTGTTCGTCGTTCGCCTTCATCTTCAGCACGGCGGCGACGAGATCGCGGGTAAAGGCGACGCTGTAGAGCGCCATCAGGGAATCCGGGTCGAAATACTCCGCCTTGCCCTTGGCTGCCACTTCCATGACTGCCTTGACCGGATCGAGCGGTTCGTTGGCAAGGACGGGCTGCGCCGTCGCCAGCATCAGGGCGGCAAGGCTGAGGCATTTCATGAGCATGTTTCCCCCTTTGCTCATTCTGATGGATCATCGATGGGACGCCAAGCGCACCCCCGCCCGTGGCGCCTTACTGCCCGCCCTTGGCGATCGCCTGCATCTCCGCCAGCACCGAATCGCGCTCGCCATCGGCGACACGATGGATATCGTCGATGACCGGCTTTCCGTCCTCGACCAGCACGTCGAAATGAACCTCCGAGACGGAGTTCTTGATCTGAGGCTCGTCGATGCAGGTCCACATCTTGAAGGTGACGGTGACATCCGTCATGCCGTCCTTGACGGCGCCCGGCACGATCTTGATGTCTTCCAGCGGGCAGCCATCCTGCGAATTGGTGACGACGTCATAGCCGAAGGGATCGCCGGGTTCGTTGTTTTCCGTGTCATAGGCCGGATGTTTGGCCGCCTCCTTGTAGGCCGCCTGGAAGCGCTTGCTGTAAAGGCCAGTCAGCGGTGCCGGATCGAAGATGTACTTCCATTCGGCATCCACCGTGCCCCAGTTGTATTTGGTCATGTCCATGACCTGTTTGACCGGAGCAGTGACATCGGCAGCGGATGTGGCCGCGGCGAAAAGAGCAAGCCCGAGGGCGAGCGGCATGGGGCGCAGGAGACGGCGCATGGCGGATGAAGAATCCTTGTTGAGTTGAAGGCTGAGATTATCCGCCGCAAGCGGTTTGGCAATGGCAAATCTGGCAACACGCCTTTGCGTTCTCTCACGGCAATGCTATAGCGCTCGGGACTTCCGTCCACCCTACCGGGGGCTTATGGCCCCCGCCCATGCAAGAGGCAGATACATGAAGAAGATCAAGGTCGCCAACCCAGTCGCCGATCTCGACGGCGATGAAATGACGCGCATCATCTGGCAGCTTATCAAGGACAAGCTGATCCATCCGTATCTCGACCTCGACATCGATTATTACGACCTTTCCGTCGAGAACCGCGACGCGACCAACGACCAGGTGACGATCGACGCCGCCAACGCCATCAAGAAGTACGGCGTCGGCATCAAGTGCGCCACGATCACGCCGGACGAAGCGCGCGTGAAGGAATTCAACCTCAAGCAGATGTGGAAGAGCCCGAACGGCACGATCCGCAACATCCTCGGCGGCGTCATCTTCCGCGAGCCGATCATCTGCAAGAACGTTCCGCGCCTGGTTCCCGGCTGGACGCAGCCGATCGTCGTTGGCCGCCACGCCTTCGGTGACCAGTACCGCGCCACCGACTTCAAGTTCCCGGGCAAGGGCAAGCTGACCATCAAGTTCGTCGGCGAAGACGGCCAGGTGATCGAGAAGGAAGTCTTCGACGCCCCCGGCGCCGGCGTGGCCATGGCCATGTACAACTTGGACGAATCGATCCGCGAATTCGCCCGCGCCTCGATGATGTACGGCCTGATGCGCAAGTGGCCGGTCTATCTCTCGACCAAGAACACCATCCTGAAGGCCTATGACGGCCGCTTCAAGGACATCTTCGAGGAAGTCTATGAGGCCGAGTTCAAGGACCAGTTCAAGGATGCCGGCATCACCTACGAACACCGCCTGATCGACGACATGGTCGCTTCCGCGCTGAAGTGGTCCGGTGGCTACGTCTGGGCGTGCAAGAACTACGACGGCGACGTCCAGTCCGACACGGTTGCACAGGGCTTTGGTTCGCTCGGCCTGATGACCTCGGTTCTTCTGACGCCGGACGGCAAGACGGTCGAAGCCGAAGCCGCGCACGGCACGGTGACCCGTCACTACCGCCAGCACCAGAAGGGCCAGGAAACCTCGACGAACTCGATCGCCTCGATCTTCGCCTGGACCCGCGGCCTCGCACACCGCGCCAAGCTTGACGACAATGCAGACCTTGCCAAGTTCGCAGCGACGCTCGAAACCGTCTGCGTCGCAACCGTCGAAGATGGCTTCATGACGAAGGATCTGGCGCTCCTGATCGGCCCCGATCAGCCGTGGCTCTCCACCACCGCCTTCCTCGACAAGATCGACGAGAACCTGCAGAAGGCCATGGGCGCCTGAGCCCATCCACTGCGATGAAACATGGAAACCCGGTCGCCCTCGCGGCCGGGTTTTTCTTTGGCGACTTGTCTCTTGTCATTCGCGCGCGATCGCGCCATCATAAGAACATAAAAAGAACATTCTGGAGGACAACATGACATCGCTGGTGCTTTACACGAACCCCATGTCGCGCGGCCGTATCGCCCGCTGGATGCTGGAAGAAGTTGGCGTTCCCTACGAGGTGAAGGTCGTCGCCTACGGGCCGCAGATGAAGAGCCCCGATTATCTCGCGATCAATCCCATGGGCAAGGTCCCTGCCCTGCAGCACGGCGACAACGTGGTGACGGAATGCGCCGCGATTATCGCCTATCTTGCCGACGTGTTTCCGGAGGCAAATCTCGCACCGAAGACCGAAGCGGAGCGCGCCGCCTATTACCGCTGGATGTTTTTTGCCGCGGGTCCGCTGGAAGCCGCCGTCACCAACCGCAGCCTCGGCGTCGTCATCCCGGACGACAAACGCGGCATGGTCGGTTACGGCAGTTATGAGAAGGTGATCGATACAATCGAAACCGCCCTCTCGAAGACGGCCTACATTGCCGGCGACCGGTTCACCGGCGCGGATGTTTATGTCGGTTCGCATCTGATGTGGGGTATGCAGTTCGGCATGCTCGAAAAGCGCCCCGCCTTCCAAGCTTATGTGGCAAGCCTGATGCAGCGACCGGGTCATCGTCGCGCGGCGGAACTAAATGAGGCGCTCGCTGCTGCGCAGCAATCGGGCTGAACCGGTTGCAGAAACGCCTTTGATGTTGGATGCCGGGCCGGCTCATGGTATTGAGCCGGCCCATGACACAGATCTCTTCAAAACCCGTTCACGTGGTCGGCGGCGGCCTTGCCGGCTCCGAAGCCGCCTGGCAGCTGGCAGAAGCCGGCACCCCCGTTATCCTGCACGAGATGCGCGGCGTGCGCGGCACGGATGCGCACAAGACCGATGGCCTGGCCGAACTCGTCTGCTCGAACTCCTTCCGCTCCGACGATGCAACGGCCAATGCGGTTGGCGTCATCCATGCGGAGATGCGACTGGCAGGCTCGCTGATCATGGCCTGCGCCGATCGTCATCAGGTTCCAGCCGGCGGTGCGCTGGCGGTCGACCGCGACGGTTTTTCCGAGGCCGTCACACAGGCCCTCCAGGCCCATCCGCTGATCACCGTCGTTCGCGAGGAAGTGCAGGGCCTGCCGCCGGCGGATTGGGGCCTGACGATCCTGTCCACCGGGCCGCTCACCTCCGCATCGCTCGCCGCTGCGATCCAGGCGGAAACGGGCGAGGATTCGCTTGCCTTCTTCGATGCGATTGCGCCGATCGTGCACCGCGACTCCATCAACATGGATATCTGCTGGTACCAGTCGCGTTATGACAAGGTCGGCCCCGGCGGCAACGGCAAGGACTATATCAACTGCCCGCTCGACAAGGCGCAGTATGACGCCTTCGTCGATGCACTGATTGCCGGCGACACCGTCGGCTTCAAGGAATGGGAAGGCACGCCCTATTTCGACGGCTGCCTGCCGATCGAAGTGATGGCCGAGCGTGGTCGCGAGACGCTGCGCCACGGCCCGATGAAGCCGATGGGGCTCACGAATGCCCATAACCCGACCGTGAAAGCCTATGCGGTCGTGCAGCTTCGCCAGGACAATGCGCTCGGCACGCTCTACAACATGGTGGGTTTCCAGACGAAGCTGAAATACGGCGCGCAGGCGGAAATCTTCCGGATGATCCCGGGGCTTGAGAATGCCGAATTTGCCCGTCTCGGCGGCCTGCACCGCAACACCTATATTCACTCCCCGACGCTGCTTGACCAGAGCCTCAGGCTGAAATCGCGGCCGGCGCTCCGGTTTGCCGGACAGATCACCGGCTGCGAGGGCTATGTCGAAAGTGCCGCCATCGGCCTCCTGGCCGGCCGGTTCGCCGCTGCCGATGCGCGCGGAGAGACCCCTTCGCTGCCGCCGGCGACGACAGCGCTCGGTTCTCTGCTCAACCATATCACCGGCGGCCACCTCGTCTCCGACGACGAACCGGGCAAACGCTCGTTCCAGCCGATGAACGTCAATTTCGGCCTGTTTCCGGAGCTGGCGCCAGGCTCCATCGTCAAGCCGGAAGGCGTCAAGCGCTTTCGCGGCAAGGACAAGACGGCGATGAAGCGCAAGCTTCTGTCACGCCGGGCGCTGACGGACTGTGCAGGATGGCTGGGCGTGCCGGCACCCACATTCGCGGACGAGTCAGACGCGACCGTCGCCGAGCTCGGTGTGAGCGCCGCCGAGTAGGTGGCGTTCGTCCGGGCCGATATAGTTGCCGAGCAGCCAGAGCGACACTTCCGCGGCTTCCGCCGCGGATGAAAACACGTAGTCGCCGCTCTGGGTCGATGCGTCGAGAAAATCCACATGAAAGCCGCGGCCGTTGCCCAGCGGCATGACCCGGACGCGGCCGGGCTCGATCAGATGGCAGGCATAATGCGCACCGTAATTGCGCATGAAGCCGGCCTTGTTATCGTAAAGACGCACGAAGACCGCATTGCCGCTTTCGGTGACATGCAGGCTGCGGATGGCTTCCGTCGGATAGGCGCGGCCGAACTCGATGATGGCGAGCCCCGCATCGTGGCGGTCGAGCTCATCGCGATCCTTGCTCATGCGCGTGGCATAGTAGCCCGTTGCAACGACCAGCACGGCAATGATCGACCATACGACAAGGCTCACCAGATCACCCTTTTTCTAACCTTCGCGCCTGCTCATTATCGCGTGAGGCTTGCGCGAATGTGACTCTGGAGAAATGGGCCTAGAGACGCTTGAGGGCAAGGGTGCGCAGCATGCGCAACTGCCGGCGCCATTGCGGCGCTTGCAAGGTTCCACGGAGCGCCTTCTCCGGCGCACGGGCGGCCGCCTGCAGAACCGGTTCGGCAATTGCCACCGGCAGGAAGGCCGACAGGAGAGCGGCAGGAATGCCGCCTGCCCGCTTCGCTTTCGACAGATGGTCGAGACCAAGCCCGGCAAACGCCTCGATCGCCGCCCGATGCTGCGGGCCTTCGGGTTCCGCCAGAAACGTATCGCGGTCCAGTCCCGTGGCGGACAAGATATCGAGCGGCAGATAGACCTGCCCGCGCTTGCGATGCAGCGGCAGCAATAGCAGGATCCCGGCAATTGCCTGGGCGACGCCCGCATGACCGGCCGTCTCCGCTTGCTGCATGGCCGCTGGCGCGTCCAGAACAAGACCGGCTAGCTGGATCAACGCGGCTGCCGTCTCACCGGCATAGCCTTCCAGCGCGTTGCGATCCGGCATCGGATCGTCATAGAGATCGAAGATGCGCGCCTCGGTCATGTTGGCCAGCACGTCGCGCGGCAGACGATAGGTGTCGATGGTGGCAAGCAGACCGGCGGCAATCGGATTGGCGTTCGATTCGCCCTCCGCCGTGCCGGAGAGGAGGTCGCGCCACCACTGCAGACGGATTTCGCCGGCCAAAGGCTGGTGGATCACGTCGCGGATGCGGGCGATTTCGGCGTGGAAGGCATAGAGTGCGGCAAGCGGGCCGCGCATGTCCGCCGGCGACAGAAGACAGGCGAGATAACGGTCGCGGTCGGTCTCCCGCAACGTCGAAAGGCAGATGTCCCAATGGTCTGCGGCACCTGCCGTCACGGCATCCTTCTCCGCTTCTGTCACGATCAGACGGCGATGAGAGCCGCAGCCACCGGCCGCGATTCTCCCAGCATGATATTGTACGTGCGGACAGCCGCTCCGGTTCCCATGGGGTCCGACGATATTCCGCGGCTGCGCATGGCCGCCTTCAGTGCTGCGGGCAGCGGGCGGATGTCCTTGCCCGTGCCGACCAGCAGAAACTCGATCTCGCCTGCCTCGTCCAGCACCCGCTGGAAGGCTTCCACCGTCAGCGCATCGCCTTCGGTCAGATCCCAGCCGTAAACGCCGCTCGGCAAGAGCAGCAGGGAGCCGCGATGCGACATGTCGGCAAACCGGAAGCCGCCATCGCCATAGGTATCAATCGGGACGCGTCCTGGAAAATGCGCGTCCCGGATATGGGTCGGGCGAGCCACGATCAAGCGCTCGGCTTGCCGTCAGGCAAAGCCGCACCCTTCTTGGCCTTGTCCTCTTCCTTGTCGAAGGTATCGGTGCGCAGCTTGAAGGCGATCAGAACCGGGGCGGCAATGTAGATGGACGAGAAGGTACCGACGGCCACGCCGAACAGCATGGCGAAGGTGAAGGAACGAATGACTTCGCCGCCGAAGATGTAGAGCGCACCCAGCGCAATCATCGTCGTCAGGCCGGTCAACACGGTTCGCGACAGCGTCTGGTTGATCGAGATGTCGATCAGTTCCGTCAGCGGCATCTTCTTGTAGCGCCTGAGGTTCTCGCGCATTCGGTCATAGACGACGACCGTATCGTTCAGCGAATAGCCGACGATCGTCAGAATGGCCGCGATACTTGTCAGGTTGAACTCGATCCCCGTCAGCACGAAGATCCCGATCGTCAGGATCACGTCGTGCATGGTCGCGATGATCGCACCCACGGCAAACTGCCACTCGAAGCGAATCCAGATATAGACCAGGATAAACAGCAGCGCGACGCCAACGCCAAACGTTGCCGAATAGGTCAGCTCGCTCGAAACGGCCGGCCCCACCACTTCAACGCGGCGGAATTCGTAATCCTGCTCCAGATCATTGCGGATCCGCTCCAGCGCTGACTGCTCGGCATTTTCGCCCCCGCCCTGCGCCTGCACGCGCACGAGCACTTCCTGGGGCGACCCGAAACCCTGGGCCTGGACATCGCCGAGATTGAGCTGGTCGAGACGCGAACGAATGTCGGCAATGTTGGCGTCACCCTCGCGCGACTTCAACTCGATGATCGAGCCACCACGGAAATCGATGCCGAGGTTCATGCCGACCGACGCAAAACCAACAACCGACGCGATCGACAGAGCCGCCGCCGCCAAGAAATTGTACTTGCGGATCGACATGAACGGCAGGCCGCGTCCATCAAAGATCCCGGTGCGGATGCCCTTCGGCAGTTGCTTCGGCTTGGCGCGCTTGACCCACAGCGAGAACATCCAACTGGTGAAGGTAAAGGCCGTGAAGACGGTGGTGACGATACCGACGGCGAGTGTCACGGCAAAACCGCGGACCGGGCCGGACCCTAAGTAAAACAGCACAACGGCGGCGATCAGGGTCGTCAGGTTGGCATCGATAATCGTCGCAAAGGCCCGCTTGAAGCCGCTGTCGATAGAGGGCAGCAGCGAACGGCCCGACTTCACCTCTTCGCGGATACGCTCGTAGATAAGGACGTTGGAATCGACCGCCATCCCCATCGTCAGCACGATACCGGCAATCCCGGGCAGCGTCAGGGTCGAGCCGATCAGGGTCAACGTCGCGAGAATGAGGACGATGTTCACGGCGAGCGCCAGGTTGGCGAGCAGGCCGAAGAAGCCGTAGAAGGCGAACATGAAGCCGGCAACGGCGACGGCGCCGATGATGCTGGCAACGACACCCGCCCGGATCGAGTCCGCACCAAGGCCCGGACCGACCGTCCGTTCTTCCACCACCGTCAGCGTGGCCGGCAGCGCACCGGCGCGCAGAAGCACTGCAAGATCATTGGCGGACTGGACAGTGAAGTTGCCGGAAATCTGACCCGACCCACCCACGATCGGCTCACGGATCACCGGGGCCGAAATGACCTGATTGTCGAGAACGATGGCAAAGGGACGCCCTACATTCTGCTGCGTCGCCTGGGCAAAACGCTGCGCACCGCGGCTGTCGAAGCGGAATGTCACGACCGGTTCGTTGGTCTGCTGGTTGAAGCTCGCCTGCGCATCGACGAGACTTTCACCCGACACGAGCGCCCGGCGCTCGATCAGGTAGGGAACCGGCGGATCGTCCATCGAGTACATGATTTCGGAGCTGGCCGGCGGACGTCCGTTCAGCGCCTCCTGCACCGGCATCGACGAATCCACCATGTGGAATGTCAGCTTTGCCGTCTGGTTCAGCAGCGCCTTCAAACGCTGCGGATCCTGCAGGCCCGGCACCTGAACGATGATGCGGTCGTCGCCCTGACGCTGGATCAGCGGCTCGGTGGTGCCGAGTTCATCGACACGACGACGCACGACTTCGATCGACTGCGTCAGCGCGGACGACACACGGTAACCGATACCGGCATCCGTCAGCGTCAACTGCAACAGGCCGTTGCCCTCGTCAGAGAGGGAGACTTCCGTCACCGTGCCGCCGAAGGTGCCGGCCGAAACCGGCTGCAGCAGCGGATTGAGCGCCTGCTTCGCGGCCTCGACCTGGGCAGGATCGGTGATCCGCACCTGGATCTGCTGGCCCGTGCCGCTCAGGCCGGTATAACGGACATTGGCTTCGCGCAGCGTGTTGCGCACGTCGCCAACCACGGTTTCCAGGCGTTCCTTGATGATGTCCGCACGCTCGAGCTTGAGCATGATGTGCGAGCCGCCCTGAAGATCAAGCCCGAGCGTGACCTTCTTGGCGGGGAACCAACCAGGGAGCTTTGCCAACTGCTCATTGCTGAGAATGTTCGGTGCCGCGACGATGGCGCCAACGGCGATGACGAACCAGATGAATAGGGTTTTCCAGCGGGAGAAGTATAGCATTTCGCTCTCGATACCTGGCGTGATCTCAAAGCGCCGCCTGTTGGGCGGCGCCGGACCTTAAGACTTGGCGGCTTCGGTCTTGACCGGCTCGCCCTTGACGCGAACCTCGGCCACATAGGTGCGCAGCACGCGAACCTTCACGCCTTCGGCGATCTCGACGTCGAGTTCGGAGTCATCGATGACCTTGGCGACCTTGCCGGTAATACCGCCGCCGAGCACGACCTGATCACCACGACGGATGTTCGAGAGCGTTTCCTGACGCTTCTTCATCTGCTGGCGCTGCGGCCGGATGAGGAAGAAGTACCAGACCACCATCAGAGGGGCGAAAAGGAAAAGCATTTCCAGGCCGGAGCCGAAGGCAGACGGTGCTGCACCCTCGGTTTGGGCGAATGCTTCAGTAATGAACATCGAGAACTCCCAGAGATTGCGGTTACGGAGGCAGCCCCCGTTTCAAGCCGCCGGAATATAATTGCGAACGGTCGGAATGCAACAGACACTCGGCCGCGAGCGTACCGATTTGCGGCGTCTTACCCTTTCGATTGGCAAAAGGCCATGCTAGGCGGCAGAAAAACGGAGGCGGCACGGGCCGCCGCACGCGGGAGAAGATGATGACCGTCGATACAACCGCCCTGCTGCTGGCCGAAGTGCGCCGTCTGACTGACGCCGTCGAGCGTCTGGCAGGCCCTGCACCCGCGCATAATGACCTCGACGCCGCCGATTGTTTCGTCTGGGTGCCGGCAAACCGCTTCCTGCAGCCCGTGGCGAAACCGAACCGGGTGGCGCTCACGCTGATCCGCGGCGTCGATCACGTTCGCGACATCCTGCACGAAAACACGTTGCGCTTTGCCGAAGGTTTTGCCGCCAACAATGTTCTCCTGTGGGGCGCACGCGGCATGGGCAAGTCCTCCCTCGTCAAGGCCGTGCATGCCGACGTGCGCGCCGCGACCGGTGCAAAGCTGAAACTCGTCGAGGTGCACCGTGAGGAGATCGGCACCCTGCCCGGCCTGCTCGATATTCTCAAAGCCTCCGACTGCCGGACGATCGTCTTCTGTGACGACCTGTCCTTCGACCACGATGACACGGACTACAAGTCGCTGAAGGCAGCGCTTGACGGCGGGATCGAGGGGCGTCCGGACAATGTGCTGTTCTATGCGACATCCAACCGGCGCCACCTCCTGCCGCGCACCATGATGGAGAACGAGCAATCGACGGCAATCAATCCGTCGGAAGCGGTCGAGGAAAAGGTCTCTCTCTCGGATCGATTCGGGCTGTGGCTCGGCTTCTACAAGTGCAACCAGGATGATTATCTGGCGATGATCGATGGTTACGCCGAACATTTCACCCTCGGCCTCACCCGGGAGCAGTTGCATCGCGAAGCGCTGGAATGGGCAACCACCCGTGGCGGGCGGTCCGGGCGTGTGGCCTGGCAATATATCCAGGATCTCGCGGGGCGCCTGCGCAAGCCTCTCTCACGAGACTGAACGGACGATAAGCAGAATACAAAAGAGCCCGGCACATGGACCGGGCTCTTTCGCATTCCCCATACGCACTACAAATCGAGGAACGTGATCTCTGACGGGCGGCGCTGAAGGCGCCGACTATTCGAGGAAGGTCATCGGGTTGACCGGCGTTGCGTCCTTGCGCACCTCGAAATGCACCTGCGGGCGCTTGGCATCACCGCTCATGCCGGAGGTCGCAATCGTCTGGCCGCGCTGGACCTTCTGGCCGCGGGTGACGGAAATGTTGGCGGCATGGCCGTAAACCGTGACCTTGCCGTCGTCGTGGCGCACGAGCACGGTGTTGCCGAGCTGCTTCAGGCCGTTTCCAGCGTAAATGACCACGCCGTTTTCCGCAGCCTTGATCGGCGTGCCTTCCGGAACCGAAATGTTGATGCCGTCATTGCGGCTGCCTTCGACGTTCTGGCCGTAGGAGGCAATCACCGCACCGGTGACCGGCCAGCGATACTTGCCGATGCCCGTGGCGGACGGAGCGGCGACATTCACGTCGGACTTCTTTTCGACATCCGTCAGGCTGGAGGTCTGGGCCGACGGTTTTTCGGCCGCGGCGGGAGCCGGCGTGTTGGGTTTTACCGCAACCTGTTCCGCCTTCGGCTGGGCTGCCGGTGCCGCCGGTGCCGTCTGCGGAATGGAGGCGGTCTTGACGTCGTCACCCACGGGCGAGCCAACCTTCAGGGTCTGGCCAATGCGGATATTGCCGTCCTTGATGCCGTTCGCGGCCTTCAGCTGATCGATCGGCGTCCGGGTTTCGCGGGCGATCTTGGCAAGCGTATCGCCGGCCTTGACGGTATAGGTGGCGGTGCCGTCCGGCTTCGGTCCGCCTGCGGGCGGCACGACCTTTGCGGCTTCCGGATGCGACTTGTCGCGCACGGCCGGTGTCGGCAGCATGGCGACCTTGTCCTGCTGCGGCTGGGCCGGAACCGGCCGGTCGTTGGTCTTCGACAGATCCACATCGCCTGCCGCACTGCGGGCTCTGTTGCCGCCAGCATAGGTGGGGATGACGGCGATCTGGCCGGGGGTCAGCGCACCGCCATTGGCGCGCAGTATTTCCCGTTCCGGCACGCCATAACGAGCCGAAAGAGTGGCCGCCGTCTCACCGGGGCGCAGTGTCACCTTCGGCGCATTGGCCGTCGACCAGCCGGTCGCACCGGTGGAACCGGTCGTGACCTTGTCGGGATTGACGACGGCCGGCCGAACCACGGCGGCCGTCTGCTGGGCTGCGGGAGCCGGCATCGGCTGCGAAAGGGCTTCGGCGCGGGACTGCGGATCACGGCTTGGCGCGACCGGGGCTGCACCGGGCGCCGCAAGCGATGCGCGCTGGACGGAGACAGGCGCCACAGCGGACCGGGCCGGCGAGGTTTGCGCAGCGGTCGGATAGCTGGGTGCCGGGCTTGCCTGAGGATAGGATTGCGCCATGGCGGCGCCCCGCGACGGGTAATCGGTATTGACCGCGTTTCCGACATCCTCCGTCGGCACAGGCGCACGCCCATACGCGCCAAGCCCCTGCCGCTGCGGGATGGAGGCGGTCGTCAGATTATCATGATCGGAGAAAAGTCCGCCAAAGCGCGTCGCATCCGAACTGCAACCAGCGACGGTACTGGCCAGCAAAGCCGCCACGGCAATGCGTACGGCTGACTTCTTCATTTTCGATGAACTGTTCACACGCATGACTCGACCTACACGACGCAACCAAAGTACGAGTCATTAAAGCGCGTTAGTCTTACCGCCCGGTTAAGACGCAGCGGATTGCGTCATTTTCTTCGCAAATCGCTAACCATGAGCCCACGCAGGACAGCGGCGATCACAAATGCGCCGCCATGTGCGAAACCAGCGGCAGGTAGGGAACGGGAAACAGATCCTCGCGCTCGAAACGGCTGCCGGTCTTGGTCAGCCGCACCATCATGCAGGTCTCGTTCTCCAAGAGGAGAGGTGCCACCATGGAGCCGCCATGCACCAGCTGCTCGGCATAGAATCGCGGCATGGTGGAGAAGGCGGCGGTGACCAGGATGCGGTCGAACGTCCCCTCACCCGGCATGCCGTTGCTCCCATCCGCCTGGCGGATGATGATGTTGCGTAGCCCGAGCGCATCCATGCGGCCCTGGGCTCCCGCGACCAGCGTCCGGTAGCGCTCGACCGACAATACGCGCTCGGCAATCCGGCCCATGACCGCGGTCATGAAGCCGCTGCCTGTGCCAATTTCGAGCACGCGATGGCCGGGCTTCACCTGGAGGCGCGCAAGAATCCGCACCGCGAGATCGGCCCCTTCCATGAAGGACCCGCAATCGATCGGGATGGTTCGGCTGGAATAGGCATCCGCGGAGAACTGCGGCGGCACGAAGTGCGACCGTGGAGTCTGTTCGGTCGCCGTCAGAAGGTCGAGATCCGTCAGCCCCTCGCCCCGCAGCCGAAGCACGAGCGCGGCAAACCCTTCCTTCTCGATCATGCCTGATTTCAAGCAGGCTCTCCCAGCGCATGGGCAACGGCATCGATCGCGGCGTGATCGGTGAGGTCCAGTTTCAGGGGCGTCACGGAAATGCGGTTGGCGCGCACGGCATGAATGTCGGTGCCGGCCGCGAACTGGCCGCTGCGATCGCCGAAGCGCAGCCAGAAATAGGGATTGCCGCGGCCATCCTGGCGCTCATCGACGACCAGCGCGAAATCCGTTTTGCCCTGCGCCGTCACATCGGTTCCCTCGACGGCATCGACTGCGCAGGCCGGGAAGTTGAGATTAAGGAAGGTGCCGGCGGGAAGCTCCGTCTTCATCAGGCGGCGGATCAGCGCCGGCGCGTGGGTCTCGGCCACATCCCAGGGAATGCTGCGTTTGCCGTCCGCATAGGAGACCGCCTGGCTCAGCGCGAGCGACCGCACCCCCTGGATCGTTCCTTCGATCGCCCCGGCAATCGTGCCGGAATAGGTGACGTCGTCGGCAATGTTGGAACCGGCATTGATGCCGGAGAGGATCAGGTCGGGTTTCAGATCCAGCACGTGCCGGATGCCCATGATGACGCAATCGGTCGGCGTGCCACGCACCGCAAAGTGCTTGTCCGAAACCTGCCGCAGCCGCAGCGGCTCCGACAGCGTCAGGGAGTGGGCAAGGCCGCTCTGGTCGGCCTCCGGAGCGACGATCCAGACATCGTCGCTCAGGGTTCGGGCAACACGCTCAAGCACCGCGAGGCCCTCGGCGTGAATGCCATCATCATTGGTCAGCAGAATCCGCATCGGTCCTCACGCGCTCCGTTCGATCTTGGTCAGACCTCCCATATAGGGCAGCAGAACCTCCGGCACGGTGACGGAACCGTCTTCGTTCAGATAATTTTCGAGCACCGCGATCAGGCAGCGACCGACGGCGGTGCCGGAGCCGTTCAGCGTATGCACGAAACGTGGCGCCTTTTCGTCCTTGACGCGGTAACGGGCATTCATGCGCCGCGCCTGGAAATCGCCGCAGACGGAGCAGGACGAGATTTCGCGGTAGGTGTTCTGCCCCGGCAGCCAGACTTCGAGGTCATAGGTCTTGCGGGCGCCAAACCCCATGTCGCCGGTGCAGAGAGTCATGGTGCGGAAATGCAGGCCAAGGCGCTTCAGCACCTCCTCGGCACAGGCCGTCATCCGCTCATGTTCGGCAATCGAGCTTTCCGCATCGGTGATCGAGACCAGTTCGCACTTCCAGAACTGGTGCTGGCGCAGCATGCCGCGCGTATCGCGGCCGGCAGAGCCTGCTTCCGACCGGAAGGACGGCGTCAGCGCCGTAAAGCGCAGCGGCAGCTTTTCCTCGTCCAGAATTTCCTGGGAGACGAGGTTGGTCAGCGTCACTTCCGCCGTCGGGATCAGCCAGCGGCCATCGGTGGTCTTGAACAGGTCCTCGGCGAATTTCGGCAACTGGCCGGTGCCGTACATGGCCTCATCGCGCACCATCAGCGGCGAGGAGACCTCGGTATACCCATGCTCCGTCGTGTGGAGATCGATCATGAACTGGCCGATCGCACGCTCAAGCTTGGCGAGTTGCCCCGTCAGCACCGTAAAGCGCGAGCCGGACAGTTTCGACGCCCGGTCGAAATCCATCATGCCGAGCGCTTCGCCGATCTCGAAATGCTCCTTGGCCGGATGGTTCCAGCGCGGCTTTTCGCCGACGACGCGGGCAACCACGTTGTCGTGCTCGTCCTTGCCGGTCGGCACATCATCGAGCGGAATGTTGGGAATGCGCGACAGCACGTCATCGAGGGCGGCAATCGCCTCGCGCTCCTGCTGTTCGATGGCCGGCATGGTGTCCTTGAGGCTCGCCACTTCCGCCTTCAGCTTGTCGGCCAGCTCGGTATTCTTCTGCGCCATGGCCGCGCCGATTTCTTTGGACGCGGCGTTGCGGCGGGACTGCATATCCTGCAGCGTCTGGATGACGGCGCGGCGGGTCTCGTCGAGCTGAATGATGGCCTCGGCCTGAGGCTCGGCGCCCCGCTTGGTGAGCGCCGCATCGAGAGCCGCGGGGTTTTCACGTATCCACTTGATATCCAGCATCGTCGTTCCAGATTGCCTGCGTTGGGCCGCAGAGAGAACCGGCGGCCGAAAGATTGATGTCCCGACCCAGAACCCGGTTCTGCCGGAACGAATGCTACGTCTGGTCCGGATTCGCCACGGATGAACCGGCTTCGGCCTCAACGGCGGCCTCTTCGGTCGCACGTTTGCGCTCCACGAGTCGGGCAGCGTAGATGGAAATCTCGTAGAGAAGGATGGTCGGCAGCGCAAGGCCGATCTGAGACATCGGATCGGGCGGCGTCAGGACGGCGGCGACCACGAAAGCGATGACGATCGCATATTTCCGCTTCTCGCGCAGCCAGTCGCTGCTGAGAATACCGACCCTTGCCAGAAGCGTGGTGACGACCGGCAACTGGAAGACCAGGCCGAAGGACATCACCAGCGTCATGATCAGCGACAGATATTCCGACACCTTCGGCATCAGCGAGATCGCAACTTCACCTTCCCCCGGCGCCTGCTGCATGGCGAGGAAGAACCACATCACCATCGGCGTAAAGAAGAAGTAGACGAGCGCGCCGCCGAGCAGGAAAAGCACGGGCGAGGCGATCAGGAACGGCAGGAAGGCCGCGCGTTCGTTTTTGTAGAGGCCGGGCGCCACGAACTTGTAGAGCTGCGAGGCGATGATCGGGAACGCGATGACCAGCGCACCGAACATTGCAACCTTCACCTGCGTGAAGAAGAATTCCTGCGGCGCCGTGTAGATCAGCTCGGATTTCGCGAGATCGAGCCCGGCCCAGACCACCGCCCACTTGTAGGGGACGACGAGCAGGTTGAACAACTGCTTGGCAAAGAAGAAGCAGACCAGGAAGGCCACAAAAAACGCCGCCAGCGACCAGATCAACCGCGTGCGCAGCTCGATCAGATGCTCGATGAGCGGCTGGGGCTTGTCTTCGATTTCGCCGGTCATGCGTTATCCTTGGGGGTCGCCGGCTTCTTGCGGGCGCGGGTCGCGGGCTTGGCGGTGACGGCCGGAACGACGGCAGTCTCCTCGGGCTTGGCCAGGGCGCGGGTTTTATGCCGTGCCGGTTTGGGCGCGGAAGCCGCAACATCAGCTTCAGCAGCGGCGCCCTTCGGCTTGCGCGGGGCGCGCGGCTTTTTCTGAAGCGGCTGATCACCGCTTGCGGGTGTCGCCTCAGGCGCCGCCTGTGTGCCGGAAGCGGCCACAGGTTGCGGAGCGGCTGTTGCGGGCGTGGCTGGCGCCGAACCGGAGGCCTGTGCCGCGACGGGCGCTGCGGACACGGCCGCAGGCGGGCTGTCCGGCAACGAAAGCTCCGGCTTCGGCAGCAGGTCCTCCAGCGACGAGGCAGATGCCCCCTCGCCTTCGGCCTTGGTCTCCGTTGCCGTCAGAGGCGGCATCGCCGTTGCCTTCTGGAGATCGTTGCGGATCTCGTTGCCCATGTCGCGCAGCGGATTGATCGCCTCGCGAATGGCATTGGCCGGGTGGAAGCGCTGTGCATCAGAGATCGTCTGGCGCACATCGTCCATGTCAGCTTCCCGCAGCGCCTGATCGAACTGCGTGCGGAAATCGCCTGCCATCTTGCGGAGATTGGCCGTCATCTTGCCAAATGCCCGCAGCATCGGCGGCAAGTCCTTCGGCCCGACGACGACGATCAAGACGACCGCGACAACTAGAAGCTCGGTCCAGCCGATATCCAGCATAGGTTATGCTCCTCGGAAGACACACCGTTTCGGGTGCGGCACCAACAGGTTACTTGGTTTCTTCCGGCTTGTGATCGACGGTCTTTGTCGTCGTCGTATCGGCAGTCTCTTCGTCGGACATGCCCTTCTTGAAGCTCTTGATGCCCTTTGCGACGTCGCCCATCAGTTCCGGGATCTTGCCGCGTCCGAAGAAGATGAGCACGATGACCAGAACGATCAGCCAGTGCCAAACACTAAAAGAACCCATGACTCCACTCCATGATTGCGCGTCGTGTTCGATGTAAGACGTTTAGGAATCTTTTTCAAACACCAAAATGTCGTCCGGCTGTACGTTTACGGTCACGTCCGTGAGACCTTCCGGAAGCTGGTCGGCCCGGATGCGGGCGCGAAGCGGTTCCGACAATCCGTCCACCGCAAGCGTCAGCAGTTCAACGACGCCGAGAAAACGGCGCGTCAGGATGCGGGCCGCGACCGAACCACCCTCCGGCAGGACCGAAATCGAGGAAATGCGCACGGCGACATCCACATCCTCGCCGTCCTTGCGGTCGCCAGCGGCACAGACCCCGAGCGGCGTCGTCACACGGTCGCCGACCACCCGCCCCTCCAGACGATTGATCTCGGAGAAGAAGCCAGCGGCAAACAATGATTGCGGACGGCGGTAGAGGTCCTGCGAGCGGCCGACCTGCACCAGGCGTCCGTTGTTGAGCAATGCGATGCGATCGGCCATGCGCATGGCCTCTTCCGCATCATGGGTCACGACGATCGCCGTTGCGCGCGTCTGGCGCAGCACGTCCAGCGTATCGGCGCGGATTGTATCCTTCAGCCGCGAATCAAGGCCGCTGAACGGTTCGTCCATCAGAAGAACATTGGGGCGGGGGGCGAGCGCCCGGGCCAACGCCACACGCTGCTGTTCGCCGCCGGACAGGGCATGGGGAAATTTATCGGCGTAATGGGAGAGCCCGACCCGCTCGAGCGCCACCATGGCTTCGGCAACCGCGTCTTTCGCGGGCAAGGCCGTCAGGCCGAAACGCACGTTCTCGACCACGGAGAGATGCGGAAACAGCGCATAGTCCTGGAACATCAGCCCGACGCCCCGTTTTTCCGGCGGGACGAAGATGCTCGGACCCGCCATTTCGCGCTCATCGATCAGCACACGGCCGCCCGTCTGCACCTCGATGCCGGCGGCGATGCGCAACAGCGTGGTCTTGCCCGATCCCGATGGCCCTAAAAGGCACAGGACCTCGCCGGGCTTTGCATCGAGATCAATGCCACGAATGGTCTCCTTGCCGTGATAGCTATGCTCGATTGCCTCGAAGGCGAGGCTGGAGGCGAAGGTGACACCTGCGGTGCGACGCATGGCGGTCGGTGCCCGGGCGGGCGTGGATGGGGTCATGCTTTCAGGCCTTATCTTGTCGCCTTTGCGACGCAATCCCGTCACGTCGAGGGTCACGCAGCGCCGTCCATGGCAAACGGGATGCTATTCGTCCGCTCCACCGCCCGGTGTCAAGAGGCCGAGTTCCTCGAGATCGAGCTGGGTGATGGGATCCTCGTCTTCGCCGAGTTCGTCGGCAGTCGTCGGCAAGGGCACCCGGAAATCCGGCGGGATGCGGCCCGAGAGGAGCCCTGCCCCCTTCAATTCCTCAAGTCCCGGCAGGTCGCGGATTTCTTCGAGACCGAAATGATCGAGGAAACGCGGCGTGGTGCCGAGTGTCACCGGACGCCCCGGCGTGCGCCGGCGTCCGCGGAAACGAACCCAGCCCGCCTCCATCAGCACATCCAGCGTGCCGCGGGAGGTCTGCACGCCGCGGATATCCTCGATCTCCGCCCGCGTGACCGGCTGGTGGTAAGCGATGATCGCCAGCACTTCGAGGGCCGCCCTCGAGAGCTTCTTTGCTTCCCCCTCGTCCCGCCGAAAGACGAAGGAGAGGTCGGCTGCCGTACGGAAGGCCCACTTGTCCTCGATTCGGATGAGGTTGACGCCGCGCCCGGCATAAAGGCGCGCGAGCCTGGACATGATCGCCCTCACATCGACCCCGCGCGGCAGGCGCTCAACGAGAAAGGCTTCCGGAACAGGCTCTGCCGAGGCAAACACCAGCGCTTCCGCAATGCGTTCCGCCTCAAGCTCCGTTGCGCTTGGCGCACTGCCCACCGCGTCCTGCGCAAAAAGATCGTCATCCTCGACCGGCACGCCGTTCATTCCTTGTCACCTTGTCCGCCAGAAGCGGCCTTGCCGTCATCTGCCTGAGGGCGTCCGGCCCCGCGCCGAAGGTAGAGGGGGCCGAAGGCACCATCCTGGCGCATCTCGATCTTGCCTTCGCGCACCAGTTCGAGCGATGCGGCAAAGGCACTCGCCGTTGCCGTGACACGATCGGACGGCGAAAGGAAGTCCAGGAGATACCGCTGCAGGACCGTCCAGTCGCCAATCTCGCCCATCATCGTGGTCAAGAGTTCCCGGGCTTCCACCAGAGACCAGACCTTGCGCCGCTCGATCGTCACCTGGGTCACCGCCTGGCGCTGGCGCAGGTTCGCATAGGCCTTGAGGAGATCGTAAAGGTCCGCCTCGAAGGTGGTGCCACTGCGCTCCGCGATATGTTCGGGCGCACCGCGGGCAAAGATGTCGCGGCCCAGCCGATTGCGGTTGACGAGACGGGACGCCGCTTCGCGCATCGCCTCCAGCCGCTTCAGCCGGAAGGCAAGCGTTGCCGCCATTTCCTCGCCTGTCGGGCCGTCGTCCGGGCGAGCCTGCTGCGGGATCAGAAGCTTGGATTTGAGATAGGCGAGCCAGGCCGCCATCACCAGATAATCGGCGGCAAGTTCGATGCGCACGCGCCGGGCGCTGTCGACAAATAAAAGATACTGCTCGGCCAGCGCCAGCACGGAAATGCGCTGCAGATCGACTTTCTGGGTGCGGGCGAGATGCAGGAGCAGATCGAGCGGCCCTTCGAAACCGCCGACATCAATGACGAGCGCCGGCTCGCTTGCGCCGCGGGCGTCGCTGTCCTGCCAGAGCCTGTCCATCGGAATGGCAGACGGATTGGCAGGCTGTGATGTGTCAACGGCCATCCCCGCCCCTGTTCCCGGAAACCTCAAGGGCTTCCGCTCATGCCTTGGCCTCGCTCACCAGAGCCCAGAATTCGGCCCGTGCGGCCCGCTCGTCCGTCGCATCCGCAGGACGGAAGGCCGCCTCGGCCGTCTCGGCTCGCCGCAGGCTTTCGCCAGAAAGCTCCGGCACCTTGGCCACCACCTGCCTCATTTCGTCCATCACGCCATTGCAATGCAAGACAATATCGCAGCCGCCGGCGACAATATCCGCAGCCCGTTCGCCGAGCGTGCCCTTCAGGGCGTTCATCGAACTGTCGTCGGACAGAAGAAGACCCTCAAAGCCGATCCGGCCACGGATGATCTCGTTGATCACCTTCGGCGAGGTTGTGGCGGGACGGTCGGGATCGATCGCGGTGAAGACGAGGTGCGCGCTCATCGCCATCACCTCATCCTTCAGGGCGCGGAAAGGCGCAAAATCCTGCGCGTCGAGTTCCTCGATCGAGGCCGTGACGATCGGCAGGTCGTGGTGCGAATCGACCAGGGCGCGACCATGCCCCGGAATATGTTTCATCACCGGCAGCATGCCGCCCGCCTTCAATCCTTCGGAGGCTGCGGTGCCGAGAGCGGTCACGGCTGCCGGATCGCGGCCATAGGAGCGGTTGCCGATCGCCTGTGTGGATCCCTCGACCAGAACATCGAGCACCGGCAGGCAGTTGACGGTGATGCCGAGCCGGGTGAGATCGAAGGCATGCAGGCGCGACATCAGCCAGGCGGCCCGCAGGCCGGCGCCGCGGTCGATCTCATAGATTTCGCCCAACCGGGCCGCCGGCGGATAGGCCTCCACATGCGGCGCACGGATGCGCTGCACGCGCCCGCCCTCCTGGTCGATCAGCACCGGGGCGTCCGGCCGGCCGATCGCATCCTTGAGGCCCGCGACGAGATCGCGGATCTGTTCGGGTTCGGAGAGATTGCGGGCAAACAGGATGAAACCCCAGGGACGCTCTTCGCGATACAGCGCCAGTTCGTCTTTCGTCGGAGAAAGACCGGCGCAGCCAAGGATCATTGCCTTCGATTGGCTCATGGACACACTCTTCGTCAGGAATTCAGAATAAAAACGCTGCTTGTCACCGGACATGAAAACGGGGCGACAAGCGCGCCCCGCAGTTCAGGATCAGCCGACATCGACCTCAACGCGCGATGAGGCATGTTCCGCCGGCGGCGCGATATCGCTCGCACAGCGCCGCAGCTTCGTCGCGGGTGCTGCCGGCTGCGATGCGGACGCGGTAGAAGGTGCCCTTGCCCGCAATCTCAGCCTTGGCAATATCCATGCCCCGACCGCCAATCACGCCGGCAAACTTGGAGGACAGATTGCGGTAGGATTTCTGCGCGTCGGCTTCGGAGGGCAGCGAAGCGATCTGGATGAAGTAACCACCCGATTGCGCCACCTGTGCGGGTGCCGGGGTGGCACTCGCCGCCGTGACCGGCGCAGCTGCCGCCGGCGCCACGGCGGGCGTTGATGCCGGCCGCAATTCGTTACGCACATTGCCCTGCGTGGTCACCGAGGCGACCACCTCCACCGGCTGATTGGCCGGTCGCGCCGTCGGAACCGGGGCCTTCGGAGCCGGAACCCCTGCCGGCGCCGTCGAAGCGGCTGGAGCCGCCACGTCGGTCGCGCCCGTCAGAGCCGTCGTCCGCGCCACGTTCACATCCGAGAGGTTGGTCGGTGCGCTGCTCGAAGCCGCGCCAGTGGATGCCAACTGCGTGGGTTCGGCAAGTGCCGGTGCCGCCGGGATCTTTTCGGTCGTCACCGCCGTCGCGGGCGCATTCACCGGCTTCGCTGCCGGCACTTCGGTCACCTGCTCGACCAGCGTTCCGTCCGGACGCACGATCATGGTCTTCACGCGACGCGGCATGACGGCAAGCTGTTCGGCATCGGCCGGCGGCTTCGCCTGGCCATCGCTCGGCAGAAGGCGAGCATCCTGCGTCTCGCCCACGGGCGTCATGTCCGCCTGAGCTTCGTCCTCACCCTGCAGCGGAAAGTTTTCCGGTGTCAGCGTTTTCTGAACCACATCGACCGGCTGCTCTTCGGACGAGATCAGCGACGGCTGCTTGGGATCATTCAGGGAGCCGCTGGCCACCCGGTCATACACCGCCTTGTCCTGGTTCGGGACGATCTTGCCACCCGGATTTTCCGGAACGACCTTCACCGGTTCGGAATCCGCCGCGATGACCACCGGGCTTCCATCCGCGCCGCCCGACGACTTGCCTGTCGCATACCAGGCATAGGCGGAAATGCCGACAATGGCGACAAAACCGGCCACGGACAGCGGCATGGCAAAGGCTGCAAGAGAGCGGCGTGTCTCATAGACCGGCGCCTCATCGTCGGCATAGGCCTCATCGATGGGCGTGGATCGCAAGGGCTGCGCCAGGCTGCGGCGGAAATCTTCTTCCAGGGCCCGTTCGAAATCGTCCAGACCGTCGTTGACCTTCGGGTTGACCGAGGCTGCAACCGGGGTCTGCATCGCGGAAACGGCAGCCGGTGCAGCGGCTGTCGCGGTTGCCCGGCTTACCGAACGGTCCTGCGGCTTGGCAGCCGGCTGAGCCTGTACGGACCGTTGCGACATGCCAGCGGTATCGAGATAACTCGCCAGCTCCGAATCCAGGTCCAGATCGAAATCCGACGGCGGCGCCACCGGCTTTTCCGGTTCGTGGACCGGAATTTCCGGCACATCGAGATCCGGAACCGCTTCCGGCATCTCCTCGGCATCGGCAAGCAGTGTCGGATCGAAGGCGTCGCTATCCGCCTGCTCGGGCACAGCCGGCGCGACCGGCAACGGAGCGGGTTCGACAGCGACGGCAGCCTTACCCACGTCAGGCGCGTGGCGCGACTGGGCGAGGAAGGCCGGAATTTCAGGAGCAAGCGTCGGCACAGGCTGCGTGCGCGGCGCAAAGGCGGCGGGTGCGGCTTCAACCACGGCTTCGACAACCGGATCACGACGCGGAGCAGGCGCGACAGCCTCAACCGACGGTTTCTCGTCCTGCATCAGATCGGCAAGATCAAGCTCGAGATCGTCCAGCATCAGCTCGAAATCATCGTCCATCAGGTCGGGCGTCGGCTCGGCGGCGACCGGCGCGCTCTGCTCGACAACCACATCCCGATCGATCATCGGCGCAAAGGAAGGCTCCGAGCGGAGTTCGCTGATCAACGGTGCGGCGGGCGCTGCCGACAGGACAGGCTCGACATGCGGAGCATCGAAACGTTCATCCGCCTTTTCAAAGACCTGCGCCAGTTCGTTCTGCAGCGACCGAACCTCCGCCGTCGGCTGGGCAAAAACCGGCTCGACGGCTGGCACCGCTTCCGGCACCGGTGCAGGCGTTACGGCCGGTATGGCGGCCGGCGCAACCGGTCTTGCCCGAACGGCGGCAACATCGGCAGCAAAGTTCGTCGCCCAGGTGGATGCGACAGGCTCGCGCGGCGGCTCAAGACCGGCCTCACGCTCCAAATCGAGTTCCGCCCGTTCGGCCTGCGTCCGCGGTGGAGCCACCACGAAATTCGTCAGCGGCATGCGGAAACCGGGTTCATAGGCGCCACGCGGCGAAGTGCGACCTGCCATCGGCGGCACGGCCGACGATGTGATCGATGTTTCAAGCTCGGCAATCAGATCCGCATCCAGGCCGCCGAAATCGAGATCGGCTTCGGGCGCCGCAACCGGCATGGCCGCAGCGGAGAGAACGGGCTGCGGCTCGCTGGTGCGGGCAAGCTCCGGTTCGGCACGGACGGACCAATCATTCACCGGCGAAAACGGCTGCTGCACCTCTTCGCTCGGCACCCGCGTCGTCAGCGGCGCCTGAACGGCGGGCTCGAAATCGGCAAAAGGATCTGCCTCGGCCCGAGCTATCTCGGCACGGGCGACGGGCAGCTCGGGCTCGACAACCCGCGCAGCAACAGCGGCGACCGGTGCAACAGGCTCCGAACGCGGTTCCTCATACTGCTCGAACTCGCGCAGGAGTTCGTCTTCCAGATTGAAACTTGGCTCGCGACGAACGAGGGGAGAGACCGTCGCGGGCGCGACGGCCTTGTCCTCATAGCCTGCAATGCGAGCGAGCTCCGCCAACGGATCGTCATCTGCAAAGAAGTCCGGTCCGCCGATACGGCCACGTGCAACGCTACTATCTGCCATTCCCTCGTCCACTCACCTACGCCAACGCACCAATGCCAGCGCTTTGTGGGGAAATGGTGGCGTGCTTATCGCATCTCGTCCGGAGCGGTCGTGCCGGTAATGGCAAGACCAGATTTCAGAACAGACGCTACAGCGCGCACCAGTCCAAGTCTGGCGATGCTGGATTTTCGGTCGTTATCCTTAACAAACCGTAAGTCGGGATTATCTTTGCCCTTATTCCAATGCGCATGGAAGGAGCTTGCCAGATCATAAAGGTAAAAAGCAAGCCGATGGGGCTCCTGCGACTGTGCCGCAGCCTCAATCAGGCGCGGATATTCGGCCAGTTTGGCAACCAGCTGCATTTCGGCAGCGTCAGTGATCTCCGAAACCGCCTCGGAAAGATCAAGTGATTCGAAATCGACATCCGGAAACGCTTCCGCCGCCTGGCGGAACACCGACATGCACCGGGCATGCGCATACTGCACGTAGAAGACCGGATTGTCCTTGGACTGTTCGGTGACTTTGGCGAAGTCGAAATCCAGAGGCTCGGAGTTCTTGCGGTAGAGCATCATGAAGCGGACCGAATCGGATCCCACTTCTTCAACCACCTCGCGCAAGGTGACGAAGTCGCCGGACCGCTTCGACATCTTGACCGGCTCGCCGTTGCGGTAAAGCTTGACGAGTTGGCAAAGCAGCACGGTCAGCTTGGCGGACCCGCCGGAAACGGCGCGGGCGACAGCCTCCAGGCGCTTGACGTATCCGCCATGATCGGCGCCGAGCACATAGATCATCTCGTCGTAGCCGCGATCGAACTTGTCCTTGAAATAGGCGACGTCGGCGGCGAAATAGGTGTAGCTGCCGTCCGACTTGATCAGCGGCCGGTCGATGTCATCGCCGACATCCGTGGAGCGGAACAGCGTCTGCTCCCGGTCTTCCCAATCCTCCGGCAGCTGTCCCTTCGGTGGCGGCAGGGTGCCGCGATAGACATGGCCCTTGAAGGTCAGATCGTTGATCGCCTGACGGATCGGCGCACCGCCGTCTGCATGCAGCGTGCGCTCGGAATAGAAAATGTCGTGGTGGACGTTCAGCGCCGCCAGATCCTCGCGGATCATCGCCATCATCGCGTCAATCGCGCGATCCTTGACGAGCGGCATCCAGTCCTCCGCCGGCATGTTATGGAGGCGTGTGCCGAACTCCTTGGCGAGCGCCTGACCGACCGGCACCAGATAGTCACCCGGATAGAGACCGGCCGGGATCTCTCCGACTTCTTCGCCAAGAGCCTCGCGGTAGCGCAGGAAACACGAACGCGCCAGAACATCGATCTGCGAACCGGCATCGTTGATGTAATATTCCTTGGTCACCTCATAGCCGGCAAAGCCCATGAGGTTTGCCAGAGCATCGCCCACCACGGCGCCACGGCAATGGCCGACATGCATGGGGCCGGTTGGGTTGGCCGAGACGAATTCGACATTGACCTTCTTGCCTTCGCCCGTCGTGGAGCGACCGTAATCGGTCCCGGCCCGGATCATGCCGGCAAGCAGGGTCTGCCAGTAGGCGAGCGACAGGCGGATGTTGATGAAGCCCGGACCGGCGACCGTCACCTCGACGACGTCTGCGTCTTCCTTCAGCTTTTCGGCAATGATGTCGGCCAGCGCCCGTGGATTGGTGCCCAGCGGCTTGGCCAGCACCATGGCCGCATTGGTTGCGACGTCGCCATGGCTCGAATCACGCGGCGGTTCGATGGTCACGCGGCTGAAATCGACGCTGTCGCGCTTTTCCTTCACGATATCGATCGCTTCCAGAGCGGCTTTGACGCGGACTTCGAATTCGGCAAATAGGTTCATGTGCTGCATCCCAGCATGCGGGTGGGCTGACGTGACCACCCGTCGAGGTTCGTTTGGTGGGGTGCCTAGCCCAAATCCGGGGTATGGTCAAACATCCGGCGATGCGCCTTCAGCGCATAGGTATCGGTCATGCCGGCCAGATAATCGCCCACGTGGCGCGCCTTCGCTGCCTCGCTCAACCCCGCAATGTGGCTCACCCAGTAGTGGCTCTGCATCTGGCTCGGGTCTGCCATGTAAGCCTGGAAGAGGTCAGTCACGATGTGCGCTGCCCCTGCCCGGATCTCCATGATGTCCGGGTGGCGATAGATGCGCGAAAACAAGAGTTTCTTGATGGCGCGGTCGGTCTCCATCATCTCGGGGGAGAAGGTGGCGATGACATGGTCCGCCTGGCGGACATCGGCGGCGCTCTCAGGCTTCAGCGCCGACAGGCGGTCCTGCGCCACGCTGATCACGTCTTCGACCATATGGGTGATCTGCCGTCGCATGATCTCGTTGGCGAAACGGGCCGGCTCCAGCTCCGGATATTTTGCGCGCACTTCGCGCATCATGGCCGACAGGAACGGCACATCTTCCAGCATCTCGAAGGTGAGATAGCCGGACCGCAGGCCGTCATCGATATCGTGGGTGTTGTAGGCAATATCGTCGGCGATCGCTGCCACCTGTGCTTCGAGGCTGGCAAAGCTCGACAGTTCCAGGTCGTTCAGCTCGCAATAATCGAGGATCGGCTGCGGCACGGGGCCACGCGTGCCAACGCCGTTTGCGTCCACCAGCGGGCCATTGTGCTTGACGAGCCCCTCGAGGCTTTCCCAGGTCAGGTTGATCCCGTCGAATTCGGCGTAACGACGCTCCAGCTTGGTAACAATCCGCAGCGACTGGGCATTGTGATCGAAGCCGCCATAGGGCTGCAGGCACTCATGCAGGGCGTCTTCCCCCGTGTGGCCGAAGGGCGTGTGGCCGAAATCATGAACGAGCGCCACACCTTCGGCCAGATCCTCGTCGAGCTTCAGGGCGCGCGCCAGTGCACGGGCAATCTGCGCCACCTCGATCGTGTGGGTGAGGCGCGTGCGGTAATGATCGCCATCGACGCCGATGAAGACCTGCGTCTTGTGTTTCAGCCGCCGGAAGGCCGTGGTGTGGACGATGCGGTCGCGGTCACGCTGGAATTCGGAGCGGGTGAGCGAGGAGCCTTCCGGTACCAGCCGCCCGCGGGTCGCCCAGGGATCGGCGGCGTAAACGGCCCGCTCTCCGGAGCCAAAACCCAGACTGCGTGTATCGATCGACATCCGAACCCCTGCATTCCCATGGAGATGCCTCAAGCTTTGCGAAGCACCATTGACGCTTGATTTCACCCTTCATACCTATAGAGCGTGACAGCGCAAAGCCGATCACGGCAATCTCCGGGCCTTGACCCCGGCAGAAGGGCAAGAAAATGAGCGAACATCCCGTTACCCTTTCCGACGCGGCCGCCAAGCGGATCGCAGAAATCGTCAGCGCCGACGCCTCCAAACAGGCTCTTCGCGTCTCCGTCGAAGGCGGAGGCTGTTCCGGCTTTTCCTACAAGTTCGATCTGGTCGAGGCGCCTGCGGACGACGATCTGGTGATCGCCAAAGGTGATGCGAAGGTGCTGATCGACAGCCTGTCGCTGGTCTACATGACGGGTTCCGAAATCGACTTCGTCGATAACCTGCTCGGCCAGTCCTTCCAGATCAAGAACCCGAATGCGGTGGCAAGCTGCGGCTGCGGCACCAGCTTTTCCATCTGAGGAAAGCGGCATTTCAAGCCGGCGCGGGGCTTCCCAAGGGCGGCCCATGCGATAAAAAGGGATCCGCATCGAGGATCCCTTTTTCATGAAGATTGCCACCTGGAACATCAACGGCGTCAAGGCGCGCATCGACAATCTCCGCCAGTGGCTGAGCGATTCCGCACCGGACATCGTCTGCCTCCAGGAGATCAAGTCCGTCGATGAGGGGTTTCCGCGCCTGGAGATCGAGGCGCTCGGCTATCATGTCGAGACCCATGGCCAGAAGGGTTTCAACGGCGTCGCCATCCTGTCCAAGACCAAACCGGACGAGGTGATGCGCGGCCTGCCGGGCGATGAGAGCGACGAACAGTCGCGGTATATCGAGGCGGTCTTTTCGGTAGGCTCCGGCGTTATCCGGGTCGCGTCCATCTATCTGCCGAACGGCAATCCGTCGGACGATCCGGTGAAATATCCCTACAAGCTCGCCTGGATGGAGCGGCTGCGCCTGCATGCCGAGGCACTGCTCAGCCTGGAAGAACCGCTGATTCTGGCCGGGGACTACAATGTCATTCCCGAGCCGCATGACTGCTTCGATCCGCGGGCGTGGGAAACGGACGCGCTGTTTCTGCCGCAGACACGCGCCGCCTTCCGGAGGCTCGAACAACTCGGGCTGACGGATGCTGTGCGCGCGACAACCGACCAGACGAAGCTCTATACGTTCTGGGATTATCAGGCCGGTGCCTGGCAGAAGAACAACGGCATCCGCATCGATCATCTGCTGCTGTCGCCGGAAGCCGCCGACCGGCTCACCTCGACCAGCATCGAAAAACACGTGCGGGCCTGGGAAAAGCCGTCGGATCACGTGCCGGTGGTCGGATACTTTTCCTTCTGAGGCCAAGGCTGGAGGACCATCATAACCGGGCTTCCGAGCCTTTCGCGGGCGCCTATTCGGTTGCGCCGGCGGCAAACTGCTGCGCGAGCGCGACGGCGCTACGGCGGTCACCTTCGCTGGACAGCGCAAAGGCATTTTCCTGCATCTCTTCCATCCAGGGGCAATCCCGCTTGCTGCAGCGGTCAAGCGCCGCGGTGAGGAAGGCAAGCCCGCGCACCGTCTGCCCCTCCTGGAAGAGCACATTGCCGAAGATCGCCATGGCGCCCGGATGACCGGCCTTGCGGGCCTGGTTCAGCCACTTCTTCGCCTGCTGCACATTCGGGGTTCCGCCCTCGCCAGTCATCATCATGCGGGCAAGCTGGAACTGCGCCTCGGCAACGCCGAAGGTGGAGGCCACCTGGAAGTAAATCTGGCGCGCCTGGGCCAGATCCACCTTCACCGGCGTTCCCGGAATACCATGTCGGTAATAGTCCGCCAGAGCCAGAAGCGCATTGACGAAAAAGCCCGTATCCTCGGAACCCGGCTCGACGCCCTGGCTTGCGATTTCGTTGTAGATCTTGAAGGCTTCAAGATCATTCTGCGCCACGCCATCGCCATCGGCATACATGTTGGCCAGCGCCCAACGCGAGCCGGTATGTCCCTTTTCGGCCGCATAACGATAGGCTTCAACGGCATCCTGCTTCTGGCCGTTCTTGTAGGCCTTGAAGCCGAATTTGAAGAGATCGAAAGGACCCGATTCCTTGCTGACGCCGGAATTGATGTCGAAGGAAAAACAGGGCTGCGCGGGCAGCAATCCCATCAGGAAGCCGAAGGCAAGCATGCCGACGCCGGGCAAGGATAAGTTCGGCATGTTCAGATTTCCTTAACCATGCCGGTGTTTAGAGTACGGGAGAAGAGGCGGTCCATCGACGTTCCATCGGCTTCGGTCAGGAAGCCATTGCAGTTTTGATGACGGGTCATCCTTTGTACTCCGAACACGCTATTCTCAACCGAACCAGTAAAACGGACAATGTCTGACCAAACCGTCAACCGTGCGGCTGATCGCCAGGCAAGACGACTGTAGGCTGCGTTTTCGGCAATACTGCGACCCCTGTCCCCGATACAGGAGGTAGACTCTCGTCGATACAATACGTCTGTATCGACCGCAGCCATCCCTGCCATTTCAAAAGAGAATTCGCCCATCATTACCCGTCAAGCGCCCCGCCCCCGCAGGTCCGCACATTTTGATGCCTCCTTCGCTGCGCCTCGTTTGTGGCGGGAAGTAGACAAAACCTTCCGCAGCAACGATAGGCGCGAATGTGCAAAAAAACTGTTGCAGATTCGTCACGACGCGAGGCCGTCCAGTTCGCTGCATAGAAAAAGGCCCGGCTGCTAGAACCGGGCCTACCTAGACTGTCAGTCGCGCTGGATCAGAACTTGACCTTCAGCGACGTGGAAACGGCTGCCACGAGATCATCTTCGAAATCGTAACGCGTATCATTCCCGTAGCTGATGCCGTCGATCGTGACGGGGCCGGATGAACCGCCCGTCAGGATACCGAGAGCGCCGGCAAGGCGCAGTTCGATATTCTGGGTTGGGGAGTAGGACACAGCCGCCCCAACCGTCCAGGTATCGGTCTGCGTGCCATAGCCCTGGCTCGTGCCACGATCCCAGGCGAGGCTCAGCGCACCGCTCCACTGATCGTTGAACTTGTGGCCGACACCGCCGCTGATCGTCCAGCCGTCACGATAACCGAGGTCCAGCGAGGTGATCTGGTTGCGCGACGTGCAGTTGGAGGTCGTGCCGACAACGCAGAACGGGATGGTCGAAAGCTGGCTCCAGTCCACCCACTTGACCGAGCCGAACACCAGCCAGCCCGGTGCGACGCCGGTCTGAACCTTGAGCTCGACCGTATCCGGCATGTCCTGAGAGCCGAAGACGTTGTAAACGCGGCCGCCCACCGGCGTCAGCGCACGGGGAACCTGTGTCAGATCCAGCGTTCCCGTGATGCTGTCGAGTTTCACTTCGCTGTTATAGACGAGGCTGGCGCGGAACGCATATTCGGGAATTTCATAGGCGAGACCGGCACGCCAGCCCCAACCGCTGTCTTCCAGATTCAGGCGGCCGATACCGTTGCCCAACCCGGTTGGCGGAACGACCAGACGTTCCTTGAAACCGCTGACGACCTGATAGAAGCCACCGCCGATCAGGCGCAACTGGCCAGGACCCATATCGAACTTGTAGGAGCAGGTGACGGCGTAGTTATCGCTCTCCACCTTGGTTTCTATATTTTCGTTGGCGCCGCGCCAGTTGGCGCCCGGCTTGGTGTGCGCGCCCCATGGCTGGGAATAATCCGCCATGCAATCGACGCTGTCGCCGAAACCGGCCTTCACGCCGATACGCGGAACCCAGTAGTCTTCCGAGTCGTCGGCCGTTGTCGTGCCGCCGTTGCGGCCGTCAGAACCGAGACCGTTTGCGCGGTTGATATCCTGAACGTTCTTCAATTTGCGCTGCGGCGCAACATAGGTGCCCGAGGTTTCCGCTGCCACCGGTGACGGATCGAAGAGAAGGTCGATGTTGTAACCGCCGCGCTCGAGGCCGCCCGCCGATGCGGAGGTGTGAAGTGCGCAGAGTGCTGCCGTGGCCAGCAGTCCCCGCGTAATCGTAATTCTTACCATAATTCTCCCACTCCCAGGTAAGTGCCTGCCACAGGTTAACTGTGCAGAATCAAATGACAATCTCTCTCGAAAATACTGCACTGCGGCAAGGAGACCGAAGATTTACGTAAGCTTCCCAACCAACCCCACACATTTCAGACGACAGGAAATAATTTGCTTATTTCTCTTTTGATTCTGCTTATATGAAAAATAAAATTCCCGCGGACGAGCAAATGTTGCAAAAAAGCAACAAGCGTCCTAAACGCTTATTTCTGCCTTATTCGAGGCCCTTGAGCGGGGTGGCTCGTTGGTCAAACACAAAAAGCCCCGCAGACGGCGAATCTACGGGGCCTTATGGTGGAAAGGCTGGCCGATTCAGCCGGCCTCGTCGATCCGTCTTAGCGCCGTCTCCAAACTTGCCCGCAGCACCAGCAATTCCGCCAGTCGCTCGCGTTCGGCGGCCACCACTTCCGGATCGGCATTGGCGACGAACTTCTCGTTTCCGAGCTTCTTTTCCGCCCGATCGATCTCGGCCTGCGTCTTCGCATGGGACTTCTCGATGCGGGCGCGCTCGGCGACCAGATCGATCAGGCTGCCGAGCGGCAGGCATGCGGTCGCCTCGCCCACCACCACCTGGGCTGCCCCGCGCGGTGCAGTCTCGGCAAGTTCAATGGTCTCAACCCGCGCCAGACGCTTGATCGCCGCATCGTGACGCTGCAGGCGGCCCTCAGTCAAAGCCGTGGCCCCGACCACGATCAGCGGCGCCTTGGCCGACGGCGGAACGTTCATTTCGGAGCGGGCGGAGCGCAGGCCAGTGACGAGATCCACCAGCCAGTTGATTTCGGCGGCTGCCGCCTCATCGGCAAATATGGCCACCGGCCAGTCCGCGTGGCAGAGCAGGCTGTCGCGGCTTGCGGTATGCGCCCACAATTCCTCCGTCATGAACGGCATGAAGGGATGGAGGAGCTTGTAGGTCTCTTCCAGCACGTAGGCGACGCAAGCCTGGGCTTCCGTCTTTGCGGCCTCGTCCTCGCCGGAGAAGATCGGCTTCAAGAGTTCGAGATACCAGTCGCAGACCTGGTTCCAGACGAAACGGTAGAGGCTTGCGGCCGCATCGTTGAAGCGCTGGCTCTGGATCGCCGCGGTCACATCCGTGATCGTCGCGGAAAGTTCCGTCAGGATCCACCGGTTGACGTTGAGGACCGTTGCTTCCGGCAGGAAATGCGGGTCGCGCTTGACGCCGTTCATTTCGGCAAAGCGCGTGGCATTCCAGAGCTTGGTACCAAAATTGCGGTAGCCGGCGATGCGGGCCGGGTCGAGCTTCACGTCACGCCCCTGCGCCGCCATGATGGCAAGCGTGAAGCGCAGCGCATCGGCGCCGTATTCCTCGATCAGGTCGAGCGGGTCGATGACATTGCCCTTCGACTTCGACATCTTCTGGCCGTTCTTGTCGCGGACCAGCGCGTGGACATAAACGGTGCTGAACGGTTCGACCGGATTGCCGGCCTCGTCCTTCATGAAGTGCAGGCCCATCATCATCATGCGGGCGACCCAGAAGAAGATGATGTCGAAGCCGGTGACGAGCACATTCGTCGGATAATAGCGTGCCAGTTCCGGCGTCTGGTCCGGCCAGCCGAGCGTCGAGAAGGGCCAGAGCGCCGACGAGAACCACGTATCGAGCACGTCTTCGTCGCGGGTCAGGATGGAGCCCGGCTCGAAGTTTTCGAGCTTCTCCTGCACCCAGGCCTTCCATGGGCCTTCATGGGCGAGATAATGCTGGACGGCGGCATCGAGCGCCTCTTCCTCGGTCTTTTCGACGAAGACCTGGCCGTCCGGGCCGTACCAGGCCGGAATCTGGTGGCCCCACCACAACTGGCGCGAAATGCACCAGGGCTGGATGTTCTCCATCCATTCGAAATAAGTCTTGTCCCAGTTCTTCGGCACAAAATTGGTGCGACCTTCGCGGACGGAGGCCATGGCCGGCTCGGCCAGCGTCTTGGCATCGACAAACCACTGGTCGGTCAACATCGGCTCGATGACGACGTTCGAGCGGTCACCGAAGGGCTGCATGATCTTCTTGTTCTCGACGTAAGGCACGTCGTTGCCTTCGGCATCCTTCACGGTGACGGCAAGGCCTTCGGCATTGATGGCGGCGACGATGCGCTTACGGGCCTCATAACGATCGAGGCCGCGATACTCTTCCGGAACGAGGTTGATATCATCCACCTCGGCTTCGGTCGGAAGGTCTCCGGAGCGGGTAATCTCCAGCGCCAGTTCAGCACAACGGGCATAGGGTTCGCCATCGCTGCGCAGCCGCGCCTGGGTGTCCATCAGCCGGTAGAGCGGAATGTTGTTGCGCTTGGCGACCTGATAGTCATTGAAGTCATGGGCACCAGTGATCTTCACGGCACCCGAGCCGAAGGTCGGATCCGGATATTCGTCGGTGATGATCGGGATCAGACGGCGATGTTCCTTCGGGCCGACCGGGATTTCACAGAGTTTTCCAACGATTGCAGCATAACGTTCATCCGACGGATGGACGGCAACCGCACCGTCACCCAGCATCGTCTCGGGACGGGTGGTGGCAATCGAGATGTAATTGCGCTCCTCCTGCAGCACGATGTTGCCGTCGGCATCCTTTTCCACATAGGTGTAGGTCTCGCCGCCGGCGAGCGGATACTTGAAGTGCCACATGTGGCCGTCCGCTTCGCGGTTCTCGACCTCGATATCGGAGATCGCCGTCTCGAAATGCGGATCCCAGTTGACCAGGCGCTTGCCGCGGTAGATCAGACCCTGCTTGTAGAGCGTCACGAAGACTTCGAGCACCGCCTTGGAGAGGCCCTCGTCCATGGTGAAGCGCTCGCGCGACCAGTCACAGGAGGCGCCGAGCCTTTTCAGCTGGTTGAAGATCAGACCACCGGATTCGGCCTTCCATTCCCAGACCTTGTCGATGAAGGCGTCGCGGCCGAGTTCGCGGCGGCCCGGCTGCTGGCTTTCCGCCAGCTTGCGCTCGACGACCATCTGCGTGGCAATGCCGGCATGGTCCATGCCCGGCTGCCACAGCACATCCTTGCCGCGCATGCGCTCGAAGCGGATCATGATGTCCTGCAAGGTGTTGTTCAGCGCATGGCCCATGTGCAGCGAACCGGTCACGTTCGGCGGCGGGATGACGATGGTGAAGGTTTCGGCGTCGGGCTTGGCATTCGCGCCGGCGCGGAAGGCATCGGCCTCATCCCAGGCGGCTGCGATCTTGGGTTCGACGGCGGCGGAATCGTAGGTTTTTTCGAGCATTTTCCGACCAGAATTTCGAGTTCGCGTTGCTTGGCTGTAAATAGGACTGGCAAATGCGAGTCAATAAAAAAGGCCGCTCCGGAAAGCGGCCCTTCGGAAAGCGGGACGGGATCCGCTCAACGGCGCGGGCCGCGCGCCACCCGTTCGATTTCTTCGCGCACCATGCGCTCGACCAGCGTCGGCAGGTTGTCGTCCAGCCATTCGCGCAGCATCGGCTTCAGCATTTCGCGGGCCATGTCCTCCATCGACTGGCGCTCGATGCCGTTGAAGATGTCGGCGAGCTGCTTGAACGAGCGGGCAACCTGTTCACCGGCTTCCTGGGAAATCAGGGAAGCGGCTTCCTCGATCTTTTCCGGAAGCGTTTTCGGTTCCGCCGTCTCGGTCATACGCAGGCTCGGCAGGGTCTCTGCTCTGCTTGTCTCTGGTCTCATTGTCTGTGGCATGCTCGTATCGGATCGGCTCGTCTCGGAAGCATAGGCCGGGGCCTGTTCGATGTCCGCCCCCCGATGAAGCTCGTCGCTCTGCAGCGCAGGCTCCTCGCGGCGCTGTTCCGATGCCATTTGATCGGCCTGCATCTCATGCAGTTCCCGCAGAACCGGGCTGAACTCCTGCATACGCGCCGGAACAGGGGTATCGACCGAGACAAGACGCTGGCGCGGTGCAACCGCCGGCGCCTGCGGGGCTGGCGCCGAAGCCGGAGCGGCCTGGCGCTGCGCCACCGGTTCCGGAACGCGACCAGCCGCAGCGCGCACACGCGCGGCGACATCAGCGAGCGACAGGGTCTTCTCTTCGGGCGCCGGCGCTTCGACACGCGGCGCCTGAACCGGTTCATGTGTCGGGCGAAGGGGCGGTGCATCAGACATTATCGGAGAACCCGGATCATTGGCGGGAACCTGAGAAAGGAAAGGATTGTCCACCTCGTCGCTCAAGACAAAGGTGTCCTCCTCCTCCTCGAACTCGACCTCGCTGGAGGCACGCGCGCTCATGCTCTCGGTGATCGGGTCATTGCTCTCAATGATCCGACGGATGGACGCCAGAATCTCTTCCATGGAGGGTTCACGCGCGACACTTGGCTGAGCCATATTCATCCCCGATCTGCCTTGGAGCCGCCTCAGTCCGTATGGTCCCGGACGGCCGAATCGGGAATCAGTGTACGCGATGCATGGGGCACATCACAATTGCATCCACCACGATGGCTTGCCGGATGCACAGCTTTGTCAGCTGGCGGAGGAGAAGGCGCATATGAAAAGGGCGGCTCCGCAGCCGCCCCTGATGGTCAGAACACGAATTCCGCAGCCTTGCGGAAGCCCGGCAGCGGCCGGACGCTGGTGTTGAAATAGACGCTTTCCGAAACCACGCCATGTTCCTTGAGGTACATGCGGGCGGTGGAGGCGTTGCCATACCCGACGACGGTCACCAGGCGTCCACCATCCCGGAGCTGGCCGAACAGCGCGTCCGGAACCTCTTCGACGGCACCGTTGATGAAGATCACGTCATAGGGCGCTTCGGCGGCATGCCCCTCTTCCATCTGGCCGGTCACGATAACCGCGTTGTCGCAGCCGAGGCTGGAAAGCGTTGCGGTCGCCTTGGCGGCGAGATCCGCATCGCTTTCCACGGCGACGACGGCACTTGCCACTTCCGACAGCAGTGCGGTCGCATAGCCGGTGGAACAGCCGATTTCGAGAACGAGATCGTTCTTGGTGATAGCGGCCAGCTGCAGCAGCTTTGCCAGCGGCGAGGCTTCCATGATGTAGCGGCCGGGCGAGACCTGGATATCATTGTCGATATAGGCCAGGCTCTTCATGTTTTCCGGCACGAAGGCTTCGCGCGGCACGGTCAGGAAAGCGCGTAGCACGGAGTGGGAGGTGACATCGGTGGTGCGCACCTGATTGTCCACCATCTTGATGCGTGCTGCTTCGTAATCGATCATTGGTATTCGCCCCGTCAAAGCGTCTGTCAAAGGGTCTATCTGGCGTCCGTATTACTGGTGACGGTCCAAGCTTTCAAGACCGCAGCATCCGCCGGGTGCGGGAATCGTGCCCTGCCCCCACGAAATCGAACGGAACAAAGCCCGGGCGTTCGGAGTTGGCATTCGAACCCCACGATCGACACACACCGAAGGGAGGCTTCGATGCCGACGACTATTCCGGAAGACAACCCGGTCGAAACGCCGCGCGGACCGACACCCGCCCCCGGCGTTCCGGACCGCGTGCAGGAAAAGCCGCCGCTGACACCAGCGCAGGATCCTGCCGATACCAAGAACCCGAATGATCCGCCGCTGAACCCGGCGCTTCTGCCGATCGGCGACCCGGCGGGCGCTGCTTAAGAGCAGCAACCCATTCGGTTTCATCGTCTCGACCGTCCGGCGCACCCGCTCCGGGCGGTCGATTCGTTGTCCGGTCCGATCTTCGTCCGACTATCAATCACGAGGCGCTATCCAGGGTGCCGCCCAGCGCCAGCGTCTGCGAATTCGTCACATGGATGCGCAGCCCTTCGACCGCCTCTTCCAACCGCCCGTCGCGCATTGCCGTCAGAAAGACCAGGTGTTCGCGGATCACCCGTTCGGCATTGGCGGGCGTGACCTTGATATGGCGTTGAACCGCCATCCGCGTCTTGATCGCCGTGACACGGTAAACATTCTCGATCAGCCGGTTGCCGAGCGCAGCGACGATCTCATCGTGCAGAGCCCAGTCCAGCTTCTGGAATTCGACCGCCACCTGCGCGTCGGCATCGACCGACAGCTTGCGGGCCGCCTCTTCATGCTCGGCAATCCAGCCTTCGACCTTCTGTTTCGGGATCGAGCGCACCGCAATCGGACAGGCCGTCATCTCGATCATCACCCGCAACTGGTAGGCTTCGCGCACGAAAGACACATCGAGGCTCGGCACGATGAGGCCACGCTTCGGCAGGGTCTGCAGCAGTCCTTCTGCCTCAAGGCGCGGAATCGCCTCGCGGATCGCACCCAGCGTCAGGCCCGTCCGTTCCACCAGTTCACGCTGCGAGACCACCTGCCCCGGAATGAGCTCGCCCTCATTGAGATAGGCTTCGATCTTTTCGTAGGCCGCTTGCCGCAAGGGCATGGCAGGCGCATCCCAGCCGACGCCCCGCCCCGCACTGGCGAGTGTGGCGTCGCCCGTCGAGCCATCAGAGCGCGAGCCAGGAGACAAATTTTCAGGCCGGGCAGTCGGGTCGTTCGCCATGGTCACCTCATTCGCTGACATACTACTAACATGTTACCCACTTGTCACGACGAGAAATCTGGTTATCCTCCACCGCGGACTGACGTTGCCGGAGGAAATGCACGTCGCTCCTCAGACATTTCGGAAGCGGCGGGTCGATCACTGACCACGCCGGTCAACTCTTTGGGAGGAAGTCATGACCACACATTTGACCCGCCGGACGATGCTGTCGCTGACGGCGGCCGCGGCAACTCTGCCGTTCGCCGGACGAAGCCAAGCCACTGACAAGGTGACGCTGCGCCTGTCCACGCCGGCCTCCGACACCGACCAGCGCGCCGTCGCGCTCGTTCAGAAGTTCGGCCCTGCGGTCTCGTCCTTCGCGACCTTCGAACCGCACTGGAACGCGACCCTCTTCAAGCAGGGCTCGGAACTGGAGGCCATCGCCCGCGGCAACCTCGAAATGGCGATCACCTCGGCGCAGGAACTCGCCGTCTTCATGCCGGAATTCTCGATCTTTGCCGCCGGTTACGTGCACCAGAGCGCGGCGCACCAGGTCAAGGTCTTCCAGGATCCGCTGATGGACCCCTTCAAGAAGAAGGTTGAAGACGAACTCGGCGTGAAGCTGCTCAGCGTCATGTATCTCGGCCGCCGGCAGCTCAACCTGCGAAAGCCGAAATCCGAACTGACCGTCATGAAGCCGGAAGACCTGAAGGGCGTCACGCTGCGCATGCCGGGCACCGATGCCTGGCAGTTCCTCGGCCGGGCGCTGGGGGCCAATCCGGTGCCGATGGCGTTCACCGAAATCTATACCGGCCTGCAGACGGGCGCGATCGATGCGCAGGACAATCCCCTGCCGACGGTGGTGGATGCGAAGTTCTACGAAGTTACCAAACAGGTCTGCATGACCTCGCATCTGGTGGACCTCAACTACCTCGCCATGTCCAAGAAGGTCTTCGACAAGCTCGGCGCTGAGCAGCAGGCAGCCCTTCAGAAGGCGGCCGACGATACCGCGGACTTCGGCCGGCAGAACCAGCTGAAGAAGGAAGACGAGCTGGTGGCCTTCCTGAAGGGCAAGGGCCTGGACGTCTATGAGCCGGACCTCGCCGCCTTCCGGTCGCATGTCCAGAAAGCCTTCCTGAGCAGCGATCTCGCGGCCGCCTGGCCGAAGGGTCTGGTCGACAAGATCAACGCGCTCGGCGCCTGACGCTTCGCCCGCGCCAAACACATCCCGCGCGCTTTCCCTTTCGCGCGCGGGAAATCAGGACCGGAGATCATTGATGACCGTCATTCTTACCTGGCTGCGCAGGGGCGCGGACGCGATCGGCGCCTTGCTGATGCTGGCGCTGTTTGCGACCTTCCTGCTGCAGATCTTTTCCCGTTACGCGATGAACTCGCCCTTCGGCTGGACCTTGGAACTCTGCCTGCTCCTGTGGGTCTGGATCGTGTTCTTCGGCGGCGCCTTCATCGTGCGCCGCACGGACCACATCACCTTTGATCTTCTCTACCTGGCCGTGCCGAAGGGCCCGCGTCGCCTGATGGCGATCGTCTCGTCGCTCGCCATTGCGGCCCTTCTTCTCTGGTCCTTCCTGCCGACCTGGGACTGGATCGATTTCCTGCGCATCAAGCGCAGCGCCACCTTGCGCATTCCCATGCGCGACATCTTCTCGGTCTACATGATCTTCCTCGCCGCCGTCATCGTCGGCTGCCTGTGGCGCACGGTGACCCTGCTGCGCCGGGGTTTGGACGAGGATGAAGGAGCGGACGCATGAGCCTTGCTCTCTCCCTCTGCCTGTTGTCGATCCTGCTTCTGGCCGCGATCGGCGCACCGATCGCCTATGCCATCATCGCCGGCTCCCTGATCTATCTCGGCGTCAAGGGCCAGGATCTGGCACTCGCCGGTGAGCAGATGGTGTCCGGCATGTACGACAGTTTCGTACTCTTGGCCGTGCCGCTGTTCATCGTCGCCGCCAATATCATGAATGCCGGCACCGTGTCCGAACGGCTCCTGAAATTCTGCGTCGCGACCGTCGGGCGGTTCCGCGGCGGCCTCGGTCACGTCAACATCGTCTCGTCGCTCATCTTTTCCGGCATGTCCGGCTCGGCCGTCGCCGATGCCGCCGGCGTCGGGCGCATCGTCATCGACATGATGGTCAAGAGCGGTCACTATTCGCGCGGCTATGCCGCCGCGCTGACAGCCGCCTCCGCCACGATCGGCCCGATCATCCCGCCGTCGATCCCGATGGTGCTTTACGCGCTGGTGTCGAATACCTCCATCGGCTTCCTGTTCTTGGGCGGCATCGTCCCCGGCCTGGTGATGGGCGTGGTGCTGATGGCAATGAACGCGCTCTATGCCCGCCGCCGTGGTCTGCCGCCCGAAAGCGACATCCCCCTGCGGGAAATCCCGCGTGTCACCGTCCAGGCCTTTCCCGTGCTGCTGATGCCGGCCATCCTGCTGTACGGCATCTATGGCGGCGTGACGACGCCGACGGAAGCCGCAGCCATTGCCGCTGCCTACGCGCTGTTTCTCTCGACCGTCGTCTACCGGTCCTTGTCGCTCAAGGCCTTCTATCAGATCCTCGTCGAGAGCGCCCGCCCCTCGGCGGCGGTTGGCCTCGTCATCGCCGGCGCGCTGGTGCTGAACTATATCGTCGCCTCGGAAAACATCGGCGTGCAGATCGCGCAGTCCCTGTCCGGTCTCAACGTGTCGCCGCTGACCTTCCTCCTCGGCATCAACGTCCTGCTGCTTCTGCTCGGCTGCGTGCTGGATGCGACGACGATCATCCTGGTGATCCTGCCTCTGTTTCTGCCCGCATGCCGAGAACTCGGCATCGATCTCATCCATTTCGGGGTCGTCGCCGTGGTCAACACCATGCTCGGGCTCATCACGCCGCCCTACGGCATCCTTCTGTTTGTCATCAACGCCACCGCGCGCATTCCGCTCGGCGAAATCATCCGCGAAATCTGGGGTTTCCTCGTCGCGCTGATCTTCGCCCTGGTGTTGATGATCGTCTTTCCCGAAATCGTCCTCTGGCTGCCGCGCCTGTTCGGCTACGCCGGCTGACCCATGGTTATGGAGACCTGCATGAAAAATCCCTCGTCAGCACCGATCACGGGCATCATCCCCGTCATGATCACGCCGTTCAAGGAGGATGGCACGATCGACTGGGCCGGTTATGAGGCGCTCATCGAATGGTACATCGACAACGGCTCCGAGGCGCTTTTTGCCGTCTGCCAGTCATCCGAAATGCGTTTCCTGTCGCTTGAGGAGCGGGTGGAACTCTCCCGCTTCACCGTCCGTCAGGTGGCCGGACGCATTCCCGTCGTCTCCTCCGGCCATGTGTCCGATTCGATCGAGGACCAGATCACCGAATTGACGGCCGTCGCAGACACCGGCGCGGATGCGGTGATCCTCGTTACCAACCGCCTGGCCGCCGATGGCGAACCTTCCGCCACGGTACGGGCCACCCTTGACCGGCTGCTCTCGGCCCTGCCACACGACATGCCGCTCGGCCTCTACGAGTGCCCGGCGCCCTACCGCCGGCTGCTCAGCGACGACGAGATGGCGTTCTGCGCCCAGTCCGGACGATTCGTCCTCAGCAAGGACGTTTCCTGCGATCTCGACACCATCAAGCGCCGTACGGCCCTGGTGGACGGCTCGCCGCTGAAGATCTGCAATGCGCATGCCGCCATCGCCTATCCGGCCATGCAGGTGACGAAAGCCGGTTTCTGCGGCGTGATGAACAATTTCCACCCGGATCTCTATCGCTGGCTGCAGGACCACGGCGCCGACCATCCCGAGCTTGCCGCCGAACTTTCGACCTTCCTCGTCCTCTCGGCGCAGACCGAGCCGATGGGCTATCCCAAGCTCGCAAAACTCTTCCACCGCCGCCTCGGCACCTTTTCCGGCACCAGCAGCCGCGCCATCCCCTTCGACATCCACGAGCGTTACTGGGGCACGGAGGCGGTGCTGGACCACATCACCCAAGGCACGGAGCTGTTCCGCCGCAAGATCGCCGCGACCACCCGGACCATGGCCGCCTGATCAAGGAGAAGGGCAGAGGGCCGTCACCGCCCTCTGCCCCATCCACGAAAAAAGAGTGACGGCGCGGACGAAGGGGCTTGCACAGTTTCGAGATCCATTCTAAATGCGCCGTCACCACACGCACTTACACATCTCGGTTGGCCTCGTGGCGGAGTGGTGACGCAGAGGACTGCAAATCCTTGTACCCCGGTTCAATTCCGGGCGAGGCCTCCAACCGATACCATCAATTGGTTCAAAGAGTTATACCTCTTCGCGGGAAGGCGATATGCCTTTCCATGTCGCATTCTTGTTGCAACCTGTTTCCCTTGATTTACAAGGGTTCCCAGCCACCCCCGGCGAATCCGTGCGACATGGAATGCAACATGCCGCGTCAGTTTTTTTATTCGAGAAGCCGCTCACGCTCCGCAATAACTCGACTCTTAGTTGCCGCCGTGCATCCTTAAGCTGCCAAGCAATAGGAGGATGGAGATGGCGAACGATGACAGCCGACCGGTACGCCGGGCCATATCGCTGGAAGAGACGAGTGTTGAAGAACTCCTGGGGAGGATAATAATCAACTGGAACAACTTCGAAGCAATATGCCGGGAACTTCTATGCCAGCTCTGCGGCAGGCCGCCAGGCATCGCAGCGCTCACAAACGAATTGCACGGTTCGACACTCTACCTCGCCCTAAAAGCATCTGCGTCAGATAACGTTGCCCCCGAGCTCGAAGAAACCGTCACGCTGCTGTCTAATGGCCTCTGCCGGTTGATTGAACACCGAAACTACTATGTTCACGGATCAACAAGCTACGGCGGCCAGACAGGCCAAGAGAGCTTACGGGTCAGAACCTCTTCGGCAAAGGCACAGATCAAGGTCTACGAGGACGACATAGATAAGCGCGAGCTCTACGAAATCGGTTGTGATTGCGCAGAGCTCGGAATGATCGCTGCTGATGTCACGTTTTACCTGATCGCAAAAAGGCAGGGTCAACCTGTCTCATTGCCAGATAAGCCCTTTCTGCCACCGCGTCTAAGGAAGAGTCGTCTTCCATAGACATCACCTCTTGGGCTCAGCGCGCATGCGATTGGTCAAGTTCGGGACCTGAAGGGCGAGGCTACGCCAAAAACAGAATCATGTTCTGCGTGGTCAGGCTGGTGGCCAACGGCAGCAGAAGCAGCCGCATCGTCTGCATATGCCTGAGGAAGCGCCGGGCCGACAGGTAGAGGCGCAGCGTCGAACAGAATTCCGGCGCGTTATCGTTTTTCCAGTCCAACATCATCTGGAGCGACGCATTTTGCTGTTCCAGATCATGGTCGAAATCGTCACGGACTGTAATCTTGCACAGGTTGTTCATAAGTCCCTCACCTCGAACCTGAAGTCTCTTACCACATTTCACGGATATATACATTCGGTTGCGCAATAAACTTCCAGTATCCTTAACCGTGCAGGTGTTTCCGGGGAAATCGCCCGCGGTCACGTTTTCATTGGGTGTTCGCCAGGGGCCGTGATAAACTGCGCCTGTCTGCTGCGGGGAGCGGCGACATTGGCCAGAGCAGACCGGTTGGAGGAGAACCGCCATGCACTACCTGAGCTTTCTCACAGAACTGAACCCTTACGTCTTGGCAATCCTTGCCGCCGTGCTGGCCTGCGGGGCGGTCGATTGGTGGATCAAGACGCACTGAAGGTCAGGCGATCGAGGCATAGCCGGAAACGCGCAGACTGCGTGCAGCTTGCCTCTTGCCTTCAACACTGCTGAAATCGCTGATAAAGCTCAGCCATCATCCACGTGGCAGAGCCACCTGACGGCGGAGAGGCAGATTGCAGCAGGCTTATGAGTTCAAAGATACATCGAAACCCTTGAGCGAAACGCTGAGGGGCATGATCGATGGCATTACGGGTGAAACCGTCACGCTGCGCGAACTGATGGATGCCGTCGGCGAGCAGGGCCTGCTTCTGATCTGTGCGCTCGCCTCCCTGCCCTTCCTGATCCCGGTCTCCATTCCCGGCGTCAGCACCGTGTTCGGCGCCGCGATCATTCTGGTGGGCATCGCGATTTTCCTGAACCGGTTGCCCTGGCTGCCGAAAAAAATCCTGGACCGGCGGCTCGACACGGCAAAACTGGTGCCGGCGCTGGAGAAGGGCGTCGGGATCGTCACCCGGATCGACCGTCTGCTGAAGCCGCGCATGAGCGGGCTGACCGCTTCGAGCACGATGAACCGGGTGAATGCGCTCGGCATTACCGCCGGTGGCGTGCTGTTGATGTTTCCGCTGGGGCTGGTGCCCTTTTCCAACACGCTGCCAGCGGTCGCGATTCTGCTTCTCGCCACCGGCATGATCCAGCGTGACGGTCTGGTGGTGCTGGCCGGTTATCTGTTCCTGGTGATCACGGTGATCTATTTTGCCGTCCTTGCCTTTCTCGCGGTGAGCGCCGGCCAGGGACTGGCATCGATCTTCGGCTGACCGCAGACCGGCCTTTGGCGCTACTCTCGCCGGCTCTGGCGCCGGCGGGCCCACCACAAGGTGATGCGGCGACGACCGCGTCGGACGAAGTTCAGATCCTGCGACAGGACGAGAAGCCCCACCGGCACCATCCAGAAGCCGAGGATCGGCAGGAATCCCAAGACGCCCCCGCCGACCAGCCCCGTGCCGATAATGATGCGCCCGGTTTTCGAGCGTGGCAGCGGCGTTTCGATGATTCCGAGATGAAGACGGCCGGTGGCCGGATCAATGCCGAAGCGGCGGATTTTAGCCTTCTGGTCCAAATCTTTTTCCCATCAAAACTCCTGCTCCAGATGGGATGGGCATGTGGATAAGACAAGCGCGCGCAATTTTTTTGAAAAAAGCGCTTGGCAAATCGAACCGTCCTGAGTATTACCCCGCTCACGCCGCGGCGAGCGGTGTTCCCTGGTAGCTCAGCGGTAGAGCATTCGACTGTTAATCGACAGGTCGCCGGTTCGAATCCGGCCCGGGGAGCCAAATTCTTCAGCCTCATCGCTGAACATTATCGAGCCGGTTCGCTTGTCGAACCGGCTCTTTTGTTTTGTCTTCCGACACTTCCCGCCCTTCATCACCCTTCGCTCATGGTCGCATTGACAGGCGATTCGTTCTGAGTTAGAACATAACGAGAACAAACGCAGAGGTGCCCTATGACACGCGCAGAAGAGACCGTGCAGAATGCCCTGAAAGCCGTAGCGGCCGCACGCGCCTTGCGGGAACGGGAGGCGGCAGAACGGCGCCAGACGTTCCAGCGGATCGAGATTGCCAGCCGGAAACCGCTCTATGTTCCGAAGGGCGTACAAATGCCGCTGAAGCTCAGCTGACGGCATCAAGGGGAAGTCTTCCTCCAGGCGGCGCCAGATTTTTTTCGGAACATCTCGCGCCGCTGTCTGTTTCTAGAGCGGGTAGCAAAGAACAACCCACTCCCAAGCAGACAATCACGTTGAATGGAGGAAACACATGATTTCGAAGCTTCTTATCGCATCCGCCCTTTCTCTTGGCCTCGCAGGCGGCGCCATGGCACAGACCTCGAGCGGTGGCTCGTCTGGTCAGAGCGGCACATCCACCTCGGGCACCACGGACTCGGGCACGACCGGCTCGGTCAGCGGTGGCACCTCGGCTTCCGGTGGCACTTCGACCGGTACGGAACAGACGATCAGCGGCGATTGCAGCAACGCGTCTCCGAACCAGAACCAGCGCGACATCAATGAGTCCGCGTCGGCTCCGAAGACCTGCAACTGATCCTCGGACAGTTCTATGCAAAGGGTCGGCTGAAAAGCCGGCCCTTTTTCCGTTTCCGGCAGGCGGTTTGTTGCGAGACATGACTGCCCGGCCGCGAAGACGGCGCAGCACGGGACGTTTTTGCCGGGGATGGTCTTTGGTGAGAACGGAATTCCTTGCCCGCAACACCACAACGTAGGAAAAGCGCTCAAGCACGTTTTGCAAGATAGGGCAGTTTCATGACCACTCATTCCTCCCCCCTGGCCTCCATTCCGGCCTCCGTCCTGGAGACGATCGGCAATACGCCCCTGATCCGTCTCAAGGGTGCGTCCGACCTCACCGGCTGCGAGATCCTGGGCAAGGCGGAATTCCTCAACCCCGGCCAGTCCGTCAAGGATCGTGCGGCGCTCTTCATCATCCGCGATGCGGAACGCAAGGGCCTGCTGCGACCAGGCGGCGTGATCGTCGAGGGCACGGCGGGCAATACCGGCATCGGGCTGACACTTGTTGCAAAGGCGCTCGGATACCGGACCGTCATCGTCATCCCGGAAACCCAGAGCCAGGAAAAGAAGGACGCGTTGCGGCTTCTCGGCGCCGAACTGGTCGAGGTGCCTGCGGTTCCCTACAAGAACCCGAACAACTACGTCAAAGTATCCGGCAGGCTGGCCGAGGAGCTGGCGAAGACCGAACCGAACGGCGCGATCTGGGCCAACCAGTTCGACAATGTCGCCAATCGCCAGGCGCATATCGAGACGACGGCAGAGGAAATCTGGCGCGATACGGGTGGCAAGGTGGACGGCTTCATCTGCGCCGTCGGTTCAGGCGGCACGCTCGCCGGCACCGGCATCGGCCTCAAGGCGAAAAACCCCGCCATCAAGATCGGCCTTGCCGATCCGGATGGGGCGGCCCTTTACGACTATTATGCGCATGGGGAGCTGAAATCCGAAGGCTCTTCCATCACCGAAGGCATCGGCCAGGGCCGCATCACGGCGAACCTCGAGGGTTTCACGCCGGATTTTGCCTATCGCATTTCCGATGCGGAAGCCCTGCCGCTGGTCTTCGACCTGGTGGAGCATGAGGGTCTGTGCCTTGGCGGTTCGTCCGGCATCAATATTGCCGGCGCGATCCGGCTCGCCAAGGACCTCGGTCCGGGCCACACGATCGTGACCATCCTCTGCGACTACGGAAACCGCTACCAGTCCAAGCTCTTCAATCCGGACTTCCTCACGTCAAAGGGCTTGCCGGTGCCGGCATGGCTGGTAGAAAAGCGGACGATTACCGTTCCCTTCCAGACCGTCTGACCTGAAGCGAGTTTTTGATGACCAAGGCCCTCTACCGCGACGATTTCTATCTCTCGACGGCGGAGGGTGTGGTGACGGCCATCCACGAGGATGGCGCCATCGAACTTGACCAGACCTGCTTTTATGCGACCTCCGGCGGCCAGCCGGGGGATACGGGTTTTCTCGAACGCGCCGACGGTTCGCGGATCCTGCTGGGCCAGACCCGGCATGGTCAAACGAAAGAAACCATCCTTCACGTCCCTCTCGATGACCAGCCGAAGCCCGAGCCGGGGGAAACGGTGGTTCTGCATGTGGACTGGGCGCGCCGCTACCGGCTGATGCGCATGCACACCGCCTGCCACCTCCTTTCCGTCGTCTGCCCTTATCCGATCACCGGTGCTGCCGTCGGCGAAGAGGAATCACGTGTCGATTTCGACATGAGCGAGACGATCGACAGGCAGGACGTCACCGACAAGCTGATGCAATTGGTTGCGGAAAATCATCCCGTCTTCGTTCAGTGGATCACCGACGAGGAGTTGATCGCCAATCCGGGGATCGTGAAATCCAAGAATGTGCGTCCTCCCATCGGGCTGGGGCGCGTCAGTCTTGTCTGCATCGGCCAAGACTTGAGCGTTGACAGCCAGCCATGCGGCGGCACACATGTTTCGGAGACCCAGGAGGTCGGCGCGATTCACATCGCCAAGATCGAAAAGAAGGGCAAGGAGAACCGTCGGTTCCGCATCCGGTTCGGCACAGGCGCCGAGGACGCATGACGGATACGGCCGCTCTCCTGCCGACACATGGAGAGAACAGCATGAGCACCGGCAAAAGCCGCTTCGTCGTTTCGGGCGATTGGGTCGAACAGCAGTTGGGCAAACCCGGCTTTCGCCTCATCGATGCCTCCTGGTATCTTCCGGCCCAGAAGCGCAACGGTGCGGTCGAATATGCAGAAGGACACATTCCGGGCGCTGTCTTCTTCGACCAGGATGCGATTGCCGATCACACCACGGGTCTTCCGCACTCCCTCCCCTCGCCGGAATTCTTTGCCGAGGAAATGGGCAAGCTCGGGATCAGCGAGCGCGATGTGATTGTCGTCTATGACGGTCAGGGCTTCTTTTCCGCGCCGCGCGTCTGGTGGATGCTGCGGGCCATGGGCGCCGAGAAGGTCTATGTGCTCGATGGCGGGCTGGATGGCTGGAAGAAGGACGGGCGCCCGCTCGAAACCGAACTGCCGGAACCGGAGCCGGCGGTCTTTACGCCGAAATTCCGAGGCCGCCGGGTGACGACGCTGAACGAGATGCGCGCCATCGTCGAGAGTGGTTCCGCCCAGGTGGTCGATGCCCGCGGCGCCGGGCGCTTTACCGGAGAAGAGCCGGAGCCGCGCGAAGGCATGCGCTCCGGCCACATGCCGGGGGCCCGCAGCCTGCCCGCTGCCAGCCTGTCGCAAGGCGGCCATTTCAAGGATCTCGACAGCCTGAAGTCCCTGATGGACGAGGCGGGCATTGACCTCTCCCAGCCGGTCGTCACCAGCTGCGGCTCCGGCGTCACCGCCGCCGTGGTGACACTCGCGCTCGAATCGCTCGGGCACACCAACAATTCGCTCTATGACGGCTCCTGGTCGGAATGGGGCGGCCGGGCCGATACGCCGGTGGTGACCGGTCCCGCCGATGTGCTGGAACAGCCGGAACACGGGCCGATCAAGGCGCATGTCACGCGGCTTGAGATGACGTCCCCGCCGCGCCAGAGCCTGCCGATGCCGGTCAACCTGCATACGGCCATCATCGTGGCGAAGGATATCCCGCTGCATTATTACCGTTACCTCTATCGGCAGGTGGGCAAGCGCTGGCACTGGTACAAGCGCCTTCGCCAGTCGGACGACGAGTTGCAGGCAGCCCTTCGCGACGAGCGGGTATCGGTGACCGTCCTTTATGTGAACGGCGCCCCGGCGGGTTTCTTCGAACTCAACCGATTGAACGACGACGTGGTGGAACTTGCCTATTTCGGCCTGTTCGAACATGCCCTGGGACTTGGCATCGGCAAATGGTTCCTGCTGCAGGCGCTCTATTCCGCCTGGCAGATGAACCCGAAGAAGGTCACGGTGACGACCAACACGCTCGATCATCCGCGCGCGCTACCGCTCTATCAGATGATGGGTTTTGCACCGGTCGGCACCAGCGAAGCCTGGGTTGAGCCGATGTCGGATGCCGAACTGCTGGCGCTTGCCAAACGCGACTGAGCGCTGGCACCGTCCTGCAGGAATCGGGTGGCGGGTCCTTCACCATCCGGCCATTGTTCCTCCTGTCCAGATCAGCACAGGAGACAATCATGGCTGCCCTTCACTTTACCCCCATCCCCGAACCCGAAGCCGATGCCTTTCGTGCCGGAGAACCGGATGCCTATGGCGCCCGCCCCGAACGAATGACCTCGCCGGGCGGCATGCCCTGCCGTCATTGCCTTGGCATGATCGAGGCAGGCGAGGAGATGCTGCTGCTCGCCTATCGCCCTTTCTCGGCCCTCCAGCCCTATGCGGAGACCGGCCCGATCTTTCTGCACGCACGGGCCTGCCGGCGATACGCGGCAAGCGAAGTCCTGCCGCCGATGCTGGAGAGCCCGGATTACATCCTGCGCGGTTATGGCCATGACGACAGAATCGTCTACGGCACCGGCGCGGTGACGGCGACGTCCGACATCATCGGCCGGGCAAAAGCGCTTTTGGAACGCACCGAGATTGCCTATGTGCATGTGCGCTCAGCCCGCAACAACTGCTATCAGTGCCGCATCGACCGGGCATAGCGCCGCTCAAGCAGCGTGTGCCGTGCGTAAAAATAAAAAGCGGCGTTCTACTTGACGAAAATCCGCCCAATTTCTAGCAATACTTCCAGAGGGGAACAATTTCCGACAGGCTCTAAAAGGGGGACTTGGTATGCGCGCACTCGTGCGGACCTTATTGATCGTGACACCGGCCGCGTTTGCACTAGTTCTGCCCTCACCCTTTTTACCGATCGCGGAAGCGCGCGCGCAGGACCAGGGAGATGCCTGCGGCATCGAACAGCCTGCCTCGCCCAAGACCCGTCAGAAGGCCTCCATCCGCTTCACCAACGACACGATGTTCGCCTATCGCATCTACTGGGCGAACTTCGACGGGGTTCTGGCCGAATATGCGCTGGCCCAACCCGACGAGCACAATGGTTTCGACACCTATGCCGGGCATGAATGGTATGTCGAAATCTATACGCCCAATGGATCCGTCTGCCTTGGACCGATCGCCGCTCCTGCCGGCCGCAAATGCGACATGCATATTGTCGATGATGGCACGGGTGAGTTCGGCCTTGAGGGGCGCGGCTGCAATTACTGACCGGCAGACATCGCCTGCCCCTCAAATCCTGCCTTTGTAGTTCTGCAAGATCGCGCGTGGCGCCGGTAACGGTTTCGCAACCGCCCTGCTGCAGGATGCAACCAGAATGAGGTGCATTCGGGAGGCGGGATGATGCAGGCATTGATGCTGAAGGCGCGAAAGGCTCCGCGCAGCCGCTGCCGCATCGAAACGAAAGTGCGCTATTTCAACGAGCAGACGGAAGGACGCGTCCTCAACCTGTCGGGAAGCGGGCTGGCACTGGAATTGTCACGCCCGCTGTCGGCGCGAACCGGCGCCAGGATCTGGGTCGAGAGCCCCGAACTCGGCCTGATAGACGGCACCGTCCAGTGGTGCCAGGGCACCCGCCTCGGCTTGCAGTTCGACCGCAGTTCCAATGCCTGGGCGAAAGTCGCTTCGTATTTTCGATTCTTCCACAATCGCAGCTCGCGCAGTCGCTGACGGGACTGCATTTACCGAAGCAGATGCAAATCCATCGTTTCGGACAGCATGAGCGTTTGCTGCCCGTGGCACGCGCGCGGCTGGCGGCCTAATGCGTAACTGCTAAAACACTTAAAAATGATGTGTTGGGACGATTAAAATATTAACCTTCCCTTCAACCGCTGCGCAATGAATTCCGGCGTTGATAACCGAGCACTTATCACAGATTCTCGGGGAACAGCGTCGCATGAGCCATAAACCAGGAGACAATCGGCGCGCGGAGCGCCTCCGGTGTCATTTCGCCGGCTTTCTGTATTCGGGTGACGAGGTTGTCGAAGTCCGGTTCGTCGACATTTCGAGAACGGGAATCTGCATCAGCCTCAAGGACTGGATCGGTGCCAAGCCAGGCAGCGCGGTGCGCCTGCGGACCAGCGAACTGGGTTTCATCGAAGGGACAATCCGCTGGTATCGGGCCGGCAAAATGGGCATCAAGCTCACCGAAACCACCAACACCACGGCCCAGATCAACTCGTACTTCAAACATTACCACAAGCAGATTGCAGCAAACTCGCCCAGTGCACCGCCGCAGCGCGTTTTGATGGCCAATGGCAGACGGTAAGGGAAACGTACGTTGGCGGCATGGCAGGGCGGAAAGGCAGTGCCCGGGCCGGCATTTTTCCCATTCGGTGGCCTGTCATTTTCCTGATGCGTTGGCATGACATTCGCCCTACAGTTTCGCCGCAAACGACTGAGGGAGAACTCCATGTCATTCTTGTTCACTCAACCCACATTGACGCGCCGCTCGCTGCTCGGCGGCATCGCCGCCGGCTCGGCGCTCGTGATGCTGCATCCGTTCGCAGCCCGCGCGCAGGCCAACCAGGCGCATCTGCGCATCATGGAGACGACCGACATCCACGTGAACATCATGCCGTACGACTATTACGGCGACAAACCCAACGACACGATGGGCCTGTCGCGCACGGCAAGCATCATCGACCAGATCCGCGCCGAAGCCGGCAATTCGATGCTGGTGGACAATGGTGACCTTCTGCAGGGCAACCCGATGGGCGACTACATGGCCTATGAGAAGGGCATGAAGGCCGGCGACCTGCACCCGGTCATCAAGGCGCTGAACGTGCTGGGTTACGATTGCGGAACGGTCGGCAACCACGAATTCAACTATGGCCTCGAGTTCATGAACAATGTTCTCGCCGGCGCAAACTTCCCGATCGTCTGTGCCAACCTCACGAAGGGCCAACTCGCTTCCGATCCGACAAAGGACGAGTTGATGTTCAAGCCCTACGTGATCGTCGAAAAGCAGATCAAGGACGGCGCCGGCAATACGAGCCCGGTCAAGGTGGGCTTCATCGGATTCGTGCCGCCGCAGATCATGGTGTGGGATGCCAAGAACCTGGAAGGCAAGGCGCAGACACGCGACATCGTTGACGCGGCCAAAGCCTGGGTGCCGGCGATGAAGGAAGCGGGCGCCGACATCGTGATTGCGCTCTCCCACTCCGGCATCGACGGCACCGGCCAGAGCGAGCGGATGGAAAACGCCTCGCTGTATCTTGCCGGCGTTCCGGGGATCGACGCGATCTTCACCGGTCACCAGCATCTGGTCTTCCCCGGCCCGAAGGATTTCGAGGGTATTGCCGGCGTCGATGCGAAGAAGGGCACGCTGCAGGGCAAGCCGGCCGTCATGGCGGGCTTCTGGGGCTCGCATATGGGCCTGATCGATCTTTTGATCGAAAAGGACGGCGCGGGCTGGAAGGTCGTGGATTTCACCACCGAGGCTCGGCCCATCTACCACCGCGACGAAAACCGCAAGGTGATCGCCGACGTCAAGGACAAGCCGGAGATCGTCGCCGCCGTGAAGGCCGAACATGAGGCGACGCTCGCCTACGTCCGCCGCCCGGTCGGCAAGACGTCGGCGCCGCTCTATTCCTATTTCGCGCTGGTGGCGGATGATCCGTCCGTGCAGATCGTGTCGATTGCCCAGACCTGGTACGTCAAGGACCTGCTGAAGGAAGGCCAGTACAAGGATTATCCGGTGCTGTCGGCCGCAGCGCCGTTCAAGGCCGGCGGACGCGGGGGGCCGGATTACTTCACCGACGTTCCGGCAGGCGACATCGCGATCAAGAACGTCGCCGATCTCTACCTCTATCCGAACACGGTGCAGGCGGTGCTGATCACCGGCGCGCAGGTCAAGAACTGGCTGGAAATGTCGGCCGGCATGTTCAACCGGGTTGAACCCGGCGCCAAGGATGCGGCACTGCTGAACCCGAAGTTCCCGTCGTACAATTACGATGTCATCGATGGCGTCACCTACCAGATCGACCTGTCGCAGCCTGCCCGCTTCGACGGCGACGGCAAGCTGACGAACCCGGATTCGCATCGCATCGTTGATCTGATGTTCAACGGCAAGCCTATCGATCCGGCCCAGAAGTTCGTCGTGGCGACGAACAACTACCGCGCCGGCGGCGGCGGCAAGTTCCCGGAGATCGCCGGCGACAAGGTGATCCTGGTGGCCCCCGACACCAACCGCGACGTGATCGTCCGCTACATCATCGAGCAGGGAACCATCAATCCGTCCGCGGATGCCAACTGGTCGTTCAAGCCGATGGCCGGAACGACGGCCGTGTTCGAGAGCGGGCCGAAGGGGCGCCAATATTTGGCGGATATCAAGGGTGCCAAGATCGAAGATGCCGGCGACGGGGCGGAAGGCTTCGCCAAGTTCCGACTCGTGCTCTGATCGCAGCAGCAAGCATTTGAGACGAAATCAGCGCCGGCGGAAACGCCGGCGTTTTTGCAGCGGTAGCCGCGAACCCCTTGCTTTTGCAGGAGCTTCGTTCGCCAGCGTACGCACCACCATCACGAAGTTGAGGATGCTATAGGGGTCAACCGACTGAAATCACAGGGGCAGGAATGGCAGAGCACCATCGACTTGCCCCAGCCAGCGAGAGCCATGTCCGCTTACCAGAAGTCACAGATGCGCAATCGTTTGCTGTCTCTCATCCCTGAACAGGAATTCCAGATCGTGGCGGCGGCGCTCGCTCCGATCGAGCTCGGCAAGGGCTTCGTCATCGTCAAGCCGGATGAACCGATCGATTACGTCTACTTTCCGTTCACGGGGATCGGCTCGGTGGTCACGGTGTCTCCGGAAGGACATAAGGCGGAGGCTGGCATGTTCGGCCGGGAGGGATTTTCGCCGACACCGGCGGGGGTCGGGGGCACGATCAGCATCCACGAGGTGCTGATGCAGGTCGAAGGCGACGGGCTGCGCATCAAGCGGGAGGATCTCAGCCATTGCCTCTCCGCCTGCCCTGTCTTCTCCAACCTGCTCGCCCGCTACATCCAGGCCTTCGGCTCGCAGATTTCCTTCACCGCGCTCTCCAACGCCGTCCACAGCATCGACGAGCGCCTCGCCCGCTGGCTTCTGATGTGCCACGATAGGGTCGACGGCAACGAGATTGCCCTGACGCACGAATTCATTTCGCTGATGCTTGCCGTACGCCGGCCGAGCGTCACTACCGCGCTGCATGTCCTGGAGGGGCTGAAACTAATCCGGGCGGAGCGTGGACGCATCACCATCCGCGACCGACAGGCGCTCGAAGCCTTCGCCGGCGATGCCTATGGCAAGCCGGAAGAGGAATATTCCCGGCTGATCGGCAACCCGTAAGGCTGACAGCACGGAAGCGCGACCGGCTCAGGCGGTGGCGAGATCGGCATCCCTGAACGACAGCCGCATCAGGCGGCGATAATCACCCTCGGCCTTGCCATAGGCATCCCGGGCAAACTGTTCCATCGCCACACGATTGCGGATGGTGATGCGCCCGCGCTCCGACCGAATGAAACCGTGGCCTTCGAGCACATGCAGTGCGGAAGTGACGCTGGGACGCCGCACCGCCAGCATCAAAGCGATGAAGTCATGCGTCAAAGCGATCTCGTTGCCATCGACCCTGTCGTGGCACATGAGCAACCAGCGCGTCAGCCTCTCCTCGACGCTGTGCACCGCATTCGACAGAGCCGTTGCGGCGACCTGGGCATTGAAGGCGAGCAACGCCCTCACCATCAGCTGCTGGAGGACCGGTTCTTCCTGCTGCAGTCGCTCGAAGGCGGCGATGGGAAACCGCCAGCCCCGTCCCGCGATCTGCATGATCACGTCACTATGCGCATCTTCTGCTCCGGCGATGGCGACGGCGGGCGAATAGCCCTCGCGCCCGACCAGCCCCGCTTCAGCCCGCTTGCCCAAGGCCGACACGGCGACCACCGAGGCGATGCCGGAGACGGGAAAATAGACATGCGTGACCGCAGTGCCCGACCGGACGAGTATCTCGCCCTTGTCGAGATGCACGAGTTCCCCAACCGCCTTGAGCTGCAGAATGACCTGCTCCGGCAGGAGGGACAACAGGCGATTTAATTGCATCAGAGCTGCCGGGTCGGTCACACGCACTCCTCCCTCCGGTTTGGCCTCCGGTTTGGACGCTGGTCATGAAACGTGGTCCGGGAGCGGCAGTCTGTCTAACGCCCTCCCCACGTCGCAGGGGACGAACAAGAAACCTGGGCCCGAGTTCCATCCCTTCGGGAAAATTGCGCGCTTCTCCGTACGAGAGCGTACGGGAACATCCCGACGCCCACTCCATTTCCCCCCGACGCCCACTCCATTTCCCCAGGCGTGAAGCAGAGGAGCAGGCAATGTGGGTAATCGACGCGTGACGCCTCAGCATGGTCGTCCGGATCCTCCCGCACCAGGGGAGACACTGCTGCAACACGAGGTCGAACGCATGGCGCGGCGGTTCTGTCCGCGAGAGGCGGATGCACGCCGGCTCTCCGAAGAAGCCCTGCGGCAGGCAAGGCAGGCGCTGACTGCGGGCACCTCGCCAATCCTCCAGAAGCGTCAGCTGACCCAACTGCTCTTTCACCTCCTCCACAACCTCGCACGGCCTCAGTCCCGCCGCTGAGATCGGCGTACCCGGTCATCCACCGGCTTCAGTGCAGAATGTTGGAGTGGTATTCGTCCGCTTCGCGCGCCAGCGCATCCAGGATCGCCTCCCGGTCTTCGCGCTCCTTAGACAGCACAAAGGGATGAACTGCGCCCGGCGCTTCGTTGTGCGTCACGATGAACAGGAACGGCACTTTCAGCGTCATCATCTTTTCCGACAACGTGAAGAGTGTCGCCGAATCCAGCGACAGGTCCATCAACACGCCGCCCGTGCGGCGCACCGCTTCGAAATTCACCGAGTCCGGCTCCACAGGCCCTGTCAACAGCACGCCGGCCGCGCCCCAAGCTTGTCTCACCTCATCGCTGACGACGCCTTGACCGGCGATCACGATCAGCTCGAAATTCTGCACCCGACGACACCCTCCTCGGCAAAGATAGTGCATAACATTACGCCGGGCGTTGAGTTCGGTTCACTGCGAGATTTTTAGAATCAACCACTTGGCGACCCAAGGATCGCGTCATCGTAGAGAGCATGAGGGCCTACTCCGCCGCGACTTTATGGTCGAACGAGATAATGCCCTTCAATATGTCGTTGAAGCTTTCACGACTTGGACATCGGCTCAGTCTTGTGGTCAGCGCCTCGATCAGCCACTGCGTCGCGGGGCCTGGCGGGTTTGCGATCCGACGAATGGCATACAAGGGATATTCGCTGGTTTCGTAAGCATCGATCTCAAGCGCCCGCAGCCGGCCACTCGCCAGATCCTCGCGCACCAGCGCCGCCGGCAGCCCTCCCCAACCAAGCCCGCCACGGATCAGCTGGTGTTTCGTGGCGATATCGCTGACCCGCCAGACCTTGTAGGACAGGACGTTGAAGTTCCGACCATGCGTGATGCCCGAGGCATCGGTGACGACAAGCTGGACCTCTTCGCGCACATCGGCCCGCATCAACGGCCTGCCGAGCTTGGCAAGCGGATGCTCGGCGGCGGCGACAGGGATCATGTAGGAATGGCCGATCTTCTGGACCGTCAGCGTATCTTCGGGCCGCAGCAGAGCCCCTCCGACACCGACCGACGCCTTGCCACTCAGCACCAGGTCCATCACCATACCGAGCTCGCCGGAATTCAGGCTGAGCGAGACTGCCGGATAACGGCTGCCAAATTCGGCGAGCGTATCGACGATGGCATCGGTGGGAACCATATTGCTGATCGCAAGCGTGACCTCCGCCTCCAGGCCCTGCTTCAAGGCTTTGGCGCGAGCCCGCATCACCTGCAGATCGGAGAGAATCCGGCGGCTATCGGCGAGCAGCGCCTTACCGGCCTCCGTCAGTTTCGTCTGGCGTGACCCGTTGCGGTCGAACAGTGAGACCTCAAGCTGCGCCTCGAGATTGCCGATCGTGTAGCTGATCACAGACTGCGCCCGGTTCATCTGCCGCGACGCACCCGTGAAGCTGCCGGTCTCTGCCACAGCCAGAAAAACCTGCAACTGGTCCAGTGTCGGGTTCGCATCCATGCGTCTATCCATTAATTCGATTGCTTCGTTCGATATTATCCGGATTTTCTCGATAGGTGTCCATTCCTAAGTAGGGGCGACGCAGATTCTTACTGACGCCTCCCATCAACACAGTGGACCCCATCCGATGTCTCAGATCCTTCTCGTAACCTCCAGCCCGCGCGGTGCCGAGTCCGTTTCCACCAAGGTCGCGACCGATCTCGCCTCTGCGCTGGCCAGTGCCAGCGGTGCCACCGTGACCAATCGCGACCTCGGCACCCAGCCGATCGCGCATCTCGATACCGTCACCACCTCCGCCATTCGCAAGGCTCCTGCTGACCGCACGCCGGAAGAAGCCGCTGCAGCCGAAACTTCGGACAGACTGATCGCCGAACTGTTTGCCGCCGACCAGATCGTCATCGGTACCGGCCTTATCAACTTCAACATCTATTCCGGCCTGAAGAGCTGGATCGACAATATTGCCCGCGCCGGCATCACCTTCCGCTACTCCGCCAACGGTCCGGAAGGTCTCGTCACCGGCAAGAAGGTTTACATCGTCCTGGCTGCCGCCGGCGTCTATTCCGATGGCCCGGCCGCCACGATGAACCATGCGGTTCCGTATCTCAAGACGGTCCTGGCCTTCCTCGGCATGACCGATGTGGAAGTTCTCTACGTGGAAGGTCTCGCTTTCGGTCCGGAAGCGGTCGAAAAGGCCATGGCAGCGGCACAGAGCCGCACGCAGGAACTGGCACGCGCAGCCTGATTTCCGAACAACACTTCCGTTGAAGGCTTGAGGCCGCGGTGAAAACCGCGGCTTTGCTTCTGACGGTTAGTAACGACGCGCCATCGCCACCACGTCATTGACCTCTGCGCTCCGGCGCGCATCCGGCGCCGCAACGGACACCATCTTCGTGGCGGTCGCAGCCTCGACCTTGATGATCCGCTCCTGGAAGGGAACCGGGCGTCCCAGCAGATAGCCTTGCAGTTCATCGCAGCCGGCTTCGCAGAGGAACAGGGCCTCCTCGATCCTCTCGACGCCTTCCGCCACGATCTTCATGCCCAGACTGGCGCCAAGCCCGATAATGGTGCGGATGATCGCCTGCTCCTTTTCCGAAGCATCGACATTCGACACGAAGCTGCGGTCGATCTTGATCGAATCGAAGGGATAACGCGACAGATAGCTGAGCGATGAATAGCCGGTGCCGAAATCGTCGAGCGCGATCGAAAAGCCGACCTGCTTGAGATCCTTCAGGATCTGGACGGCGCGCTTGTCATCGTCCAGCAGCATGCTTTCGGTGATTTCCAGTTCGATCAGCGCTGGATTTGCCCGTGTGCTGCGCAGCACATCCATCAGGTTGGAGACAAAGTCCGTGTGGCGGAACTGCAGGGGGCTGACATTGATGCTGATGCGGCGCCCGCCGAGATGCGGCAACATCCGGCAGGCTTCCGCCACTACCCAGCGCCCGAGCGGAATAATGCGACCCGAGGCTTCCGCGACCGGAATGAAATCGGACGGAGGGATCAGCCCCCGAACGGGGTGATTCCAGCGCACCAGCGCCTCGTAGCCGGAAATCTGTGCCGTCACCGTATCGATGCGCGGCTGGAGGTAAAGCTCCAGTTCCCCACGCTCCAGCGCCAGTTCCAGGTCCGTCTCCAGGGCACGGCGCTTCTCGATGAGTTCGTTCATGCCGGGCTTGTAGATCCGCGCGGTACTGCGTCCGCCATCCTTGGCCTTGTAAAGGGCAATGTCGGCGCAACCGATCAACGTTTCCGCATCGCCGGCATGATCCGGACACAGGGCGCCGCCAATGCTGACGCCCACATGCACCTTGTCGCCCTGGCCAATGATGACGGGCGCCGCCATCGCCCGCAGCACCCGGTGGGCAAAATCCTCCAGCTGGCTCGCGAAGGCGGCCTTGGTGAGGATGACGGCAAATTCATCGCCCCCAAGACGGGCGACGACATCGGTGGGACCCGCCTGCGCCTGCAGCCGCAAACCGACCTCCCGGATGACCACATCACCCGCCTGATGGCCGTGGATATCGTTGATGTCCTTGAAGTGATCGATATCGACAAGCACCACGCCGCAGCGGGCGCCGCGATCCGCCCAATTGACGAGACTGTCCAGCCGCTCGGAAAACAGTGTGCGGTTCGGCAGCTCCGTCAGCGGGTCATGCAACGCCATGAAACGGATGCGTCGTTCCGCCTCCTTGCGCTCCCGCAGATCAACGAGGCAGCCGATCCGCGCCTTTTCGTTGCGGTAGCGGATGTCGCGCCCCCTCACCTGCACCGGAATATGGCCGCCCTCGTTCTGCAACAGCATCACCTCGTGGATGCTGTCATCATTCAGCGTCATCAGCGTCTGAAGATCAGGCCCGGTTCCGCTGTCGAGAAAATCACTCAAGGGTCGCCCGGCGATCTCGGAGAGCGGCAGGCCGATCAGGTTTTCCAGCTGCTGGTTGCCATCAACGATCCATCCGTCGATGTGGATGACGATCGCTTCGAACGTGGTGTTGGCAAGGGCCGCCACCCGTTCGGCCTCCTCCTGGTTCCGCTTCAGCTCCAGAAGTTCGACACGGTTGCGCTCATCCTGTTCGACATTGTCCATCAGCCGATTGAACAGCCTTGTCAGGCGCTCCGATTCATCGCCGCGCACCACGGTCAGCCGCTTCTCCAGATCCGCCTGCCCGTCGAGCAGATCCGCAATCGCATCCTCCACATGGCCGACGCCGAGGCGCGTGGCATGTTCTGCGGTGTTGAGCCCCGCTTCTTCGTCTTCTGCGGTCACCCGCAGGTTCATCGTCCGGCTCAGGACCCAGAAGAACGCGTAACCCAGGCCGAACGCCCAATAGAAATTTATACCGACGCCAACGGCCTGGATATAGAGCTGCGCCAGCCGCCCGCCGGTCGGCAGATTTTCGACCGGCGCGAGCAAGGCCACCCCGAGCGTTCCGACAACGCCCGCAAGGGCGTGGATGCCGATGGCGCCAACCGCATCGTCAATCTTCAACCGGGACTCGATGAAGGCGTTGCCGAACAGGGCGACGGCGCCGCCGATCGCGCCGATCATTAAAGCACCTCCCGGCTCCAGCAGGTGGCAGCCGGCGGTCACGGCCACCAATCCGCCCAGCATGCCGCCATTCGACTTTTCCGGCAGGATGGCGCCATCCTGAAAATAGCCGATCAGGTAACCGACGCAGGTTCCCATGCCCCCGGCGAGCACGGTGTTCATGATGATCGGCGCGATATCCGCATTGGCATGCAGGGTGGACCCGCCATTGAAGCCGATCCAGCCGATGAACAGGAGAAAGGCACCGGTGGTCGACAGAACCGGATTGTGACCGGCAATCCGGATCGGCCGCCCGGCCTCATCAAACCGGTCGATCCGCGGGCCGATGACCAGACAGGCGGCCAGCGACACCCAGCCGCCGGTCGCATGCACGACGGTCGAACCGGCAAAATCGACAAAGCCGAGCGCGCCCAGAAAGGCCGAGGTCTGCTCGGTCAGGGCAGACCCCCAGGCCCAGTGCACGAAGACCGGATAGATCAAGGCCGACAGGAACACGGAGCCGAACACGTAGACCGAGAGCCGCATCCGCTCGGCGACGGCACCGGAGACGATGGTGGCTGCCGTGCCGCAAAACATCATCTGGAAGACGAAGAAACCCGACTCCCAGGAGTCGAGGTTCCTCAGAAAGTAGAAGTCCGCATCCCAGCCGAACGGCAGGCCAGCGGACCGGCCGAAGGCCAGCATGAAACCGATGGCAGCAAAACCGACAACCCCGAAGACGAAATCGAGGAGGTTCTTCTGCGCGACGTTGATCGAATTTTTCGACCGGACCATTCCCGCTTCGAGCAGCAGGAAACCGACCTGCATCAACATGACCAGGCCCGCCGCCGCCATCAACCAGGTCAGATCGACGTTGAACGTCGTTGCGTTCGGCAATTCCGCTGAAAACGCAGTGTCGCCCATGCAAACCGGAAGCGCTACACCAGCAAAAGTCAGAATACGAATGCTGGAGCGTGAATACATCAATGCACCGGGCAATACTGGGAGCGAATATCCGACCGACCCTAGTGAAAACCCTTTAAAATTCAGTGATCATACATCAGGAAGATGTCATATCCTCACATTCAGGCCGGGCGGTTTTCCTGGCCGTCGCCGAACAGGGAGGCGCCGTTCTGATCGATGATCTGGCGGCCCTTGCGGAAGGTGCAGTCGAGCGCGTCATCCATGGCGGTGAACATGTCGGCACGCACGAAGGTGCGCACCAGCGTCCTGCCATCGACATCCTTCTCGATGCGGCCGGCGAGGCGGATCTGCGAGCCCTCCCGCATCGGTTCGGCAAAAATCCGGCAGCCCGCATGCTCCTGCGGCTCCACCTTGGCTTCGGCCTTCGGTGCGGCACCGCCGCCGGACAGCATGGAAAAGAATTTCGAGATTATCGACGCCATGGGTTTTGCCTTTCCTGTCTTGCCTGGAGCCTCAGGAAAGGCCCGCGTGGTTATCCGGATACTTCAAACGCTGTCAGATGATCAAGTTCGCAAGGATCTCGTTTTCGGTGATGTCCTGGTAGCCGAGGCCTGCCTCCTCGAAACGCTGCAGCAGATCGGCAAAGTTTTCGGGACGCCTGGTCTCGATGCCAATCAGGATCGAACCGAAATTGCGGGCGGATTTCTTCAGGTACTCGAAGCGGGCGATATCATCGTCCGGGCCCAGAAGATTGAGGAAATCGCGCAGCGCTCCCGGACGCTGGGCCAGCCGCAGGATGAAATATTTCTTCAGACCCGCATAGCGCATGGCGCGCTCCTTGACGTCCGGCAGACGCTCGAAATCGAAATTGCCGCCGGACACGATCGCGACGATCGTCTTGCCGCGCACCGTCTCCGGGTGGAGCGCTGCCAGCGCCGTCAGGGACAGCGCACCGGCCGGCTCCAACACCACGCCCTCGATATTCAGCATCTCGGTGATGGTGACGCAGATCGCGTTTTCCGGCACCGCCATCACCTGCGCCGGAGAAAAGCGCTTGAGGGCTTCGAAATTGAGGTCGCCGATGCGGGCAACCGCGGCGCCATCGACGAAGTTGTCGACCTTGGACAACGTCACGGCCTGTCCCGCCTCAAGGCTTCGTTTCAGGCTCGGCGCGCCGGCGGGCTCGACCATCAGGAAGGCATTATCCGGCAAATCCCTTGCGAGATATCCGGTCATGCCGGAGGAGAGGCCGCCCCCGCCGACGGGCATGATCACCAGATCGGGCGTCACGCCTTCGGGCAACTGTGCCCGGATCTCCGCCGCGACCGTCGCCTGGCCCTCGATGATGTCGGCATGGTCGAAGGGTGGCACCATGGCGCCGTCGATCTCCTCCACATGCGCCCGCGCGGCGGCATAGCACTGGTCGAAAATATCGCCCACGAGGCGGATGGTGATGTATTCGCCCCCGAACATGCGCGTCTTGTCGATCTTCTGCTGCGGGGTCGTGACCGGCATGAAGACCACGCCGTGCACCTTGAAATGCCGGCACACGAAGGCAAAACCCTGCGCGTGATTGCCGGCGGAGGCGCAGACGAACACCCGGTCGTCTCCGCCGTCGGCGATCGTCTTGCGAAAGAAATTGAAGGCGCCGCGGATCTTGTAGGAGCGCACCGGCGACAGATCCTCACGCTTCAGCCAGACGTCGGCGCCGAACCGGCGGCTCAGATGTTCGTTCAACTGCAGTGGCGTTTCCGGGAAAATCTCCCGCATGGCCAGCATTGCCTCATCCACAGCTTGCGTCGTCATCGATGTCCATCCGTTGAATTTCAAAGCAAGGCCCGCTATGCCATAGCTGATCGAGAGAGACAAAAGCTTCTTTTCGCAGCCAACAATTCGGGCCATTCAGCTTTCGGGACATTCAGCTTTTGAACGCGAACCTATTCCGCTCTTCGATCTACATTTCGGGGCTGTGCGGACTTTACCTTTCTGCCGCAATGTTGATTCCGGCGCTGGCCGATCTTTATTACGGCAATCCCGATTGGCGTATCTTTGCGTTTGCGGCTGCGATGGTGGGCGGCCTGTCGCTGGCGGCCTCCATGGCGACGCGCGGCACGCCGCCGGTGTTCAACAAGCGGTTCGGCTTTTTCATCGTCAACCTGCTGTGGGCCGTGTTCTCGCTCATCGGCGCCATCCCGCTCTATCTGTCGCCGATCGGCCTCAGCTTTGCGCAGGCCCTGTTTGAATCGGTCTCCGCCATCACCACGACGGGCTCAACGGTTTTGAGCGGCCTCGATTCCATGCCGCCCGGCATTTTGATGTGGCGCTCTCTGCTGCATTGGCTGGGCGGCATCGGGATCGTGGCGCTTGGCCTCTTCGTCCTCCCCTTCCTGCGGGTCGGCGGCATGTCCTTCTTCAAGATGGAATCGTCCGACACCAACGACAAGCCGTTTGCCAAGATCGCGAGCTTCACGCGCGCCTTCATGGCCGTCTATGTCGGCATCACGGTGGCGTGCACCGTCAGTTACGACATGTTGGGCATGAGCCATTTCGATGCCGTCAACCACGCCATGGCGACCGTCGCGACCGGCGGGTTTTCGACGCACGATGCCTCGTTCGGTTATTTCCAGAGCCTGCCGCTGATGTGGGTCGGCACCTTCTTCATGACCCTCTGCAGCCTGCCCTTTTCGATTCTCATCCTGTTTGCGATCCGCCGGCGACTGGATACGCTGCGCGATCCGCAGGTCGCCTTCTTTCTCGGTTACCTTGCCCTCTTCGCCGTTCTGGCCGGTCTTTACAATCACCTGAGAAACGGCGTCGATATTTCGGTGGCGATGACGCATTCCTTCTTCAACATCTCGTCGATTCTGTCGACGACGGGGTTCGCCAGCGAGGATTACACGCTGTGGGGGCCGTTCCTCATCGTGCTGGCCTTCTTCATCACCTTCCTTGGTGGTTGCTCCGGCTCGACAGCCGGCGGCATCAAGGCCTATCGTCTCGTGGTCATCTTCAACGTCATCCGGGCAGGAGCAAAACGGCTGATCTATCCGAATGCGATCTACCCGGTGCGCTACGGCAACGCGACGGTCGACCCGGACGTGTTGCGCGGCATCTTCCTGTTCGTCAGCCTCTACGTGCTGCTGTGGGCTTTCGGCAGCCTGTGCATGGCGATGCTCGGTTACGACGTCATCACGTCGATTTCGGCGGTCATCACCTGCCTTTCCAACGTCGGCCCGGGAATCGGCGACATCATCGGTCCTGCGGGTAACTTTTCGACCCTCTCGACACCGGCGCTCTGCCTTCTGACGCTGATGATGCTGCTGGGGCGTCTGGAAATCCTGACCGTGCTCGTGCTGATCACACCGATCTTCTGGCGCCGCTGACGGTTCGCACGACCAACTGTCCGCACGACCAATTATTCGCGCGACATTCCTCCAGCCATGTCCAAAGTGTGGTGCGGACGACGGGGGTCGAACCCGTATACCCGAAGGTGAGGGATTTTAAGTCCCTTGCGTCTACCAGTTTCGCCACGTCCGCAATCGAGGGCCTTATTCAGCAGGTTGCGCGAAAAATGCAAGGGCATGTTGCACAAGATTCGTTCGGCGATCTTGATGGGCGCCCTCGTCAACACGACATCTGGCCCATCACGCGGACCGGACTTTGCGGGAACCCGCCCCAGCCCATCCCGTTACCCCCTATCACGACACGACAAGGACCAGATCCATGAAGATGCTCATTGCAGCCGCGTTGGCGGGTGTTCTGCTCGCTGGCTGCACGACACCGCAGGTCGATCCCATACCCGGCAGCATCACCTATGGTGGTCAGCCGCGCACAAAGCTGACGAAGTCGCCGGTCGGCAGCCTCCTCACCCATCAGTTCAATGCCGATGGCCGGGTGGCGATCGAAACCTACGTGCTTCAACCGGACCGCTCGCTGAAGCTCATCGACCGCCGGTTCCGGCCGATCTGGGAAGAGTGAGTTCCGACCGCCGGCGTCTGTACGCCCACAACCATTGCCGCCGCCTGTTGGAACTCTATATCGCTCCACACAAACAAGGGGTTGCCCAAGCATGGGGTTGGATGTGAAGCACCGATTTCTCATCGTTGAGGACAGTCTCCTCATCGCCATGGATCTGGAGGAAGCGGTGACGCGCGCCGGCCACGAGGTGGTCGGCATTGCGCCGGACATGATGGTTGCGCTGAACTACGCACCGGAGGCCGACATCGCCTTCGTCGACGTGCGACTGGCCGATGGGGAAACCGGTCCGCGGCTGGCACGCATGCTGGTGGAACGGGGTCTGCTCGTCATCTTCGTCACCGGTAATCCGATGCTGGTCGAAGGGCGCGATGCCGGTGCGCTGGGTGTGATCCCCAAACCGCTGACCCATCAGGCTGCGGCCGATGTCATCGATTTTGTCATCGACTGGAAAAATGGTCGCCGACGGCAACCGCCGGCACGGCTCAGGCTGTTCCAGCCGATCAGTTCGACCTTCGCCTGAAGACCCGTTCCCAAGAGAAAGGCGCGAACCTGCGTCCGCGCCTTGCCGTCCATTGGCTTGTCTTGCCTTGCGATTCGGCTGATCAACCGGCGAGCTTGGCCGCGATCTTCGCCACATGGGCGCCCTGGAAGCGCGCACCGTCCAGTTCGATCGCGGACGGCTGGCGGGACCCGTCGCCATTGGTGATCGTGGAGGCGCCGTACGGCGAACTTCCCTTCACTTCTTCCGTGCCCATCTGTCCCTGGAACGAATAGGGCAGACCCGCCACGACCATGCCGTGGTGCAGGAAGGTCGGGATAAAGGAGAGGATCGTCGATTCCTGGCCGCCATGCTGGGTCGCCGTCGAGGTGAAGGCGGAACCAACCTTGCCGATCAGCTTGCCCTGGAACCAGAGGCCGCCCGTCTGATCCCAGAAATTGCGCATCTGCGAGGCCATCGTGCCGAAACGGGTGCCGGCGCCGACGATGATGGCATCGTATTCCAGCAGGTCATCCACCTTTGCGACCGGGGCCGCCTGGTCCATCTTGTAGTGCGATGCCTTGGCAACCTCGTCCGGTACCAGCTCGGGAACGCGCATGACGGTCACGTCTGCACCTTCTGCTTTCGCACCTTCAGCGACCGCATACGCCATCGTCTCGATGTGTCCATAGGTGGAATGATAAAGAACCAGAACCTTTGCCATGTCTCTCTCCGTTGAATGACGCGGCCCGATTGGTGCCTGCGTTTGCGAAGAGAGATTTATGCAGTTTGCCTGAACTTGCCAGTGCCCATCTGCGGCACGCACTGTTCGCAATCGATGAACGACAAATCCGAATCGGTCAAAATTGCGTAACGACCGGCACTGGCACCTCGCTTCCGGCGGGGCCGAATCTGGCGTAAGCAAAGACAGCCATTGATATGTCCTCAAGAGGGTTTCCCATGAATTCCGCTATTGTAACCGCCGCCATTCTTGCGATCGGCGACGAACTCCTGTCCGGCCGCACGAAGGACAAGAATATCGGGCATCTGGCGGATGTTCTTCTGCTGGCGGGCATTGATCTGAAGGAAGTCCGCATCGTGGCGGACGAGGAAGAGGCAATTGTCGAGGCGCTGAACGCGCTGCGCACCCGCTTCACCTATGTCTTCACCTCCGGCGGCATCGGGCCGACGCATGACGACATCACGGCCGATGCCGTGTCAAAGGCGTTCGGCCTGCCCTGCGAACATGATGCCGAGGCCATGCAGCTTCTGGGCGAGATGTATGCGCGCCGCGAGATGGAGTTTACAGAAGCCCGCCAGCGCATGGCGAGGATGCCGCGGGGTGCGCGGCATATTCCTAACCCCGTCTCCACGGCACCGGGTTTCATCGTCGAGAACGTCTATGTGATGGCCGGCGTGCCGCAGGTGTTCCAGGCGATGGTCGACAACATCCTTCCGGAGTTGAAGACCGGCAGCCGCATGCTGACGAGAGCCCTGCCCTGCCCCTATGGCGAAGGCGATATCGGCACGCTGCTCGGCGCCGTGCAGAAGGCGCATCCGGACACCAGCATCGGGTCCTATCCGAAATATGACGGCCAGCGGTTTTCGACGGAACTGGTGGTGCGGGCCCGCGATGAGGCGGTGCTCAATGCTGCAGCCGATGCCATCCTTGCCATGATCGGCGAGATCACGGCAGCGAAGGCGGCGGAGAGCCACCCCGGCCCGGAGGCCTGAGCAGAGGCGAGGCATCCGGCCACCCGCGGTCTGTGTCTTGACCCAGCTCAATGACCTCCCATGTCTTGAGGGAGAGGATGCTTCATCATCTTCCGGCATGCATTTGAGGAGTAACCGCCATGGCCTACAAAACGATCGTCGCCATCTTGGATAACGAGTACAATGCGGGACCGATCAGTGATTTTGCGGCGGCCCTCGGACGACAGTTTTCCGCGCATGTGGTCGGGTTGCATGCCGAAACACTGGCCACGGTGCCGCTGATCGCGCCGATGGAGATCCCCGATCCGACCGCGGTCGAGGCGCTGCAGCAGGCCGCGCAGGCGGAGAGCAAACGGATTGAAGGCATCTTTCGGGGTCGGATGGAGCCGGAAGGGGTGGCGCATGAATTCCGCCGCTACGTCTCCACCTCCGGCTACGGATCCGACAGCGTGCTGGAATGTGCAAGAGCAAGCGATCTCGTCATCGCCTATCAGGCCGATGAACGCACCGGATCCGACAACAGCGCCAACCTGGAAACGCTCCTCTTCGAGACCGGTCGTCCCCTGCTTCTTGTGCCGCATGTGATGATGGAGGCACAGCCGATCCGCCGTGCGCTGATCGCCTGGAACGGATCGAAGGAGGCAACGCGGGCCGCCTTCGAAGCGCTGCCCTTCCTGAAAACGGTGGAGAGCGTCGAGATCTTTTCCGTCGATCCACCCGGCATGCCGCGCCAGGCGCCGGACCTTGCGGGCGCCGATCTGGCGGCCGCACTCTCCCGGCACGGCGTCCCGGTGACCCTCCGCACGGAGGAGAATTGCCAGATCCCCACGGCAGCGGCGATCGAGAACCGTCTGACCGAAGAGGGTGTCGATCTTCTCGTCATGGGCGGTTACGGCAATTCCCGCTGGTGGGAGATGCTGTTTGGCGGCGTTACCCGCAGTGTTCTCGAAAGCATGACGGCAGTCACGCTTCTGTCGCGGTAAACGGGCCATCGAGCCGCTTGCCTAATCCGATCACTTGCCGCTAATAGCAACGGCCAACGGGCCAGGCGTGAATGACACGCGGCCCGCGGGCTGCTCCGCATCCTCGGCGCGCCCTTTTTTCGTTTGTCGCGCCGTCTGGAGCCCACGCCATGTCTCTACCCGAAAAAGCCTTTCCCGTTTCCTGGGATCAGTTCCACCGTGATGCGCGGGCTCTCGCCTGGCGCCTCGCCGGCCTTGGCCGGGATTTCCGCGCCATCGTCTGCATCACCCGCGGCGGACTGGTGCCGGCCGCCATCATCTCGCGGGAACTCAACATCCGCCTGATCGACACGGTCTGCGTCGCCTCCTACCATGACTATGTCAACCAGGGCGAATTCAACTTGTTGAAGGGCATTGCCCCGGAACTGACCGCCGATGGCGGCGAGGGCGTGCTGGTCATCGACGATCTGACGGATACCGGCAAGACCGCCTCTGAAGTGCGCACCCTGATGCCGAAGGCGCATTTCGCCTGCGTCTACGCCAAGCCGAAGGGCGTGCCGACCATCGACACCTTCATCACGGAAGTGTCCCAGGATACCTGGATCTACTTCCCCTGGGACATGGGCTTTACCTATCAGGAGCCGATCGCCAAGGGTCACAAGGGCTGACACCTTCTCTCCTGATGCGCCTTTGACTTTTTCGCCTGACGGACAGCCTGCCCACCGGCGGGCTTTTCTCGTTTGCGCCTGATAAGCCGCAGGCGTTCTTGTCACTTTGTCAGCTTTTGAATTGCAGCTCCCTGCGGAAGATGCTCCATGGGACTGAGCTCCTGTTTCGCGTTGCGAGCCGCTTTTCCGATTCGACAGAGCGAGAGCGTCATGACGATTTCCGATGCGGTCTACCGGCCCTTCGAACGAATGATCCGGCCGCTGGACATCCCCTACCGGCCCATGCCGGACAAGGGGCCGCTTGCGGTTCTCCTGCATTTCATCAGGATGTTCCGCGGCGCGATCTTTTTCATGGCGCTGACGTCCATGATGGTGGAAGCCATCAACCTGACGATCATCTGGGGTCTTTCCGTCATCGTCGATGGCGTCACCTCGCTTGGCGTGGAGACGTTCGTGGAACAGCGGGCCGGGCTGCTGGCCGGTCTCGCCCTGCTGATTTTTCCCGTCCTGCCGGTCACCTTCTACATCACCAATATCCTGAACTCGCATACGATCGGCATCAGCCTGCCGATTGCGATCCAGTGGCAGGGGCACAAGGCCGTCGAACGGCAGGATCTGTCCTTCTTCCATGATCTGTTTGCCGGACAGGTCGCCTCGCGTCTCAACCAGGTCGCCAATGCGGTTCAGCAGCAGATCCTGATTGCCTTCCAGACGGCGCCGCGTTTCCTGCTGCAGATCGTCGGATCGCTGTTCCTGCTGCTGACCATGTCCTGGCAACTGGCCGTGCCGGTCGCCGTGTGGGTGGCGGCAAGCGTTCTCTACACCGTCTGGGTGGTCCCGGAATTTTCCGCCCGCGGCCGCCGCTCGGCCAAACAGAACAGCCTGGTTTCCGGCGCGATGATGGATGTTTACGTGAATATCCAGATGGTGAAGCAGTTTGCCGCCGAAGACAGCGAGGCTGGTGCGCTGGGGCAGACCATGAGCAAGGCGGTCTCCACCATGCACCACGAGCAGCGCGCCTATCGCACCTCGGAACTGGTGATCATCACGGCGAACATGGCGCTCTGGCTCTCCATGCTCGGCATCGGCTTCTGGGGGCTTTACGACCGGTTCCTGACGGTTGGTGATTTCGTGGCCGCCGTCTATATCCTGCAGCGGCTGTCGGCCGGCTCCTTCACCTTCATCCAGATGGGCCAGCAGCTGTTCAAGACGCTCGGCACGATCAAGGACGCGATGCCGGTGATGACGACGCCGCCGACGATCATCGATCGACCGGACGCCCCGGACCTTTCCGTCACGCGGGGAGACATCCGCTTTGAGCGCGTCCGTTACGCCTATACGAGCGGCAGGCCCGTCATTGACGACGTGTCGCTGACGATCCGCCCCGGCGAAAAGGTCGGGCTGGTCGGGCTGTCCGGTGCCGGCAAGACGACCCTCGTCAACCTGCTGCTGCGCTTCTACGACATCAACGACGGCGCCATTCGTGTGGACGGCCAGGATATTCGCGATGTGACGCAGGCCAGTCTGCGCCGGCATGTCGGCGTGATCGCGCAGGACGTTGCGCTGCTGCATCGCTCCGTCGCCGACAACATCCGCTACGGGCGCCCGGATGCGACGCAGGCCGAGATCGAAGCCGCTGCTCGGGCGGCGCAGGCCGATGGTTTCATCGCGGACCTGACCGACAAGGAGGGACGCTCCGGCTACGAGGCCTTTGTCGGCGATCGCGGCGTCAAGCTGTCCGGTGGCCAGCGCCAGCGCGTTGCGATCGCTCGCGTCCTGCTGAAGGATGCGCCGATCCTGGTGCTCGACGAAGCGACCTCCGCGCTGGACAGCGAAGCGGAGGCGGCAATCCAGCAGCAACTGGACCGGATCATGGAGGGTAAAACGGTCGTGGCCATTGCCCACCGACTCTCCACCATCGCCCGCATGGATCGGATCGTCGTTCTGGACAAGGGCCGCATCCTGGAAGAAGGCACGCCCGACGATCTGGCCGCGGGCAACGGGCTCTATGCGCGTCTCTGGAGGCGGCAGACGGGCGGCTTCATCCCCGACACGATTGACTGAAGACAGCCCCTACGGAGACTGTGCACCGCCCCCATAGGACGCCGGCCGCTTGCCCCTTAAGGCATGAAGCCCGGCAATGCCAGGCTTCATTCGCTGTTCTCTCGGATGTGAAGACCGGCTCAGGCCGCCGCGCGGTAGGCGTGGCCAGCGGAGCCCGATCCACTCAAGCGGAACTTCGACAGGGTCTCGCTGAGCTGGCGGCTTTCAGAGGCGAGCACCTGGCTTGCCGCCGTCGTCTCTTCCACCATCGCCGCATTCTGCTGCGTCATCTGGTCCATGTGATTGACGGAGGTGTTGATCTCGCCAAGCGCTGCCGACTGTTCGGACGCGGCGCGGGCGATCATCACCACCTGATCGTTGACGCGGTTGACGAAGCTTTCAATCTCCTTCAGCGCCTCGCCGGTCGACAGGACGAGCGAGACACCGCCCTTGACCTCGTCGGCCGACGTATTGATCAAGGCCTTGATCTCCTTCGCCGCGTTGGCGGACCGCTGGGCGAGTTCACGCACTTCCTGAGCAACGACGGCAAAACCACGACCCGCCTCACCGGCACGCGCGGCCTCGACGCCGGCGTTCAGCGCGAGCAGGTTCGTCTGGAAGGCGATCTCGTCGATGACGGAGATGATCTGGCTGATCTTCTGCGAGGATTGTTCAATCCGCTCCATCGCGTCGATGGCATCCTTGACGATGCCGCCAGACCGGCCGGCGCTGACCTTGGTATCGCCGACGAGCTTGGTGGCTTCGTTGGCACGGTCGGTCGACATGCGCACCGTCGTGGTGATTTCTTCCAAGGCTGCGGCTGTTTCTTCCAGCGCTGCCGCCTGCTGTTCGGTGCGGCGCGACAGCTGGTTGGCGGCGGACGACAATTCGCCGGAATTGTCGGAGATCGTGCCGGCGGCGGCGCGGACATCCTCCATCGTGGCTCTGAGCGTTGCCATCGTCGCGTTGACGTTCTTCTGCAGTTCGGCAAACGCACCCTGGAACTGGCCGCGCATGTCCTGCGTCAGGTCCTGCTCGGCGAGCGCTGCAATGACGCGGCGCACTTCGGTGATGCCGCGATCGACGCCTTCCACCAGTTCGTTGACGCCGGAGGCAAAGCGCGCCAGATCCTGGTCTTCGTAGGACTTGGTGATGCGCTGGCTAAAGTCGCCCGCGGCGGCCGCGGCAACGATGCCGCTGATCGAGACCTGCAGGTCCTTGCTCTGCCGGTTGAGGGCGGCTTCCTGCGCTTCCATCTCGCGCATGTGGATTTCGTTGGCACGGAAGACTTCGAGCGCGCGCGCCATTTCACCGATCTCGTCGCTGCGGTCGGTATCGCTGACCGTCATGTCCGAATTGCCCTTGGCCATGGCGCTCATCACAAGCGTCATGCGGCGGATCGGGTTGGCGATTTCGCGGCGGGCAATGACGAGGCTGAGCGCCACGCCGGCGGCGATGCAGACCGCCGCCGTGATGGCGAGGATCAGGACCGTCATCTGCGATTCGCCGATCGCATAGTCACGCGACTGCGACAGCGTCTTTGCGGAGTATGTGCTGTAGACCTTGACGGCTGCGGTGACGGCCTTCTGGCCATCAAGCGCGGCATTCAGCGCCGCCGTCATGATCTTCGGATCCTTGGCCGCCTCCGTGCCGGCGGTCTTCACCATGGCGCGGATCGTTTCGAAATAGGCGTTGAGGCTGGTCTTGATGTCGGCGAGCTGCTTCTGCTCCTCCGCATCCGCCGTGGAGGCGATCTTCGGCAGGCGGTCCAGCATTTCCTTCGCCCGCTTTTCCGTCTCGGCGGCGAAATCCGCGGCCTTTTCCGGCGCAAGCGCCAGCTGATAGGTCATGCGGCTGATCGCGATGATATCGACGCGCAGGTCCATCGCCTCACGCGCCACTTCTTCGCGCGCGCCGGTGTCCTTCAATGCCGATCCGAGTGAAAACAGCCCATTGGTGCCGACGGCCGCGATGGCCGCTGCGGCAGCCCCCATGAGCACCACCACGAGGCTGACCTTTTTCAAAATGGATAAGTTACGAATACTCATGTGCAGGCTCCAACCTCGTCACAACGAAACGCACGGCTCTCCCGCCCCCCTTCGGTGGAACCGCTTCCTTTTGGGATCATGCTAATGTTTGAACGTTAACATTTTGGCCCAAGGTGAAACGCCAAGTGATTGGGGACGCAGCGTGGGCGATATCGTCCCGTAACGGCACACTTTGCCTGCCGCGAGATGAAACAATCCGTGCAAGCCTTTGACTTGCCTACGCGATTCGCTTCTCCCCGTTTTCCACAGGCTTGAGCCACAATATCTTGTGGTTAAAAATCCATTGCAATCTATGCCTTGACGGAATCACCCAACCGAACAAGATTGGTTTCTATGTTGCGGCGGCGACTGGACCGGAGATTACGAGGCCGGTCCTGACAACGAAATCAACCACCCACGTTTCACCGGCGGCCTGCCATGATGGTTTGGCCGCGGAACGGTTCTGGCGTGCCGGTTTCGATCTCCTTGCGCAGCAAAGGCCCTGGTGGAAAACTGGATTTACGCTATATTTAGTGTTTACAGCCACAATGCCTACAAGATACAGGTCGGACCATCCACGGATGATTTGCCATTCGAGTTGAGACAGACACGGCTGCGATTGAAGAATGCGATCGCCGCCGACGGGATTTTTTGCGCCTAGCGGGGCGCGGCAACGAGGACGAGAGACATGCGCATTGAACGTCGTTTCACACAACCCGGTGCGGGTGCCTATGCGGAGATCGAATTCCGCAAGGCGACCAGCGAAATCCGCAATCCGGACGGTTCGATCGTCTTCCGCCTGGCGGATATCGACGTGCCTGTGCAGTTTTCGCAGGTCGCGACTGACGTTCTGGCGCAGAAATATTTCCGCAAGGCGGGCGTGCCGAAAATCCTGAAAAAGGTCGAGGAGAACAATGTTCCCTCCTTCCTGTGGCGGTCTGTGGCCGACGAAAAGGCGATGAAGGATCTGCCGGAAGGCGAGCGCTACGGGTCGGAAACCGATGCGCGCCAGGTTTTTGACCGTCTCGCCGGCACCTGGACCTACTGGGGCTGGAAGGGCGGATATTTTTCCTCCGAAGAGGATGCGGCCGCTTTCCGCGATGAACTTGCCTATATGCTGGCCACCCAGCGCGTTGCCCCCAATTCCCCGCAATGGTTCAACACCGGCCTGCACTGGGCCTATGGCATCGATGGCCCCGGCCAGGGCCATTTTTACGTCGATCCCTTCACCGGCAAGCTGACCAAGTCCAAGTCGGCCTATGAACATCCGCAGCCGCATGCCTGCTTCATCCAGTCCGTCGAGGACGACCTTGTCAACGAAGGCGGCATCATGGACCTGTGGGTGCGGGAAGCCCGCCTGTTCAAGTATGGCTCCGGCACCGGCTCCAACTTCTCCTATCTGCGCGGCGAAGGCGAAAAGCTGTCGGGCGGCGGTCGCTCGTCCGGCCTCATGTCCTTCCTGAAGATCGGTGACCGCGCCGCTGGCGCCATCAAGTCCGGCGGCACCACCCGCCGTGCGGCCAAGATGGTCGTCGTCGACATCGACCATCCGGATATCGAGGAATATATCGACTGGAAGGTCAAGGAAGAGCAGAAGGTGGCAGCACTCGTCACCGGCTCCAAGATCGTCTCCAGGCACCTCAAAGCCATCATGAAGGCCTGCGTCAACTGCGAGGCGGACGGCGACGACTGCTTCGACCCGACGAAGAACCCGGCCCTGAAGCGCGAGATCCGCGCCGCCAAGAAGGACCAGGTTCCGGAAAACTACGTCAAGCGCGTCATCCAGTTTGCAAAGCAGGGTTACAAGGACCTCGAGTTCAAGACCTATGACACCGACTGGGATTCGGAAGCCTACCTCACGGTCGCCGGCCAGAACTCCAACAACTCCGTCTCGCTGAAGGACGATTTTCTGCGCGCTGTCGAGAAGGACGGCGAGTGGAACCTGACCGCCCGCAAGGACGGCCGCGTGATGAAGACGCTGAAGGCGCGCGACCTGTGGGAAAAGATCTCCTACGCCGCCTGGGCGTCTGCCGATCCGGGCCTGCATTTCAACACCACGATGAACGACTGGCACACCTGCCCGGCTGCCGGCCCGATCCGCGCGTCGAACCCGTGCTCGGAATACATGTTCCTCGATGACACGGCCTGCAATCTGGCTTCGCTGAACCTTCTGCAGTTCAAGGACGCCAAGACCAAGAACATCAACATTGCCGATTACGAACACGCCGTTCGCCTGTGGACCGTCGTTCTTGAAGTCTCGGTGATGATGGCGCAGTTCCCGTCGCGGCAGATTGCCGAACTCTCCTACCAGTACCGCACGCTCGGCCTCGGTTACGCGAACATCGGCGGTCTCCTGATGTCGTCGGGCATTCCCTACGACTCGGCGGAAGGCCGCGCGATTGCCGGCTCGCTGACTGCGATCATGACCGGTGTCGCCTATGCCACCTCGGCGGAGATTTCCTCCGAACTCGGCCCCTTCCCCGGCTTTGCCCCGAACCGCGACAACATGCTGCGCGTCATGCGCAACCATCGCCGCGCCGCTTACGGCGAAGCGACGGGCTATGAAGGCCTCTCCGTCAACCCGGTGCCGCTCATCCATGCGGAAAACCCGGACCAGGATCTCGTGGCGCATGCCAAGGCCGCCTGGGACAAGGCGCTGGAACTCGGCGAAAAGCACGGCTACCGCAATGCCCAGACGACGGTCATTGCGCCGACCGGCACGATCGGCCTCGTGATGGACTGCGACACGACCGGCATCGAGCCCGATTTCGCGCTGGTGAAGTTCAAGAAGCTCGCCGGCGGCGGCTACTTCAAGATCATCAACGGTGCGGTGCCGGAAGCCCTGCGCTCGCTCGGCTATTCCGAAAGCCAGATCGCCGAGATCGAAGCCTATGCGGTTGGCCACGGCAACCTCAACCAGGCACCCGGCGTCAACCCCTCGACCCTGCGCGCCAAGGGCTTTACGGATGAGAAGATCGAGGCCGTCAACGGCGCGCTGAAGGCTGCCTTCGACATCAAGTTCGTCTTCAACCAGTGGACGCTCGGCGCGGACTTCCTGAAGGACACGCTGAAGGTCTCCGACGATCAGCTCTCCGACATGAGCTTCAACCTGTTGGAACATCTGGGCTTTGCCAAGAAGGACATCGAGGCCGCCAACATCCATGTCTGCGGTGCGATGACGCTGGAAGGCGCGCCCTTCCTCAAGGAAGAGCATCTTGCCGTCTTCGATTGCGCCAACCCCTGCGGCAAGATCGGCAAGCGGTATCTCTCGGTCGAAAGCCACATCCGCATGATGGCAGCCGCCCAGCCGTTCATCTCGGGTGCGATCTCCAAGACGATCAACATGCCAAACGAAGCGACCGTCGAGGATTGCGGTGCGGCCTACATGCTCTCCTGGAAGCTGGCGCTGAAGGCGAACGCGCTCTACCGCGATGGCTCGAAGCTCTCCCAGCCGCTCAATGCCTCGCTGATCGAGGATGAAGAGGACGAGGATGCCGTCGAGGACTTCATCCAGGCCCCGGCTGCGGCGCAGGCCGTGCAGGTCACCGAAAAGATCATCGAACGGGTGATCGAGCGCGTGACCCGCGAACGGGAAAAGCTGCCGAACCGCCGCCAGGGTTACACCCAGAAGGCAAATGTCGGCGGGCACAAGGTTTACTTGCGCACCGGCGAATTCGGCGACGGTCGCATCGGCGAGATCTTCATCGACATGCACAAGGAAGGTGCTGCCTTCCGCGCGATGATGAACAACTTTGCCATCGCCATCTCGCTCGGCCTCCAGTACGGCGTGCCGCTGGAGGAATATGTGGAGGCCTTCACCTTCACCAAGTTCGAGCCGGCCGGCATCGTGACGGGCAATGACGCGATCAAGAACGCAACCTCGATCCTCGACTACGTGTTCCGCGAACTCGCCGTCTCCTATCTCGGTCGCCATGATCTCGCGCATGTCGATACGTCGGACTTCTCCAACACGGCGCTCGGCAAGGGCATCCAGGAGGGCAAGACCAACCTCGTCTCCACCGGCTGGACCCGCGGCCACAAGCCGATGCTCGTCTCCGGCGGCGCGGATCGGATCGCGGCCAACGAACCGAAGGGTTCCTTGAGCGCGGCCCCGGCCAAGGCCTCCGTTGGCGGCAATGTGACGGCATTCGCCGGCTCCGCCGCCCGCAAGCTGGAACCGACGGTCGCCATCTCCACCTCGGAAGTCGTCTCCTTCAAGCGGGATTACGAGGAGCGCGCCAAGGAGCTGGCCGAAGAGATCGCCGAAGAGGTGATCGCCGACGAAAGCCAGCAGGCCGCTACCGCCCTCTTCTCCGACAAGGCCGAGGCAGACGCCGCCGCCGCCAAGTCGGAAGCCAAGAAGGTGGAAGCCGAACGCCGCATGCGCTCCATCGCGCAAGGCTACACGGGCAACATGTGCTCCGAGTGCCAGAACTTTACGATGGTGCGGAATGGCACGTGCGAGAAGTGCGACACGTGCGGTGCGACCAGCGGGTGCAGCTGAGCGAAAGCTGTGGATAAATAGAAATATCCAGCCTGACATATTTGTCAGGCTGGAATTGTGACGAGAACAAAAGCAGAATACGGAACTGGCAGATCTATAGATTCAACCCGCGAGGTACATGCATGCATGGGAAGCGTAGCATTATGGATGCCATCCACGGATCTCCCGACAAGCCATTAAAGTTGGGCGAAAACACAATCGAGTGTTATGTTTTGCAAGATCGACGACGCGTCTTGATGGCCGCGGACGTCCAACGAGCTATAGGTTTGGCGGACGGTGGCTCGATGGTCGCTGGGACGACGAGATTGAGTCTGTTTGCTTCAGGCGACAGAGTTTCAAAATTCCTGTCTGCTGAAGCGCGCGCTGCTTTCGCGGAGCCTATCAAAATTAAGAAGCCTAACGGTACCGAAGTCCTCGCTTTAGAAGCCGAACTGTTTCCGGAACTTTGTCAGGCTGTTGTCGATGCTGCACGCTACGGTGTATTACAAGAGCAACAGCTCTTTATCGCGCACCAATGCGAAGTAATTTTATCCTCACTTCAGCGAATTGGAATTATCGCGCTTGTTGACGAAGTAACCGGCTTTCAGAAATACCGACAAGAGGACGAGCTTCAGAAAATCCTTGAGGCTTACGTGCTTGCGGAACATCGACCCTGGGTTAGAGCAGTACCCAGCGACTTCTTTAAAGAGCTCTTCCGCGTATTCGGCTGGAAGTACGTAAACAGTACAAAAGGTCCCCGTTACGCCGGGAAGTTGGTTAGGCTTCTTATATACAAGAACCTCCCGAAACCTGTTCTTCCCAGATTAGACGAGATGAACCCAGCAGATGCCAACTGGCAGAGAAAACACAGACACCATCAGTTATTGACCGACAATATAGGCTTGGAGCATTTCAAGAGCCAGCTTGTTGGGGTGATGGCTCTTCTCCGGGCGTCCAGTAACAAGGCTGAGTTTTTCCGACTGTATAATCGCGCGTACGGCGGTCAATTAGAAATGGATATTTGAAGACTAGACAGCTGCGGCGAACGATTGGTAAAATGCGGGTAGATGCGACATTCGAAACCGACTGGCCCCACCTCCGCGCAATGACAAACGAGGAAGCGGAAGCCAATGCGCTTGCCGATCCCGACAATCCGCCGATGACGCAGGATGAGTTGCGGGCAGCGCCGCGCATGCCGCAGGTGAAGGTCATCCGCCGCGCCTTCCGCCTCACCCAAGAAGAATTTTCCGCCCGCTACCAGATTCCGCTCGGCACGCTGCGTGACTGGGAACAGGGCCGATCCGTGCCGGACCAGACGGCACGCGCTTACCTCAAGGTCATTGCCGCCAATCCGGAGGGCACGGCAAAGGCGCTGGCGAGGGCGTGATCGCTGGCGTTTGAGCCAGGTCGCCCCCCTCTGCCCTGCCGGGCATCTCCCCCACGGGTGGGGAGATCGGCAGGCGGCGCCGGCTTCCAGGCCCGCAGGCATTGTCTGTGAAGCGGCTGTTAGCCATCGCGTTGACTATGTGTGCTTCCCTGTCGTTCCCAAGGTGACGCGCTCAAAGTGGAACGGGGCGGCTCCACGAGTCGATCTCCCCCCGTGTGGGGGAGATGTCCGGCAGGACAGAGGGGGGTGCGCCGCCCGCTGCATCCGTAATGCCCCTCACCCTAACCCTCTCCCCGCACGCGGGGAGAGGGAACGCGGGCGCCCAGCGACGCTGGAGCAAGGCTGCCAGCTTGGTCAGCATGGTCAGCATGGTCAACGCGCTCCGCCATCTTGCGCCACAGTGCAGCAGAGTGACCTTGGTGTGGGGCGGGAGATTGAAGCGGAAACGGGCGCGTTGCCCTGAGCGCCAAAACGGCCATTCCCGACGGAAGAACTGACGGCAAAACCGGATCGAGCACCGAGCGATCCGGAAAACCATGCCCCGGCGCGGGGCACGTCCCCTCTCCCCGTCAAAACGGGGAGAGGGTTAGGGTGAGGGGCAAACACCGCCCCCCGAAAGCATTAGGCAGCCAGCCGGCCTTCCAGCCCCGTCGCCACCACCGACACCCGGAAGCGGCCGTCGAGGTTGCGGTCGAAGATGGCACCGACGACGATGTCGGCCTCGTCCTGCACCTCGTCGCGGATGCGGCTGGCTGCCTCGTCCACTTCGAACAGCGTCATGTCGGAGCCGCCGGAGATCGAGATCAGGACGCCGCGGGCGCCGTGGACGGAAATGTCGTCGAGCAGCGGGTTGGCGATCGCCGCTTCCGCCGCACGCATTGCCCGGTTCTGGCCTTCCGCCTCGCCGGTGCCCATCATGGCCCGGCCCATGCCGCGCATGACCGATTTCACGTCGGCGAAATCGAGGTTGATCAGGCCTTCCTTGACGATCAGGTCGGTGATGCAGCCGACACCGGCAAACAGCACGCGGTCGGCGGTCATGAAGGCGTCGGAGAAGGTGGTCTTGGCGTCGGCAATGCGAAACAGGTTCTGGTTCGGAATGACGATGACGGTATCGGCCGCCTCGCGCAGCGCCTCGATGCCGGCTTCGGCCATGCGCATGCGGCGGTTGCCCTCGAAGGAGAAGGGTTTTGTCACGACGCCCACCGTCAGAATGCCGGCATTGCGGGCCGCGCGCGCAATCACAGGCGCTGCCCCCGTGCCGGTGCCGCCGCCCATGCCGGCGGTGACGAAGCACATGTGCGAGCCGGCGAGCTCGTTCATGATCTCCTCGATCGATTCTTCCGCCGCCGCGTGGCCGACATCCGGATGCGAGCCGGCGCCGAGGCCGGCCGTCACATGCGCGCCGAGCTGGATGCGCCGCGTCGCCTTCGAGGTGGCGAGCACCTGCGCATCGGTATTGGCGGCGATGAATTCGACGCCCGCCAGTTCCTCGGCGATCATGTTGTTGATGGCATTGCCGCCGCCGCCGCCCACGCCAATGACGGTGATGTGCGGCCGCAATGCAGAAATACCGCTCTTGGCGTCGGTCATTCCATTCTCCTTCGATCGAAACCGCGTTTCACCTCTCCACCCCGGAGACAGCGAATCGCGCGCAAGACTAACACTGGCAAAAAGGCAGCGCCGCGGCGAAAGGGGCAGTCAGCGGCGGCTTATGGCAAAAATGAGACCGGAGGGGCCTTTGCCATCAAAAACGGCTCCCCCGGATACCGGGAGAGCCGCAGAAGGCAACCGTCCGGAGATCGGACGGACGGTTTTAGAACTTGTAGTTCAGGCCGAGGCGGACGGCGTGATCGCTCACGTCCTTTTCCGAGCTCACACCGGCCACCGTGCTGCGGACATCCGGCGTGCTGGTGTAGTTGTATTCCACCTTGGCGGAGATTTTTTCGTTCAGCTTCTGCTCGATGCCGGCGCCGACGATGTAACCGGCCTTCCAGCCGTCCGGACCGGTGACGGCACCGTTATCGCGCATGTTGGTCATGGCGAAACCGGCCGTACCATAGACCAGCGTCTGGTCGAGCGGCACGCCGGCCTTGCCCTTCACGGCAAGACGATGGCGTTCCTTCAGGCTGCCGCCGTTCACGTTGACGCGGGTATCGCCCATATAGGAAACCTCGCCCTCGCCGCCCAAAACCATGCCGCCGACATCGGCGTTATAGCCGCCCTGCACGCCCACGACGCCACCATTGCCGCCGGAAAACAGGTTGAGCTTGCGCGAGGCAACGCCGCCATGCGCGCCGACATAGGCACCCGTCCAGGTGTCGCCGGAGGAGACCGGCTCGTTGTAGCTCGGCGGGGCCTGATAGGAGGTCAGGTCGGCCGCAGAGGCCAGGGTTGCGAAAGAAGAGGAAGCAAGAGTGGCTACGAGAGCCAGGGCAAGCGGGGATCTGTTCATGTCGAAAACTCCATACACAGCCTGCATGCGGCGGACGCGCAGGCGAAACATCGGGCTTTGCCGCCCCGGGATCACGATCTGCGGCCCACTTGGCCCCTTCACCGCAGAGGTGTCCCGCACCTGACGCCATTCATTTTCACGAATTCATAAACACATCCTTAACCGAACCGGCAGCGGGGGCCCAAACGCGCCTATCCAGCGGTCACGCCCGCGTGAGCCTGTGGATAACCCGGTCCGGCATTTTTTACGGATTGGCCTTCAGATAGGCGATCACGTTGTCGATCTCGGACTGGAACCAGAACCCGAAGAACCGCATCTTGGTGCCCGGCACCCGCTTGGAGGGTTTCGACAGGAAGGCGGAGAGCGCCGCCTCGTCCCACACCAGCCCGCCCTCGCCCGCAGCCACCATCGCCTGCGAATAGCTATAGTCCGGCACCTTGCCTGCCGGGCGGCCAAACACCCCCTTCAGATGCGGGCCAAAGATGTTCGCGTCATCGGTGATGGCGTGGCACGAGGCACAGGCGGTGCGATAGGTCGCCCTGCCCTTCTCCGGATCTCCGGGTTCGGCATGCGCGGGAAACGCCATGCCCAAGGCAAGCGCTGCCAACACCGCAGGGCGGGACAAACGAAAGCGGGCGATGGATCGACGGGGAGACTGACCGAACATGGCGATCCTTATAGGAGAGACTGGTTTTCTTGTCGCCAGAAGAGATCGGCCATTGCCGAAATCGGCATACGCACCGCGGGCGCGCTTCATCTTGATCCGGCGTGTATGGTTCTGCGCCGGCGAAGGCCAAGAAGAAACCCCCGCCTGCGCAGGGGAGACGCAGACGGGGGTAAGTGACTGGGGGTCATTATGGTTCTTTGTTATGGACCGTGGCAGGGGAACCGGGTCCGTATTCTGCGCGAGGCTGCTTGCCGTCGCTGATCTATCAACGAAAGCTTGGGGTTTTGGTTCCACCGTTCCTTAACTTCCTGGAACTAACCTCGCCGCACAATGGCATACCAAGGAGGATTTTATGGCGGCTCAGGCTTTCCGCTTCACTCACTATGATCTCAAGCAGTTGCGTGCTGGGACCACGGTCGAAGTCACGCTGTCGGCGGTCAACAATGTGCGTCTGTTGACGCCCACCAACTTTCAGCGCTTTTCCGAAAAGCTGGATTTCAAATATACCGGCGGCGTCGCCAAGAAGTCACCGGTGCGGATCGTGATCCCGGAAAACGGTCACTGGCACCTGATTGTCGATTCGGAAGGTCATGCGGGCCTGGCGGAATCGTCGGTCAAGATGATCGCAGCCCCGGCTGCCAGCGCCCCGCGCCAGCAGAAGGCCTCCTGACGGGCCAGGTTCAGCTGCCGCTGCGCTCGCGCCGCAGTTTTGCCCACCAGTCCAGACGCTTGCGGATGTCCCGCTCGAAACCCCGTTCCGGCGGATCGTAAAAGGTCTGCCGGCCGAGCTTTTCGGGAAAGTAATCCTGGCCGGAAAACGCATCCGGCTGGTCGTGGTCATAGAGATACCCGTCGCCATAACCCTCGCCCTTCATCAGCTTGGTCGGCGCGTTCAGGATATGCTTCGGCGGCAGCAGAGATCCGTGCTCCTTGGCTGCCCGCATCGCCGCCTTGTAGGCGGTATAGACGCCATTCGATTTCGGCGCGGTGGCGAGATAGACGCAAGCCTGTGCCAGCGCCAGTTCCCCCTCCGGCGAGCCGAGATAATCATAGGCGTCCTTCGCGGCATTGCAGATGACGAGCGCCTGCGGATCGGCAAGCCCGATATCCTCCACCGCCATGCGCACCAGCCGCCGGCCGAGATAGAGCGGATCCTCGCCCGCATCGAACATGCGGCAGAGATAATAGAGCGCGGCATCCGGATCGGAGCCGCGCACCGATTTATGCAGGGCGGAAATCAGGTTATAGTGGCCGTCCTGCGCCTTGTCATAGACCGGCGCCCGGCGCTGCACGATGCGCGTCAGGCCTTCGGTATCGAAGACCTCGCCCTCGCGCGCTGCACGCCACACCTCTTCGGCCAGCGTCAGCACCGCGCGTCCGTCGCCATCGGCCATGCGGATCAGCGCGGCCCTCGCCTCGTCGGTCAAAGGCAGCGGCCGTTCCTCCGCCTGCTCGGCACGAGACAGCAGTTCCGCCAGGCTCTCCTCGTCATGGGCGCGGAAGGTCAGCACGCGGGCGCGTGACAGAAGAGCGGCGTTCAGTTCAAAACTCGGGTTTTCCGTCGTGGCGCCGACCAGGATGACGGTGCCATCCTCCATCACCGGCAGAAAGCTGTCCTGCTGGGCGCGGTTGAAACGGTGGATCTCGTCCACGAAAAGCAGGGTCTGGCGCCCGTCGTGGCGGCGCATGCGGGCGGTCTCGAACACCTTCTTCAAGTCCGCGACGCCGGAAAAAATCGCCGAGATCTGCTCGAAGGCCAATCCCGCCTCGCCCGAGAGAAGCCGCGCGACCGTTGTCTTGCCGGTCCCGGGCGGGCCCCAGAAGATCATCGAGCCCAGCGAACCGGAGGCGATCATCCGGCGCAGCACGCCGTCCTCGCCGGTCAGGTGCGGCTGGCCGGTGACCTCGGACAAAGTCGTCGGGCGCAGCCGGTCGGCGAGCGGCCGCCGGTTCGCGACCGCCTCTGGAATGCGCGAGCCGAAAAGATCGCCGCTCATCGGAAGAACTGGCGGATGCGCTGACCGCCCCGCTCGATCTCGACCCGCCAGAAGCCTGGATTATCCGCCACCAGCGCTTCCATCGCCTTGCTGGAGGGGACGGGAGCACCATTGATCGCCACCATGATATCACCCGGCTGGAAGCCAAGCCGTGCGGCGGGCGAGCCGCGCACCACGTCGGTGATCACGACGCCCGTCTTGTCGGAGGGCAGATGCAGTTCGGTGGCGATGCGCGGCGAGAGGTTGGCAACCTTGGTTCCGGCAAACGGGTTGCGGCCATCGATCAGCCGTTCGTCACGCGGAACGGTCTCCGGTGCGGCGCCCAGCGCCAGCTCCAGTTGCCGCTCCTGGCGCCCTTCGGCCACCGTCAGCGCCGCCGTTCCGCCAAGTCCGACCGTCGTCAGGCGGTAGGACAATGCGTCCGGATGTTCGACCGGGATGGCGTTGACCGCCAGAACCACCTCACCCGGCTTCAGGCCGGCCTTGTCGGCCGGGCTGCCACGCGTGACCGCCACCACGAGCGCACCGCGCGCCGCCTTCAGACCCAGCGCCTCAGCGACATCCGAGGTGACCGCCTGGAAGGTCGCGCCCACATAGGGCCGCTCAAAGCTCTTCTTGCCCTGTTCCGCTGCCTTCAGGAACACCTTGACCAGATTGGCCGGGATGGCGAAGCCGATGCCGTTCGAACCGCCGCCGCGCGAAAAGATCGCCGTGTTGATGCCGATCAGTTCGCCCTTCATGTTCATCAGCGCACCGCCGGAATTGCCAGGGTTGATCGAGGCATCCGTCTGGATGAAGAAACCGACATCGCCATCGGTCACCTGCGTGCGGGCCAGCGCCGATACGATGCCGCTCGTCACCGTCTGGCCGACACCGAAGGGGTTGCCGATGGCGAGCACCAGATCCCCCACCTCGACGGCGTCGGAATTGCCGATCGCCAGCACCGGAAAATCCTCCTGCGCCTTGATCTTCAGGACGGCCAGATCGACGCTGTCATCCTTCAGCAGCACCTCGCAGGGAAATTCACGGCCATCGGCGAGCGCAATCTTGATGTCGTCGGCGCCCTGGATCACGTGGTTGTTGGTCACCACCAGCCCGTTGTGGGAGACGATGACGCCGGAGCCCAGCGACGACTGCTTTTCCGAGCGGTTCGGCATGCGCTGGCCAAAGAACTGCTCAAAGAAGGGATCGCCGGCAAAGGGACTGGTCCGCTGCACCACGCGCTCGGCATAGACATTCACGACAGCACCCGCGGTCTGCTTGACCAGCGGCGCAAAGGAAAGCTGCATCTCGGTCCGGCTGGCCGGGACGGCCTTGTCCTGGGCGAGCGCCGGCAGCGGCAGCACGATCGTCAGAAACAACAGACAGGCGGTGACGCTCTTGTGCAGGCTCGGCATATGATTCCTCTTGAATGACAATCCGTTGGACTTGTAGCGCGGCAGGCTAGAAATGAAAGATGGCCGAATATGGAGAGGTTCATCCGGCCTCAGGCAAGAGATAGGCGAGACAGAGGCCAAAACCAAGCGACAGCGCGCCGTCAATACACGCTCTGGAACCTTACCCCGGCTGCTGCGTAATCATCCGCGACAACGGAGACGACAGGCATGAATTCCATCACCGTCCGGGCAACCGCGCTCAGCCTTCTGGTGGCGGCTGCGGCGCCCCTCTCTGCACCGGTCTCAACGGCCCAGGCCGCGAGTTTCGACTGCGATGGCACGGATCTCGCCGCCGATGAAAAGGTGATCTGCGAGGATCGCAGCCTGAATGACCTGGATGTCAAAATGGCAACGACCTTCGAGCTTCTGACCGGCCTGATGCCGATGGGCAACCGCGACATCCTGCGCGACGACCAGTCTGCCTGGCTGAAGAAACGCCAGGCCTGCGGCGCAGATGCCGACTGCCTGAGGCAGGCCTATACCGTGCGCATGGAACAGCTGCAGGAGGCCTACAAGGGTCTGATCAAGCCGCTTTGATGCGCGGGCTCGACCGAGGCGTGCCGGCTCCCCCTCGCGGCACGCTGGAAGGACAGGCATTTCGCCGCGGGATCAATCCCAGCTGTAACCCTTGTCCTTCATGTAGATGTTGTCGACACCCTTGCACCAGTCGATCTTGAAATCATCGGCGCCGTAATTGTCCCAGCTGACACGGAAGGGCACAACGCAGTCGCCCTCATTGCTGAACCAGTCCATGTCCACCGCCTCGCCCGGACGGATGCGACCGCTCAGCCAGTTATCGCTCCACTGGCCGTTCTGATAGGTATAGAATCCGTTGATGGTGTAACCATCGGCACGGTTGTGCAGACGGAAGGCATAGTCGCTGGCGGATGCAGGAATGGCAGCGCACACGGCAAGACCGAGTGCGAGAACAAGCGTCTTCATTGGACAGACCCCGACATGAAATGTGAGACGAAGAGAAGATGTGGCGCAGGCAAGCTTTCCTCCAACCCGCCTGCATACCCTATACTATGGGTCCCGACTGAATGCTTGCTGAACGGATGTTCCACGCCCGGCGGCACCAGAAGCATCTGAATTTTCTAACTTATACTTACAATCGCAGCAGAAGGTGCAGGTGCTGTCGCAGCGACCTTTAGGTCGTTGCGGTCACCATCAAGGACGCGACCGGTCTATCGCCTGATCTCGATGCCCTGTCCGGCAAGGAATCGCTACGTGCTGGACGGCCTGTTGCGAGAACGCTCTCGGTCCGCCCCCCTTCCCGAGCGACCGTCTCGACCAACCTCATCTTGACCGAAGCATCCAATCGGCAAAGATCCGCGCGCCGGTCGGCCTCGTGGTGTCGAACCACGAGGCGCGAGGCGGATGGGCTTATTCCGGCAGGATGCGCACGGCGCCCTTGTCGGCGCTGGAGGCAAAGGCCGCATAGGCTTTCAGAGCGGTCGTGACATTGCGCCTGCGGGGAGCCGCCGGCTTCCAGCCGAGCTTGTCCTGTTCGGCGCGACGGGCTGCCAGTTCGGAATCGGTGATCTTCAGGTTGATCGTCCGGTTCGGAATGTCGATCTCGATCAGGTCGCCGTTCTCGACCAGTCCGATCGCGCCGCCATTCGCCGCCTCCGGCGAAGCATGGCCGATGGAGAGACCCGAGGTGCCGCCGGAGAAACGGCCGTCGGTGATGAGTGCGCAGGCCTTGCCCAGACCCTTCGACTTCAGGTAGCTCGTCGGATAGAGCATTTCCTGCATACCTGGGCCACCCTTCGGGCCTTCGTAGCGGATGACGACGACGTCGCCGGCCACCACTTCATTGCTCAGAATCGCCTTCACGGCGGCATCCTGGCTCTCATAGACCTTGGCCGGGCCGGTGAACTTCAGGATCGATTCATCCACGCCCGCCGTCTTCACGATGCAGCCATCGAGCGCGATGTTGCCGTAGAGCACGGCCAGACCGCCATCCTTGGAGAAGGGCTTTTCGACCGAGCGAATAACCCCCTTTTCGCTGTCCGTATCGAGATCATCCCAACGCGAGGACTGCGAGAAGGCGACCTGCGTCGGCACGCCGCCGGGGGCTGCCTTGAAAAAGGTGCGGACACTTTCGGAATTGGTGCGGGTGATGTCCCAGCGGTTGATCGCGTCGCCGAGCGTTGCCTCATGCACGGTCTTGCAGTCTGTGTTGAGCAGGCCACCGCGCTCCAGCTCGCCCAGGATGCGCATGATGCCGCCGGCGCGGTGCACGTCTTCCATGTGCACGTCCTGCTTGGCGGGTGCCACCTTCGACAGGCACGGCACACGGCGCGACAGCCGGTCGATGTCGTCCATGGTGAAATCGACACCGCCTTCATAGGCCGCTGCCAGGATGTGCAGCACGGTATTGGTGGAACCGCCCATGGCGATATCGAGCGCCATGGCATTTTCGAATGCCTGTTTGGTAGCGATGTTGCGCGGCAGAACGCCGTCGTCATCCTGCTCGTAATAGCGGCGGGCAAGATCGACGATCAGATGGCCGGCCTCGACGAAAAGACGCTTGCGGTCGGAATGGGTGGCAAGCGTCGAGCCGTTGCCGGGCAAAGAAAGCCCGAGGGCTTCCGTCAGACAGTTCATCGAATTGGCGGTGAACATGCCGGAGCAGGAACCGCAGGTCGGACAGGCCGAGCGTTCGATCACCTGGACGTCCTCGTCTGTCACCTTGTCGTCGGCAGCCGCCACCATGGCGTCGACGAGATCGAGCGCCACCGTCTTGCCGTGCAGAACCACCTTGCCGGCTTCCATCGGGCCGCCGGACACGAAGACTGCCGGAATGTTGAGGCGCATGGCGGCATTCAGCATGCCGGGCGTGATCTTGTCGCAGTTGGAGATGCACACCATCGCATCGGCGCAATGGGCGTTGACCATGTATTCGACGGAATCGGCGATGATTTCGCGCGAGGGCAGCGAATAGAGCATGCCGTCATGGCCCATGGCGATGCCGTCATCCACGGCGATCGTGTTGAATTCCTTGGCGACGCCGCCGGCGGCTTCGATTTCGCGTGCCACCAGCTGGCCGAGATCCTTCAGGTGCACATGGCCCGGCACGAACTGCGTGAAGGAATTGACGACCGCAATGATCGGCTTGCCGAAGTCGCTGTCCTTCATGCCGGTGGCACGCCAGAGACCGCGTGCACCGGCCATGTTGCGGCCGTGGGTGGTCGTTCTGGAACGGTAAGCAGGCATGGTGTTATCCTCGGGTCAGAATTGTCGGGCGTTTTGCGGACAAACGTTCAAGAAAACGCCCCTGTTTTGAAGTTTTCCTAGCGCAAACGCTTGGAGGTGTCACTATCACGAGACGCCAAAGCGGTACGCTGGGGGCGCTCGGCCGATCACGTGAACGTGGGTTTGTTTTTGCAGTGGCACAGTGAAACTAATTCCATCCGGTCTGCGTAACAGACAATAGACCCTTTTCATTCGCGCGCAGGAGACCCGTCCATGTCGCTTTATCGCCCGCCCCGCATCGCCGCATCCGAAATCACCCCGCAAAGCCTCTATCTCTCTCGACGCCACTTCCTCGGCGCCGGCGCCGCAGGCCTTGCGCTTGCCGGTGCCGGCGGCGCTCTTGCGGCTCCGCTGAAGGCCAGCCCCAGCACCTACAAGGTGGAGGACAAACCGACCTCCAAACAGGACGTGACGACCTACAACAACTTCTATGAGTTCGGCACGGGCAAGGCCGATCCGGCCCGTTATTCCGGCGATTTCAAGCCGACCCCCTGGACAGTCGAGATCGGCGGCATGGTCGCCAAACCGCAGACCATCGACATGGAGACCATCCTGAAGGAAATCCCGATGGAGGAACGCGTCTATCGCATGCGCTGCGTCGAAGCCTGGTCCATGGTCATCCCGTGGATCGGTTTCCCGCTCTCCGCCCTGCTTGATCGCGTCGAGCCCCTGGGCAGCGCCAAATATGTGGCTTTCGAAACCGTCGTGCGGCCGAAGGAGATGCCGGGCCAATCCGGCTTCTTCCAACCTCTCGATTGGCCCTATGTCGAAGGGCTCAGGCTTGACGAGGCGCGCCATCCGCTGACGATCCTGGCCACCGGCCTTTACGGCGAAACGCTGCCGAACCAGAACGGCGCACCGCTTCGGCTCGTGGTGCCGTGGAAATACGGCTTCAAGGGCATCAAATCGATCGTCAAGATCACGCTGACCGACAAGGAGCCGCCGACCACCTGGAACAAGATGGCATCGCAGGAATACGGCTTCTATGCCAACGTCAACCCGGCCGTCGATCACCCGCGCTGGAGCCAGGCGACGGAACGGCGCATCGGCGAGGCGAACGGCCTGTTCGGGGGCGCGCGGTTGAATACCCTGCCCTTCAACGGTTATGCGGATGAGGTCGCCGGCCTCTATGCCGGCATGGACCTGAAGAAGTTCTACTGAGCATGGCGTCTTTCTCCATACCGCCACGCTTTCGGGCCCACTCCGTCTGGGCGCTTTACGTCATCGGCCTCCTTCCCGGCCTCTATGCCTTCTATCTCGGCCTCAATGGCGGGCTGGGGGCCGATCCGGTGCGCGAATTCGAGCACCGGCTGGGTTTCTGGGCGCTGCGCTTTCTTTGTCTCGGGCTGACGGTCACACCGCTGCGCGACCTCTTCGGCGTCAACCTGATTGCCTATCGCCGGGCCCTCGGGCTCCTCGCCTTCTATTACGTGCTGGCGCATTTCACCGTCTACCTGACGCTCGACCGTGGCCTGATCCTCTCGTCGATCCTCGGAGACATCCTGAAGCGTCCCTATATCATGCTGGGCATGGCCGGGCTGCTGATGCTGATTCCCTTGGCGGTCACCTCCAACCGCTGGTCGATCCGCAGGCTCGGATCGCGCTGGAACCAGTTGCACAAGCTCGCCTATCCGATCCTGCTGGCCGGGCTTCTGCACTATATCCTGTCGATCAAGTCGATCACGCTGGAGCCGGTCATCTATATCGTCATTGTCGTGGTTCTGCTGGGGTACCGGCTTGTGCGGCCCCGCGTCATGGACTGGAAACGCGGACGGCGGGCGGCTGCCTTGCGATAATTCTCCCGCACCACCTTCCCTTCTCCCGCCGCTCAGTTACCTTCTATCGCGAAAGCTGCAGATTTTTTTGTCGCACGCGCGGCCTGGATCCCGGTTGGCATGGGAGCGCCAGGCGTGCCCGGAACAGCACAGGAGAGGAGAGCAACATGCGGGTCATGGTCATGGTGAAGGCAACCGAGGACAGCGAGGCCGGCATCATGCCGGAGCCAGAACTGTTCGAGGCGATGGGCAAGTTCAACGAGGAACTGGTAGAGGCGGGCATCATGCTGTCCGGCGACGGTCTGAAGCCGTCCAGGCTCGCCAAACGGATTGCCTTCGACGGTGCCGACCGGCGGGTGATCGACGGACCGTTCACAGAAACGGGCGAACTGGTCGCCGGCTTCTGGATCTGGGAGGTGAAGGACATGGACGAGGCGGTCGCCTGGGTGAAACGCTGCCCCAATCCCATGCCCGGACCGAGCGAAATCGAGATCCGACCTTTCTACGAGATGGAGGATTTTGCCGACGTGGCCTCACCCGAGGGGCAGGCCAGCCATGACCGTGCCGCCGAGGGGCTCGCCGCACGGCAAAGCTGAACATTCTTTTCCGACACGTGCGAACCGCCGTCGCTCAACGCAAAAAAGCCGGGTGATCGCTCACCCGGCCTTCAACTCAAATCCCTTGCGGGAATGCCTTATGCGGCTTCGGCAGCTTCTGCTTCAGCGGCAACGCGGGCCTTGTCGGCTGCGCCCTTGGCGTTCACGTCGCGCTCAACGAATTCGATGACGGCGAGCGGGGCATTGTCGCCCTGGCGGAAGCCGGCCTTCATGATGCGCAGGTAACCGCCGTTGCGGCTGGCGTAACGCGTCGCAATCGCGTCGAACAGCTTGCGAACGGCATCGACGTCCTTGATCTGCGAAATGGCCTGACGACGAGCGTGCAGGTCGCCGCGCTTGCCGAGGGTGACCAGCTTCTCGACGATCGGGCGAATTTCCTTCGCCTTCGGGAGCGTGGTGACGATCTGCTCATGGGTGATGAGCGAAGCAGCCATGTTGGCAAACATTGCCTTGCGGTGGCTGGCGGTGCGGTTGAGCTTGCGGCCGGAGTTCTGGTGACGCATCTCGTGTCTCCTTTACTTGCAGACATGCGCCTGCAGTTTAAATGGTTAGTACTGGTCTTCGTAGCGCTTGGCGAGGTCTTCGATGTTCTCCGGCGGCCAGGCCGGAACTTCCATGCCCAGATGCAGGCCCATGGAAGCGAGAACTTCCTTGATCTCGTTCAGCGACTTGCGACCGAAGTTCGGCGTGCGAAGCATTTCCGCCTCGGTCTTCTGGATGAGGTCGCCGATGTAGACAATGTTGTCGTTCTTCAGGCAGTTGGCCGAACGGACAGAGAGTTCCAGTTCGTCCACCTTCTTGAGGAGCGCCGGGTTGAAGGCCAGTTCGGTAACGGCCTCTTCTTCGGCTTCCTTCTGCGGCTCGTCGAAGTTGACGAAGACCGACAGCTGGTCCTGAAGGATACGAGCAGCAAACGCCACGGCGTCTTCACCCGTGACCGAGCCATCGGTTTCAATGGTCATGGTCAGCTTGTCATAGTCGAGAACCTGGCCTTCACGGGTGTTTTCCACCTTGTAGGACACCTTCTTGACCGGGGAGTAGAGGCTGTCGACCGGAATGAGACCGATCGGGGCATCCTCTGCACGGTTACGCTCGGCCGGGACGTAACCCTTGCCGTTGTTGACCGTGAATTCCATGCGGATTTCCGCACCATCGTCGAGGGTGCAGATGACATGGTCGGGGTTCAGGATTTCGATGTCGCCAACCGTCTGGATGTCACCAGCGGTCACGACACCCGGACCCTGCTTGCGCACGACCATGCGCTTGGCATCGTCGCCATCCATCTTGATGGCGATTTCCTTGATGTTCAGCACGATGTCCGTCACATCCTCGCGTACGCCGGGGATGGAGGAGAATTCGTGCAGGACGCCGTCGATCTGAACGGCGGTCACAGCCGCGCCGCGCAGCGACGACAAGAGAACGCGACGAAGGGCGTTGCCGAGCGTCAGACCGAAGCCGCGTTCCAGCGGTTCTGCGACGAGCGTGGCTTTCGTGCGGCCGGACGAGGTGAACTCCACCTTGTTCGGCTTGATCAGTTCCTGCCAGTTCTTCTGGATCATGTGTGTCAAACCTTCCATTCGCTGCCACTATCCAATCGTGGCAACCGAGCATGAGAAGCGCCAAGCAGAGAAGCCTGTCTTGGCGTTACGGCAAAGCCGCCAAACCTCGAAACACGAAGTAAGGCGGCAGAACCGGAATTCGAACCGGGGCCATGGGGTCTCCATCGCCACCGAATCTTCACATCAGACGCGGCGCTTCTTGCGCGGACGGCAACCGTTGTGCGGGATCGGCGTGACGTCGCGGATGGAGGTGATCATGAAGCCGGCAGCCTGGAGGGCGCGCAGAGCCGATTCGCGACCGGAACCCGGACCGCAAACTTCGACTTCGAGAGACTTCATGCCATGCTCCTGAGCCTTCTTGGCGCAGTCTTCGGCAGCGATCTGGGCAGCGAACGGGGTCGACTTACGCGAGCCCTTGAAACCCTTGGCACCAGCAGACGACCAGGCAATCGCATTGCCCTGTGCGTCGGTGATGGTGATCATGGTGTTGTTGAACGTCGAGTTGACGTGGGCAACGCCCGACGAGATGTTCTTGCGTTCGCGACGGCGGACGCGTGTGGCTTCCTTGGCCATGGTCTTCCTTTCGTTGATATCGTCACCGCCGTAACACCAGCGGCTCCACCTTGTAGCCAATAGGCAGTAGGCAATAGGCTTTAGGGATCTCCCTACTGCCTACTGCCTAAACCCCATTGCCTCTCAATTACTTCTTCTTACCGGCAATCGCCTTCGCCGGACCCTTGCGGGTGCGGGCGTTGGTGTGCGTGCGCTGACCGCGAACCGGCAGGCCGCGGCGATGACGCAGGCCGCGGTAGCAGCCGAGGTCCATCAGACGCTTGATGTTCATCGCGGTTTCGCGACGCAGGTCACCTTCGACCTGGTAATCGCGGTCGATGGTTTCGCGGATCTGAAGGACTTCCGCGTCCGTCAGCTGATGAACGCGACGATCAGCCGGAATACCGACCTTCTCGACGATTTCCTGTGCAAACTTCGGGCCGATCCCGTGAATGTAGGTCAGCGCGATAACAACGCGCTTCGCAGTCGGGATGTTGACGCCAGCGATACGTGCCACGCCTATTCTCCTTGGTTCCAGTTGCCATCCGGCAAGTGGTACTTCTTCCATGAGAGCAGCCACTTCAGGCCGCCAGTTCAAATCGCATCCGAGACAAGTCAATACGACCGGGTCGGATCTCCCTCACGGGAAAATCCGCGCCGATCGCTGTCAAATGTCGCGAGTTGGCGCGGTGTTTAGCGGAATCGGCTCAAAATTGCAACCGGCCCCGCCAAGATTCTTTAACAACCGGAAAACGGTCCACCGATCAGGCGGCGGATTTTTCCAGAACACCGAGAATGGCGGTCGTGACGGCATCCACATCGGCCATCCCGTCGAGTGCCACCAGTTCGCCCTGCTCTTCGTAATAGGCCGAAAGCGGTGCGGTCTTCGCCCGGTACTCGGCCAGGCGCTTGCGGAAGGCTTCCGGATTGTCGTCCGAGCGGACCGTGCCGCCGGCCGCAATCGTTTCGGCAACACGCGATTCGATTCGGCGCACCAGCGCCTCCTCGTCCACCTTCAGCTCGATGACGGCATTGAGCGTCAGGTTCTTCGCCTTCATTGCCTCCGAAAGCGCCTTCGCCTGAGGAACGGTGCGGGGGTAACCATCCAGGATGAACCCCTTGGCACAGTCGGCCTCTTCGATCCGCTCTGCCACGATCTGGTTGACGATATCGTCAGAGACAAGACCGCCGGCATCCATCACGGCCTTGGCACGCTGGCCAATCTCCGTGCCCGCACTCACGGCGGCGCGCAACATGTCGCCCGTCGAAAGCTGCGGGATGCCATACTTTTCCGTCAGACGCTTTGCCTGGGTCCCCTTACCCGCGCCTGGCGGCCCCAAAAAGATCAGTCTCATCGTCCCCTCTTTCCTCCACGCAACTTGGACTTCTTGATCAGGCCCTCATACTGCTGGGCAATGAGGTGCCCCTGTATCTGTGCTACCGTATCGAGGGTAACACTGACAACGATCAAAAGCGAAGTACCACCAAGGGCTAATGGGATACCGGTGCGCGCAATGAGCGTTTCCGGAAGAATGCAGACGAAGACGAGATAGACCGCGCCAACGACCGTGATTCGGGTCAGCACGTAATCAATGTATTCGGCGGTCCGCTCACCGGGGCGAATGCCCGGAATAAAACCGCCATGCTTCTTCAAATTGTCGGCCGTGTCCTTCGGGTTGAAGACGATGGCCGTGTAGAAGAAGGCAAAGAACGCGATCAGCATGCCGTAGAACAGCATGAACAGCGGCTGGCCGTGCTGCAGCGACCCGAGAACAGTCGTTGCCCAGCCCGGCAGGTTGGTGTTGCCACTGAAGCCTGCCAGCGTTGCCGGCAGAAGCAGCAGAGAAGATGCAAAGATCGCCGGAATGACGCCCGAGGTGTTCAGCTTCAACGGCAGGTGCGACGTATCGCCCTGGAACATCCGGTTGCCGACCTGACGCTTCGGATACTGGATCAGCAGACGACGCTGCGCGCGTTCGACGAAGACGATGAGCGCGATGACACCGATGGCGATGATGACGACCATGAGAATCAGCGCCGTCGACAGAGCACCGGTGCGGCCGAGTTCCAGCGTTCCGGCCAGAGCCTTCGGCAGACCGGCGGCGATGCCGGCGAAAATGATCAGCGAAATGCCGTTGCCGATGCCGCGCGAGGTGATCTGCTCACCGAGCCACATCAGGAACATGGTGCCGCCGAGCAGAGTGACGACGGTCGAAACGCGGAAGAAGATTCCGGGATCGGCGACAATCCCCTGCCCGCTCTCAAGACCCACGGCGATGCCATAGGCCTGCAGCGTGCCGAGAAGAACCGTGCCGTAGCGCGTGTACTGGTTGATGATCTTGCGGCCCTGCTCGCCTTCCTTTTTCAAGGCTTCGAGCGAGGGAACGACGGAGGTCATCAGCTGCACGATGATCGACGCGGAGATATACGGCATGATGCCGAGCGCGAAGATCGCCATGCGCTCGACGGCGCCGCCGGCAAACATGTTGAAGAGGCCGAGGATGCCGCCCGCCTGGCCGCGGAAAGCCTGCGCATAGGCTTCCGGATTGAGACCGGGAAGCGGGATATGCGTACCCAGGCGGTAAACCAGAAGAGCAGCCAGGGTGAACCAGAGGCGCTTCTTGAGGTCGGTGGCCTTCGAGAACGTCGAAAAATTGAGATTGGAGGCCAGTTGTTCAGCTGCAGAAGCCATGCATTTCTCCGCCTGACCAATTCCGGCGGCAAACGATCGGCCCAGCCGGAAAGCAGTCCAAATTCAGTTTCAGAAAACCGGGAGACGGAACGGCTGCCACGCAACCTTGTGCCTCACCCCATTTCCCGCGAAAGCCCGGTTGATACCGTCGATGCGGCCCAGGCTCGTGAGGCTCACATATGGGAGCAAAATCGCCCGAAGTGAAGCACTCCGGGCGATTCCATATCAGATTATTCGGCGGCTGCCACTGCGGCGACCTTGATCGATCCACCGGCCTTTTCGATCTTTTCGACGGCGGCCTTGGAGGCGCCGGCGACATCGATCGTGACCTTGGTCATCAGTTCGCCGTCAGCGAGAACGCGAACACCATCCTTCGGGCGACGGATCACGCCGGCAGCCTTCAGGGCTGCTGCATCGATCGTGGCCGAAGCGTCGAGCTTCTTCGCGTCGATCGCGGCCTGGATGCGGCCGAGCGATACGGTTGCGAATTCCGACTTGAAGATGTTGTTGAAGCCACGCTTCGGCAGGCGACGGTAGATGGGCATCTGACCGCCTTCGAAGCCGTTGATGGCAACGCCGGAACGGGCCTTCTGACCCTTGACGCCGCGACCACCGGTCTTGCCCTTGCCCGAACCGATACCGCGACCAACGCGGATGCGGTCCTTCGTGGAGCCTTCGTTGTCCTTGATTTCGTTCAGTTTCATGATCTTAACTCCCGGCTCACTTCTCGTCGACGACGCGAACGAGATGCTGGACAGACCGGATCATGCCACGAACGGAAGGGGTATCTTCCAGCGTGCGAACCCGGTGCATCTTGTTGAGGCCGAGACCGATCAGCGTATGACGCTGAACAGCAGGCCGGCGAATGGGGCTACCGATCTGCTCGACCGTCACCGTCTTCTTGGTTTCGTTGGCCATCAGTGTAGCTCCTTATTCTTCCGATGCATTGCCGGAAGCGGCACGGCGAGCCTGAAGCGTGGCGTATTTCAGGCCGCGCTGTGCTGCGATGTCCTTCGGATGCACCTGGTGCTTCAGGGCGTCGAACGTTGCGCGAACCATGTTGTACGGGTTCGACGAACCGGTCGACTTTGCAACGACGTCATGAACGCCGAGCGTTTCGAAAACGGCGCGCATCGGGCCACCGGCGATGATACCGGTACCGGCCTTGGCCGAACGCAGCAGCACCTTGCCGGCGCCGTGGCGGCCATTGACGTCGTGATGCAGCGTACGGCCGTCGCGCAGCGGTACGAAAATCAGATCGCGCTTGGCAGCTTCGGTCGCCTTGCGGATGGCTTCCGGCACTTCGCGTGCCTTGCCATGGCCGAAGCCAACGCGGCCCTTCTGGTCGCCAACGACGACGAGGGCTGCAAAACCGAAGCGACGGCCGCCCTTGACGACCTTGGCAACGCGGTTGATGGCGACCAGCTTGTCAACAAACTCGCTGTCGCGCTCTTCACGGCTCGAGCGGTCTTCGCGCGAGCCTCTCTTGTCTTGTGCCATTGTCCTGTTCCTTTTTCTTTTCCGGGTGCGAACGGCAGACTTTGAAAAGCCGGCAGACCCGCCATGGGGCATGCCGGCCGGTGAAGGCGTTTAAACGCCTGAATGCCGGACCGCAAGGCCCGGCATTCAATTTTAGAAGCTCAGACCACCTTCACGGGCAGCGTCGGCCAAAGCCTTGACGCGGCCGTGATAGAGGAAGGCGCCGCGATCGAACACGACTTCCTTCACGCCGGCTGCGGTGGCGCGCTCGGCGACGAGCTTGCCAACCGCGGTCGCGGCTGCAACGTCGGCGCCCGTCTTCAGAGACGAACGCAGACCGGTGTCCAGCGTCGAGGCAGCTGCCAGCGTACGGCCGGCAACGTCATCGATGATCTGGGCGTAGATGTTCTTCGACGAGCGATGAACCGACAGACGCGGGCGGCCATTGGCAACCGCCTTGAGCTGGCGGCGCACACGGCTCGCGCGCTTTGACAGTACTTCTTTCCTGCTAGCCATTTCGCGTCACCCTTACTTCTTCTTGCCTTCCTTGCGGACGATCCGTTCTTCGGCGTACTTGACGCCCTTGCCCTTGTAGGGCTCCGGACCGCGGTATTCGCGGATTTCCGCGGCAACCTGACCGACCTGCTGCTTGTTGATGCCGGTCACGACGATTTCCGTCGGCTTGGGAACGGCAATGGAGATGCCCTGCGGCGGCTCATAGACCACATCGTGGCTGAAGCCGAGCGACAGCTGCAGGTTCTTGCCCTGCATGGCGGCGCGATAACCAACGCCGTTGATTTCGAGCTTGCGCTCAAAACCGTCCTTGACGCCCTTGAACAGGTTCTCGATCATCGTGCGGGACATGCCCCACTTTGCGCGAGCATCCTTGGTTTCGTTGGCCGGAACCACCGAAACGGCGTTGTTGTCGAAAGAAAGCTTCACTTCGTCGTTAGCAACGAAGACCAGCTCGCCCTTCGGGCCCTTGGCAGTCACCTTCTGTCCTTCGACAGAGGCCGTCACACCTGCCGGAACCTGAACGGGCTTTTTACCGATACGAGACATGTTTCAATCCTGTCTGTTCGTTACGGAGGGCTCTGTTCGATCTTAGAAGACCGAGCAGAGAACCTCACCACCAACGTTCTGTTCGCGCGCCTGATGATCGGCCATCACACCCTTCGGAGTCGAAAGGATGGTGATGCCGAGGCCGTTCGCGACCTGCGGAATGGACTTCACCGAGACATAAACTCGGCGGCCCGGCTTGGACACGCGGCCGATCTCACGGATGACCGAAGCGCCTTCGTAGTACTTCAGTTCGATTTCGAACTCGGACTTGCCGTTGCCGTAATCGACCTGGGAATAACCGCGGATGTAGCCTTCAGCCTGCAGCACGTCGAGAACGCGTGCGCGAAGCTTCGAAGCCGGAGTCGAAACGGACGACTTGCGGCGGGCTGCACCATTGCGGATGCGGGTGAGCATATCGCCCAGAGGATCAGTCATGGTCATTGAACCGTCTCCTTACCAGCTGGACTTCACGATACCGGGAACCTTGCCCAGGTTGCCCAGTTCGCGCAGCGCGATACGGGACATCTTGAGCTTGCGATAGAAGGCGCGCGGGCGGCCAGTCACTTCGCAACGGTTACGGATACGGGTCTTGGAACCGTCACGCGGCAGCGAAGCGAGCTTCAAGGTAGCCTTGAAGCGATCTTCGATCGGCATGTCCTGGTTCATGATGATTGCCTTCAGGGCAGCGCGCTTGGCGGCCTGGTTGGCAACCGTCTTGCGGCGGCGCTTGTTCTTTTCGACTGCGCTTGTCTTCGCCATATCGAGTTCCTTTTCTACGCTCGTCGTTACGGTTACGTGCGGAACGGGAAGTTGAACTCTTTCAGAAGAGCCCGAGCTTCGTCGTCAGCGGTTGCCGTCGTGCAAACGATGATGTCCATGCCCCACATCTGATCAACCTTGTCGTAGTTGATCTCCGGGAACACGATGTGTTCCTTGATGCCCATGGCGAAGTTGCCACGGCCGTCAAAGCTCTTCGGATTCAGGCCGCGGAAGTCGCGAACGCGCGGAAGCGCGATGTTGATCAGGCGGTCCAGGAATTCATACATGCGAGCGCCACGCAGCGTCACCTTGGCGCCGATCGGCATGCCTTCGCGGACCTTGAAGCCGGCGATGGAGTTGCGAGCGCGGGTGATGACCGGCTTCTGGCCGGCAATGGCGGCGAGATCGCCGGCAGCAACGGTGGGCTTCTTGGAATCGGCAGTTGCCTCACCCACGCCCATGTTGATGACGATCTTGTCGATCTTCGGGATCTGCATCTCGTTGGCGTAGGAGAACTGCTCCTGCATCGCTGCGCGAATGCGGGATACATATTCCGTCTTGAGACGCGGTTGGTACTTTGCCTCAGCCATCGATGACATCTCCCGTACGCTTGGCTACACGGACCTTCTTGCCATCAACGACGGAGAAACCAACGCGAGTCGGCTTGCCGTCCTTCGCGACGATCGCGATGTTGGACAGATGGATCGGAGCTTCCTTGTTGATGATGCCGGCTTCCTGGTTCTGGCTCTGGCGCTGGTGGCGCTTGACCATGTTCACGCCACGGACAACCGCGCGATCTTCCTTCGGCATCACTTGAACTACTTCACCGGTGCGGCCCTTGTCCTTGCCGGTGAGTACGACGACGTTGTCGCCCTTGCGGATCTTTTGCATCGCTATCCCGCTCCCTTACAGTACTTCCGGAGCCAGCGAGATGATCTTCATGTGGTTCTTGGCGCGAAGTTCGCGCGGAACCGGTCCGAAGATACGGGTGCCGATCGGCTCTTTCTTGTTATCGATGAGGACCGCTGCGTTGTTATCGAAGCGGATGACGCTGCCGTCGGGACGGCGGATGTCCTTGGCGGTGCGAACAACGACGGCTTTCATCACGTCGCCCTTCTTGACGCGGCCGCGCGGGATCGCTTCCTTGATCGACACGACAATGATGTCGCCGATGGAAGCATACTTCCGCTTGGAGCCGCCCAGCACCTTGATGCACATGACACGACGCGCGCCGGAATTATCGGCAACGTCGAGGTTTGTTTGCATCTGAATCATGTCAGGTCGCCTTCTCGTAATGACCGGAACGGTTGGGCCGAGGCCCCCTTTTCCGGCTCATGGACATACTTTTTTTTCGTGCGCGGGTGGGGTCTTGCCAAGGTGGTTTCCGAGACCGGACCTTCCCTGCGCTCTCAAAGCAAAAGAACGCCCGCCGTGCGAGCGTTCTGCGCCAATGCGCTGCTTCATACAGAATTCTGCGGCAGACGCAAGGGCCGACCGCAGTTCTCTGGCATTTTAAGCCTGGGCGGAGATGACCGTCCAGCACTTATCCTTGGAAATCGGCGCGCACTCCTGGATGGAGACGAGATCGCCGGTCTTATACTGGTTGTTTTCGTCGTGGGCCTTGTACTTCTTCGAACGACGAACAGTCTTCTGGAGCAGCGGGTGAGCGAATCGACGCTCGACCCGCACCACTACCGTCTTGTCGTTCTTGTCGCTGACCACGACGCCCTGCAGAATGCGCTTCGGCATATTGTTCTTCCCTTAGGCCTTTGCTTCTGCCGCCTTCTGGCGGGCAATGGTTTTCACGCGAGCGATGTCCTTGCGAACCTCAGTGATGCGCGAGGACTTCTCAAGCTGACCGGTGGCCTTCTGGAAGCGCAGGTTGAACTGCTCCTTCTTGAGCTCCGCAAGCTTGTCCTTGAGCTGATCGGCCGACAGGCCGCGTACTTCTTCGGCTTTCATGTGCCTGACCCCTTACTCTGCGATGCGCTGTACAAAGCGCGTCTTGACCGAGAGCTTGGCGGAACCCAGACGCAGCGCCTCGCGGGCGATGTCTTCGGATACACCGTCAATCTCGAACATCATGCGACCGGGCTTGACCTTGCATGCCCAGTATTCCACCGAACCCTTGCCCTTACCCATACGAACTTCGGTCGGCTTTGCCGTGACCGGAACGTCCGGGAAGACGCGGATCCAAACGCGACCTGCGCGCTTCATGTAACGGGTGATCGCACGACGTGCTGCTTCGATCTCACGAGCGTTGACGCGGTTCGGTTCCAGAGCCTTGAGGCCGAATTCACCGAATGCCAGGTCGAAGCCACCCTTGGCCACACCCTTGATGCGGCCCTTGAACTGCTTGCGGTACTTGGTACGCTTTGGCTGCAACATTTTCTTACTTCTCCGAGCTTATCTTTCGCCAGCGCAAATCAAGCGTTTTCGCGACGACGGTCACGGTCGCGGCTTGCCGGACCCTGAGCATCGCCTTCGAGAGCGCGACGTTCGGAAGCCATCGGATCATGCTCAAGGATTTCGCCCTTGAAGATCCAGACCTTGATGCCGCAGATACCAAATGCGGTTTCGGCTTCCGCCGTCCCGTAATCGATGTCTGCACGCAGCGTGTGAAGCGGAACGCGGCCTTCACGGTACCATTCGGTACGCGCGATTTCCGCACCACCAAGACGACCAGCGCAGGTGATCTTGATGCCTTCCGCGCCGAGACGCATGGCCGACTGAACGGCACGCTTCATGGCGCGACGGAACGCCACGCGGCGCTCCAGCTGCTGGGCGATCGACTGAGCAACGAGCGTTGCGTCGACTTCCGGCTTGCGCACTTCAACAATGTTGAGGTGCGTTTCGGCAGACGTCATGTCGGAAAGCTTCTTGCGGAGCTTTTCGATGTCGGCGCCCTTCTTGCCGATGATGAGACCCGGGCGAGCCGAGTGGATCGTGACGCGGCACTTCTTGTGCGGACGCTCGATGACCACCTTGGCGATGCCGGCCTGCTTCAGCTCGGACATCAGGTAAGCGCGGATCTTCAGGTCTTCGTGGAGAAGCTGGCCGTATTCGGCATTGTCTGCGAACCAGCGGCTGTCCCACGTGCGGTTGATGCCGAGGCGGAAGCCAATCGGATTAATTTTCTGACCCATTATGCGGCCTCCCCTTTTTCCTCGACTTCGCGCACGACGATCGTCAGGTGCGCGAACGGCTTTTCGATGCGGGATGCACGGCCACGGCCACGAGCGTGGAAGCGCTTCATGGTGATGGACTTGCCGACGTAGGCTTCCGCCACGATCAGGCTGTCGACGTCGAGGTCGTGGTTGTTTTCGGCGTTTGCGATTGCAGACTCGAGAGTCTTCTTCACCTGGTCCGAAATGCGCTTACGGGAGAACTCGAGTTCTGCCAGCGCGCGGTCAACCTTCTTGCCGCGGATCATGGCGGCAACCAGGTTCAGCTTCTGCGGGCTGACGCGGAGCGTGCGGGCAACGGCCTGGGCCTCGTTGTCCTTCAGCCGGCGTTCGGTCTTAGCCTTCGCCATGATTACTTCCTCTTCGCCTTCTTGTCCGCGCCGTGACCGTAATAGGTCCGCGTCGGAGAGAATTCACCAAACTTGTGGCCGACCATGTCTTCGTTGACGCTGACCGGAACATGCTTGCTGCCGTTGTAGACGCCGAAGGTGAGACCGACGAACTGCGGCAGGATCGTGGAGCGGCGGCTCCAGATCTTGATTACTTCACTGCGGCCGCCCTCGCGAACCTTCTCAGCCTTCTTGAGAAGATATCCGTCAACGAACGGGCCTTTCCAAACTGAACGAGCCATACCTGACTTCCTTCTCTTACTTCTTCAGCTGATGGCGCGAGCGCATGATGAACTTGTCGGTCGACTTGTTCGAACGCGTACGCTTGCCCTTGGTCGGCTTACCCCAGGGGGTAACCGGATGACGGCCACCGGAGGTGCGGCCTTCACCACCACCGTGCGGGTGATCGACAGGGTTCATGACGACACCGCGTACGTGCGGACGCTTACCGCGCCAACGCGAACGACCGGCCTTGCCATCGTTGATGTTGCTGTGTTCCGGGTTGGACACCGCACCGATGGATGCAAGGCAGGAGCCGTGCACGAGGCGCTGTTCGCCGGAGTTCAGACGAAGGATCGCCATGCCCTGGTCACGACCGACGAGCTGGGCATAGGCGCCAGCCGAACGGGCGATCTGACCACCCTTGCCGGGCTTCATTTCCACGTTGTGGATGATGGAGCCGACCGGGATGTACTGCAGCGGCATGGTGTTGCCGGGCTTCACGTCGACAGCCTTGTCGGACGCGATGACCTTGTCGCCCACAGCAAGACGCTGCGGAGCGAGGATGTAGGCCTGCTCGCCGTCTGCGTAGGATACGAGCGCGATGAACGCAGTGCGGTTCGGATCGTATTCCAGACGCGCGACCGTGCCTTCAACGTCGAACTTGCGACGCTTGAAGTCGATCAGGCGATAGGTGCGCTTGTGACCGCCGCCACGAAAGCGAACGGTGATGCGGCCGAGGTTGTTACGGCCACCCTTGGAGCTCAGGCCCTCGGTCAGCGCCTTGACCGGCTTGCCCTTGAAGAGGGCCGAGCGGTCAACGATGACCAGCTGGCGCTGGCTCGGTGTCGTCGGGTTAAAGGTTTTCAATGCCATTGTACTTCTTCCCTACCTCAGACGCCCGTCGACACGTCGATGGACTGACCTTCGGCAAGCGTGACGATCGCCTTCTTGACGTCCTTCTGCTTGCCGATGAAGCCGCGGAAACGCTTCGTCTTGCCGAGGCGGACGAGCGTGTTGACGGCCTTGACCTTGACGCCGAACAGAGCTTCCACGGCAGCCTTGATTTCCGGCTTGGAAGCGTCCTTGGCGACGTTGAAGACGACCTGGTTCTGTTCAGAAAGCAGCGTCGACTTTTCGGTGATCGCGGGAGACACGATCACATCGTAATGGCGAAGATCCGTCATTTGAACCGCTCCTCGAGAGCTTCAACTGCAGCCTTGGAAAGCACGAGCTTGCCGCGACGCAGGATGTCGTAAACATTGATACCCTGAACCGGCAGAACGTCGATGTTCGGGATGTTCTGGGCAGCGAGCTTGAAGTTGGCGTTCACTTCCGCACCGTCGATGACGAGCGCGTTGGTGAGGCCGAGCGTTGCGAGCGTGCCGGCAACAGCCTTGGTCTTTGCATCGGAAGCGACGAGCTGATCGACGATGATCAGGTCTTCAGCCTTCAGCTTGGCAGACAAAGCGTGGCGGAGCGCCAGGGCGCGCACCTTCTTCGGCAGGTCATGCTCGTGGCTGCGGACAACCGGGCCATGAGCCTTACCACCGCCGCGGAACTGCGGAGCGCGTGCCGAATGGTGACGAGCGCGGCCCGTACCCTTCTGCTTGTACATCTTGGAGCCGGTGCGTGCGACTTCGGAGCGGCCCTTGGACTTGTGAGTCCCCTGCTGCTTCTTGGCGAGCTGCCAGCGTACCATGCGAGCCAGGATATCCTGGCGCGGATCGAGGCCGAAGATCTCATCCGAGAGGGAGACCTTGCCTGCGTCCTTACCCTCAAGGGTCGTGACGTTGAATTCCATGTTCTTAAGGCTCCCTTACTTCGCGGCCGACTTGACGGCGTCGCGGACGATGATCCAGGACCCCTTCGAACCGGGAACGGCACCCTTGACGAGGATCAGACCGCGGTCTTCGTCGGTCGAAACCACTTCGAGGTTCTGGGTGGTGACGCGGGTCTGGCCCATGTGGCCAGCCATGCGCTTGCCCTTCCAAACCTTGCCCGGGTCCTGGTTGTTACCGGTCGAACCGTGCGAACGGTGCGAAACGGACACACCGTGCGTGGCACGCAGACCGCCGAAGTTGTGACGCTTCATGGCGCCGGCAAAACCCTTACCGATGCTCGTGCCCGTCACGTCGACCAGCTGGCCGGCGGAGAAGTGGCTCGGCGTGACGGCAGCGCCGACATCGATGAGGTTGTCGGCATCGACGCGAAACTCGACGAGCTTCTGCTTCGGCTCAACCTGGGCAACCGCGAAATGACCGCGCAGACCCTTGCTCGTATTCTTGACCTTTGCCTGGCCTGCGCCAAGCTGAACGGCGGTGTAGCCGTTCTTTTCTACGGTGCGCTGCGCAACAACCTGGCAGTTGTCAACGCGCAGAACCGTTACCGGAACATGTTCGCCGGCGTCGTTGTAGACGCGGGTCATGCCGACCTTCTGTGCAATTACACCTGAACGCATCGGTTCAATCCTTCTCACTCAGCCCGAGGGCAGACCTCAGAGCTTGATTTCCACGTCGACGCCGGCGGCGAGATCGAGCTTCATCAGCGCGTCTACCGTCTGCGGGGTGGGATCAACGATGTCGAGAAGACGCTTGTGCGTGCGCATCTCGAACTGCTCGCGGCTCTTCTTATCGATGTGAGGGGACCGGTTTACCGTAAACTTCTCGATGCGAGTCGGAAGCGGAACGGGGCCCCGGACACTTGCGCCGGTGCGCTTCGCCGTCGACACGATCTCGCGCGTAGAAGCATCGAGGATCCGGTGATCGAACGCCTTCAGGCGAATGCGGATATTTTGGCCGTTCATTCGACGTTATCCTTGTTCTGTTTTCTTCCCCAGCGCCAAACGACGGCACAGGGGCGTTTCTCTCTCAAAGGCGGACCACCGGTGTCAAAGATCGAGGGGGACACCGGATCCAGCTCCGCTGGTCCGTATCCCCATCCATTCTTCGGGCCTTAAGCCCACCTTTTGGATTGGTCAGCCCGCCCGAAAAATCGAAGCAGGCGGCAAATCGCGCTCGCGCGCCATTTGCTACATTTTTGTGTCACAAGCAAGGGGCTTTCGCCCTTCGCTCGCGAGTTTTTTCAAGCAAGGCGGAAAACCGGGCGAGGAGGGATCCCCTCGCCCGATCCAGCATTACTCGATGATCGAGGCGACGATGCCGGCGCCGACGGTACGGCCGCCTTCGCGGATCGCGAAGCGCAGCTTTTCTTCCATCGCGATCGGAACGATCAGCTCGACGTCAACGGTGACGTTGTCGCCCGGCATCACCATTTCCGTGCCTTCCGGAAGCGTCACGATCCCCGTCACGTCCGTCGTACGGAAGTAGAACTGCGGACGGTAGTTCGTGAAGAACGGCGTATGACGGCCGCCTTCTTCCTTCGTCAGGATGTAGGCTTCGGCCTTGAACTTCTTGTGCGGCTTGACCGAACCCGGCTTGCACAGGATCTGGCCACGCTCGACGCCGTCACGCTGAACGCCACGGATCAGAGCGCCAATGTTGTCGCCGGCCTGGCCCTGGTCGAGCAGCTTGCGGAACATTTCAACGCCGGTAACGGTCGTCTTGGAGGTGGCGCGGATGCCGACGATTTCGACTTCTTCACCAACCTTGACGATACCACGCTCGACGCGGCCGGTCACAACCGTACCACGACCCGAGATCGAGAACACGTCTTCGATCGGCATCAGGAACGGCTGGTCGATCGGACGCTCAGGCGTCGGGATGTAGGCGTCGACCTGGGCCATCAGTTCACGAACCGCGTCTTCGCCGATCGTCTTGTTGGAATCTTCCAGAGCCGCCAGAGCCGAACCCTTGACAACCGGGATGTCGTCGCCGGGGAAGTCGTAGGACGACAGAAGTTCACGCACTTCCAGCTCGACGAGCTCGAGAAGTTCCGCGTCATCGACCTGATCGACCTTGTTCAAGAACACGACCAGAGCCGGAACGCCAACCTGGCGGGCGAGCAGGATGTGCTCGCGCGTCTGCGGCATCGGGCCGTCAGCTGCGGAGCAAACCAGGATCGCGCCGTCCATCTGGGCAGCACCGGTGATCATGTTCTTGACGTAGTCGGCGTGGCCGGGGCAGTCAACGTGCGCGTAGTGACGGTTGGCCGTCTCGTACTCAACGTGTGCCGTCGAGATGGTGATGCCGCGCGCCTTTTCTTCCGGTGCTGCGTCGATCTGGTCGTACGCCTTGAATTCACCGAAGAACTTCGTGATCGCTGCCGTCAGAGACGTCTTGCCATGGTCAACGTGGCCAATCGTGCCGATGTTCACATGCGGCTTGGTACGCTCAAACTTGCTCTTTGCCATTTCAGGCTCTCCATCTGTTTCCCCGCGAAGGGCGGAGCTATTCCTAGGTCTTTTTGTAGGTCAGGGTTACCCCGGTCACTTCTGACCGGAGTACTTTGCCTGGATTTCCTGTGCGACGTTCGTCGGAACCGGCGCGTAATGATCGAAGACCATCGAGTACTGCGCGCGGCCCTGGGACATGGAGCGCAGGTTGTCGACGTACTTGAACATGTTGGCCAGCGGCACGTGGGCGTTGATCACCACGGCAATGCCGCGGCTTTCCTGGCCCTGGATCTGACCACGACGGGAGTTCAGGTCGCCGATGACGTCGCCGACATAGTCTTCCGGCGTCACGACTTCGACCTTCATCATCGGCTCGAGCAGCTGTGCGCCGGCCTTCTTGGCGGCTTCACGGAAGCAGGCACGCGATGCGATTTCGAAGGCGAGAACCGACGAGTCGACGTCGTGGAAGGCACCGTCAACGAGGGTGGCCTTGACGCCCAGCATCGGGAAGCCGGCGAGCGGACCAGACGACAGAACGCTTTCGATACCCTTCTGAACGCCCGGGATGTATTCCTTCGGAACAGCACCGCCGACGATCTTGGATTCGAACTTGAAGTCTTCGCCTTCCGGGTTCGGTTCGAAGATGATCTTGACGCGCGCGAACTGGCCGGTACCACCGGACTGCTTCTTGTGCGTGTAGTCTTCTTCGTGCGCCTTCGTGATGGTTTCACGGTAGGCAACCTGCGGAGCACCGACGGTGGCCTCGACCTTGAACTCGCGACGCATGCGGTCGACGATGATGTCGAGGTGAAGTTCGCCCATGCCGGCAATGATCGTCTGGCCGGATTCCTGGTCGGTCTTGACGCGGAAGGACGGGTCTTCGGCTGCCAGGCGGTTGAGGGCAAGACCCATCTTTTCCTGATCGCCCTTGGACTTCGGCTCGATCGCGATCTGGATGACCGGCTCGGGGAATTCCATGCGCTCGAGGATAACCGGCTTCAGCGGATCGCAGAGCGTGTCACCCGTGGTGGTTTCCTTCAGGCCGGCGAGAGCCACGATGTCGCCTGCAAAGGCTTCTTCGATGTCTTCACGGCTGTTGGAGTGCATCTGCAGCATGCGGCCGACGCGCTCGCGCTTGTCCTTGACCGTGTTCATGACCGATGCGCCCTTTTCCAGCTTGCCGGAATAGATGCGGGCGAAGGTGAGCGAACCGACGAAGGGGTCGTTCATGATCTTGAACGCCAGCATGGACAGCGGCTCGCTGTCGTCGGCATGACGCTCGATCTCGGCTTCCGTCTTGAAGTCGATGCCCTTGATCGCCGGGATGTCGAGCGGCGACGGCAGGTATTCGACGACGGCGTCGAGCAGCGGCTGAACGCCCTTGTTCTTGAACGCGGTACCGCAGAACATCGGGTGGAACTTGACGTCGATCGTGCCGCGGCGAACCAGTTCACGGATTTTGTCGTTATCCGGCATGTCGCCGTTCAGGTAGGCTTCCATCGCTTCTTCGTCGATCTCGACAACGGTCTCGATCAGCTTTTCGCGATATTCTTCAGCCTTCGCCTTCATGTCTTCCGGGATTTCGACGACGTCCCAGGCAGCGCCGAGCGATTCGTCGCGCCAGACGAGCGCGTTCATCTCGATCAGGTCGATGACGCCCTTGAACTCGGTCTCGGCGCCGATCGGCAGCTGCATGACAACAGCCGTCGCACCGAGACGGGTCTTGATCATCTCGACCGAGCGGTAGAAGTCAGCGCCGGTCTTGTCCATCTTGTTGCAGAAGATCATGCGCGGAACATGATACTTCTCGGCCTGACGCCAGACGGTTTCCGTCTGCGGCTCAACACCAGCGTTGGCGTCGAGGAGAGCGATCGCACCGTCGAGAACGCGCAGCGAACGCTCGACTTCGATGGTGAAGTCGACGTGGCCGGGGGTGTCGATGATGTTGAAGCGACGCATCTTGCCGTCGCGACCCTTCCAGAAGGTCGTGGTCGCAGCGGACGTGATCGTGATGCCACGCTCCTGCTCCTGCTCCATCCAGTCCATGGTCGCGGCGCCGTCATGGACTTCGCCGATCTTGTGCGACTTACCGGTGTAATAGAGAATACGCTCGGTGGTCGTCGTCTTGCCGGCGTCGATATGCGCCATGATACCGAAATTACGGTAGTCTTCGATTTTATACTCGCGAGCCATAGGACTGCCTTTCGAATTTCGATCGGATCTGTATTACCAACGGTAGTGCGAGAATGCGCGGTTCGCGTCGGCCATCTTGTGCGTGTCTTCGCGCTTCTTGACGGCGCTGCCACGGTTGTTGGCGGCATCCATCAGTTCGCCCGAAAGACGGTCGACCATGGTCGTTTCGTTGCGCTTGCGTGCAGCTGCAATCAGCCAGCGAATGGCGAGAGCCTGGCGGCGCTCCGGACGGACATCGACCGGAACCTGATAGGTAGCACCACCAACGCGGCGCGAACGAACTTCAACGTGCGGAGCAACATTTTCCAGCGCCTGATGGAAAACCTGCAGCGGCTCCTGCTTGGCCTTGCCCTGGACCGCGTCGAAGGCACCGTAGACGATGCTTTCAGCGACCGACTTCTTGCCGTGCAGCATGATGGCGTTCATGAACTTCGTGACAACCAGATCACCGAACTTCGGATCCGGGTTGATCTCACGCTTCTCTGCTCTGTGACGTCTTGACATACGTTTGTCTCTTTAAAATGCGACGGAGGCGCCTTAACACGCGGAGGACCTCGCGCGGCGCCGGGATCTGGGTGAATTACTTCGGACGCTTCGCGCCGTACTTCGAGCGGCGCTGCTTGCGGTTCTTGACACCCTGGGTATCGAGAACGCCGCGGATGATGTGGTAACGCACACCCGGCAAGTCCTTCACGCGGCCGCCACGGATCATGACGACGGAGTGTTCCTGCAGGTTGTGACCTTCACCCGGAATGTAGCCAATGACTTCGAAGCCATTGGTCAGACGGATCTTGGCGACCTTACGCAGAGCCGAGTTCGGCTTCTTCGGGGTCGTCGTGTAGACGCGGGTGCAAACGCCGCGCTTCTGCGGGTTCTCCTGCAGAGCAGGCACCTTGTTGCGCTTTACCTGTGCCTGGCGGGGCTTACGGATCAGCTGGTTTACGGTAGGCATATACCCATCCCTTGCAAAATCTTGTCTCAAGACCCTCCCGAAGGAGAGCCACTGTTTCGCCGTCTCCGGCCACGGCACACATTTCAACATGCGCGAAACGTGGCCCAGCCGGAAATTTCCGGTGGACCACATAAAGCAGAGGACGCATCACGTGCGTCATGCGTGCAGCATACCTGTCTTCAACGTGCGTTTTGGACGCTTGTTTGAGGCCAAGAGAGGAACAGGCGTTCCAAACGGGCAAGCCTCACATAGCTTCCGATGCGGGGCGTTTACTGTTTTACCCCGGTCCCGTCAAGGGCTGGCCGCAAAGAAAGTCCCCGAAGCGCCTGCGATACAAGCGCTCTTGCCCCCTGGCACGGCGGTTCCTTGCGGTTTTGATCACAAGAGATCATTAACCATTGAGGCCGGATTGGCAAGACGGCCTTAACCCGCGATCGGCGGCTGCAGAACCGGTGCAGGCCCTCGATCGCAGGGCGATCGGGCGATTCTCCGCCCTGCCCGGTGCCAGCGCCGACCGTCGCGACGGTGCTTGCAAGAAATCACCGGTGCGCCACGGGTTTCCATCACCGGCACTTGGTATAAGTATCCAGGGTAGAAGTCGGCTCCACCGTTTGAGTCGGCCCGTTCTCGAACTAGGAGTGAATCGGAATGATCACCTCGCCCGACAATGACAACAACTTCGATTCGCCCATGGTCTTCATCATCATCGGCAAGGGTTACGAGACGAAGGACAGCGCCGGCACGGAACTGCACATCCTCCTGACCGCCCCGGACGACGATACCGCGGTGCGCGAGGCGCTCAACGCGCTGTCCGAGGAAGGCTTCATCGAAGCCGATCTCGACCAGATCGGCGTGCTGACCGAAGAACCGGTCGAAGAACCGCATGCCGCCGCCTATCAAGGCGCGCTGGAAGGCGAAGTCTCGATCATCCGCTTCGGCTGATGCCGGGTGGCCGTGCTGGCCATCCCTGCCCCGCCACGGCGATGTGAATACCGCTTGCTCCACAACCAATGCCGCCGTGTCCTCACGGCGGCATTTGTTTTGACACACGGCTGCCGATGTCGAACGAAAAAAGCGCCCGGATTGCTCCAGGCGCTTTATTTTTCGTCGATCGGATGTCAGGGCGGCGAACCGCCCTCACCGTCTTTATTCGCCAGCCGGAACGGTGTCCGAACCGGCCATGTTCTGCAGCATCGGCGTGGCGCTCGATGCACCCGTCGACTTGCGGCGCTCGTCGAGGATCATCTCGTCGCGGCCGGTGGCGATGCGGCGGATCTGCGTCATGGTGCCGCCGGTACCAGCCGGGATGAGGCGGCCGACGATGACGTTTTCCTTGAGGCCCTGCAGCGTATCCATCTTGCCGGCGATTGCCGCTTCCGTGAGAACCTTGGTGGTTTCCTGGAAGGAGGCAGCCGAGATGAAGGACGGCGTCTGCAGCGAGGCCTTGGTGATGCCGAGCAGGACCGGCTCGCCGAAGGCCGGCTTCTTGCCGTCCTCGATGAGACGCTCGTTGGCATCGTCCAGTTCGATGCGGTCGACATTGTCGCCCACGATGTACTGGCTGTCGCCCGAGTCGGTGATCTCGACCTTCTGCAGCATCTGGCGAACGATCACCTCGATGTGCTTGTCGTTGATCACAACGCCCTGCAGTCGGTAGACTTCCTGGATTTCGTTCACGAGGTAGGAAGCCAGAGCCTCCACGCCCTTGATTGCCAGGATGTCGTGCGGTGCCGGGTTACCGTCGAGGATGTAGTCACCCTTTTCGATATAGTCGCCATCCTGAAGATGGAAGGGCTTGCCCTTCGGGATCAGGTACTCGACCGCCTCAACACCGTCTTCCGCCGGCTCGATCATCACGCGACGCTTGTTCTTGTAGTCGCGGCCCATGCGAACCGTACCATCGATCTCGGCGATGATGGCATGATCCTTCGGACGACGCGCTTCGAACAGTTCGGCAACACGCGGCAGACCACCGGTGATGTCCTTGGTCTTGGCGCTTTCCATCGGAACACGCGCAAGGACGTCACCCTGGCTGACCTTGGTGCCCGGCTCGACCGACAGGATCGCATCGACGGAGAGCATGAAGCGGGCTTCGCCACCACGGGCGAGCTTCATGATCGAACCGCTGGCATCCTTGATGACGATCGCCGGCTTCAGGTCGTTACCACGCGGGGTCGAACGCCAGTCGATAACCTGACGCTTCGTGATACCGGTGGATTCGTCGGTCGATTCCAGAACCGAGACCGAGTCCACGACATCTTCGAATTCGACCGTACCGGCCACTTCGGTGAGCATCGGGCGGGTATAGGGATCCCACTCCGCCAGACGCTGACCGCGCTTGACCTTGTCGCCGTCGTCCACGAACAGCTTCGAACCGTAGGCGACGCGCTGCGAGGAGCGTTCGACGCCACGCTCATCGAGAATCGTGACGGCCATGTTGCGGCCCATGGCCACAAGATTGCCTTCCGAATTGCGAAGCGCGTTGCGGTTCTTGATCTGGATCGTGCCCTCGTAGGAGGCTTCCAGGAACGACTGGTCCACCACGTTTGCCGTGCCGCCCAAGTGGAACGTACGCATGGTGAGCTGCGTGCCCGGCTCGCCGATCGACTGCGCCGCGATGACGCCGACGGCTTCGCCCATGTTGACGGGCGTGCCGCGTGCCAGGTCGCGACCGTAGCAGACCGAGCAGACGCCCGTCTGGACTTCGCAGGTGAGCGCCGAACGGATGCGGATCGACTGGATACCGGCCTTTTCGATCTCGACCACATGCGGCTCGAGGATCATCTGACCGGCATTGACGATACGCTCGCCGGTGACCGGATGATCGATGTCATCAAGCGCGGTACGACCAAGGACACGTGCACCGATGGAGGCCACGACCTGACCGGCATCGACGATCGCCGTCATGGTCAGGCCCTTGTCGGTGCCGCAATCCACGAGGTTGACGATGCAATCCTGCGCCACGTCGACGAGACGACGGGTCAGGTAACCGGAGTTCGCGGTCTTCAGAGCCGTATCGGCCAGACCCTTACGGGCACCGTGGGTCGAGTTGAAGTACTCGTTAACGGTGAGGCCTTCCTTGAAGTTCGAGATGATCGGCGTCTCGATGATTTCACCCGACGGCTTCGCCATCAGGCCGCGCATGCCGCCCAGCTGGCGCATCTGGTTCGGAGAACCACGGGCACCGGAGTGGGACATCATGTAGATCGCGTTCATCGGCTTCTGGCGACCGGTTTCGGCGTCGAATTCGACGGCCTTAATGCGGGCCATCATGTCTTCGGCAACCTTTTCGGTGGCCTTGCCCCAGGCATCGACGACCTTGTTGTACTTTTCGCCCTGAGTGATCAGGCCGTCATTGTACTGCTGCTCGTATTCCTTCACCAGGCTTTCGGTCTCGCCGACGATCTTCGCCTTAGTTTCCGGAATGATCATGTCGTCCTTGCCGAACGAGATGCCGGCGCGGCAGGCATGGGTGAAGCCGAGCTGCATGATGCGGTCGCAGAAGATGACCGTGTCCTTCTGGCCGCAATGGCGGTAGACCGTGTCGATCATCTTGGAGATGTTCTTCTTGGTCATTTCCTGGTTGCAGATGTCGAAGGGCACCTTGCCGTTCTTCGGCAGGAGCTCGCCGATGATCATGCGGCCGGGCGTCGTTTCGAAGATCTTCGTGTAGGGCTTGCCTTCCTCGTCAACCGACTTGAAGCGGCCGCGGATCTTGGCATGCAGCGTCACGACCTTGTTCTCAAGAGCATGATGCAGTTCGCCCATGTCGGAGAAGACCATGCCTTCGCCCGGCTCGTTCTGGTTCATGATCGACAGGTAGTAGAGACCGAGAACCATGTCCTGCGACGGAACGATGATCGGTGCGCCGTTTGCCGGGTGCAGGATGTTGTTGGTCGACATCATCAGCACGCGGGCTTCCAGCTGGGCTTCCAGCGAGAGCGGCACGTGAACAGCCATCTGGTCGCCGTCGAAGTCGGCGTTGAAGGCCGTGCAGACGAGCGGGTGCAGCTGAATGGCCTTGCCTTCGACCAGGATCGGTTCGAAGGCCTGGATGCCCAGGCGGTGCAGCGTCGGTGCGCGGTTCAAGAGAACCGGATGCTCGCGGATGACCTCGTCGAGGATATCCCAAACTTCCGGCTTTTCCTTTTCAACCAGCTTCTTGGCCTGCTTGACGGTCGAGGAATACCCCTTGGCGTCGAGGCGGGCGTAGATGAACGGCTTGAACAGTTCGAGCGCCATCTTCTTCGGCAGGCCGCACTGGTGCAGCTTCAGTTCCGGACCGGTCACGATGACCGAACGGCCGGAATAGTCGACGCGCTTGCCGAGCAGGTTCTGGCGGAAACGGCCCTGCTTGCCCTTCAGCATGTCGGAGAGCGACTTCAGCGGACGCTTGTTGGCGCCGGTGATGACGCGGCCACGGCGGCCATTGTCGAACAGCGCGTCCACAGATTCCTGCAGCATGCGCTTTTCGTTGCGGATGATGATGCCCGGCGCGCGCAGTTCGATCAGGCGCTTCAGACGGTTGTTACGGTTGATGACGCGGCGGTAGAGATCGTTCAGGTCGGACGTCGCGAAACGGCCGCCATCGAGCGGAACCAGCGGGCGCAGGTCCGGCGGGATGACGGGAACGACCTTCATGATCATCCATTCCGGGCGGTTGCCGGATTCGATGAAGTTTTCAACGATCTTCAGGCGCTTCATCAGCTTCTTCTGCTTCAGATCCGACGTGGTGTCGGCGAGATCCGAGCGCAGGTCGCCTGCGAGTTTTTCGAGGTTCATCGAAGCCAGCATTTCATAGATGGCTTCGGCGCCGATCATGGCGCTGAACTGGTCTTCACCATACTCGTCGATCGCCAGCATGTACTCCTCTTCGGAGAGCAGCTGGTGTTCCTTGAGCGCGGTGAGGCCGGGTTCCGTGACAATGTAGTTTTCGAAGTAGAGAACGCGCTCGACATCCTTCAGCGTCATGTCGAGAAGCGTCGAGATGCGCGAAGGAAGCGACTTCAGGAACCAGATGTGGGCAACGGGTGCTGCGAGCTCGATATGGCCCATGCGCTCGCGGCGAACGCGCGAGAGCGTGACTTCCACGCCGCACTTTTCGCAGATGATGCCCTTGTACTTCATGCGCTTGTACTTGCCGCACAGGCATTCGTAGTCCTTGATGGGCCCGAAGATGCGCGCGCAGAACAGGCCGTCGCGTTCCGGCTTGAACGTACGGTAGTTGATGGTCTCCGGCTTTTTGATTTCGCCGTAGGACCAGGAGAGAATCTTCTCGGGCGACGCGATCGAGATACGGATCGAGTCGAACTGCTGCGCAGGCACCTGCGGGTTGAAAAGATTCATGACCTCTTGGTTCATGCCTATCTCCTTATGGGGCGATCAGCCCTCAGCTTGCGGATGGTCCGGCCCTATTGATCCCGGGAGGCCGGCCACCGCCTAAAACGGTCATAGCCGCGAAATGCGGCGAAATTCCCCTGCCCGTCCGGTCGTCTTCCGTCAGGTGGGGCAGCGCGCGCCGTCAAAGGCGCGCGCTCCAGTCGTTTTGTTACTCGGCTGCGTCTGGCAGCGAACCGGCCTCGGCGGCATCGAGCTTCGAGTTCTCGAGTTCGACGGAAAGGCCGAGAGACCGCATTTCCTTGACGAGAACGTTGAAGCTTTCCGGAATACCCGCCTCGAAGGTGTCGTCGCCACGGACGATCGCCTCGTAGACCTTGGTACGGCCGGCCACGTCGTCCGACTTCACCGTCAGCATTTCCTGCAGGGTGTAGGCGGCGCCATAGGCTTCGAGCGCCCAGACTTCCATTTCCCCGAAGCGCTGGCCACCGAACTGCGCCTTACCACCCAGCGGCTGCTGCGTGACGAGCGAGTACGGACCGATCGAACGCGCGTGGATCTTGTCGTCGACCAGGTGGTTCAGCTTGATCATGTACATATAGCCGACGGTGACCTTGCGGTCGAAGGCTTCACCGGTACGACCGTCATACAGAACGGACTGACCGGATTCATGCAGACCAGCCTTCTTCAGCATGGCGGCAACGTCGGGCTCATGCGCACCGTCGAAGACCGGCGTTGCGATGGACACGCCACGCTTTGCCTCTTCGGCGAGCTTCACCAGCGATTCGTCGTCGAAACGAGCCACTTCGTCGTGCGATTCCGACGCATAGATTTCCGTCAGCTCGCTGCGCAGCTCGCTGATGTCCATGGTCTTGCGATACTCTTCGAGCATCTCGCCGATCTTCTTGCCCATGCCGGCGCAGGCCCAGGCCAGATGGGTTTCGAGGATCTGACCGACGTTCATGCGCGACGGAACGCCAAGCGGGTTCAAGCAGATGTCGACATGGGTCCCGTCTTCGAGGAACGGCATGTCTTCCACCGGCACGATACGCGACACGACACCCTTGTTGCCGTGACGGCCGGCCATCTTGTCGCCCGGCTGGATCTTGCGCTTCACAGCGACGAAGACCTTGACCATCTTCATGACGCCCGGAGGCATTTCGTCGCCACGCTGGACCTTTTCGACCTTGTCCATGAAGCGCTGTTCAAGGCGCGACTTGGATTCATCGTACTGGCCACGCAGGGCTTCGATCTCGGCCTGGACCTTCTCGTCTTCGACGGCGAACATCCACCACTGCGAACGCGGGTATTCGGAAATGACCGCGTTGTTGAGCTCGACGCCCTTCTTGAAGCCCTTCGGCCCGGCGACGGAGACCTGACCGCGCAGCATGTCCAAGAGACGGCCGTAGACGTTACGGTCGAGGATCGCTTGTTCGTCGTCACGGTCCTTGGCGAGGCGTTCGATTTCCTCGCGCTCGATCGCCATCGCACGTTCGTCCTTCTCCACGCCGTGGCGGTTGAAGACGCGAACTTCGACAATGGTCCCGAACGTGCCGGGCGGCATGCGCATGGAGGTGTCGCGGACGTCGGACGCCTTTTCACCGAAGATGGCGCGCAGAAGCTTTTCTTCCGGCGTCATCGGGCTTTCACCCTTCGGCGTGATCTTGCCAACGAGGATATCGCCGGGAGCGACTTCCGCACCGATGTAGACGATACCGGCTTCGTCGAGGTTCTTCAGCGCTTCTTCCGAAACGTTCGGAATGTCGCGCGTGATTTCTTCCGGACCAAGCTTCGTGTCGCGGGCCATCACTTCGAATTCTTCGATATGGATGGACGTGAACACGTCGTCAGCGACGATGCGTTCCGACATCAGGATCGAGTCTTCGTAGTTGTAGCCGTTCCAGGGCATGAAGGCGACGAGCGCGTTACGGCCGAGCGCCAGATCGCCGAGATCCGTCGACGGACCGTCTGCGATGATGTCACCCTTGGCAATCACGTCACCGACATTCACCAGCGGGCGCTGGTTGATGCAGGTGTTCTGGTTCGAACGCTGGAACTTCTGCAGGCGGTAGATGTCAACGCCCGACTTGCCGGCGTCGAGATCTTCCGTGGCACGGATAACGATACGCGTCGCATCGACCTGGTCAACCACGCCGCCACGACGGGCGGCGATGGCAGCGCCGGAGTCACGGGCCACGACCGGTTCCATGCCGGTGCCGACGAACGGAGCCTCGGCACGCACCAGCGGCACGGCCTGACGCTGCATGTTCGAGCCCATCAGCGCGCGGTTGGCGTCGTCGTTTTCCAGGAACGGAATGAGAGCGGCGGCAACGGAAACGAGCTGCTTCGGCGAGACGTCCATCAGGTTGATGTTGTCGCGCGGTGCGAGCATGACTTCGCCCGAATGACGGCAGACGACGAATTCGTCGGCAAACGAACCATCACCGTTGAGTGCCGCATTCGCCTGGGCGACGTAATACTTGGCCTCTTCCATGGCGGAGAGGTAGATCACGTCGTTGGTCACCTTGCCGTCGATGATCTTGCGGTACGGGCTTTCGATGAAGCCGTACTTGTTGACGCGGGCAAAGGTGGCAAGCGAGTTGATCAGACCGATGTTCGGACCTTCCGGCGTTTCGATCGGGCAGATACGGCCATAGTGGGTCGGGTGAACGTCGCGGACTTCGAAGCCGGCGCGTTCGCGCGTCAGACCACCCGGGCCAAGAGCCGAAAGACGGCGCTTGTGGGTGATTTCCGACAGCGGGTTCACCTGGTCCATGAACTGCGACAGCTGCGAGGATCCGAAGAATTCGCGAACTGCGGCAGCTGCCGGCTTCGCGTTGATCAGATCCTGCGGCATCACGGTGTCGATTTCGATCGAGGACATCCGTTCCTTGATCGCACGCTCCATGCGCAGGAGACCAAGACGATACTGGTTCTCCATCAACTCACCGACGGAACGGACACGGCGGTTGCCGAGGTTGTCGATGTCGTCGATTTCGCCCTTGCCGTCGCGCAGGTCGACCAGCATCTTGACCACGGCCAGGATGTCGTCCTTGCGCAGCGTGCGCACGGTATCCGGGCAATCGAGGTCGAGGCGCATGTTCATCTTCACGCGGCCGACGGCGGAGAGGTCGTAACGCTCCGCATCGAAGAACAGCGAGTTGAACATGGCTTCGGCCGATTCCATGGTCGGCGGTTCACCCGGACGCATGACGCGGTAGATGTCGAACAGAGCGTCCTGACGGTTCTCGTTCTTGTCGGCAGCCAGCGTATTGCGGATGTAGGCGCCGACATTGATGTGGTCGATGCCGAGAACCGGGATTTCGTCGAAACCGGTTTCGAGAATCTTCGGCAGATTCTTTTCGTCGATCTCTTCGCCGGCTTCCATGTAGATTTCGCCGGTCGCCATGTTGACGAGATCTTCGGCCAGGAAGTTGCCGTAGAGGTCGTCATTGGTGGCCTTCAGAGCCTTGAGGCCCTTGTCGGTCAGCTGACGCAGCAGGCGCGGGGTCAGCTTCTTGCCCGATTCGACAACCACTTCGCCGGTATCGGCGTCGATCATGTCGGAGAGCGTCTTGGCACCCTTCAGCGCTTCCGGCTGGAAGGGGATCCGCCAGCCATCGCCGGACCGCTCATAGGTGGCCTTGGTGTAGAAGGTCGACAGGATGTCTTCACCGTCCATGCCGAGCGCCATCAGCAGCGAGGTCACGGGGATCTTGCGGCGGCGGTCGATACGCGCGTAGACGATGTCCTTGGCGTCGAACTCGATGTCGAGCCAGGAACCGCGATACGGAATGACGCGGGCGGCAAACAGAAGCTTGCCCGACGAATGGCTCTTGCCCTTGTCGTGGTCGAAGAACACGCCCGGCGAACGGTGCATCTGCGAAACGATGACGCGCTCGGTGCCGTTGACGATGAACGTGCCGTTGTCGGTCATGAGCGGCATGTCGCCCATGTAGACGGACTGTTCCTTGATGTCCTTGATGGACTTCGAGCCGGTATCCTCATCGATATCGAATACGATGAGGCGCAGCGTCACCTTCAGCGGAGCCGCATAGGTGAGATCGCGCTGGCGGCACTCTTCCACGTCGAACTTCGGCGGTTCGAATTCGTAGGAGACGAATTCCAGCATGGAGGCGCCGGAAAAATCGGTAATGGGGAATACCGACTTGAAAACGGTATTCAGCCCCTCATCGGGGCGACCGCCTTCCGGCTCCTCGACCATGAGGAACTGATCATAGGATGCCTTCTGAACCTCGATGAGGTTCGGCATTTCGGTAACTTCGGGGATCTTTCCGAAAAACTTGCGTACGCGCCTGCGACCGTTGAACGAAAGGGTCTGAGCCATCGTCGCTCCTTCAAAAATTGCATCCGGGCCTGCAACGGACGGGGCACGCTGGCCAGTCGACCCCGTCTATCATGGGTTTTGTTCAATCTCGTTCCGTCACTCGGTCCGCCGGCCGGATTGCCGTGCATCACGAAGCGAAACCATCCTCTTGAAGAACCCATTACCCAAAAGCCGTTTCACCGGCTTTTGGGTAATCAGGTCCAGAGAAATGAACAATGGAAGAGGGCAAAAGTGCCCTCTCCCACCGCATTTCGATATTACTTAACGTCGACCTTAGCGCCGGCGTCTTCGAGCTTCTTCTTGATGTCAGCAGCTTCGCCCTTGGAGACGGCTTCCTTGACAGCCTTCGGAGCGCCTTCGACGAGGTCCTTGGCTTCCTTGAGGCCCAGGCCGGTGATGGCGCGGACTTCCTTGATGACGTTGATCTTGTTGGCGCCGGCATCCGTCAGGATGACGTCGAACTCGGTCTTTTCTTCTTCGGCAGCAGCCGGAGCAGCAGCACCGCCAGCAGCAGCAACGGCTACCGGAGCAGCAGCCGAAACGCCCCACTTCTCTTCCAGCAGCTTGGAAAGCTCAGCAGCTTCCAGAACGGTCAGAGCGGAGAGGTCTTCAACGATCTTAGCGAGATCAGCCATTTTGATAGTTCCTTGTATGTTCGGTTCGAACTGGTTGGTTTGTTACAGCGAAAAACCGCCTCAAGCGGCTTCGTCCTTCTTTGCGTAGGCCGCAAAAACGCGGGCGAGCTGAGCTGCCGGTGCCTGAACGACGCCTGCGATGCGGGTTGCCGGGGTCTGAATCATACCCAGCAGCTTTGCGCGCAGTTCGTCCAGCGAAGGCAGGGTCGCAAGCGACTTGACGCCTTCCGCGTTAAGCGTGGTCGAGCCCATGGCGCCACCCAGAACAACGAGCTTGTCGTTGGTCTTGGCGAAATCCATGACGACCTTGGGAGCCGTGATCGGGTCGGCGCTGTATGCAATCAGCGTCTGGCCCTTGAAGAGATCGATCATCCCTTCCGACTCCGTGCCCTGAAGAGCGATCTTGGCCAGACGGTTCTTCGCGACTTTGACGGTGCCGCCAGCCGCGCGCATCTTCGAACGGAAGTCGTTCATCTGCGCAACGGTGACACCAGCATAGTGGGCCACGACAACCGAACCAGAAGCCTTGAAGACTTCGTTCAGCTCCGTGACGAATTCGCGTTTTTCCGCTCTTTCCACTGTCTGTCTCCAGTTGACAGGACCGATCGAAGGATCGGGACCTGCCGGGTTGCCTTTGCCCCAAGGGATCTCTTTTTCAAGATCCCGAGCGGCGCTCGAGGATCCTGTCCCCCCGCACTTGAGCCCGAAGGCTCATGGCACAAGGCACATCAGGTTCGAACCGGAACCCTCAGGGGCGCATCACGCGCGCCTGTTGAAAATCCAGGTCTTACCCGTCTCATGCAGGTCATACGATTAAGGTCGAAACCACCCACAATCTCGGACAGGAGTATCCGGGTTACCCCGGATCTTTCCGGGCCCGAAGGCCCGGAAATTCTGAGATCACGGCGAAGACAAGCCTCGCCGCGAGAAAAAACTTAAGCCAGAACCGTCGACGGCTCGACGCGCACGCCCGGACCCATGGTCGAGGACAGCGCAACGCGCTTGACGTAGTTGCCCTTGGCGCCAGCCGGCTTTGCCTTCAGAACAGCGTCAGCAAATGCCTTGATGTTCTCTTCCAGAGCCTTGGCTTCAAAGGAGGCCTTGCCGATACCGGCATGGATGATACCAGCCTTTTCGACACGGAACTCGACGGCGCCGCCCTTGGAGGCCTTGACCGCACCAGCAACGTCCATGGTCACCGTACCAACCTTCGGGTTCGGCATCATGCCACGCGGGCCGAGAACCTTACCGAGACGGCCGACGAGCGGCATCATGTCCGGGGTCGCGATGCAGCGATCGAAGTCGATCTTGCCGCCCTGGACGATTTCGACGAGGTCTTCGGCGCCAACGATGTCTGCACCGGCAGCCTTGGCTTCGTCAGCCTTGGCGCCACGAGCGAACACGGCAACGCGAACGTCGCGGCCGGTGCCGTTCGGCAGGTTCACAACGCCGCGAACCATCTGGTCAGCGTGACGCGGGTCAACGCCGAGGTTCATCGCGATTTCGATGGTTTCGTCGAACTTCGCGGTTGCGCGGTCCTTGACGAGCGAGATTGCGTCGGAAAGAGCAACAAGCTTCGTCGGATCAATGCCTTCGCGGGTCTTCTGAATACGCTTTGCAAGCTTTGCCATGATCAAGCCACCACTTCCAGGCCCATGGAGCGGGCAGAGCCCTCAACCATCAGCATTGCGCCTTCGACATCAGCCGCGTTCAGATCCTTCATCTTGGCTTCAGCGATCGCACGGACCTGAGCCTTGGTGATGGTGCCGGCCTTGGCGCCCTTGCCAGGCGTCTTGGAACCGGACTGGATCTTTGCTTCCTTCTTCAGCCAGTAGGTAACCGGCGGCTGCTTCATGGCGAAGGTGAAGGACTTGTCCTGGTAATAGGTGATGACGACCGGGATCGGCATACCCTTTTCCATTTCCTGCGTGGCGGCGTTGAACGCCTTGCAGAATTCCATGATGTTGATGCCACGCTGACCAAGTGCGGGGCCGATCGGCGGGGACGGGTTTGCCGATCCTGCCTTGACCTGCAGCTTGAGCTGGCCTGCGACTTTCTTAGCCATTTCTCTGCCTTTCTATATCGGACCGGTTTCCCGATCCCTGTGCCACCCCAAAAAGGGCGACGGCTGCGGTTGCGTGGTTCGGATGAACGCGCCCGGCCATCAGGCGACACCTCCCACGCGGGGTTCGGGGACTGCTCCCCGCGTCCGATCATACCTTTTCGACCTGACCGTATTCAAGCTCGACCGGCGTTGCGCGGCCGAAAATCGAAACTTCGACCTTGAGGCGCGAACGCTCTTCATCGACATCCTGAACGATGCCGTTGAAGGAGGCGAAGGGACCATCCGAGACCCGAACCTGCTCGCCGATCTCGAACGAGATCGAGGCCTTCGGACGCTCGACACCTTCCTGGACCTGACCCAGAATGCGATCCGCCTCGAAATCGGGGATCGGCACCGGCTTGTTGTCGGAACCGAGGAAGCCGGTCACCTTCGGGGTGTTCTTGATGAGGTGATAGGCCTCATCGGTCAGGTTGGCACGCACCAGAACATAGCCCGGAAAGAACTTCCGCTCGCTATCGACCTTGCGGCCGCGGCGCACTTCGACAACCTTTTCGGTCGGCACGAGGATCTTCTCGAACAGATGCTCCAAGCCCTTCTGGCGAGCCTTGTTCTCAATGTCTTCCGCAACCTTCTTTTCAAAGTTCGAATACGCGTGGACGATGTACCAACGTGCCGCCATTTTTATCTCCACAGAATTCAGATGCTGACGTTCAGCACGAGCCGGATAAGCCAGCCGATCAGCTGGTCCGCAGCGAAGAAAAACAGCGCAGCAAAGATCACCATTACCAGCACCATGGCCGTGGAGATCATCGTCTCACGACGCGAAGGCCAGGTAACTTTCGACGTCTCGGTGCGGACCTGCCGCAGAAACGTAAATGGATTGGTTTTGGATGCCATGTCTGCCCACACGATTACGGCGCGTAAAGCTGAACAGATCAGCCCCACGCACCGCGTGTCTGTTTAACCCTACATAAACGCCGCCTTCCCCTTTCACAAGAGCAAAAACGACATTTCCCGAAAATTGCCGCCAAGGGTCTATGACCCATTATCACGGTACTATGAAGATGACATGTCGCCGTGAAAAGGACTGGCAGGGGCAGAGGGGCTCGAACCCCCGACCTGCGGTTTTGGAGACCGCCGCTCTACCAACTGAGCTATACCCCTTCATGCTTGCTGCGAAACTGTTCCGCTTTCAGCATGGCGCTCCCTTTAAGATGGCTTTGCCGGCTTGGCAAGTGCATTTCGACAGGAAGGTCAGAATTTCCGCCTGCCTGTGGAAGATGTTAGCGGGTTTTCTTCGTCTCGGCGCCAGCCTGCGCGCACTCCCGGTTGGCCCCGGTGCCCGGTGCGTTCTCGAAGGTGCAGCGGGTCTCGGGTGGTCTTCCGCAGACCTTGTCGAGCGCCTGGAACCCGACGCAGCGTCCATCCGGCCCGCGGTAGCCCGGCCCACCCTTGCAGCCGCACCCGCGACAGGCCGGACGCTCCGGACAGGCAGCGAAGGCAAGACCGTGAGTCCCACCCAGCATCAGACTGCTGACGAAGATCATCAGGATGCGGAGACTGATTCGGGCCGCGCTGATTCGGCAGTCGGCTGATTGCCGTGCCCTGCGCGGCCGCAGGTTCGTGTCAGATCCAGGCATCAAACGCCCTCCCCGCTTGCCGTCTTCCAGTGTCCGTGGCCCCTCGTCTCCGGGACCGTCGAACGCAAAAGGCCCCGCCGTTGCCGGCGAGGCCTCCTCTCATCCTTGCGGATGAAAATTACTCGATGATCGAAGCGACGATGCCGGCGCCGACGGTGCGGCCGCCTTCGCGGATCGCGAAGCGCAGCTTTTCTTCCATCGCGATCGGAACGATCAGCTCGACGTCAACGGTCACGTTGTCGCCCGGCATAACCATTTCCGTGCCTTCCGGAAGCGTCACGATACCCGTCACGTCCGTCGTGCGGAAGTAGAACTGCGGACGGTAGTTCGTGAAGAACGGCGTATGACGGCCGCCTTCTTCCTTCGTCAGGATGTAGGCTTCGGCCTTGAACTTCTTGTGCGGCTTGACCGAACCCGGCTTGCACAGGATCTGGCCACGCTCGACGCCGTCACGGTTCACACCGCGGATCAGCGCGCCGATGTTGTCGCCGGCCTGGCCCTGGTCGAGCAGCTTGCGGAACATTTCAACGCCGGTCACGGTCGTCTTCGAGGTGGCGCGGATGCCGACGATTTCGACTTCTTCGCCAACCTTGACGATACCACGCTCGACGCGGCCCGTCACAACCGTACCACGACCCGAGATCGAGAACACGTCTTCGATCGGCATCAGGAACGGCTGGTCGATCGGACGCTCAGGCGTCGGAATGTAGGCGTCAACCTGGGCCATCAGTTCGCGAACAGCGTCTTCGCCGATCGTCTTGTTGGAATCTTCCAGAGCGGCCAGAGCCGAACCCTTGACAACCGGAACGTCGTCGCCCGGGAAGTCGTAGGACGACAGCAGTTCGCGCACTTCCAGCTCGACGAGCTCGAGAAGTTCCGCGTCATCGACCTGGTCGACCTTGTTCAGGAACACGACGAGGGCCGGAACGCCAACCTGGCGGGCGAGCAGGATGTGCTCGCGCGTCTGCGGCATCGGGCCGTCAGCAGCGGAGCAAACCAGGATCGCGCCGTCCATCTGGGCAGCACCGGTGATCATGTTCTTGACGTAGTCGGCGTGGCCGGGGCAGTCAACGTGCGCGTAGTGGCGGTTGGCCGTCTCGTACTCGACGTGTGCCGTCGAGATGGTGATGCCGCGCGCCTTTTCTTCCGGTGCTGCGTCGATCTGGTCGTACGCCTTGAATTCACCGAAGAACTTCGTGATCGCTGCCGTCAGAGACGTCTTGCCATGGTCAACGTGGCCAATCGTGCCGATGTTCACATGCGGCTTGGTACGCTCAAACTTGCTCTTTGCCATTGATGCTTCCTGTGATCGTAAAGAATGGTGGATCCGCGGGCGCGGATTTGGTGTCGCCGTTTAAGGCTTTCGCGTGCGATACGCAAGACATAATTGCGACGGCGGATGGGTGGTCACGACAGGGGCTGCGACCGTCAGCGTGAAATACAGCGAATGCCTGCCAGCCAAGAAGAAGTGGAGCGGGTAGCGGGAATCGAACCCGCGTATTCAGCTTGGAAGGCTGCTGCTCTACCATTGAGCTATACCCGCGGGGGCTTGTTCGGTCGAAGATCAGAATGGTGGAGGGAGTTGGATTTGAACCAACGTAGGCTGAGCCAACGGATTTACAGTCCGTCCCCTTTAACCACTCGGGCATCCCTCCAGTATTCTGTCTGGACCGAAGACCAAGCTTGCGACCCGCGTCGTCCGCTGCAGTCACGGCGGCGTATATGACGGTGAGTTTCGCTGCTGTCAACACGACCCGTGTGGAAAATTTTGGAAAAAAGAAATCGCGTCATCACTCTGTCACGACAGCGTCCGGGACTATGCCTGATGCACGCCGCCCGATATAAGGCCGCATGAGCAAGAAAGATCCGACCGACAAATCCGCGCGCGACACGCATTATGCGACGCTGCGCCGCCAGGTCCGCGACGCCAAGCGCGAACGCGGCGAAATCCCCACCCCTGCCCCGCAAAAGCGCCGGAATGCCGGTGATTGGACGCCGCCGCAGCTGGCACCGGAACAGGTGTTTCTGTATGGCCTCCATACGGTACGCGCGGCCCTCGACAATCCCCAGAGAAAGCTGATCAGGCTGTCGGCGACGCAGAATGCGCTCGCCCGTCTCGATCTTGCCTCGCCGGAAACGCTGGGATGCCCTGTGGATATCGTTGCGCCGCAGGAGATCGACCGGGTGCTTGGCCCCGATGCCATCCACCAGGGTGTCATGCTGGAAACCCGTCCACTGCCGGTGCGCCGCCTGGAGGCGCTCAAGGACACGCCGCTGCTCCTGGTCCTCGACCAAGTGACCGATCCGCACAATGTCGGCGCCATCATGCGCTCCGCCGTCGCGTTCGAGGCGGGCGCGGTGATCACCACCCAGCGCCACAGCCCGACCGAATCGGGCGTGCTTGCCAAATCCGCCTCCGGCGCGTTGGAACTCATTCCCTATATTCAGGTGACCAATCTCTCGGACGCGCTGGGTGAGCTCCACAAGCTCGGTTTCCAGACGATCGGGCTTGATTCGGAAGGTCCGGCGCCGCTCGAAGGCACGTTCGCCGGCGAGAAGGTCGCGCTGGTTCTCGGATCGGAGGGCAAGGGTTTGCGGCAGAAGACGCGCGAAACCGTGACTGCCCTGGCGCGGCTCGACATGCCGGGCGCGATCAAGTCGCTCAATGTGTCGAATGCCGCCGCGATTGCGCTTTACGCCAGCCGCTTGCATCTGTCGAAGCGTCCACGCTGACGGCGGGCGTTGCGGCTCTCGCTGTTCAGAGGACTTTCTGCCGGGGAAAGCGACGCAGGCGCTCCGGCGGCAGCGGATCGCCGCCGGCCTTCACCTCAATGGCATACTGGATGGCGCCAATCAGTTCGAGATCGAACAATGGTTTGGAAATCACGCCCAGCGTTCCCGGCACGCCATCGGCCAGCGCCTCCGGGTTGGCGGTCATGAACACGACCGCAATGCCCTTCTCCGCCAGCGCCCGACCGATCTCGGGGCCTGTCGGGCCATCCTGCAGCTGAACATCCACGAAAGCGACCTCACAGTCGTCCGCCTGGGCCAGTGCATCACGGCGGTTGGCGGCAATGCCGACCACATCGTGCCCGAGCGCCAGCACCGCCTCTTCGATATGAAGCGCAATCAAAAGCTGGTCCTCGACCACCAGAACCTTACAAGACATGGCCCCCTCATTCTTGCCAATGTTGCAAACAACGCGGCAACCGGAAGAAGGTTCCTCAGCAGCACAAGAAGAAGACGTCAAGACTTGCCCTCATTCCGCCGCCTGAACCGGGGCACGGGCCGGCTCGGCATGGCCGCGCATGATGGCGGCAAGGCTTGGCAAGGCGGTCAGGAACGCCTCGACGCAGGCAGGATCGAATTGCGAGCCGGCCCGTTCCTTGATGTGCTGCACGGCGCGCTCCACGCTCCAGGCTTCCTTGTAGGGACGCACGGTCGTCAGCGCATCAAAACAGTCCGCAACCGCGACGATACGGCCGGCCAGCGGAATTTCCTCGCCCATCAGCCGCCGCGGATACCCCTGCCCGTCCCAGCGCTCGTGATGCGCGCCGGCAATCTCTGCAGCCAGTTGCAGAAGGCCTGACCGTGACTGTCCGAGGATCTGGCTGCCGATCGAGGTGTGGCACTGCATCTGCTCGCGTTCGGTCTCGGTGTAGACGCCGCGCTTCAAAAGCACCGCATCAGGAATGCCCACCTTGCCGATGTCGTGCATCGGCGCGGCAAGCCGGATATCGGCGCAGATGTCGGCCTGAAGCCCGTAGGCTTTGGCGATCGCTTCCGAATAGGCCCCCACGCGCAGCGTATGGAGCGCGGTTTCGGGATCCTTGTAGCTTGCGGCCAGCGTCAGGCGATAGATGATCTCCTGCTCGCGCTCGCGCAACTCGCTCATCACCTTGTCCACTTCTCGGCGCAGCCAGTCCGCCCTTTCGGCCAACTGGTTGCGCGCATCGGTCAGCGCCACGAGGTTGCGGATGCGCGCCTGGAATTCCAGCGGATTGATCGGCTTGGTGAGGAAATCGATGGCGCCGGCGTTCAAGGCGGTCATCCGCGTCTGCGTGTCGTTATCGGCCGTCACCACGACGAAAGGCTTGTCACGGTACTTGTCGAAGCGGCGGATTTCCATCAGCAGGTCGACACCGTTGTAGACCGGCATCTGGAAATCGATGACGCCGATATCGAAATCCAGTTCCGGCATGGCGTGCAGCGCCTCCTCGGGACTGATGAAACCGACGGCCGAACAGTTTTCCACACTGGTTGCCAGCTTCTTGAGGAGCGTAAGATTGGTTTTGTTGTCGTCCACGACGAGTATTTTCATGTCGCTTTCTCCTTAGGCTGCCATCGATTGCTTGGCCGCATCGATATCCTTGCTCAGCATCTCGATATCCTGCAGCGTCGGTCCAGTCGTGCGGAGCGCCTGGGACCTCTCCGCAATTTCAGACAGTCCTACATTAGCCGCAGAACCCTTAAGATTGTGGAGCAGCTTATCGAGGCTCTCTGCCTGCCCGCTGTTCATCGACTGGCGCAGGCTGTCGAGCAGTTCCACCGCGTCATCGAAGAAAGACTGCATCAGTTCATCGAAGGCTTCCGGGCCGAGTACATCGGCAATTTCCTGTCGCCTTGCCGACAGGGCATCGAGCGAGGCCGGACGGCTGGTGGCGGAGGAAGCAGGCGCTGCGGAAGGCACGGCGGCCTCCATGACCGGGGCGGCAGGCGCGATGGCTGCCGCCTGCACCGGTGCCTTCGAAGTATCGGCCGCAACAGCGGCAGGATGCCGTTCAACCTCGCAGATCAGTCGATGCAACATTGCAATGCTGATCGGCTTCGCCTGGAAGCCGGCCATACCGGCGTCCAGACAGCGCTGGCGATCCTCCTCCGACGCATTGGCGGTCAGAGCGATGATCGGCGTCTCCGCGCTTGCTCCGCCGGAGGCGCGCAGCCGGATGGTGGCTTCTATACCGTCCATGACCGGCATCTGCATGTCCATCAGGATGAGGTCGAAGGCGTCTGTCCGCGCACGTTCCAGCGCAATCTCGCCATTGTCGGCGATCACCACCGTCTGCTTCAGGTGCTTGAGGTAACCGAGAATGACCTGCTGATTGACCTTGTTGTCCTCGGCAACGAGGATCTTCAGGCTGGGCAAGTCCGCCAGCGCCTGGGACTGTTGCAACGCGACGTCGAGATTCGGCGCGGCAGCCGCCTCGACCGGGATCTCGAACCAGAACGTACTGCCTTGACCCGTGACGCTGTCGACGCCGATGCGCCCGCCGAAACGGTCGATGATTTCCTTGCAGATGGTCAGCCCGAGACCGGTGCCGCCATATTTGCGGCTGATGCTGGCATCGACCTGCGAAAACGGCCGGAACAGCTTCTCGCGTCCCTCTTCGCCGATACCGATGCCGGTATCCTGCACCTCGACCCGCAGACAAAGGCCGGCTTCGCCGCGCAACTGCCGGAGGCGCAGGGTGACGGTGCCTTTCGACGTGAACTTCACCGCATTGCTCATCAGGTTGAGGATCACCTGGCGCAGACGGGTCGGATCGGACAACACATGACGTGCACGCCAGCGGTAGGGCAGATCCACGACGATGCGGTTGCCGGTTTCGGCCGCCCGGCCGCGCATCATGTCGGCACTGGTCTCCGCCAGCGTCAGCAGATCGACGGATCGCTGTTCCAGCTCGAGCTTGCCGTGTTCGATCTTCGCATAGTCCAGGATTTCGTTGATGATGTCGAGCAGCGCCTCGCCGGAGCGGCGGATGGTGCGGACATGCGCGGCCGATTCGGCGGACAGGCGCGTCAGTTCCAGAAGCTCCACCATGCCAAGGATGGCGTTCAGCGGCGTGCGGATCTCATGCCCCATGGTCGCCATGAACTGCGACTTCGCCCGATTACCCGCTTCGGCGGCCTGGTAGGAAATCGTCAGTTTGTCCGCCATCGCCTCCAGGCTGGCACCGGCGGCCTGGACACCCTTCAGCTGGCGCTGCAGCGTGAAGATCAGCAGCACGACCGACAAGACCAGAAGGCCGATGAGGCCCATGGACTTGCGCTGCAGCGATTCGAGCTCGATGCGGCCCTCGGCGCGCTCGGCGCTGATCTTGGTGTTGGTGTAGACGAGCAGATCGGCCGTCTCGCGCGAAAGCACATCCAGTTCGTAGGCAAGCGACGTCAGGCTCGCCTGCGACATCGGCTCTCCGGCGATGATTGCATCGAAGATCGGCGCATTGTTGAAGATCAGCCGTTGGATCTTCTCGATCTGTGTGACGACAGACGGATCGGAGAGGAAATTCTGCTCGAATTTCGTTTCCCGCAACATCGTCATGCGCGAGTAGACCACGTCATACCGGATCGACAGTTCCTCCAGGGAGGCCTTGTCGATCTTCTGCGAACTCATCATCAGTTCCAGGCGATGATGAAGGTCGTGCGCCTCGCGGTTGAACTGATAGACGGACCACATGGCGTTTTCCCGAACGGCATCGCGAAGGTCGCTCTGCCGCCGTGAGATGTCGACATAGACCGACACCAGGATCGCCAGAAGAAAAACCGAAAAGACCTGGATGGCCGCCGTCGTGCGGCTGGCCTTGCGGATCTCGTCGCTGCCGAAGGGGGTTTTGCTGGTCACGGCTTTACCTCGATCTCCTTGATCTGCCAGACGGAGCGGGAGAAATATTTCTCGTTGTAGAGCTTCGGATCGAGATCGAACGGATAGATGAGGAAAAGCGGCCCCTTGTCGCGAACCGACATGATCTTGCCGTTCATCCGGGAGGCGAGGATGGTATCGAGCGCGCCGGCATCCTCCATCGGCACCTCGGCAAAGTAATCATTGATGGCCCGAACCAGGAGCGTCTTGCCCTTGGCGCCCGCCGCATCGAGAACGGCGCGCAGCAGTGGTCCGGAAAATGCCGTCTTGCCTTCGGTCCAGGGCGTTTCGGTCACAGCCGTCCGCCCGGCCAGCGATTCCAGCATCGCAAGGTCAAACTGGGCGGTGCCGCCAACATTCGGCGAGGCGAGCGTGCCGCGAATGGTCAGGATGACCGGGCCCTTCGGCGCATCGAGTGCGAGCGCCTGCGGAGCCGTCAGAACCAGGGTCAGCATTGCCAGAAGTGATTTCAGTCTCTTCATGTCACGTCCTCCACACCGTCGAGGTCAAGGGGTCAGGCAGGGTCTAACGGAATCAGGCGGCCTGCGGGATCTCGTCGTTTTCGAACAGCCGCCCGAGATTGATGAAGCAGATCATGCCGGTTTCATGGGTGATGATGCCGTCGCAGTAGCGCGCATCGAACGAGGTCAGGATCTGCGGGACCGGCTGCAATTGATCCAATGGCACGCTCAGCATGTCGGTCACCTGATCGACCAGGAGACCGATGATCACCGTACCGGCCTCCGCCACCACGATGGCACTGCGTTCGTTGCGTTCTGCCGCCGGCATGCCGAGGCGGTGGGCGAGATCGATCGTCGGGATGACGTTGCCGCGCAGGTTCATGACGCCCAGCACGAAATCCGGCGCATTCGGGATCGGCATCGACGGCGCCCAGCCGCGGATTTCCCGGACATCGGTGGTGCGAATGCAGAAATTCTGCTCGCCGAGACGAAAGGCGATGATCTCGAGGACATTGTTGAATGCAGATGTGGACATCGACCGCCTCCCAGACGGGTCGGCACCGGGCACACCTGGCTCGTCCCATGAGCGGCCCTTTTCGGGTCCGGCACGGGCAAGGCGGCGCTGTGCAACGACAAGAGTGAAATTGTGCAGGAACGTCGTCGGCAGCCGGGGCGGTAACCGCCGTCAGCGCGTCATCGACAAGACGCCATGTCCCGGATCCGAGGTCATTTCAGTTGCGATGCGACTGCATCCTCCGGTGACCCCAAATCTAGGAGAGAGAGTGTAACCGGCACTGAAAGAATTGCTTCAATTTGAAGCTATTCTCGTTTTTTCTAATGCAACCGCAAGCAGGACACTCAGAATGTCGTGGCGTCTTGATGTTGGGAGAGAAAATGGTGCCCCCGGCAGGGTTCGAACCCGCGACCCCCTGATTACAAATCAGGTGCTCTACCAACTGAGCTACAAGGGCATGTGGCGAGGGAGTTAGCATATTCTGCCCGCGTGTAAAGGGCAGAATGTGACAAAAAACAAACGCATGGGCGTCAAGGACCGTTGCGGCCCGCTCAAGGCTTGTCGCGGCCTCGTTTTTTCCTGTACCAAGGCTTCGACGCGAAAGGGGCGCCGATGTCTTTGAACAGCTTGAGACTTTCCTTCCTGGCCTCGTCCGCGCCGGAGGCGCAGTCTGCGCTTGACGAACTCTCGCGGCTTTACGGCCAGCACGAGATCGCTGACGCCGACGTGATCGTCGCGCTCGGCGGCGACGGGTTCATGCTGCAGACCCTGCACCAGACGATCAACAGCGAAAAACGCATCTATGGCATGAACTGCGGCTCCGTCGGCTTCCTGATGAACGACTACCGGGTCGACGACCTGCACCGGCGGATCGAGGAGGCGGTGGAGAACGATTTTCATCCGCTCGAGATGCGCACCAACAATGCCGACGGCACCACGTCGATCGCGCTCGCCATCAACGAGGTCTATCTGTTCCGCCAGTCCTACCAGGCGGCCAAACTGCGGGTTACGATTGACGGCCACGTGCGTCTCGGCGAGCTGATCTGCGACGGCCTGATGATTGCAACGCCCGCCGGTTCGACCGCCTACAACCTCTCCGCCCACGGGCCGATCCTGCCGCTGGAGGCACCGCTTCTCGCCATGACACCCGTCAGCGCGTTTCGCCCGCGGCGCTGGCGCGGCGCGCTCCTCCCCAACAAGGTCTGCGTCGAGCTTGACATCCTCGAGCCCGACAAACGGCCGGTGAACGCGGTGGCCGACAATACCGAGATCAAGAGCGTGCTTTCGGTGCGGATCGCCGAATCGACGGTGAAGACCGCGCGCATCCTCTCCGATCCCGATCACTCCTGGTCGGAGCGTATCCTGGCAGAGCAGTTTTCCTACTGACACGCGCCCCGAATCGAAAACGGCGCGTCCGAAGACACGCCGTTTCGCCGATTCGTATTGACTGGGAGGTGCCTCAGTCGATGTCCGAGACTTCGGCACCCGCGCCGCCATTGATACGGTGGGCAAGTGCCGCTTCCATGAACTCGTCCAAATCACCGTCAAGCACGTCACCGGGTGCCGTGCTTTCGACGCCCGTGCGCAGATCCTTCACCAGCTGATAGGGCTGCAGAACGTAGGAGCGGATCTGGTGTCCCCAGCCGATGTCCGTCTTGGAGGCGGCTTCGGCATTGGCGGCATCTTCCCGCTTCTTCAGTTCCTGCTCGTAGAGACGGGCCCGCAGCATGTCCCAGGCTTTCGCCCGGTTCTTGTGCTGGGAGCGCTCCTGCTGGCAGGCCACCACGATCCCGGTCGGCAAGTGCGTGATGCGCACGGCCGAATCGGTGGTGTTGACGTGCTGGCCACCGGCGCCGGACGAGCGGTAGGTGTCGATACGGCAATCGCTTTCGTTCACCTCGATCTGGATCGTGTCGTCGATCACCGGATAGACCCAGATGGACGAGAAGGATGTGTGGCGGCGCGCATTGCTGTCATAGGGCGAAATCCGCACCAGGCGATGCACGCCCGATTCGGTCTTCAGCCAGCCATAGGCATTGTGGCCCTTGACGAGGATCGTCGCGGATTTGATGCCGGCTTCGTCGCCGTCATGCACTTCCAGCACTTCGACCTTGAAACCGGAACGCTCGGCCCAGCGGCTGTACATGCGCAGAAGCATGTTCGCCCAGTCCTGAGATTCGGTGCCACCCGCGCCGGAATGCACTTCGACATAGGTGTCGTTGCCATCGGCCTCGCCGGACAGCATGGCTTCCACCTGGCGGCGGGAGGCCTCCGTCTTCAGCGCCTTCAGCGCCTCCTCGGCATCGCGCACGACGCTGTCGTCGCCTTCTTCCTCGCCGAGTTCGATGAGCTCGACATTGTCCTTCAGCTGCTGCTCGAGCGACTTCACGCCGCTGATCGCATCGTCCAGTTGCTGGCGCTCGCGCATCAGCTTCTGGGCTTCGGACGCATCATTCCAGAGGGTGGGATCCTCGGCCTTGTTGTTCAACCAGTCCAGTCGTCTTACCGCCTGGTCCCAGTCAAAGATGCCTCCTCAGCAGGCTTACGGCCTGCTTGATGTCGTCGATGATATTCAGGGTTTCATTGCGCATTGTGTCGTCTTTGTCCTTTCGGCCAGATGGGGGCGTGCATAGTGGCAGGGGCGCGCGATGTAAAGCCCGCGGGCGGGTTCACACCCCCACGGGCTCCTCATTCGTGACGTCGTCTCAGAAGAGGCCGCCGGCGCCAGAGGTCACCGCCTGCTGCGCCTGCGGCGAGGATTTCAGGATCTCTTCGGGTGCCACCTGATCATCCATGCCGATCACCGAGAAGGTATCGGCCGGTCCGGTGCCGGGCTTGAATGCTTCGATGATCGTGTCCGGCTCGCCTTCCAGCGCGAACATGCCGGTCTTTCGGTTGACGGCGATGAACTGCATGCCTTCCGGCACCTGGAATTTGCTCGGCGGCGTCACCTTGGCGGCCTGCGCCAGGAAATCGCCGAAGATGGGCGCGGCAAGTCCGCCGCCCGTGCCGCCACGCCCCAGCGGAGCCGGCGTATCGAACCCGATATAAAGGCCGGCCACCAGGTTGGGCGTGAAACCGACGAACCAGGCGTCCTTTTCATCATTGGTGGTGCCGGTCTTGCCGGCCACCGGACGGTCCTTGACCGGGATCTTGCCGGCAGCCGTTCCGCGGGTGACGACACCTTCCATCATTGAGGTGATCTGGTAGGCGGTCATCGGGTCGAGAACCTGCTCGCGATTATCCACCAGCGTCGGTTCGTCCTGATTGGCCCAACTGTTGAAGTTGCAGCCCTCGCAGGTGCGTTCCTCATGGCGGAAGATCGTCTTGCCGAACCGGTCCTGGATGCGGTCGACGAGCGTCGGCTTGATCTGCTTGCCGCCATTGGCGATCACCGCATAGGCCGAGACCATGCGCAGCACGGTCGTCTCACCGGAGCCGAGCGACATCGACAGGAGCGGCGCCATCTTGTCGTAGATGCCGAAGCGTTCGGCATATTCGGCGACAAGGTCCATGCCCATGTCGTTAGCAAGGCGAACCGTCATCTGGTTGCGCGACTTCTCGATGCCGGTGCGCAGCGTCGAGGGGCCGGCCGAATCGCCGCCATAGTTTTCCGGACGCCAGACCTGGCCGCCGGAGACGACCTCGATCGGCGCGTCGAGGATAACGGAGGCCGGCGTATAGCCGTTGTCGAGTGCTGCGGCGTAGACGAGCGGCTTGAAGGACGAGCCCGGCTGGCGCATGGCCTGCGTGGCGCGGTTGAACTCCGACTGCCCGTAGGAGAAACCGCCGACCATGGCCAGAACACGTCCGGTATGCGGGTCCATCACCACCATGCCGCCCTGCACCTTCGGCGGCTGGCGCAGCTGATAGGCATTCTCCTCACCCTCGAGCGGCTCGACATAGATCACGTCGCCGGGCACCACGACGCCTTCCGGCGTCTTGGAGGTCTTGCGCTCGCCCTTGGCATCCCGGAAAGCCCAGCGCATCTGATCGGCGGCGATGAAACCCCGCTTGCGCTCCTCTTCCAGCTTGCCGCCGACGCTCTGCGGCTGCAGGCCGATATCGACGCGCGAGGCCGACACCGCCAGAACCACCGCGAGCTTCCATTCGGGCACGTCGCGGAAGGCCTGGATCTTCGACAGCGGTTCGCCCCAGTCACCATCCATGGCGATCTTCTGGATCGGCCCATGGAAACCGCGACGCTGGTCGTAATCCTCAAGTCCCTTCTGCAGCGCTGCGCGCGCCATCACCTGCAGTTGCGGGTCGAGAGACGTGCGGACCGACAGGCCGCCTTCGTACAACGCCTTGTCGCCATACTTGTCGATGATCTGGCGGCGGACTTCTTCGGAGAAATAGTCCGATGCAAAAAGCGTCGAGCCAGAGCGGCGCGGCTCGACACCGAGCGGCTGCTTCTTGGCATCCTCGGCATCGCTGACGGTAATGTAGCCATTCTCCGCCATGCGGTCGATCACCCAGTTACGGCGCTCGACAGCCGCCTTCTCGTGGCGGAAGGGATGGTAGTTGGCCGGCCCCTTCGGCAGGGCGGCCAGATAGGCGCTTTCGGCGATCGTCAGTTCGGTCACCGACTTGCCGAAATAGGTGAGCGCGGCGCCGGCGATGCCATAGGAATTCAGTCCGAAGAAGATCTCATTCAAATAGAGCTCGAGGATCTTGTCCTTGGAATAGGCCTGCTCGATGCGGAAGGACAGGATCGCTTCCTTGACCTTGCGGTCGATCGTCTGGTCGGAACTCAAAAGGAAGTTCTTCGCCACCTGCTGGGTGATGGTGGAGGCGCCTTCCGGACGACGGCCGGAGCCGATGTTCTGGACGTTGTTGACGACGGCGCGCGTCAGGCCCCAGAAATCAACGCCGGGGTGATTGTAGAAATTCTTGTCTTCCGCCGAGAGAAAGGCCGCCTTCACCCGGTCGGGGATCGCCTGGATCGGCAGGAAGAGACGCTTCTCGCGGGCATATTCGGCCATCAGCGCGCCGTTGCCGGCATGCACGCGCGTCGCAACCGGCGGCGCATAGGAGGCCAGCACCTCGTAATTGGGGAGATCTCTGGATACGCCGCTCAGGTAGACGGCCACCACCGCCGCCACCACAAGAAAGCCAGCACAGGCCAGGCCAAACAGGTATCCAATCAATCTGATCATTCGCTACTACCGCTTATTCTCTGCTGAAAGCCCAACAAGACAGAAGTCCCGCTGATGTTCCGCACTTCCGGATCGGTATTGTGAAGGCTTCGATCCGACGTCCACTGGCCCATCCCACCGCGTCGTCTGCGGGGATGGCCGTTTGACCTCATCTCAAAGCACTTTCGCATGTTTTGTGGCCTTTTGCACGGACGCTTTCCGTTGCGCAACCCCGACGACAGTGCCGACAGAATCGGGCCAGCCACCCGTTCCCCCGGAGTAACCCCGCGAATGTGAGAAAAATAGGGCCCGGACGCGTCTATTCTCCGCGATCGGCACAGGATAGAGCCCATCACACAGCTTTTGACGATCAACCGATCTTGATCCGCTCAGCCGCCGCCCGCCACCGTCTGCTCCCGGTACGTCATCACGGCATCTGTGAGACGTTCCGCCACCTTGTCGCGCCACGTCGGATCGAGCAGCTGCTTTTCGTCCTCCTCGTTGCTGAGGAAACCGAGTTCGACCAGGATCGAGGGGATATCCGGCGCGCGCAGGACCTGGAAACCGGCGGACCGGTGCGGATTGTTGATGAGGCCGATCTGGCCCTCGAAGGAGGAGACGACCCGGTTCGCGAGCGAGATGGAAAAAGCCTGCGTTTCGCGTCGCGCCAGATCGAGCAGGATGTCGGCCACTTCCGGCGGGCCGCTTTCGATGGAAAAGCCGGCCAGTTCGTCGGAAAGGTTTTCGCGCGCCGCCAGCGCCGCCGCCATCCGGTCGGAGGCGGTATCGGACAGCGTGTAGACCGTCGCGCCGCGGATGTTCTTCTGGGACAACGTATCGGCGTGCAGGGAGATAAAGAGGTCCGCGCCGCCCTGGCGGGCCAGCGTCACGCGCTGGGAGAGCGACAGAAACGTGTCGTTGCGGCGGGTCAGGAAGGCTTTGACGCCAGGCTTGCCGTTCAGATGCTCCTCCAGCGTCTTGGCGAAGGCAAGCGTCAGGTCCTTCTCCACCGTTCCGGATTTCGCACCCGTCGCGCCGCTGTCGATGCCGCCATGCCCGGCATCAACGGCAATGGTGAAGACGCTGTCGTGCGCACCATCGACCATGGGGTCGCTTCCGAGACTGCCCGATGGCGCGGGATCGGGCTGCGTCCAGCGCTGCGTGCGCACCAGTTCCGCCACGACCTCGGGCGTCGTCATCTCGGCATCGAGGACGAGGCGGTAGCCATGGCCCTCGTTCTTCTGCACCTCGGCCAGAACCAGCTTGACCGACTTGTGGGGGGTAAAGACGATGCGGGCACTCCCCTCGCCCATCGCGCCGTAGCGGATATCCTTGAAAAGCCCGCGCGGGCTCAGATCCGTGGCCGGAAAGCCAAAGGCGGTCGATGGCAGTTCGACCACGATCCGTTCGGGCGAAGCCACGTAGTGCACGGAAAATTCAGGCCGTCCGTCAAAATCGATCACGATCCGGGTGCGGGCATCATCGCCGGCAATCCGCGCGGAAAAGGCAAGCAGCGCATCGGGTTCGGCCGTCTCGGTTGCCTGACCCGACACCGGAGCAAACAGGATCGGGACCAGCAGAGCGATCATGGCGACCGCCAGCCTGCGCATCCAACCACCTTGCCGCTCCGTCATCGTGTTCGTCCCCTCGTTCATCGTCCTGCCGACCGCGTCTTGCGCTCGCGCTCCTGTCGCAGCGGGCGGCGATTCTCTGTCTATAACAGGCCGTCAAAGGCCGACACAGCCGCTCTGCCCCGCGCCTTGCCCGCCGCAACGTCTGCGGGGCCGTCTTTAAGGCGCCGAATTTGATCCATAATAAGGCAGTCCAGGCTTTCCCCTTGCTATTGTGACAGATAAAACTTACAAGGCTTTTGAGGGTTTAAGTGACGACGGGATAGTCTGTCGATAGGCTGCCAGCGTAACAGTTCTGGCGCCGCTGACCGAAGGCATCTGCCGTCATCACACTTATGCCCGAGAAACTATCCGAAACCGGCGGTGGCCGGCACAGTACCGGGTGGCTCGCCACCCATGCTCGTTGGGAGCAAATTCATCGGACCCCTGCGGGTCTACTGTATCGTCTTTCTCGTATGGTCTTTGATGTTGCGGCACCAATTGCATAACCTGGATGAGCGGATGGAGCCCAAGGCTTCGTTTAGCATTCAGTCCGCGCTGCCGCGAAACAACCCAGCGGGAACTTTCTTATCCGGCGCAACGGACGTGGAACACGACCAGCCTGTCATGATGACGGGCTCCTCGGCGTATGCTCGTCCGCGCCGAGGAGCACACATTCAATGGCAGACAAAATGCTTATCGACGCGTCTCACAAAGAGGAGACACGCGTAGTCGTCGTTCGGGGCAACCGAATTGAAGAGTTCGATTTCGAATCACAACATAAAAAACAGATCCGCGGCAACATCTACCTGGCAAAAGTGACGCGCGTCGAACCGTCGCTTCAGGCAGCCTTCGTTGACTACGGCGGCAACCGCCACGGCTTCCTGGCCTTTGCCGAAATCCATCCCGATTACTACCAGATCCCGCTCGCCGACCGTCAGGCTCTCCTGCAGGCGGAAATGGAAGACCAGCGCAAGCAGTCCGACAACGGCGATCACGACGTCGAACCGACCGTCGATCTGTCCAAGGCAGAACAGCCCGATCTCGGCATCGTCGCACAGGTCGAGGCGGCTCTCGGAACCGAGAGCAACGAAACACCTTCAGAACCTGCCGCTGAGGCCGAAGCGCCGACAGCCGAGCCCGCCGAAGCTGACGCCGTTGCCGCCGAGGCGGAGAAGCCGAAGGCAAAGCCGCGCCGCACCCGTTCCCGCAAGAAGGTCGCAGAGCCGGCAGCAGACGAAGCAACCACGGAGGCCGCCGCGGCAACGACGGCTGAAGCCACCGTCGATGCCGACGACAACAGCACGCCGGACAGCATGGCGGCGATGATCGAGACCGACGCCATCTCCGAAGATGTCCGTGGCCGCGGCCATGACGACGACGATGATGACGACGACGATCACGAGAAGGAAGAAATCGAATCGGTCGGCGCCGAAGATGCGATGGAAGAGGTTCCGGATCGCGTCTACCGCAAGCCGCGCAAGCAGTACCGCATCCAGGAAGTCATCAAGCGCCGGCAGATCCTGCTGGTGCAGGTGGCCAAGGAAGAGCGTGGTAACAAGGGCGCGGCACTGACCACCTACCTGTCGCTCGCCGGCCGTTATTCCGTCCTGATGCCGAACACGGCGCGCGGCGGCGGCATTTCCCGCAAGATCACCCAGCCGACGGACCGCAAGCGCCTGAAGGAAATCGCCCGCGAGCTCGACGTGCCGCAGGGCATGGGCGTGATCCTGCGCACCGCCGGCGCCAACCGCACCCGCGTCGAGATCAAGCGCGACTTCGAATACCTGATGCGCCTGTGGGAGAACGTCCGCACGCTGACGCTGAACTCGATTGCGCCCTGCCTCGTCTACGAGGAAGGTTCGTTGATCAAGCGCTCGATCCGCGACCTGTACAACAAGGACATTTCCGAAATCGTCGTGGCCGGCGAAGACGGCTATCGTGAAGCCAAAGACTTCATGAAGATGCTGATGCCGAGCCATGCCAAGGTGGTTCAGCCCTACCGCGACATCCATCCAATCTTCTCGCGCTCCGGCATTGAGGCGCAGCTCGACCGCATGCTGCAGCCGCAGGTGACGCTGAAGTCCGGCGGTTACCTGATCATCAACCAGACGGAAGCGCTGGTGGCGATCGACGTCAACTCCGGCCGTTCGACCCGCGAGCATTCGATCGAGGAAACCGCGCTCCAGACGAACCTGGAAGCCGCGGAAGAAGTGGCACGCCAGCTTCGCCTGCGCGATCTCGCCGGCCTCATCGTCATCGACTTCATCGACATGGAAGAAAAGCGCAACAACCGCGCTGTCGAGAAGAAGCTGAAGGACTGCCTGAAGAACGACCGCGCCCGCATCCAGGTCGGCCGCATCTCGCATTTCGGCCTTCTGGAAATGTCGCGCCAGCGCATCCGCGCCAGCGTTCTCGAATCGACCACCCAGGTCTGCTCGCATTGCGGCGGCACGGGCCATGTCCGGTCGCAGTCTTCCGTTGGCCTGCACGTCCTGCGCGGCGTCGAGGAATACCTGCTGAAGAACACCACGCACGATATCACCGTGCGCACCACGCCGGACACGGCGCTCTACCTCTTGAACCACAAGCGGGCGACGGTGGTGGATTACGAAAAGCGCTTCGGCGTTTCGATCTTCATCGAATCCGACGGCTCCCTCGGTTCGGCGCATTTTGCGATCGATCGTGGTGAAGCAGTCGCCAATCCGATCCGCATCGAGACCCTGATGCAGTTCGCCGCCCTGCCGGAGGATGAGGACGACGATATCGTTGACCTCGTCGAGGACGAAGAGGACGAGATCGAAGCTGCACCGGCGGCCAGCGCCCCGCAGGAAAGCCGCAGCACCAGCGACGAAGAGAACGGAAATCGCAAGCGCAAGCGCCGCCGTCGTCGCCGCAACCGCAATCGCAACGGCGAAGCCTCCGGTCAGGCGAACGAGGACGGCAGCGATGACGCCTCGGACGACGACGAGGACGGTGATGTCGAGGGCGACGACGACAACGGTGTTGCAACCGCTGCCGGCGTTTCGGATCAGGACGGCGAGAGCGAAGAAAGCCAGCGCCGCAAGCGCCGCCGTCGTGGCAAGCGTGGCGGCCGCCGCAACCGTCAGGGCGAAGAAGGCTTCGCTGGCGACGGTGAAAACGGTGGCGAGGACGATGGCGATGACGCCGAGGTTTCCGACGAGGCCGTCGTATCCGACGCGCCGGAGCAGGCTGCAGTTGCCGCAACGGTCGAAGACGCCGTCGCCGCACCGGTTGAGCTGGACGAAACCGTCGCCGCTGAGGCAAAGCCGGTGAAACCGCGCCGCACACGCCGTGGCAAAGCTTCGGCCGCCCCGGATGAGGCCGCCGTCGAAGCGCCTGCCGCCGTAGCCGAACCGGTTGTGGAAGCTGCTCCGACTGCAACGGAAGAACCGGTTGTCGAGCCGGCCCCCGCCGTGGCGGAAGAAGCGGTTGCCGAAGCGCCGGCTCCCGCCGCCGCGCCGGTGGAGACCGTGGCCGAAGAGGCTGGCGCCAGTGACGCTGGTGCCGCTGACGTTGGCGCCGCTGAGACGGCTGCCGAAGACGAGCGTCAGGTGCGCGCCAACCGCGCCTCGACCATCACCACCTCCGAACCGGTGGTGAAGTCGGCAGCGACGGAAGAGGGCGACGGAAAGCCGAAAAAGGCTGGCTGGTGGCAGCGCCGCGGCTTCCTTTGAGCGACACGGGACTCGATGAGTGATTGGGACGGCCGCGCAGACTGTGCGGCCGTCTTTCTTTTGCCCGCTTTGCGCGCTCTTGCGTCACAGGGGCGGCCGATCAACGCTTTTGATATGGACCGCCCGCCGGTATATGCTCACGCCAACCGGCAGAATCGCGTGGCCCCGCCGCGCCCGTCGAAGAGGATCCAGATGACGTCGCTTCCGAAGCTTTTCACCACGCTCCTGCTCGCAGGCAGCGCTCTCCTTCCGTTGGGCACGGCGGCCATGGCGCTGGACGAGCAGCAGAAGAAGGACATCGGTGCCTTCATCCGCGAATACCTGATCGCCAATCCGGAGGTCATGCTGGAGGTACAGGAAGCGCTGGAGAAGAAGCAGGAAGAGCAACGCGCGGCGCAGACGACCACCGGCATCGTCGCCAACAAGGATGCCATCTTCGCCTCCGCCGATGACATCACGCTCGGCAACCCGAAGGGCGACGTGACCGTGGTCGAGTTCTTCGACTACAATTGCGGCTACTGCAAACGCGCTCTGTCCGACATGGAGGAGATCCTGTCGGAGGACAAGAATGTCCGCTTCATCCTGAAGGAGTTCCCGATCCTGGGGCCGGATTCGATGGCGGCGCACCGGGTGGCGAATGCGGTGCGCATCCTTGCGCCGGAAAAATATCCGCAGTTCCACCGCGCGCTGCTCGGCGGCCAGACGCGGGCGACCGAGCAGACGGCACTGCAGGTCGCTGCCATGCTCGGCGTGCAGGAGGCGGATATCCGCAAGACCATGGAAGACAAGCCGAACGATCCGCAGGTGCGGGCGACCTACGAGCTTGCCAACGCGCTCGGCATCACCGGCACGCCCTTCTACGTCGTTGGTGACGAGGCTGTCTTCGGCGCCGTCGGCCATGAGGAACTGGCTGGGAAGATCGCCAATATCCGCGCCTGCGGCAAGGCGACCTGCTGATTCCCGCAGAATCTGGACCGTCTCCCCCTTAACCTTACCCCCATTTTCCGGGGAAGCCTCGCGCTTGCCGGCGCAAGGGGCTTTTCCTGCAGGGCGTGGCGGTCTATAGGAGGCGGTTGAAAGTCGACGGAAGCGTAGATGACCAAGACCATTTTCGTGCTGAACGGTCCCAATCTCAACATGCTGGGCAAGCGGGAACCGGGGATCTATGGCGGCAAGACGCTTGCCGACATCGAGGCCGATTGCAGGGCCGCCGGTGCCGAGCTCGGGCTGACGATCGATTTCCGCCAGTCCAATCACGAGGGCACCCTCGTCGACTGGCTGCACGAGGCGGCCGACAAGGCTGCGGGCGTCGCCTTCAATGCCGGCGCCTATACGCATACCTCCGTCGCACTCCACGACGCGATCCGTGCCATCTCGCCGATCCCGGTGATCGAGGTGCACATTTCCAACGTGCATGCCCGCGAGGAATTCCGCCATACATCGATGATCGCGCCTGCGGCTAAGGGCGTGATCTGCGGTTTTGGCCCCCATAGCTACATCCTGGCGCTGCAGGCGCTGAAATCCATCACGCAATAACAAGAATACAGGACCCCCATCCATGGCAGACAAGAAATCGGGTATCGATCAGGCGCTGATCCGTGATCTCGCGAACATTCTCAAGGACACGGACCTCACCGAGATCGAAGTCGAGCAGGAAGACCTGCGGATCCGCGTGTCGCGCAACATCCAGGCACCGCAATACATCCAGGCTGCCGCTCCGCAGTACGCCGCTCCGGCAGCCGCTGCCGCGCCGGCGCCGGCGGCTCCTGCCGCAGCAGCCGCACCGGCTGCCCGTGACCTGTCGAACGCCGTCACCGCACCGATGGTCGGCACGGCCTACCTGTCGCCTGCCCCGGGTTCGCGTCCCTTCATCGAAGTGGGTGCGACCGTGAAGGAAGGCCAGACGCTTCTCATCATCGAAGCCATGAAGACCATGAACCAGATCCCGGCGCCGCGTTCCGGCAAGGTGACGGAGATCATCGTCAACGATGCGCAGCCTGTCGAGTATGGCGAGCCGCTCGTTATCATCGAGTAAGGCGTCACCATGATCTCGAAAATCCTCATTGCCAACCGCGGCGAAATTGCCCTGCGCGTCCTGCGCGCCTGCAAGGAGCTCGGCATTGCGACGGTCGCCGTGCATTCCACGGCCGACGCCAATGCCATGCATGTGCGCCTTGCCGACGAAAGCGTGTGCATCGGCCCGCCGCCGTCGCGTGACAGCTACCTCAACATCCACCAGATCGTTGCGGCCTGCGAAATCACCGGCGCGGATGCCGTGCATCCGGGCTACGGCTTCCTGTCGGAAAACGCCAAGTTCGCCGATATCCTCGACGCACACGGCATCACCTTCATCGGCCCGACGGCGGAACATATCCGCCTGATGGGCGACAAGATCACCGCCAAGAAGACGGCGGTCGAGCTTGGCATTCCGGTCGTTCCGGGTTCCGATGGCGAAGTCCTGCCGGAAAACGCGCTCGAGATCGCCCGCTCGATCGGCTTTCCCGTGCTGATCAAGGCCACCGCCGGCGGCGGCGGTCGCGGCATGAAGGTGGCAAAGACCGAAGCAGACCTTGAGGAAGCCGTCTCCACGGCGCGTTCCGAGGCGCTCGCCGCCTTCGGCAATGATGCCGTCTACATGGAAAAATACCTTGGCAAGCCGCGCCATATCGAGGTGCAGGTGGTGGGCGACGGTGCCGGCAACGCCATCCATCTCGGTGAGCGCGACTGCTCGCTGCAGCGCCGCCACCAGAAGGTCTGGGAAGAGGCAAACTCCCCTGCCCTCAATGTCGAGCAGCGCATGAAGATCGGCCAGATCTGCGCCGACGCCATGAAAAAGATGAAGTACCGGGGTGCCGGCACGATCGAGTTCCTCTACGAAAACGGCGAGTTCTATTTCATCGAAATGAACACCCGCCTGCAGGTGGAGCACCCGATCACCGAAGCCATCACCGGCATCGATCTGGTGCATGAGCAGATCCGCGTCGCCTCCGGCGCCGGCCTGTCTGTCACCCAGGACGAGATCGTCTTCTCGGGCCATGCGATCGAGTGCCGCATCAACGCAGAGGATCCGCGCACCTTCGTGCCGTCTCCTGGCACGATCACGCATTTCCACGCGCCGGGCGGCCTTGGCGTACGCGTCGATTCGGGCGCCTATGCCGGCTACAAGATCCCGCCCTATTATGACAGCCTGATCGGCAAGCTCATCGTGCACGGCCGCACCCGCGTCGAATGCATGATGCGTCTTCGCCGTGTTCTCGACGAATTCGTCGTGGACGGTATCAAGACGACGCTGCCGCTGTTCCAGGATCTGGTTTCCAACCAGGACATCGCGAACGGCGACTACGACATCCACTGGCTGGAAAAGTATCTGGCGAGCGACACGGCAAAAGGATAGGCATGGCAGGGCGGCGCGGCAGATATTATCCCTCGATCACACCGGATGTTCTGCTGCGCGCCTATTCCATAGGCCTGTTTCCCATGGCCGAATCGGCAGACGACCCGGAAATCTTCTGGGTCGAGCCGGAAATGCGAGGCGTGTTGCCGCTGGACGCCTTTCATGTCTCGAAGAGCCTCAGGAAGGCGGTCAAGCGCGCCCCTTTCGACATCCGGTTCAATACCCGCTTTGAAGCCGTGATGAATGGCTGCGCGGAGGAAACCTCCGACCGCCCCAGCACCTGGATCAACACCACCATCCGCCAACTCTACACCGAACTGCACCGCATGGGCCACGCGCACAGCGTGGAAGCCTTCGAAGACGGTGAACTGGTCGGCGGGCTTTACGGCGTCTCTCTGGGGGCCGCCTTCTTCGGCGAGAGCATGTTCTCGCGGCGCACCAATGCGTCGAAGATCTGCCTCGTGCACCTGGTCGAACGTCTGAACGCCAACGGTTTTCAACTCCTCGACACGCAGTTCACCACCGAACACCTAAAGACGTTCGGAGCGATCGACGTGCCGAAGGATGAATATCTGACGTTACTGAAGGCGACGACCGAATCGCCGCACCTGCCGTTCCCCTGACCCTGCCCTTCTCCTGACAGGAGCAGACCAGGCCGTTTCTATTTCTTGGCGGAGGCCGGCGGCGGAACATCCGACTTCTGCTTGCAGCCGGTCAGCCAGACGTCATAGATCGGATGCTCGACGGCATTCAGACCCGGGCTGTCGGCAAACATCCAGCCGGTGAAGATGCGGCGGATTTTTCGGTCGAGCGTGATTTCATCGACCTCGACAAAGCCATCGACACGCTGCGCCTCGGTATCGTCGCGTGAATAGCAGACCTTTGGCGTCACCTGGAGCGCGCCGTACTGCACCGTCTCGTTGACATAGACATCGAACTTCGTGATGCGGCCGGTGATCTTGTCGATGCCGGCAAATTCCGCCACGGGATTGTCGATCCGCGCCGCCATCACGGCGTGCGAGCCTGGCAAGACCAGGAGACCGGCCGCCAGAGCCACGACAAACGGACGAACAGAAAGTTTCGGCATCAACAATCCCACCACATGGCTAAGCTGGTCCCGGACGAGACGCGGGACCAGAATGCGCTATATCGCAAATGTGGCGTCAGCGCGGAAACAGGAGCCAGACCTGAAAAGGCGCGTCAGGCGCCCGGCGTCCAGGCGTCGTAATCGCCGGTAACGCGCGGACGCTCGCCGGTGGCTTCGAGCGAGCCCTTCGGACGATAGGCGTAAGGCGTGCCCGTGAGGTTCTGGATATGCGGCTTCTGCCACTCGCGGGTCACGTAATTGTCCTTCGAGGGCGGGGTATCGGTGCGGTAATGCATCCAGCCGTGCCAACCCGAGGGAATGGCCGAGGCATCGGCATAGCCCTTGTAGATCACCCAGCGGCGCGGCAGGCCGAAGGACGTCATGCCGCCTTCATAATAGACATTGCCGAACTCGTCTTCGCCGACGCGCTTGCCGTTGCGCCAGGTGAAGAAGCGGGTACCGAGCGTCTGGCCGTTCCACCAGGTGAAGATCTGAAGAAGGAGAGTTTTCATGCGTTTCCAACGTCCTCGCGAGAGACAAGGAATGTATCCTTGTCCCGCTTATGCAATGTCGCACCGGTCTTGTCCAGCGCTTCGCGACCCGCTCCCCGCTATTTGAGCGCCATCTTGAAGCCTGCATGCGACCGATGGAAGCCTGATCGCTCATAGAAGCGGTGGGCATCGGTGCGGGCGAGATTGGAGGTGAGGTAGACGGCCTTGCAGTCGTGCCGGCGGCCCTCCTCCAAGGCATAGGCAATCATCTGGGCACCGATTCCTCGACCTCTCAGATCCGAACGGGTCTGGACCGCCTCGATGCGCATGTTGAGCGCGCCCCGGCCGGCGAGCGTGCGCAGGAACGTCACCTGGAAGGTGCCGACCACCGCATCATCCAGCGTGGCGACGAAAAGCTGCTCGTTTGATGCCCGATCGAGCGCATGGAAGGCCCGCAGATAGTCGTGATAGGCGTCCGGATCCGTGGTGTCGCCATGGCCGCCGACGGCATCATCCGCAAAGAGCGCAATCAGCTGTGGCAGGTCCTCTTCGCGGGCCCGGCGAATCACGATCTCATCTGACGTCATTGAATTATCCTCCCAAATTCCGATTGAGACTTAGGTTAGTCGCATTCGGCGCCAAGGGGAACCGATTGAACCGGTCGCGGCAGTGCTCAGACCGGATTCCTCGTGTCATGGGCCAGTGGAGAGAATCCGCACCGCACCATCTTGCCCTTGACCGGCTCTTCTGCACTATGGGTGTGACAGGGATTTCGGGGGATGTTTCTGATGTTGGCACGATGGATGATAAGCCTCTGCGCGTTTCTTTTGCTCATCTCGGGCGAGAGCAATGCTGCAGAGAACCGGCGCAAGGCCATTGCGTTTTCCTACGCACCGGAAATGAGCATGGGGCAATGCGTCGGACGCGACGTGGCAAGCGCCATGGCCTGCGCCAAGAAGAAGTGCATTGCCGAGGGTGGCACCAAGGAAGACTGCCTGGATGTCGCGGCCTGCTATCCGGCGAACTGGACCGTCGTCGTCGCCATTCAGCCGAGCGACGGCCCGTCCTGGACAGAGTTTCACTGCGGCTGGGCCAGTCGCGAGCTTGCCCTGAAGGCCGCAGAGGCCGCCTGCGACCCGGACCTCCGCCGCGACGTGATGGAGTGTGGAGCCGCCTTGCTCTACGACGAGAACGGGCGCGAATACGAACCCTGATCCAACCCGGCGTCAGGCAAACAGCTGCTTTTCCATGACCAGCGCCTCGATGCCGCTCGCCTCGCCGCCGCAGTTCTTCGTTCGGTCCACCTCGACGAAACCGAGGCGGTTGTAGAAGAAAATCGCGCGATCGTTGCGCGGTTCGACTTCGAGCCGCATGATCTCGGCATCGGGAAAGCAGGTTTCCAGCTCGGCAAAGATATCGCGGCCAATGCCCTGGCCCTGAAAGGACGGGTGCACGTACAACTGCCGCAGCAGCGCCGTCTTGGTCATTTTCTGCGACATGTCGGCGAAGCCGATGCCGCCGATCTGCCGGCCGTCGTCAGCCACCAGGTATTCGCCGTCGCGCTTGCCGATATTGGCCTTGATCGCCGCCAGCGAATGCCAGGCGGCGATGAGTTCGTTGACCTTGGCCTCGCCATAGAAGCCGTCATAGGTGGAATGCCAGGTCTCGACCAGAAGCGCGCGAATGGCTTCCGCGTCGTTCTCACTGGCACTGCGGACGAAAAACACCATGGTTCCTCCGGAAGCGGCCTCATGGCCTAACGGACACCAACAATCGGGAGGCGTCTCGCCTTCCGGCGAAACGCCGTCCTGTCGACGCGGCGGCGCTTATTCGTCCTCGATGCCGAGCTTCGACTTCACCAGCGCCTGCACCGCCTGCGGATTGGCCTTGCCGCCGGTCGCCTTCATCACCTGGCCGACGAACCAGCCGGCAAGCGTCGGCTTGGCCTTGACCTTGGCCACCTGATCCGGGTTGGCGGCGATGATGTCATCGACGGCCTTTTCGATGGCGCCGGTATCGGTCACTTGGCGCATGCCGCGGCTTTCCACGATTTCCGCCGGATCTCCGCCCTCGTTGAAGACGATCTCGAAGAGGTCCTTGGCGATCTTGCCGGAAATGGTTTCGGCCTTGATGAGATCGATGATGCCGCCGAGCTGGGCGGGCGAAACCGGAGTCTCTTCAATGCCTTTACCGGCTTTGTTCAAAGCGCCTAGCAAGTCGTTGATGACCCAGTTCGCCGCCATCTTGCCGTCGCGGCCTTCAGCCACGGCCTCGAAATAGTCGGCGATCGCCTTTTCCGACACGAGCACGGAGGCATCATAGATGGAGAGGCCGAGTTCGCGCACGAAGCGGGCCTTCTTGTCATCCGGCAGTTCCGGCAGATGCGCCTTCAGCTCGGCCACGAAGGCGTCGTCGAATTCGAGCGGCAGAAGGTCCGGATCGGGGAAATAACGATAATCATGCGCGTCTTCCTTGGAGCGCATGGAACGTGTCTCGCCCTTGCCCGGATCGAAGAGGCGAGTTTCCTGGTCGATCGTGCCGCCCTCTTCGAGAATGGCGATCTGGCGGCGCGCTTCGTATTCGATCGCCTGGCCGATGAAGCGGATCGAGTTGACGTTCTTGATCTCGCAGCGCGTGCCAAACGCTTCGCCCGGGCGGCGCACGGAGACGTTGACGTCGGCGCGCATGGAGCCTTCGTCCATGTTGCCGTCGCAGGTGCCGAGATAGCGCACGATGGAGCGCAGCTTCGTCATGTAGGCCTTGGCCTCGTCCGACGAGCGCATGTCGGGCTTCGAGACGATTTCCATCAGCGCCACGCCAGAACGGTTCAGGTCCACATAGGACATGGTCGGATGCTGGTCGTGCATGGACTTGCCGGCATCCTGTTCGAGATGCAGGCGCTCAATGCCGATCTCGATGTCCTCGAACTGGCCCTGGCGGTCGGGGCCGAGCGAGATCACGATCTTGCCCTCGCCGACGATCGGATCCTTGAACTGCGAGATCTGGTAGCCCTGCGGCAGGTCCGGGTAGAAATAGTTCTTGCGATCGAAGATCGAGCGGTTGTTGATCTGCGCCTTCAGGCCAAGACCGGTACGCACCGCCTGCTTCACGCATTCCTCGTTGATCACCGGCAGCATGCCGGGCATTGCGGCATCCACCAGCGAGACATTGGCATTCGGCGCCTTGCCGAATTCGGTGGAGGCCCCGGAAAACAGCTTGGATTTCGACAGAACCTGGGCATGCACTTCCATGCCGATGATCACCTCCCAGTCGCCGGTGGCGCCGGGAATGAAGCGTTTCGGATCAGGCGTGCGGACATCGACAATCGTCATCGGAATGGCTCTTCATGCAGTCTGTTTGGTTGATCGTCAGGTAGAGCAAATGGCGAGGGGGTGCAAGCGTTCCGACCGAGAAGCATGCGTGAGGCATCAGGCGCCGGTCGTCAGAACTCGGCGCCGTAGAGCCCGCTCTCGCTCTCGACCAGCAGTTTCGACATGCCCACCGACTGGACATCCTGATCGAGCTTCGGCGAATAGGCAACCGAGAGCCAGTTGATGTGAAAGCCGTTCTTCTCGAAGAAGGACACCGCATCGTTGTTCAGCGCATGGGTTTCGAGCTTCACCATCTCGAAATCCTGTTCGCGGATCACCTTCTCCATTTCCTGCAGCAGGACGGAGCCGATGCCGCGGCGCTGATGATCCGGATCGACCCAGAAATCGGTGATCACCTCGTCCAGGTTTTCGCGCGCCGCCCAGCCCACCGGCTGTCCGTTTTCCTCCACCACAACGATGGTCAGCCAGGAGGATTGGACAAAACCGGAAAAGGCATTGATGGCATTGTTGCGAATATCCTCATTACCGCCGATCGGCCCCATGGCCTGAGCCCAGGCGCGCAGGCCGATTTCGGTCAGCACCGCCACATCGTCTTCACGGGCATTGCGGATGGTCAGCATACTCGTTCCGTCAGGTTGCAGGAGCGAGTAGAACACCGGTGCGGCTGCTTTCCAAGCAAAACATTACGGTCAACAGGTTGAAAGCGCGGGTTTTTCTCTTTACCTTGTCGGTGAAACAGGAGTTTTGATGTCCAACTCGTCCGAGTCCCGTTAAGGGGCGGCCTGCCGAAAGCATCGCGGGCTGCCCACACAAGACCGAGCCCCGGCGCAAATCTTTGCGTCCGGACCTTTCTTGTTGTCCCAAAGGGGACCTTCGGACTTCACGACCATGGACATATCCCGCGCCGAACAGCGCATTCTCCACCTGCTCGCCCAGGGCGGCAGGATCGAACTTCCCCGCAACGCCGAGCGCAAGATCGATCACGTGCATCTCTTCACCCGCGAGGGCTGGAAGTTCGCCGGCCTCGACCTTCGGACGTTCCGCAAATTGAAGCAGAAACGCGCCATCGCCTCGAAGAACGGTCAGCCCTACCGCATCACAGAACGCGGCCTCGTTCTGGTGCGCGCCGAGCAGGACAACCGGTGACGGCGAGACCGGCGCCGGGGGATCTGGCGCCGGTCTTGTCTGTAACTACAGATGTCGTTACATTGTCGCATGATGTTCGAGTGGAACGAGACGAAAAATCGCGCCAACCTGCAGAAGCACGGCGTCTCCTTCGAAGAGGCGATGCTGATCTTCTCCGGTCCGGTTTTGACGGCGCGCGACGATCGCTTTGACTATGGCGAAGAGCGATGGATCAGCATTGGTGCGATTGCGGACCTGGTTGTCATCGTCGCCGTCCACACGGACAGAAACGGCGTAACGCGCCTCATCTCTGCGCGTTTCGCCAATCGAAAGGAAAGGCAAAGATATCATGAGCATCTCGCCGCAACGTCTGAAGGCGCTGGAAACACGAAGCAATGAGGATATCGATTACAGCGATATTCCCGAGCTCGACGAGAGCTTCTTTGCGGCCGCAGAACTTGTCCAGCCGATCGCCAAATCACAGGTGACGCTGCGCATTGATGCCGATGTCCTCGACTGGTTTCGCGCGCAGGGAAAAGGATACCAGACGCGCATCAATGCGGTTCTGAAGGCTTACATGCGCATTCAGTCGAAGCGTTAAACCCCGGCTCAAAGGCTGCACAACCGCCCCATGGCGACCGCCGACTGATCGACGGTCGCCATGGGGCGGAGGGTAAGCCCGCTTACCACCAGGCCTTCGGCGAAAACGTGCCGGCGGCCTGTTCGATGACGTGTGCGGTCTTGAACAGCGTCTCTTCCTCAAAAGCCTTGCCGATCAACTGAAGTCCCAGCGGCAGGCCTTTGGAGTCGAGACCGGCCGGCACCGAAATGCCCGGAAGGCCTGCCATGTTGAGCGTGATGGTGAAGACGTCCTGCAGGTACATTTTCACCGGATCGGCGGCCAGCTCCTTGTCGCCGATGGCAAAGGCGGAGGTCGGCGTGATCGGCGCGAGGATCGCATCCACGCCGGCGTGGAAGGCATCCTCGAAGTCGCGCTTGATCAGCGTGCGCACCTTCTGCGCCTTCAGGTAATAGGCGTCGTAATAGCCGGCGGAAAGCACGTAGGTGCCGATCATGATGCGGCGCTGCACTTCCTTGCCGAAGCCGGCTGCACGGGTCTTCTCGTACATGTCGGCAATGTCGCGGCCCTCGACGCGCAGGCCGTAGCGCACGCCGTCATACCGGGCGAGGTTCGACGAGGCTTCCGCAGGTGCGACGATGTAATAGGCCGGCAGGGCGTATTTCGTGTGCGGCAGAGAGATCTCCACCACTTCGGCACCGGCATCCTTCAGCCACTCGACACCCTGCCCCCAGAGCTTTTCGATCTCGTCCGACATGCCGTCGAGGCGATATTCCTTCGGAATGCCGATCTTCATGCCCTTCAGAGACTGGCCGAGCGCCGCCTCGTAATCCGGCACCGGAAGATCGACGGAGGTCGTGTCCTTCTTGTCGACGCCGGCCATGGATTTGAGCAGGATCGCTGCATCGCGCACGTCGCGTGCGATCGGGCCGGCCTGATCGAGCGAGGAGGCGTAAGCAACGATGCCGAAGCGCGAGCAGCGGCCATAGGTGGGCTTGATGCCGACGGTGCCGGTAAAGGCGGCCGGCTGGCGGATCGAGCCGCCGGTATCGGTGGCGGTGGCGCCGGCGCACAGATGCGCGGCAACGGCGGCCGCCGAACCGCCGGAGGAACCGCCCGGCACCAGCTTCTCATCGGAGCCTTCGGCCTTCCACGGGTTGACGGCGGGGCCGTAATAGGAGCTCTCGTTGGAGGATCCCATAGCGAACTCGTCCATGTTGAGCTTGCCGAGCATGACGGCGCCTTCGGCCCAGAGCCTTCCGGTGACGGTCGATTCGTATTTCGGCTTGAAACCGTCGAGAATGTGGCTGCAGGCCTGGGTGTGCACGCCTTCGGTGGCAAACAGGTCCTTGACGCCAAGCGGGATGCCTTCCAGCGCGCCGCCTTTTCCATCCGCCAGACGGGCGTCGGAGGCTTTCGCCATCTCGATCGCCTTGTCGGGCGTCACCGCCACATAGGCGTTCAGCGCGCCATTGGCGGCATCGATGGCCGCCAGATAGCTCTCCGTCAGTTCGACGGCGGAAATCTCGCGGGCCTTCAACTTGTCACGGGCGGCGGCGATGGTCAGGCTTTTAAGGTCGGTCATGGTGGTCAATCAGCTCAATTCGAAGACGGCGGATAAAGGTCGGAGGCGCGGGCGCTTACTCGACAACCTTCGGCACGAGGAAGAAATTCTGGTCGGTATTCGGCGCATTGGCGACAATATCGGCCGCCTTGTCGCCATCGGTCACGGCATCGGCGCGCTGGCGCATCGTGATCGGCGTGACGGAGGTCATCGGCTCGACGCCCGAGACATCCACTTCGGACAGTTGCTCGACGAAGCCCAGGATGCCGTTCAGCTCACCCATCATCCGTTCGGCCTCCTCATCGGTCACGGCAATACGGGACAGGCGCGCGACGCGCTTCACGGTGGCAAGGTCGACAGACATCATCTCTCTCCGGCTTCTGGATTTCCCTCCCGCTATAATGGCCGCATCCGGTCGGCGCAACGGGTTTGGTTTCGGCTTCTCTTGCGATCATCAGAAAAGCCGCGACCGCATTTGCGGCCGCGGCTTCGAAGTGCGGAGACCTTCGCGGATCAGATCGACAGCGTCACGCCCACCTTCGGCGTTTCCACTCGTGTCTTCAAGCCTTCCATGCCCTTCACGAAGGTGTCCGGCGTCTGCTCGATAATCGGGAAGGAGCCGTAGTGGCAGGGGATCGCATGCTTGAAATCGAAGAAGCGCTGGCAGGCAAGTGCCGCCACGGCACCGCCCATCGTGAAGCGGTCGCCGATCGGAACCAGGCCGATATCCGGCTGATGGAGTTCGTTGATCAGGCCCATGTCGGTAAAGATGTCGGTATCGCCCATGTGGAGCAGCGAGGGCTCGCCTTCGAAGTGCAGCATCAGGCCATTGGCGTTGCCGAGCGCGTGCGAGACGCCGTCCTCGGTGATCTGCGCGGATGAGTGCAGCGCCTGGGTGAAGGTGGCGGTGAAGCTACCGAAACCGACCGTGCCACCGGTATTGCCCATTTCGAGCCGGCTGACACCCTTGGAACCCAGCCAGGCGGCAAGATCGGCATTGGCGAGCACCACGGCACCGGTTTCCTGGGCAAGCGCAATCGTATCGCCCACATGGTCGCCATGGCCGTGGGTCAGCAAGATATGGGTGATGCCATCCGCCGCCATCTTGCGGTCATGTCCGGCAAAACCCGGATTGCCGGTCAGGAACGGGTCGATCAGGATCTTGGCATCCGCCGTTTCAATCCGGAAGGCCGAATGGCCAAGCCAGGTGATCTTCATGGAAAATCTCCTTGTTGTCTCTGCGATTTGGTATGAAGGCTCGGTCGGACCGAGCGGTGAACAATCAGGGCCGCCATTCCACCTTACGCAGCGCTGCGCGACGCGGATCTGTCGGGTCACGGGCTAGCATATATGTTCCCGCCTCAGTAAGGGAAGCACAGGCACGCGCCATGGGTGCGCACGCGAACCAGCAGAGGGCCAAGACATGGCGACACTGACGATCGAGGAACTGGCGGCCACACTTCAGCCCGGGCAGGCGATCGCAGGCCTTGATCTCGGCACCAAGACGATCGGGCTTGCGATGTCCGATCTCGGGCGCCGCTTCGCCTCGCCGCGCCCCGTCATCAAGCGGGTGAAATTCACGCAAGACGCCGAGGTGCTTCTCGATTTTGCAGCTCGGGAAAAGGTCGCGGCTTTCGTCATCGGTCTGCCGATGAACATGGATGGCTCTGCTGGTCCGCGGGTTCAGGCGACCCGCGCCTTCGTTCGCACCATGAGCGAAAAGACGGAGATCCCCTTCGTCTTCTGGGACGAGCGCCTGTCGACGGTCGCCGCCGAACGGGCGCTGCTGGAAATGGATGTCTCGCGGGCCAAGCGCAAGGAACGCATCGATTCGGCGGCCGCGAGTTTCATCCTTCAAGGGGCGCTGGACAGGCTTTCGTTGCTGATGGCGGATGCGGAGACGCGCGAGGTCTGACGCGTCTGCCACCAGGTGGCAATCGCCTTCCTGCGCCGGAAGATCACAATCGCGAAGACCAGCAGACTGTCGAAGGCAATGGCGCGCGCCACCAGCGGCGGCAGGTCTTCCGGCGGAATGCCGAGAATATTGCCGTAGATCTGGAAGACCAGGTCATGCGTCTGGCGCGTCAGCATGAAGAAGCCGAAGCTCATGTCGTAATAGGACAGGCCGTACCAGGCTCCAAGCAAAGCCACGGGTCCGGCCCACAGGATCAGAAACCACTTCATGCGGCCTCTCCTTTCATCGCCATGCTATCCGCCGGAATGACACTCCAGCGGACAAGAGCCATCATGCTCAAAACAAGCGCCGGAACGGCGATGTCCAGCGGCAGAACCACGAAGACGGTGAGCGACGTCAGGAGCAACGCAAGACTGTAGACGCGGTTTCCCGGCACGGCTCGACCTTCAGGGGCACGGTTAACGTTTCGTTAACGCAGAAGGTAGAGATCGAGCGGCAAAGAGCAAACGAAACCCCGCAGTATGGTTAACGCTTGAGACGCAAGCCCACCCGGCTGTGGGAAACTCAGGTCGCGGCCGGATAGAGAAGGTCCACGACGTAAGAGGCATCGAAGCGCGAATCGAGCATGCCGTAGGTCGTGCGCCAGCCGCCGGCCAGCCGCGTTTCAAGGAAGGCATCGGCAATCTTGCCGGCCCCGAGGCGGAAGAGTTCGGCCGCACCGGCAGCCAGCGCCAGCTGTTCGACCAGAAGGCGGGCCGCCCCCTCGTCGCGCTCGGCGAGCGCCATGGCAGCCCGCAGCACGTCGGTGGTCTTGCGACCGCTCGGCCCAAGATCGCGCTCCAGCGCGGCAAACACCGTTTCGAAGAGATCACGGCCGCGGCTCAGCACGCGCAGCACGTCGAGCGCCATCACATTGCCAGACCCTTCCCAGATCGCGTTGACCGGCGCTTCCCGGTAATGGCGGGCGAGCGGACGCTCCTCGACGTAACCGTTGCCGCCCAAACATTCCATCGCCTCGTAGATCAGCGACGGGGCGATCTTGCAGACCCAGTATTTGATAACCGGCGTCATCACGCGCGCATAGGCCGCGTCAGAAGGATTGCTGCCGGCCTTGTCGAAGGATTCCGCCAGACGATAGGACAAGGCGGTCGCGGCGGCCACGTCCAGCGCCATGTCGGCGAGCACCCTTGTCATCAGCGGCTGGTCGATGAGGTTCTTGCCGAACACGCTGCGGCCCCGGCAGTGGTGCACGGCTTCGGCCAGCGAGGCGCGCATGATGCCGGCCGAGGCCAGCGCGCAGTCGAGCCTCGTCAACGTCACCATGTCGAGGATGGTGCGCACGCCGCCGCCCGCATCTCCCAGGAGGTAACCGAAGGCATCGACGAACTCGACCTCGGAGGAGGCATTCGAGCGGTTGCCGAGCTTGTCCTTCAGTCGCTGGAACTGCAGGCCGTTGGCGGTACCATCTTCCAGGAGGCGCGGCACGAGGAAGCAGCCGATACCCTCCGGCATCTGGGCGAGCATGATGAAGGCGTCGCTCATCGGCGCCGACATGAACCATTTGTGGCCGGAGAGCCGATAGACCCCCTCGCCCACCCGTTCCGCGGTCGAGCGGTTGGCGCGCACATCGGTGCCGCCCTGTTTTTCCGTCATGCCCATGCCGAGCGTGATCGCGCTCTTCTGAAAGGCCGGGCGATTGGAGCTGTCATATTTGCGCGACAGGATGCGCGGCGCCCATTCCTTGTGGACGCGCGGCGAGGCCATCATCGCGGCAACCGAGGCACTCGTCATCGTCAGCGGGCAGAGATGGCCGCATTCGAGCTGCGCCGTCAGGTAAAAGCGGGCAGCGCGCGCTCGGTGCTGCGCATTGCGGGTTTCCGGCGCGTTCTCCCAGATCGAGGAATGCAGGCCGCTTGCCATGGAGCGGCGCATCAGCGCATGCCAGGCTGGGTGAAACTCGACCGTATCCAGCCGTTCGCCACGGGGACCATGCGTCTTCAGCTTCGGCGGGCTTTCATTTGCCATCCGGGCCAGTTCCTGCGCCTCGGGCGAGGTCACGTAACGGCCCAGAGCGTCGAATTCCTCGCGCGCGGCACGGTGCAGGCCGGCGGTCAGATCCACCATCAGCGGGTCTGTTCTATAGGCATTGATACCGGACCAGAGGCTGGGCTGGTTCAGCTCGTTGAATGGTTCGTCGGTCCGGGTCATCTGATTCATGGGGTGCTTGTAATCGATATTGGCGGAAATTGCATGGGGATCTGGGATTCTCGTTCAAAGCATCCGCTTGCCCCTTGGCCTGCCTGTCTCTATAGACCGCGTGACACCAGCGGAGGACGTTTTACGTGGTCTTCTTCCCCCACCGCCATCTCCTCGGGATCAAGGGCCTGACCGAGCAGGATATCACATTCCTTCTCGACAGGGCCGACGAGGCGGTCAAAATCAGCCGGCAACGCGAAAAGAAAACATCGACGCTGCGCGGCCTGACACAGATCAATCTTTTCTTCGAAGCCTCCACCCGCACCCAATCCTCCTTCGAGCTTGCGGGCAAGCGGCTTGGCGCCGACGTCATGAACATGTCCGTCGGGAACTCCTCGGTCAAGAAGGGCGAGACGCTCATCGACACGGCGATGACGCTGAACGCCATGCGCCCGGACGTGCTGGTCATCCGCCATTCCAGTGCCGGGGCGGCAGCCCTTCTCTCGCAGAAGGTCGCCTGCTCGGTGGTCAATGCCGGTGACGGCCAGCACGAGCACCCGACGCAGGCGCTGCTCGATGCCCTCACCATCCGCCGCGCCAAGGGGAAACTCTCGCGCATCATCGTCGCCATCTGCGGCGACGTGCTGCATTCGCGTGTGGCTCGCTCCAACATCCTGCTGCTGAACGCCATGGGCGCCCGCGTGCGGGTCGTGGCCCCCGCCACGCTGCTTCCCTCCGGCATAGCCCAGATGGGCGTCGAGGTCTTCCATTCCATGGAAGAGGGTCTGAAGGATGCCGACGTGGTGATGATGCTGCGCCTGCAGCGCGAGCGCATGTCCGGCGCCTTCGTGCCGTCGGTGCGCGAATACTTCCACTTCTACGGCCTTGATGCCGAAAAGCTGAAGGCGGCGAAGGAGGATGCGCTTGTGATGCATCCCGGACCGATGAACCGCGGCGTCGAGATCGCCTCTGAAGTGGCGGACGGACCTCAGAGCGTCATCGAAAGCCAGGTGGAAATGGGCGTTGCGGTGCGAATGGCAGTTCTGGAAACGCTGCTCGTCTCGCAGAACCAGGGCCCGCGCAGCGAAGGAGTGGGCGCATGATCAAGCCGCTTGTGCTCAAGAATGTCCGCATTCTCGACCCTTCCCGCACGCTCGATGAAACCGGCACGATCATCGTCGGCAGCGACGGAACGATCCTCGCCGCCGGCGCCGATGCCCAGAACCAGGGCACGCCCGAGGGCGCAGAGGTGAAGGACTGCAAGGGCCTCGTCGCGGCACCGGGCCTCGTCGATGCCCGCGTCTTTGTCGGCGAACCGGGTGCGGAACACCGCGAGACGATCGAATCGGCGAGCCGCGCGGCGGCCGCCGGCGGCGTCACGTCCTTCATCATGATGCCGGATACCGATCCGGTGCTCGACGACATCGCGCTGATCGAATTCGTCAAGAAGACGGCGCGCGACAAGGCGATCGTCAACGTCCACCCGGCAGCAGCCCTCACCCGCGGACTGCATGGCGAGGAAATGACCGAGATCGGCATGCTGAAGGCCGCCGGTGCGGTCGCCTTCACGCAAGGCCGCCACGGCCTGGCCGACACGCAGATGCTGCGCCGCGCGATGACCTATGCCCGCGAATTCGGTGCCGTCATCTCGCTCGAAGCCCGCGATCCGTACCTCGCCGTCAACGGCGTGATGAACGAGGGCCTGTTTGCCAGCTGGCTCGGCCTCTCGGGTGCGCCGCGCGAGGCGGAACTGATCCCGCTGGAGCGTGACCTGCGCATAGCCGCACTCACCGGGGCGCATTACCATGCCGCCAAGATCTCGGTGCCGGAATCGGCCGAAGCGATCCGCGTGGCGCGGGGCCGCGGCGCCAAGGCCACCTGCGGCATCTCGATCAATCACTTGTCGCTCAACGAAAACGACATCGGCGAATACCGCACCTTCTTCAAGCTGTCGCCGCCGCTCAGAACCGAAGACGACCGGCAGGCCATGGTCGATGCGCTGGCCGACGGCACGATCGATATCATCGTCTCCTCGCATGATCCGCAGGATGTCGATACCAAGCGCCTGCCCTTCTCCGATGCCGCCGATGGCGCAATCGGGCTCGAAACCATGCTGTCGGCTGCCCTTCGCCTCCATCATGCCGATCGGGTGCCGCTGATGCGGCTGATCCATGCGCTCTCGACACGGCCCGCCGAAATTTTTGGGCTTGAGGCCGGTACGCTGAAGCCCGGCGCCAAGGCGGATATTACGCTGATCGATCTTGACGAACCGTGGCTGGTGTCGAAGGACATGATCCTGTCGCGCTCCAAGAACACCCCCTTCGACGAGGCCCGCTTCAGCGGACGCGCCGTTGCGACTTATGTCGCCGGCCGCCTCGTTCACGCTCTCTGAGGAGACATTCGCATGGCCGATCTCTTCACCTGGTCGATCACCCTGCCGATCGCGCTTATGGCACTCGCCTTCGGGTACCTGCTCGGCTCCATTCCGTTCGGACTGATCCTCACCAAGGCGGCCGGCCTCGGCGACATCCGCTCGATCGGCTCCGGCAATATCGGTGCGACGAACGTGCTGCGCACCGGGAACAAGAAGCTCGCCGCCGCGACATTGCTGCTCGATGCCTTCAAGGCCACCGCCGCGGCCTTGCTTGCGCAGGCGCTTTGGGGACCGGAGGCCGGCATCCTCGGCGGTTTTGCCGCGTTCATGGGCCACCTCTTCCCGGTGTGGCTCGGCTTCAAAGGCGGCAAGGGTGTGGCGACTTATATCGGCACGCTGCTCGGCGTCGCACCCGCCATGGTGCTGGTCTTCGCCTTTGTCTGGCTGACGGTTGCCAAGCTCAGCAAATATTCGTCCCTGTCCGCCCTGGTTGCAACTCTTGTCATTCCGGTTGCATTGTGGATAGTAGGCGAGCCGAAGGTTGCGCTCATCATGGCGGTCATGACCGTGATTTCCTACTGGAAGCACAAGGGCAATATCGAGCGGCTGATCAACGGCACCGAGGGCAAGATCGGCCAGAAGGGGTAGTCTCCGCCATGGCAACGGACGGCGCAAGACGAAAGGGAATTGCGCTGTCGGACAAGCAGAGGATCGCCTGGCTACGGCTGATCCGCAGCGACAATGTCGGCCCTTCCACCTTTCGCGATCTCATCAACCATTTCGGATCGGCGGAGGCCGCGCTTGCCGCACTTCCAGAACTCTCCCGACGCGGCGGCGCTGCCCGCTCCATCCGCATTGCGAGCACTGAGGACGCCGAGCGCGAACTGGACGCCGCCGCCCGCCTCGGCGCCCGCCTCATCGGCATCGGCGAACCTGAATATCCGCCGGCGCTCAGACAGATCGACGGCGCGCCGCCGCTTCTCGCCATGATGGGAGACGTTTCGATCGCGCCACGCCCCGCGGTCGGCATCGTCGGCTCGCGCAATGCCTCGATCAGCGGGTCGAAGTTTGCCGCGATGATTGCGCGTGATTGCGGGCGCGCCGGCTACACCGTCACCTCCGGCCTCGCGCGTGGCATCGATACGGCCGCCCATCGCGCCAGCCTCGACACCGGCACCATCGCGGTTCTCGCCGGCGGGATCGACCAGCCCTATCCGCCGGAAAACATCGGCCTCCTGCAGGATATCTCGCACGGTTGCGGACTGGCGGTCAGCGAAATGCCGCTCGGATGGGAGCCCCGAGCACGCGATTTCCCGCGCCGCAATCGCCTGATTGCCGGAATTTCGCTGGGTGTCGTCGTGGTGGAGGCGGCGGATCGGTCCGGCTCGCTGATCACCGCCCGCATGGCCGCCGATTTCGGCCGGCTGGTCTTTGCCGTTCCCGGTTCGCCGCTTGATCCGCGCTGCCATGGGACGAACGGGCTTCTGAAACAGGGCGCGACCGTGACGACCGGATCCGCAGACGTGCTGGAGGCGCTCGCTCCCCTCACCGATCTCGATCTCTTCAACCCACCGGCCGTCGATGAACCGGAGGAGACGGGGCAATCCGCCCCTCTCCAGCCACCGGATGACAGCGACCGCGCGCGGATCGTCAACGCGCTCGGTCCGACGCCGGTGGAGGTGGACGACATCATCCGCCACACGGAACTGCCGGCCTCCACCGTCTATCTCGTGCTTCTGGAACTCGACCTGGCGGGGCGATTGCACCGCCATCCCGGTGGCATGGTGTCACTCGCGATGCTTGTCTGAGCCTCTGCGCGGGCCGATCTGCAGCTCGCCGGCTTCGATATAGGCCATCTCGATCAGGTAGCAGAGCAGATGCGCTCGCTCCTGATGGGCCACCAGCCGCAGTTGCCCGAGCATCTGGCGGATATAGGCAAGGTTTCCCCCTGCCCCCTCTCCTCCGGAGCGATTGGTACCTTCAAGACCCTTCATCTCCCTACCATCTCCCGCAACCATAGATAAATATCTGCAACCGGAACCAACCAATACACGCAAACTGACATAGTTTATCCTTGATTGCAACTCACTGCGATTCTTGCACTGGTTGTATCCGGTGGTGACGGCAAAAATGGCCGATGCCTCTTGACCGCGGACAAAAGGCCATCCATGTCGAGAGGTCAGATTAGAGGTGGCGCATTCCTGCCGGCCGCCCTTTGCACGCCCTAGAGAGCCATTATGAATGTTGTCGTCGTAGAATCTCCGGCCAAGGCCAAGACCATCAACAAGTATCTTGGGTCCGGCTTCAAGGTTCTCGCATCCTTCGGTCACGTCCGCGATCTTCCCGCCAAGGATGGCTCCGTTCTTCCCGACCAGGATTTCGAAATGTCCTGGGAGGTGGATGGCGCCTCGGCCAAGCGGATGAAGGATATCGCCGATGCCGTCAAAGGCTCCGACGGCCTGTTCCTGGCAACCGACCCGGATCGCGAGGGTGAAGCCATTTCCTGGCACGTGCTCGATCTCTTGAAGAAGAAGAAGGTGATTGGCGACAAACCGGTGAAGCGCGTCGTCTTCAACGCCATCACCAAAAAGGCGGTGCTGGATGCGATGGCCAATCCGCGCGACATCGACATCGCGCTGGTCGATGCTTATCTCGCCCGGCGCGCGCTGGATTATCTCGTCGGCTTCAACCTTTCGCCGGTCCTGTGGCGCAAGCTGCCCGGCGCCCGTTCCGCCGGTCGCGTCCAGTCGGTGGCGCTGAGGTTGGTCTGCGACCGCGAGTCGGAAATCGAACGTTTCGTTCCGGAAGAATACTGGAACCTCTCGGCCCTCCTGAAGACGCCGCGCGGCGATGAATTCGAAGCGAAGCTCGTGTCTGCCGATGGCAAGCGGTTGCAGGCGCGTGGCGTCAAGAACGGCGAGGATGCCGGTCGTCTGAAGGCGCTGCTCGAAGGCGCGGCCTACAGCGTCGAATCGGTTGAGGCCAAGCCGGTCAAGCGCAATCCCGGCCCGCCCTTCACCACGTCTACGCTGCAGCAGGCCGCCTCCTCCAATCTCGGCTTCTCCGCATCCCGCACCATGCAGGTGGCGCAGAAGCTCTACGAGGGCGTCGATATCGGCGGCGAGACGGTGGGTCTCATCACCTATATGCGTACCGACGGCGTGCAGATGGCACCGGAAGCGATCGATGCGGCACGCCGCGCCATCGGCGACCAGTTCGGCGAACGCTACCTGCCGGAAAAGGCCCGCTTCTATTCCACCAAGGCGAAGAACGCCCAGGAAGCGCACGAGGCCATCCGTCCGACCGATTTCAACCGCTCTCCGGACAAGGTGCGTCGTTTCCTCGATGGCGACCAGCTGCGCCTTTACGAACTCGTCTGGAAGCGCGGCATTGCCAGCCAGATGGCCTCTGCCGAAATGGAACGCACCACGGTCGAAATCGCCGCCGCCAATGGCGCGGATCGCGCCGGTTTGCGGGCCGTCGGCTCGGTCGTCCGCTTCGACGGGTTCCTGGCGGCCTATGTGGACAAGCGCGAAGAGGGCGAAGCCGGCGAGGACGACGAGGATGGTCGTCTGCCGGAAATCAATGCCCGCGAGGCGCTGGCCAAGAGCAAGGTCAATTCCAGCCAGCATTTCACCGAGCCGCCGCCACGTTATTCGGAAGCCTCGCTGATCAAGAAGATGGAAGAGCTCGGCATCGGTCGTCCCTCCACCTATGCCGCGACGCTGAAGACCTTGAGCGACCGCGAATACATCGTCATCGACAAGCGCAAGCTCATCCCGCATTCCAAGGGTCGGCTGGTGACCGCCTTCCTCGAAAACTTCTTCACGAAGTACGTGGAATATGATTTCACCGCCGACCTCGAAGAGAAGCTCGACCGGATCTCCGCCGGTGAACTCAACTGGAAGCAGGTTCTGCGCGATTTCTGGCAGGACTTCTTTGCTCAGATCGAGGATACCAAGGAACTGCGCGTCACCAACGTGCTGGATGCGCTGAACGAGGCGCTTGCGCCCCTCGTTTTCCCGAAGCGCGAAGACGGCTCGGACCCGCGCATCTGCCAGGTTTGCGGCACCGGCAACCTGTCGCTGAAGCTCGGCAAATACGGCGCCTTCGTCGGCTGCTCCAACTATCCGGAGTGCAACTATACCCGCCAGCTGACGGCCGATGGCGCGGAAGCCGAGGCCTCGACGCTCAACGAACCGAAGGCGCTCGGCACCGATCCGATGACCGGCGAGGAACTGACGCTGCGGTCCGGCCGTTTCGGACCCTATATCCAGCGCGGCGACGGCAAGGATGCCAAGCGCGCCTCGCTGCCGCGCGGCTGGAAGCCTGAAGACATCGACCACGAGAAGGCACTGGCCCTGATCAACCTGCCGCGCGATGTCGGCCAGCATCCGGAAACCGGCAAGATGATCTCCGCCGGCATCGGACGTTACGGACCCTTCCTGCTGCATGACGGCACCTATGCCAACCTCGAAAGCGTCGAGGACGTCTTTACCGTCGGCCTCAACCGCGCTGTCACGGTTCTGGCGGAAAAGCAGAGTAAGGGTGGTGGACGCGGTCGCACCGCTGCGGCAACGCTCAAGGAACTGGGCGACCATCCGCAGGGCGGCGCAATGACCGTGCGCGAAGGCCGCTATGGGCCCTACATCAACTGGGGCAAGGTCAATGCCACCCTGCCGAAGGGCAAGGACCCGCAAAGCGTGACGGTCGAGGAAGCGCTGGCGCTGATTGCCGAAAAGGCCGGCAAGACCCCTGCTGCCAAGGCAAAGGCGACCAAGGCGGCGAAATCCTCGGCCAAGTCCTCGCCCAAGACCAAGGCAGCGGATGGCGATGCGGCGAAACCCGCAAAGAAGCCCGCCGCAAAGACGAAAACCGCCGCCAAACCGAAGGCGGCCACGAAAGCAAAGAAGACGGATACGTGAGCAAGACACCGCGCGAAGCAAAACCTACCCCTCCGCAGAGCCGCAAGGCTGCCCTTCGCGCGGAACTGGCCGCTTCCGGTGACCGGTCGATCATCGTGCAGGGCGTCGTTCCGCCGCGCGAGGTCCTCCTGGAATTCATCGCCGACAATCCGGATCGCGCCACGAAGCGCGAGATCGCGAAGGCCTTCGGCCTGAAGGGCGAGAGCCGCGTCGAACTGAAGGATGTCCTGCGGGACCTGGAGGACGAGGGCCTGCTGCAGAAGAGCCGCAAGGCGCTGACGCGCCCCGGCGCACTGCCGCCGATGACGGTTCTCGACATCACGACGCGCGACAAGGACGGCGACCTGATCGGTCGGCCCGCCGAATGGATGGAAGACCAGGGCGTGGCGCCGGCGGTGCTGATCCGCCAGTCCTCCGATAGCCGCAGCAAGTCGAAAGCGCCGGCGGCCGGGCTCGGCGACCGGGTTCTCGCCAAGATCTTTCCGAACAAGGACCGCTCCGGCCCCGCTTATACCGCCCGGGTGGTGAAGGTCATCGACAAGCACCGCAATGCGGCGCTCGGCGTCATCCGCCTGATGCCGGAAGGCGGCGCGCGGCTTCTACCGATCGACCGGCGCGGCGAGGAGATGCAGATCGCCGCTGCCGATCTCGGCGAGGCGAAGGATGGCGACCTGATCGAGGCGGACGTGCTGCGCGGCAACCGCTTTGGCCTGACGCGGGCCAAGGTTCTCTCCGTCGTCGGCTCGGTCGCCTCGGAAAAGGCGATCTCGATGATCGCCATCTATTCGCACGGCATCCCGCACATTTTTCCGAAATCGGTGATGGACGAGGCGGAGGAGGCCAAACCGGCGAGCATGGTCAAGCGCGAGGACTGGCGCGACCTGCCGCTCGTCACCATCGATCCGGCGGATGCCAAGGACCATGACGATGCCGTCTATGCCGAGCCGGACCCCTCGCCCGACAATGAAGGCGGCGTGATCGTCACCGTCGCGATTGCCGACGTCTCTTATTATGTCCGCACCGGCTCCCAGCTCGACCGCGAGGCGTTGAAGCGCGGCAATTCGGTCTATTTCCCCGACCGCGTCGTGCCCATGCTGCCGGAGCGGATTTCGAACAACCTCTGCTCGCTGCGCGAGGGCGAGGACCGGCCTGCACTTGCCGTGCGCATGGTCTTCTCGAAGGAGGGCCGCAAGGCGAGCCACACCTTCCACCGCATCATGATGAAGAGCGCGGCAAAGCTCTCCTATCAGCAGGCGCAGGCGGCGATCGACGGCAAGCCGGACGACAAGAGCGGCCCGCTGCTCGAGCCCATCCTGAAGCCGCTGTGGAACGCCTATGCGATCATGAAGCGTGGCCGCGACCGCCGCCAGCCGCTCGAACTCGACATGCCGGAGCGCAAGATCGTGCTGAAAGCCGACGGCACGGTCGACAAGGTGATCATCCCCGAACGCCTCGATGCCCACAAGCTGATCGAGGAAATGATGATCCAGGCCAACGTGGCGGCCGCCGAAACGCTGGAAAAAAAGCGCCAGCCGCTGGTCTACCGCGTCCATGATGCGCCGACGCTTGCCAAGCAGGAGGTGCTGCGCGAGTTCCTGGCAACGCTCGGCATCTCGATGGCCAAGGGCGGGCAGATGCGCTCCAACTCGTTCAACGGCATCCTTGCGAAGGCCGAGGACACGCCGCACCAGGTGATGGTCAACGAGATGGTGCTGCGCAGCCAGAGCCAGGCCGTCTACAGCCCGGAGAACATCGGCCATTTCGGTCTCAACCTGATGAAATACGCGCATTTCACCTCGCCGATCCGCCGTTATGCCGACCTTATCGTGCACCGCGCGCTGGTCGGCTCGCTGGGGCTCGGCGAAGGCGGCATCACGCCGGAGGAAGAAGGCCAGCTCGACGATATCGCCGCCGAGATCTCGACCTTCGAACGGCGCGCCATGGCCGCCGAGCGCGACACGATCAACCGGCTGATCGCCCATCATCTGGCCGAACGCGTCGGCCAGGAGTTCAAGGGCCGCGTGTCCGGCGTCACCAAGGCAGGACTTTTTGTCACGCTGCCCACCTATGGCGCCGATGGTTTCGTGCCCATATCTACGCTTGGCAACGACTATTTCCATTACGACGAAAGCCGCCAGGCGCTGATCGGTGAAAAAACCGGTCTCGGTTATCAACTTGGTGACGCGGTCGATGTCAAATTGGCCGAAGCCATTCCGCTGGCCGGAGCACTGCGCTTCGAAATGCTGAGCGAAGGGCAGAAGATGGGAGCGGCCACCCGGTCCTTCCACAAGGCGGGCCGCAGGGGACGGCAAGCACCGCGCAAACCAGGGACACGTCCGCCGCGCCGCGGACGCTAGGAGGAGTGAGATGACGGCCTCGAGCGATCACGCCCAAAGCCATGCCCATGACCACCGGCAGCCGATCCGTTACGGCGGGGCGGAACGCCCCGAGCGTCCGCTCGGGCAGGCGATCCTGCGCGGCCTCAAATGCACCTGCCCGAACTGCGGCAGCGGGCGTCTGTTCAAGAGCTTCCTGAAGCCGGTCGATCACTGCGCGGCCTGCGGCGAGGAGATGTTCCACCACCGCGCCGACGACCTGCCGCCCTATCTCGTCATCTTCATCATCGGCCACGTCACGGTCGGCGGCTTCATGATGACGGACATGGTCTGGCAGCTGTCGATGTGGACGCATCTCGCCATCTGGACGCCGATCACCATCCTGACGGCGCTTTTATCCATGCAGCCGATCAAGGGCGGCGTCATCGGCCTGCAATGGGCCTTGCGCATGCACGGCTTCGGCAACGAGGACGACAGTTTCGATCCCGGTCGCGGTGGCCCGATCGAATGACGCCGGCTGATCGTTCGACTAAGGCCGAGGTTCGAAACCGGCCCGGCTCTCCCCTTCGTCTCAGACCCAAGGCATCCGCCTCGCTCATCCTGATCGATCGCAGCCGACCCTCGCCGCATGTGCTGGTCGGGCGGCGTGGCAGCGGCCACGCCTTCATGCCGGATCTCTACGTCTTCCCCGGTGGCCGCCGTGACAACCGCGACCATGCCCTGCCCTTCTCTCAGGATCTGAACCCGAGCGTCGTGGACCTGCTGCTGCGCCGTTGTCCGCCGAGCATGGGGGCAAGCGGCGCCCGGGCGCTGGCGCTGGCGGCGCTCCGAGAATTGCACGAGGAAACCGGGCTGCGTCTCGGCCCCACCTTAGCGCCCGACGTTCCCTATTGCCCGGACCTCTCCAGCCTGCGGTTCGTGGCGCGCGCCGTCACCCCGCCCGGCGCGGTGCGCCGCTTCGACAACCGCTTCTTTGCCACATTCGTCGATGAAGCTTCGATCGACCTGAACAACCTGCGGGAAAGCGACGAGCTGTCGGATTTCCGCTGGCTCGATCTGGCGGCGCTCACCTCGGTGCCGCTGCCGGAAATCGTCGCTGTCATTGCGCGGGATCTGAAGATTTCGCTTGAGTCCGATCCGTCTTTGCCGTTTGGAAACGATGTTTACGCATACACCAACCGCAACGGTCAGTTTCTGCGCAGTCGGCTGTAGAAGATGGATTTGCACTCGAAGGATCCCACGATGTCCGAACGGACGGACGGTGACTGCGGCCACCGGGAAGATATCCATTGGCCGTCGCTGATCGCTGCGATCTCCGCCATCAGCGCCGTCGGTATTGCCATCGGTCTTGGTCTGCCGCTGCTCAGCATCATTCTGGAAAAGCGCGGCATCTCCTCGACGTTGATCGGTCTCAACTCGGCCATGGCGGGCGTTGCCGCCATGATCGCCGCCCCGATCACCACCAAGCTCGCGCATGATTTCGGCGTTGCGCGCACCATGCTCTGGGCGGTCGTCATTTCCGCCATCAGCGCACTCGGCTTTTACTATGCCAAAGACTTCTGGATGTGGTTTCCCTTGCGTGTCGCCTTCCATGGCGCCACCACCACGCTGTTCATCCTCTCCGAATTCTGGATCAATGCCGCCGCACCGCCGAAACGGCGCGGACTGGTGCTCGGCATCTACGCGACCGTACTTGCGGTCGGGTTTGCGATGGGGCCGCTGATCTTTTCCGCCATCGGCAGCGAAGGCATCCTGCCGTTTCTCATTGGCGCGGCCGCGATCATGCTGGCCTTCGTGCCGATCTATATTGCGCGCGGCGAAAGCCCGGCGCTGGACGAAAAACCGCAGAAACATTTTCTGCGGTATGTCTATCTCGTTCCGACCGCCACCGCCGCCGTCTTCGTGTTCGGCGCCGTGGAAGCCGGCGGGCTTTCGCTGTTTCCGGTCTATGCCAACCGCTCCGGCCTCGACGAGTCGCATGCGGCCTTGCTGCTGACGGTGATGGGCATCGGCAACATGGTCTTCCAGATCCCGTTCGGCATGATCTCCGACAAGCTGAAGGACCGGCGCCCAATGCTGTTCATGATGGCCGTGGCGGGCCTTGCAGGGGCGCTGGCGCTGCCGTTCCTCATCGAGCACTGGTGGCTGATGGCGGGGCTGCTGCTCGTCTGGGGCGGCTGTGTGTCCGGCCTCTACACCGTCGGTCTCGCGCATCTCGGGTCCCGACTCACCGGTTCGGACCTGGCGGCCGCCAATGCCGCCTTTGTCTTCTGTTATGCGGTCGGCACGGTGGCCGGTCCGCAGGCCATTGGCGCGGCCATCGACATCACCGGAAACAACGGCTTTGCCTATGCACTGGCGGGCTTCTTTGGCCTTTATGTGCTGATATCCATCGGCCGGATGCTTTTCGGGCGAGAACGGACTTGACTTTTCAGGCGCGATTTGTAGTTTCGCGCCAGATTTCGCCGTGGACAGCTCAGGCGTCCGCGGCTTGATTTTTATTTAGAGGCAGGAAGACCATGGCGAAAGCTACGACCATCAAGATCAAGCTGCTGTCGACGGCCGATACCGGTTTCTTCTACGTCACGACGAAGAACAGCCGTACGATGACGGACAAGATGACGAAGACCAAGTACGACCCGATTGCGAAGAAGCACGTCGAGTTCAAGGAAACCAAGATCAAGTAAACTTGATCGCAGTTCCAGTTAAAGGCGCGGCACCTGATCGGTTCCGCGCCTTTTTTGTTTGGATTGCACGGTAGACGGATAGCACACCCCAAGCGACCCGACAGCCCGGACGTGCTCCGCATCGCAGGCGAAGGCGATGTTCGTTGGTCTGCAGCAGACCGATCAGCGCGTGAAAAGACGAGTGGAAGATGACGGATTGGGCGCCGGTTTCGGGGGCCGGTCGGCATGCAAGGCGGCACGAGGAACCGCGTATTTGCACACCGACCGACCGACCCCACGACCCAGGAGATGCGGCGGACCTGAGCATCATGGGGTATCTGGTGTTCCAGACGGAACAGCTTGGCTGTCGCTAAACTTGCGTAAAACCTTTCAAAAATCAACCTATTCTTAACCCAACGCCCAGAAGTCGTGCGCCATGGTTAAAATTTGCGCTGAGACAACTGTGCATAAGTGAGCAACATTCAGTAAATGCATACCGTAGAGTGTAGATGCGTCGGTTTACACTGGTCGACCGGTAAAGCTTCGACAGCGGACGTTCACGCGGGATCGGGCTCGAATCAAAAGTTCGACCATGCTGAGATCGCACGGAAGTCTCCTCGTCGCTCCATCGCTGCACTATAACTTGAACTGAGTGACAAGGCGGTGACCGCACGAGCGGATTTACTTCATCCCACGCATGGATGCATTGGACGCGACATCACGCCGCAGCAGCGACGACACGGTTCCTACCGCTGTTTTTCGCCTCGTACAGCGCCCTGTCCGCCTGCTTTAAAAGTTGCTCGGGCGTTTCCACGCCCGGCACGTTGGTGGCGATTCCAAGCGAGGCGGTGATGTTGAGCGCAACGTCTGTCCCGGGCAGCGCAAACGGCGTCCGTTCGATGATGTCGCGCAGGCGCTCGGCAATCATGGCGGCCGCCGCCCCATCGGTATCCGGCATCACCACGACGAATTCCTCGCCGCCGTAACGGCAACCGAGATCGGCGCCCCGCACCGTCGAGCGGATGCGACGGGCGAACTCCTTCAGCACTTCATCGCCGGCATCGTGGCCATAGGTGTCATTGACCTGCTTGAACCGGTCGATATCCGTGATGCAGACCGACAGTGACCGGCCCCGGGCCGCCGCACGGTTGAACAGCGTCTTCAGATGGTTGTCGAGATAACGGCGGTTGTGGAGACCCGTGAGGCCGTCGGTGACGGCCAGCTCGATGGTCTGGCGCACGCTCGAGCGCAGCCGGTCATTGTAGCGTTTGCGTTTGATCTGGGTCAGCGTGCGCGCCACCAGTTCGTTCGGGTCGAGCGGGCGCACGATGTAGTCGTTGACGCCGAGATCGAGCGCCCGGACGATAAGATCCTCGTCCCCCAGTTCCGTTGCCAGCAACAGCGGCAGAAAACGCGTCCGCTCCAGCTGGCGCAGTTGCGCGCACAGCCGCAAGGGGTCGTATTGATCGAGGGTCCCATTGATGATGACGAGATCGAACGGGTTTTCCGCCGCCTCGAATACCGCAGCCTGCGGGTCCGACATGGCGGTCACGTCGGCAACCGGCTTCAAGGCCTTGATGATGCGCTCCTGCGAGCTGGCGCGTCCGTCGATGAGAAGCACCTGCCCTGGCGCATCCAGGCTGTCCATGCGCAGGTAGTCCTCGAAACCGATGTGGCGCGCCGTCTCGGCACGAATGCGCAGTTCGTCGCTCAGGGTCTTCAGGCGAACCAGGCTTTTGACCCGCGACACAAGCTGCAGGTCGTTGACCGGCTTGGTGAGGAAATCGTCGGCGCCGGCCTTCAGGCCACGCACACGGTCGGCGGGCTGGTCGAGGGCGGTCACCATGACGACCGGAATGTGCGCGGTCTTCGGATCGGCCTTCAGGCGCTCGCAGACCTCGAACCCGTCCATGCCGGGCATCATGATATCGAGGAGGATGATGTCCACATGGGTGTTGGCGACGATATCGAGCGCCTTGTATCCATCGTCGGCTGTCAGAACGTCGAAATATTCCGCCAGAAGCCGGGCTTCCAGCAGCTTGACGTTCGCCGGAATGTCATCGACGACGAGGATCCGCGCTGTCATCGCTCACCGCTCCCGCTCATGCGTCGCCCAGGTAGGTCTTGATCGTCTCGATGAATTTCGGCACGGAAATCGGCTTCGACACATAGGCCTCGCAGCCGCCCTGACGGATCCGTTCCTCGTCGCCCTTCATGGCAAAAGCGGTGACGGCGACGACGGGGATGACATGCAGCTCGTCGTCTTCTTTCAGCCACTTTGTGACTTCAAGACCGGAGACCTCGGGCAACTGGATATCCATCAGGATGAGATCGGGCCGGTGCTTGCGCGCCAGATCGAGCGCTTCCATTCCGTTGCGCGTCTGAATGGTCGTGTACCCGGAGGCTTCGATCAGATCGCGGAAGAGCTTCATGTTGAGCTCGTTGTCTTCGACAATCATCACCCTCTTGGGCATCGGCACATCCTTAAATCCTGCCTTGTCAGCAACCTACCGGTATATAAGGTTGCAGGAGGCCGATTCCATCATCAGCTATCGCGACACTAGAGCCATTTGGTTGAGGAAAAGGAAATTTATCACCGCATGCTCCCCGACCCAAGAAAATCGCACGCCCTTCCGGCCCCGGACGAGACCGCAGCCGCCATTCTGCAATGGCTGGCCGGCGAGCCCGACATGCTGGGTCGTTTCCTGGCGCTTTCCGGCGTGCAGCCGACCCAGATGCGCAGCGCCGTGAACGATCCGGGCTTTCTAGCGGGCATGGTCGATTTCGTGATGGCGCATGAACCGACGCTGATGACCTTCTGCGAGGCGAGCCAGTGGAAACCCGAGGCGGTGGTGCTGGCCTGGCATCACTACTCCGGTCCAGGCCTCGATTCCGGGCAGAGCGGATGAGCGACATCGTGGACATTGCGCATGTGCGCCTCAACGACCGGCCGCTCGTCGTGTGCGACGTGGATGACGTGGTGCTGGAATTCCTGATGCCCTTCCAGCGGTTTCTGGACAGTCTTGGCCATCGGCTGGAGCCCCGCTCCTATCGACTGCACGGCAACATCATCTCCACCATCGACCAGCAGCCGCTGGCGGACAGTCTCGTGACCCAGTTGATCCTCGATTTCTTCGAGGCACAGGAAGACTGGCAGACGCCGTTCGGCAATGCCGTCACCAGCCTGAAGGCACTTGGCACGCAAGCCGACGTGGTGTTCCTCACCGCCATGCCGCCGCGCTATACCGAGATGCGCCGACGTCTGCTCGACCGGCTCGACCTCACCTTTCCGCTTCTTGCCACCGAAAGCCCGAAGGGGCCGGTGGTGCGGCAGATGCATGGCCGCCGCGACCTTCCCCTGGCCTTCATCGACGACATGGTGCACAACCACGTGTCCGTGGCCGACAGCGTGCCGGAATGCCTGCTGGTGCACCTGATGCCGCAATCCGACATGCACAAGCATGCCCCCAAACCCGGACCGCATGTGGTGCAGGTGGCGGACTGGCACGCGGCGGAACGTGAGATCGAACGTCACTTCTTCGGCGCCTGAGCCACAACACCCGATAATTGCGCGGCAAGTGCTGGCCTTAGCGCAACGGCGCTTGTAACGGCCCCCAGCCGGAATTATGGTGGGCTTCGTTCAACCTTTGTTCCGCGCCATGTCCTCCTCTGCCGCCTATGATCCAGGCTTCTGTCGTGACTGCCTGACCGGCCAGCCGGACGGCCGGCGCCGTTGCCGTGCCTGCGGCAGCCCGCGACTTCTCTACCACAAGGCGCTCTACGACCTGTCGATTGCCCATATCGACTGTGACGCCTTTTATGCCTCCGTGGAAAAGCGCGACAATCCGGACCTGGCCGACAAGCCGGTCATCATCGGCGGCGGCAAACGCGGGGTCGTCTCCACCGCCTGCTACATCGCCCGCATCAGCGGCGTGCGCTCGGCCATGCCGATGTTCAAGGCGCTGGAGGCCTGCCCGGATGCGGTCGTGATCCGCCCCAACATGGAGAAATATGTCGCCGTCGGACGTCAGGTCAGAACGATGTTCCAGGAGTTGACGCCGCTCGTGCAGCCGCTCTCCATCGACGAGGCCTTCCTCGATCTTTCCGGGACCGAACGCCTGCATCATGATCCGCCCGCCCGTATTCTCGCCAAACTCGTGCGGCGGGTGGAAAACGAGATCGGCATCACGCTGTCGGTCGGCCTCTCCTATTGCAAGTTCCTGGCCAAGGTCGCGTCTGATCTGCAGAAGCCGCGCGGCTTTTCGGTGATCGGGCAGGAGGAGGCGCTGAGTTTCCTGGCGCCACGGCCCGTGACGACGATCTGGGGCGTCGGCAAGGCCTTTGCGACAACCCTGCAGGCCGATGGCATCCGCACCATCGGGCAGTTGCAGGGAATGCAGGAAGGCGACCTGATGCGCCGCTACGGCACCATGGGGCAGCGCCTCTTTCGGTTGTCGCGCGGCATCGACGACAGAAACGTGCATCCCAACGATCCGGCAAAAAGCGTCTCGGCAGAAACGACCTTCTTCGACGATATTTCCCGCCACGAGGATCTCGTTCCCATCCTGCGCGCCCTATCGGAAAAGGTCTCGCACCGGCTGAAGAAACAGGAGATTGCCGGCCAGACCGTCGTTCTGAAACTGAAGACCGCCGACTTCAAGAGCCGCACGCGCAACCGCCGGCTGGAGGACCCGACGCAACTTGCCGACCGGATCTTCCGCACCGGGCTGAACCTTCTGGAAAAGGAGACCGATGGCACGAAATTCCGCCTGATCGGCATCGGCGTGACGGATCTTTGCGATCCCGCCCGCGCCGATCCGCCCGATCTCGTGGATCCGCAGGCCGCCCGCCGGGCCGCTGCCGAGGCCGCCATGGACCGGCTGCGCGACAAGTTCGGCAAGGCGGCAGTGGAGACCGGTTTCACCTTCGGCAATCAGAGGAAGGCAACATGATGAGGGATCACGTTTTCGCGAGGAGCGGCCAGAACGAACATGCCTAAGCCTTCTTTAAACTTCCCCTCATATTCTTCCAGCCTTGGTACTGCGTATGGGGTTCTTGTGTCATGTTGAAGCGTGCGGCGATCATCTTCGCTCTGATGTCCGGTTGTGCGACGACGGTCGCCGCCGCCGACAGTGCACGAACCCTGCAGATCATCGTGTCGAAAGACAGCCAGTCGCTGGCCGTCTATGACGGCGGCACGGTGGTCGCCACGTCGAAGGTGTCCACCGGCAAGCAAGGCCATGACACGCCGACCGGCATCTTTTCCGTGCTGGAAAAGCGCAAGTACCACGAATCGAACATCTATTCGAATGCGCCAATGCCCTGGATGCAGCGGCTGACCTGGTCCGGCATTGCGCTGCATGAATCCAACAGCGTGCCGAATTATCCCGCCTCGCATGGCTGCGTGCGCCTGCCGGCGGCCTTTGCCAAATCACTCTACCAGATGACCGCCCGCGGCGTGCATGTGATCATCAGCGACGAGACGGTGAGCCCGCAGCAGGTCGCGCATGCCGCCCTGTTTGCGCCGCCTGCCGAGCGACCTGCCGGCAATGTGCTGTCGGATGCCTCGCTGCGCCCCTCCTCCACCGACCATGCGGTGCGGCAGGTGGAGGTGGCGATGAACATGCCGACCTCGCCGCTGCCGCTCCCCTTGCCGCAGGCGGAAACCTCCGCCGCCGAGGAACCGGCGCCGCTGCGCATCCTCATCACCCGCCGCAGCGACCGCGAGACGGTGGCCGACGTGCAGGCCATGCTGACGGAGCTCGGTTTCGATGCGGGTACCGCAGACGGGATCATCGGATCGAACACGCGCAGCGCCATCGACGCCTACAAGCGCTGGAAGGGTTTTGCGACCAAGGGCCCGGCGCTGACCGCCGAAATGCTCTCGGCGCTGTACGCCTCCAGCGGACGCGCCGAACCGCCGACCGGCCAGTTGATGATCCGCCAGGGCTTTCAGGAGGTTCTGTCCGAACCGATCGGCCTTGCCGAACCGGGCACCGCGCTCGGCACGCATTTCCTCACCGTGACGGCGGTGAACCGCGACAAGGGCACGGCGGACTGGCAGGGCCTCAGCCTCGACAACCACCTGACGGAGGCGACGCGCAATCGGCTCGGCATCACCGCGGATGCCGTCACCGGGCCGATGGCGCTGACGGCGGTGCTCGACCGCATCCATGTGCCCGACGAATTGCGTCAACGGATCAACGCGATGATCTCGACCGGCAGCTCGCTCACCATCTCCGACACCGGCGTCGGGCCTGAGACGACGAAGGGCACCGACTTCATCACCGTCACCCACAGGCCGCCGCGCGCCTAAGATTTTCGCACGGCGCTTTCGACAGGTCTCAGACCAGTTCCACGTCGAGCACGCCGGGGGCTGCACGCAAGGCGGCAGCGATTTCCGGCGAGATGCGGTATTTCTCCGTCAGCTCCACCTCGATCTCGCGCTTGCCGTCATCCTTGATGACGACGAAGGAGACAAGGCCATCCCCCCGCGCATTGAGGTGCCGCGCCACGGTGCGCAAGGGTCCGGAATCACGCACATAGACGCGCAGCGCCTTCTGCATCTGCACCGATTTTTCTTCGAGCGACTGCACCGTCTGGATGCGCAACCCGATGCCTTCCGGCCGCTCGTCCGCCTGGACGGTAATGACCAGCGATTTGCCGGGCTCGAGCAGGTCGCGGTACTGGTTCAGCGCTTCGGAAAACAGGATCGCCTCGAACTGGCCGGTTGCATCGGAAAAGGTGACGATGCCCATCTTGTTGCCGGTGCGGGTCTTGCGCTCCTGTTTCGAAGTGACGGTGCCCGCAAGGCGCCCGGCGCTCGCGCCCGCCTTCACCGCGGCGGAAAACTCCGCGTAGTTCTGCACGCGCATTTTTGCCAGCACATCCTTGTAGGTATCGAGCGGATGGGCGGAGAGGTAAAAGCCGAGCACCTGGTATTCGCGCATCAGCTTTTCCGACGCCGTCCAGGGATCGAAGGTGGGCAGGATGAGCTTTTCCGGACCGGCGGCGGATGAGGAGCCAAACATGTCGTGCTGGCCGCTGGTCTTGCCTTCGGCGGCGCGCTGCGCATAGCCGATGATACGGTCGAGGCCCGTCACCATCTCGGCGCGGTCCTTACCAAAACAATCGAAGGCGCCGGCATAGATCAGGCTTTCCAGCACGCGGCGGTTCACCTGTTTCGGATCGATCCGCAGGCAGAAATCCTCGATGCTCGCAAATGGCGTGTCTCCACGCACGGCAACGATATGCTCGACGGCGGATTCGCCCACCCCCTTGATGGCGGCCAGCGAATAAAAAATGCAGTTGTCGCCGGTCTCGAACTTGCGGAACGAGGTCTGGATCGACGGCGGCACGACCTTGATGCCGAGACGCGCGGCATCCTGCCGGAAATCATTGAGCTTCTCGGTGTTGGCCATATCGTAGGTCATCGACGCGGCGAGGAACTCGACTGGGTAATGCGCCTTCATATAGGCCGTCTGGTAGGAGACGATCGCGTAGGCCGCCGCGTGGCTCTTGTTGAAGCCGTAGTTGGCGAACTTGGCGAGCAGGTCGAAGATCAGGTCGGACTGCGCCTTCGACACGCCGTTCTTGATCGCACCATCGACGAAACGGGCGCGCTGCTTGTCCATCTCCTCCTTGATCTTCTTACCCATGGCGCGGCGCAGGAGATCGGCTTCGCCGAGCGAATAGCCGGACAGGACCTGCGCGATCTGCATGACCTGTTCCTGGTAGACGATGACGCCCTGGGTTTCCTTCAGCAGGTAATCGATCGTCGGATGGATCGACTCGATCTCCTCCTCGCCGTGCTTGCGGGCATTGTAGACCGGGATGTTTTCCATCGGGCCCGGACGATAGAGCGCCACCAGCGCGATGATGTCCTCGATGCAGTCCGGCTTCATGCCGAGCAGCGCCTTGCGCATGCCCACACTTTCCACCTGGAACACGCCGATCGTTTCGCCGCGCGACAGCATCTCGTAGGTTTTCTGGTCGTCCAGCGGGATCGTCGCCAGATCCACGTGGATGTTCCGCTTGGCGACGAAATCCACCGCGGTCTTCAACACGGTCAGCGTCTTCAGGCCGAGGAAGTCGAACTTGACCAGCCCGGCCTGCTCCACCCATTTCATGTTGAACTGGGTGACCGGCATGTCGGAACGCGGATCGCGGTACATCGGCACCAGCTTCGACAGCGGACGGTCACCGATGACGATCCCGGCTGCGTGCGTCGAGGCGTGGCGGTAAAGCCCCTCGATCTTCTGGGCGATGTCGAGCAGGCGTGCGACGACCGGCTCGCGTTCGGCCTCCTCCTGCAGTTTCGGCTCCTCCTCGATCGCCTTCGACAGCGGCGTCGGATTGGCCGGGTTGTTCGGCACCAGCTTGCAGATCTTGTCCACCTGGCCATAGGGCATTTCCAGCACGCGACCGACATCGCGCAGTGCCGCGCGCGCCTGCAGCGAACCGAAGGTGATGATCTGCGCCACCTGCTCGCGGCCATATTTCTGCTGCACGTAACGGATCACCTCTTCGCGGCGATCCTGGCAGAAGTCGATGTCGAAGTCCGGCATCGACACGCGTTCCGGGTTGAGGAAGCGCTCGAACAGCAGCGAGAAGCGCAAGGGATCGACATCGGTGATGGTGAGCGCATAGGCCACCAGCGAGCCCGCCCCCGAACCACGACCCGGCCCGACCGGGATATCCTGCGTTTTCGCCCATTTGATGAAGTCCGAAACGATCAGGAAGTAGCCCGGAAACTTCATGCGTTCGATGACCGAGAGCTCGAAATCCAGCCGCTCGCGGTAATCCTGTTCGGTATAGCCCGCCGCCATGCCGAGCGCTGCCAGACGCTGCTCCAGGCCCTCGACCGACTGGCGGCGCAGTTCCGCCGATTCGGCGCGCTCGGCCTCCTCCGCATCATCCGTGGCGCCGGTGAAGCGCGGCAGGATCGGCTTGCGCGTCTTCAGGACGAAAGAACAGCGGCGCGCGATCTCGACGGTGTTCTCCAAGGCCTCCGGCAGATCGGCAAACAGTTTTGCCATGTCCGCCCGGCTCTTCAAATAGTGATCCGGCGTCAGGCGGAAACGGCTGTCGTCGGAAACGATGGCATTGTGGGCCACCGCCATCAGCGCATCATGGGCGTCATACTCCCCCTTGGAGGGGAAGAAGGCCTCGTTCGTCGCCACCAACGGCAGATCGTGCGCATAGGCGAGTTCGATCAGCCGCCGCTCATGACGGCGGTCATAATTGCCGTGGCGCTGCAGTTCGACATAGAGCCGGTTGCCGAAGACAGCCTTCAGCCGCAGGAGACGCTGTTCCGCCTGCGCCTGGTGACCCTCCTTCAGCAGCGGATCAATCGGCCCCGAGGCAAAGCCGGTGAGCGCAATGATGCCGTCCGCGCCGCCCTCCTCTAGCCAGGACATGGCGATATGCACCGACTGGTGGCTCCCCTCGCCGCCGAGATAGGCACGGCTGACAAGATCGACCAAACGCTCATAGCCCACGGCATTCGCGGCCAAGAGGATAAGCGAGGGCAGCTTGACGAACCCGGCATGGCCGCCGCGCTTTTCCTCGCCCTGGTCCTGCATGTCGATCGACATCTGGCAGCCGATGATCGGCTGAATTCCGTCATCCACCGCCTTTTGCGAGAACTCGAGCGCGACGAACAGGTTGTTGGTATCGGTAATGGCAATCGCCGGCTGGCCGTCCGCGGTGGCCTTGCCGAGGATCTTTTTCAGCGGCAGCGCGCCTTCGAGCAGCGAATAGGCGGAATGCACGCGCAGATGCACGAATTGCGGGGTCTGCTGGACCTGGCCGTCATTCCCCGTTGCCGTGCTGTCGATGATCTCTGCCATGCTGCTGATGCCTTCCCGAGTCTGAAGGCGCATTTTCCGGCAGCAGGCCCGTGAAGTCCAGCCGAAGCGTGTCCGGCGGGACGGAAAGCTGTGAAGTGTGCGTGTGGAGACAGCAATTCGCCCCACCCCGCAGGGTGTCACATGGCCATCATCAGAACGCTGATGCTGGCAACGAAGGTCATGATGGAGGCGAAAGCGGCAACATCGCGAAGAATTTCGGTCATCTGCAGTCTCCTTTTCCGTTATGTTTTTATTTTGTTCCATTCTTGTTCTCGCGTCAACAAAAAGAACGAAAGCGGAACGATTTTATTTAACGGCGGGTAAACGGGAGAATGTTTGCCCGCTTTCCACAGGATGCGGATTCGCGATCACGCGGCCGGTTCGGCCCGTGGTGATCCTCGTTCGTCTCTTCATCTCTCTTCGGAGAAGATCTTCGGCCGGGGCGCTGACAGCTGCCTCGTAAGGAGTTTGTATGTGGCACCTTTCAGCGCCCCGTTCGGCATTTTTATCCGCCGGTTTGGTCCCTCTGACTGGATGGATGGACGGGTGACGTTTGCCATCGCCGTTCCCGGCGTGCGTCCTCATCGGACGACGCGGGCGGACAACGGGCGATGCGCCCTTCGACCTCCACCCCCTTGTGTGCCACATGAGGCACGTCCGGCGCGCTGCGCTGGGAACTCTGGAGGCGGTGCGCTGACGTCCGACGCGCACTGCCTCCACCCGGTCGCCGGAGGGGGACCCTGTTGGCGGACCCGGATCATGAGGCTTTGCGTCTTGTCCTCATGACCCGAACCGGCCCCGCATCGCCGGCACGCCTGCCGGTGTATCCGCTGCGGGACGAGGGGATTGTAGGCATGGGTGTTGGGGGTGGGGAAATTGCGGGGGCGATTTTTTTGTCGTGGCGCTTAGATGGGATCCGAGGGGCTGCAGAAAGATGAGGTGGAACAGCGGGTTGATAATCCGATGGCGAAGGCGTGCCAGCGCGATACCCCCTCTGTCCTGCCGGACATCTCCCCCACACGGGGGGAGATCGGCAGAGTGGTTGGCCGCTCGGTCTATAGAGAGGTCGGAGCGGTTTCTTCGGGTGAAACGATTATGGGACGGGAAGCCGGCGCCGCGATGCGATCTCCCCACCTGTGGGGGAGATGCCCGGCAGGGCAGAGGGGGGCTGGTGGGGGATGCGCGGAGGGGATCCTAGTGTCAAACCTGAGGATGACGGCGTGGGTGGAGGCAGCTAGTGCCACAAGAGATTGTGCTGCTGGTTCCTGGGAGGACACTGGTATTCGTGGTGGGGCAGGAGCCTCTCGGTCGTTATCCTTGGGCTTGACACGAGGATGCGGAAAGATGTTTTAGCACAGCCGGTTGGTCGGCTGATGGGGAACGGATGCGGGCGGCGGCCCCCGTTTGTCCTGCCGGCGTTCGTCCCTGCAATCGGTTCACTGGATCGATTGCTTCGCTTCGCGAACCGCTCCTCACCCCACCACACGGGGGGAGATCGGCAGAGTGGTTGGCCGGTCGCGCCACCGAAAGGTCGGAGCGGTTTCTCCGATTGCGACGGTCATGGGGCGGGAAACCGGTGCCGCGGTGCGATCTCCCCACCTGTGGCAGGGGAATCGCATATGGCAGACAAGCTCTTGAAAGGATGTCGCAAATCGATTCCTCTCGGCTCCATCGCTGATGGAGGTTGTGATGGAAGGCTTTGCTTCGCTTTTTGGTTCGGTTCCAGACCCGCGGGCCGCCAATGTGCGTTACCCTTTGAACTCGGTCTTGTTCATCGGTCTGGCGGCGGTGCTGTGTGGCGCCGAGAGTTGTCAGGATATGGCCGACTTTGGCCTGTCCAAGCACAAGCTGCTCAAGACCGTCATGCCGCTGCCGTACGGGATTCCGAGCCATGATGTTTTCTCGAATGTTTTCAGGCACCTGGATCCGGTTGCCTTCGAGGAGGTGTTCGCCAGGTTCGCAGCCGCCTTCGCCCAGTCGATCTCCGGCGTCATCGCCATCGACGGCAAGGCGGTGCGCGGCGCCTACAAGCGCGGCGACAAGGCGACGCCGCTGCATCTGGTCAATATCTGGGCCGCCGACAACCGCATGGTCATCGGCCAGCAGCTTGCGCCAAACCGCAACGAGGTCAAGGGCGTGCTCGACGCGCTCGCCTGCCTGTCGCTTGAGGGCTGCATGGTCACCGCCGACGCGCTGCATTGCCGCGCCGACACGGCCAAAGCGATCCTGGCGACCGGTGCCGATTATGCGCTGGCGCTGAAGAGCAACCAGCCGGGACTGCTCAAGCAGGCCGGACATCTCATGGAGGCGGCTGACGATCCCGACCGTGCCGAAACCACGGATCCCAGGCTGCATGACCGGACCGAAACCCGCCGTGCAAGCATCGTCGAGGCGGACGGCATGGACTTCCCCGGCATCAAGGCGGTGGCCCGGCTGGAAAGCATCAGGATCGAGCCGGATGGCCGGCAAACCAGTCATATCCGGCACTTCCTGCTCTCCAGGCAGGTCTCCGCCACAGCCTTCCTGAAGATCGCCAGGGCGCACTGGACGATCGAGAACCAACTGCATTGGGTTCTCGATGTGGCCTTCTGCGAGGATGCGGCACGAAACCGCAAGGACCATGGGCCGCAAAACCTCTCGACACTCAGAAAACTCGCCCTCAACCTGATCCGCCAGCATCCCGACAAGGCATCCATAAGGCGCAAGATCAAGAAGGCCGGATGGGACGATGACTTCCTCATCTCCATGATCGCTCATATGCGATAGCCCTGCCACCTGTGGGGGAGATGCCCGGCAGGGCAGAGGGGGGCTGGCGGGGGATGCGCCACGTTGCACATCCACGCGCATCCTTCGGCATGCGCCAAGGGTGATCTCCTGCCTCCTTGCCGCCCTCATGCTGCTGGTGCATGCGGAAAAGCCGGCCTGACATGCACATTCCGGCTCCGGCGTTTACATCCGCCCTCGCCTCGCCTACTGGAACGCGACACACCAGAGGGAAAAAGGCAGGACCATGCTGATCAAGCAGAGCGATTATCACCGGATCTACAAGGTCATCAACAGCCTGCTTCTGGCGCAGAATGCCGATCCGGCCACCGCTTCGATGTATTTCGCAAGCTTCGGCGCGTTTATCCTGAAGCAACATTTCAAGCTGACCGCCGTGCCGAAGGGCGGGCTCGCCGCCTATCATCTCGATGGCACGCGGGTGCTGTTTGCCGATCACCGCGAGGACGGGTCCGTCTCCGGAGCAGGCGAGAATTTTCACTGCTGGGTGGAGGCGGAGGGCTTTGCGCTCGATTTCATGGCCCCGGCCTTTGCCGATGCGGTGAAGGCAGCACCCGTTGCCTCGCGGATGTTCCAGAAGCCGCTCTCGGCGATGGTGGGCTCGATCAACGAACTCACCGCGTCCGGAGACTTCTTCTACCGGTCGGAACCGGAGGCGATGGCGCGGCGGTTTGCCGACTGGAAGGCGCATGGCATGATCGGCGATCTCGCCGCCATTGCCAGCCAGTGGTTCCGCCCCGCGCCCAAAAAGATGCAGGCGGCCCTCAGCGTCAGCGACCAGAGCGGGGCAAAACGGGCCATTCCGCTCACCGGGCATGCGCTGGTGGGGAGCTGGTAGGCGAAAGCTGAGGCGGTCGGATACAGGGGTGAGGCGTCCCTCATCCGCCCTTCGGGCATCGACCGGGGTCGAGCCACGCGTCTCGAATGGCCGTTTCGACCAATCGTTCGAAGCAAAGCGGCAAGAGCCCCTCATCCGCCCTTCGGGCACCTTCTCCCCACGGGGAGAAGGGTAAGAAACCTCAGAAATCGCGGATCTGGCCGCCTTCGATCGTCACGCGGCGGTCCATGCGGGCGGCGAGATCGTGGTTGTGGGTGGCGATCAGCGCGGCAAGGCCGGACTGGCGCACCAAAGCTTCCAGCGCATCGAAGACATAGGATGCGGTTTCCGGGTCGAGGTTGCCGGTCGGCTCGTCCGCCAGAAGCAGGAGCGGCGCATTGGCGACGGCGCGGGCGATCGCGACGCGCTGCTGCTCGCCCCCCGAAAGCTCCGACGGGCGGTGTTCGGCGCGGTGGCCGATGCGCATATAATCGAGCAGCTGGGCGGCGCGTTCGGCCGCTTCCTTCTTCGGCAGGCCGGCGATCAGCTGCGGCATCATGATGTTTTCGAGCGCCGAAAATTCCGGCAGCAGATGGTGGAACTGATAGACGAAGCCGATATCGCCGCGGCGGATCGCCGTGCGCCGCTCGTCCGGCAGATTGCCGCAGGCCTCGCCATTGATGAAGATCTCGCCGGAATCGGGATGTTCGAGCAGGCCGGCCAGGTGCAGCAGCGTCGATTTGCCGGTGCCGGAGGGGGCGACGAGCGCGACGATCTCGCCGGAATGCAGCTCGAAATCGGCCGCCTTCAGGATCGACAGCACGGTGTCTCCCTGGCCGTAATGTCGGTCGATACCGGTGAGCTTCAGGACGGTTTTACGGGGCATGAGCGGATCGCGATCCTATTCGTAACGCAGCGCCTGCACCGGATCGAGCCGCGAGGCCCGCCAGGCAGGAAAGATGGTGGCGATGAACGACAGCGTGAGCGCCATCACGACGACGGAGACGGTTTCGCTGACGCTCATTTCCGCCGGAAGCTGGCTGAGGAAATAGAGTTCCGGATCAAACAGCACCGTGCCCGAGACCCAGGAGAAGAACTGGCGGATCGATTCGATGTTGAGGCAGACGATGACACCGAGCAACACGCCGGCCACCGTGCCGACGATGCCGATCGCGGCCCCCGTCATGAAGAAGATGCGCATGATGGCCCGCGAGGAGGCCCCCATGGTGCGCAGGATCGCGATATCGCTTCCCTTGTCCTTCACCAGCATGATGAGGCCGGAAATGATGTTGAGCGCGGCGACCAGCACGATCAGCGTCAGGATCATGAACATCACGTTACGCTCCACCTGCAGGGCGGAGAAGAAGGTCTGGTTGCGCTGGCGCCAGTCGCTGATGAAGATCTGCCGGCCGGCGGCCTCCTCCACCTTCGGACGCAGGGTATCGATGTCATCCGGATTGGTGACGAAGAGCTCGATCGACTGGACGATGCCATCGGCGTTGAAATAGGCCTGGGCTTCCGCAAGCGGCATGTAGATGATCGAGGCGTCATATTCCGACATGCCGATCTCGAAGATGCCGGAGACCTGGTAGGATTTGACGCGTGGCGTCGTGCCCATCGGCGTCACATCACCTTCCGGCGAGACGAGCGTGATGCGGTCGCCGGCGCCGATGCCGAGCGAGGCGGCGAGCCTCGAGCCGACCAGCACGCCGTCGCCGGTGGCAAAGCCGGTCAGATCACCGGAGCGGATATTGCCGGAGACTTCCTTCAGCTTTTCGAGATCCTCGGTGCGGATGCCGCGTACCAGCGCGCCGGAGCCGGCGCCCTGCTTGCCGGACGCAAGCGTCTGCCCTTCGACCAGCGGCAGGGCCATGGTGACACCCGGCACGGCGGAAAACTTCTGGGCGAGTTGCGCATAATCGGTGAGCGGCTGATCGACCGGCTGGACGATCATGTGGCCGTTGATGCCGAGGATGCGGGAGATGAGCTCGGTGCGGAAACCGTTCATGACGGCCATGACGATGATGAGGGTGGCAACCCCCAGCATGATGCCGACAAAGGAGAAGCCGGCGATGACGGAGATGAAGGTCTCGCGCCGGCGCGAGCGCAGGTAACGCCAGGCCACCATCCGCTCGAAGGCCGAGAAGGCACCGGCGGAGGGAATGTCATCCTGCTGTTTGACCGGCTTTTCCGCAGCGCCCTTTGCCATCTCGTCTCCTGTCACTGCCGCATTCTACGGCTCATTGTCTCATCCCGGCCTTGCCTCAGGCTCGTCTGCGACGAACCCGAAGCGCCCCGCCGGGACGGTGTCCTCAGGCGGTCAGGCGGTTCAGCGCCGCCTCGACCGTCATGGTCTCGCGGGCGCCCGTCTTGCGGTCCTTGACCTCGACCTCGCCGGTGGCGGCCGAACGCGGGCCGACAATCAGCTGGACCGGCACGCCGATCAGGTCGGCGGTCGCGAACTTCGTTCCGGCGCGGTCGTCGGTGTCATCGTAAAGCACGTCCATTCCGGCATTCGTGAGGCCGGTATAGAGGCTGTCGCAGACCCGGTCACAGGCTTCGTCACCCGCCTTCATGGTGATGACCATGGCATCGAAGGGCGCAACCGAGGCTGGCCAGATGATTCCATTCTCGTCATGCGAGGCTTCGATGATGGCGGGAACAAGGCGCGTCGGGCCGATGCCGTAGGAACCCATGTGGACAAGGTGCTCCTTGCCGTCCGGTCCCTGCACCTTGGCGCCCATCGGTTCGGAATATTTCGTGCCGAAATAGAAGATGTGGCCGACTTCGATGCCGCGCGCCGACAGGCGATCGCCTTCCGGAATGGCGGCAAAGGCGGCCTCGTCGTGCATTTCGGACGTCGCGGCATAGGCCGAGGTCCATGTGTCGAAGATCGCCTGCAGGCCGGCCACGTCATCAAAATCCGTATCGACGGAGGGGATTTCGAAATTCACGAAGTCTTTATGGGAAAAGACTTCCGACTCACCGGTGTCGGCCAGAATGATGAACTCGTGGCTGTGGTTGCCGCCGATCGGGCCGGTATCGGCGCGCATCGGGATGGCCCGCACGCCGAGCCGCGCGAAGGTGCGAAGGTAAGCGACGAACATCTTGTTATAGGAATGCAGCGCGCCTTCCTTCGTAAGGTCGAAGGAATAGGCGTCCTTCATCAGGAATTCGCGCGAGCGCATGGTGCCGAAGCGCGGGCGGATCTCATCACGGAACTTCAGCTGGATGTGATAGAGATTGAGCGGCAGGTTCTTGTAGGACTTGACCGAAGACCGGAAGATGTCGGTGATCATCTCCTCGTTCGTCGGGCCGTAGAGCATGGGGCGCTCCTGGCGGTCCTTGATGCGCAGCATCTCCTTGCCGTAATCATCATAACGGCCGCTTTCCTGCCAGAGTTCGGCGGACTGCAGCGTCGGCATCGACAGTTCGATGGCGCCGGCGCGGTTCTGCTCCTCGCGGACGATCGCGTTCACCTTGTCGAGCACCCGCTTGCCGAGCGGCAGCCAGGAATAGATGCCCTGGCTCTGCTGGCGGATCATGCCGGCACGCAGCATCAGGCGGTGCGAAACGATTTCCGCTTCCTTGGGGTTTTCCTTGAGGATCGGCATAAAATAGCGGGACAGACGCATCACGTTTTCCGTGGGTTGGCAGCCTTGACGCCAGGAGGCGGAGAATCGGCTGGGAAACTAACGATATTGGGGAGCTTCATAGCGGTTTCGGCGGGGGATGGGAACCCGCGGGGCGCAGCGCGCGCCAGCCTGTCCACCATGGGTGCGGCAGTCGAAACCGGGAAATGCAGCATTAGTATGACAAATGCGATGATATTTCCGTCAACAGGAAAATTTTACGGGAGTGTAGCAAAACTGCCAATTTTGATGGTGACAAAGCCCAAAGTCTGAGCTAGGTTCGGCTCATAAAAGAGGCAGGGAGTTCAAATTTCTGCCAATCGCGGTCAAGTCTTGGGAGGATCAGATCTTAGGCGCGCTCGTACGCTGCCCCGGTAACGGTTAAGGATCACGCGAAACTTTAAACAAGGCTGCAAAGCCTTGTTTTTTTTTGGTTTTCACTCTGCTGCATGAACAAGCCAAGGTACCCGCCGCACGCGGGCGCAGCGATTTACCAAGAGTACGAGGGTTATCCGAAGTCCGGCACGATGCGCGGGATGGAGGACAGGCTGAAGCCAAGCTGGATCGAGGCGAACAGCCAGGCGCCGTAGATGACGGCCGAGACCAGCGTCGTCAGCAGAAGCACGCGACCGCCGCGAAATTTCGCCGGTGCGCTTTCCACGGTTCCAAGCACCACCTCTTCCTCATCCGCTTGCGTGCGCAGGCCGATCGGCAGGATCGCAAACAGCGTAATCCACCAGATGATGAAATAGACGGCGAAGGCCGACAGAAACCACATGCGCACACACTCCTCTTGCCCGCGGCACTCTAGCGGCGGATGACCGCCTGGTGAAGGGTGTGCCGCGAGACGCGGTGTCACACCTGTTCGAGTTCGACCAACGTGCCGCAGAAATCCTTCGGATGCAGGAAGAGCACCGGCTTGCCATGCGCGCCGATCTTCGGCTCGCCATCGCCGAGCACCCGGGCACCGCCCGCTTTCAGCTGGTCGCGGGCGGCCAGAATGTCGGCCACCTCGTAGCAGATATGGTGCATGCCGCCGGAGGGGTTCTTCTCGAGGAAGGCGGCAATCGGCGAGCCCTCCCCCAAAGGTTCGAGAAGCTCGACCTTGGTGTTGTCGAGTTCGACGAAGACGACTGTGACACCATGCTCGGGCAGCGCCTGCGCCTGCGAGACGCGGGCACCCAGCGTGTCGCGATAGGTGGCGGTCGCCGCCGTCAAATCCGGCACGGCGATGGCGATGTGATTGACCCGTCCGAGCATCCGTTCTCCTCCCTCGATCGAAACGACGTGGCGGCGCTCCCCGCACCGCCTCGCACTGCCTGACGTCGCCGCCTAAACCTTGCTGACGAACACCGTCACCACCGGCTTCTTGCCCCAGGCGGCATTGGCAGCGGAGCGTACGGCGCGACGCACCGATTCCTGCAGGGCGCCCAAATCCTTGCGCCGGCTACGCGGAATGCTTTCCACCGCCCCCAGCACCGCATCATAAAGCGTATCCGCCATGTCCTCGCCCTCGTCGTCATAGTCCGGCAGACCGAAGGGCACGAGATCCGGATCGGCGAGGAAGTCGTACCGGCTGTCGAGCAGGATGTTGACCGCCACGTGGCCAACGTAGCTCAACTTCTTGCGGTCCGAAATTCCCATTTCGTCGATATCGCCGATCAGTCTGCCATCCTTGAAGATGCGGCCATGCGGCACGTCATCGATGACTTCGACCGGACCGGGCGCCAGTCGCAGCATATTGCCGTTGCGCACCTTCGGCACGGTCGGGATACCGGCGCCGAGCGCCAGTTCCGCCTGCGCTGTGAGGTGGGCCGCCTCGCCGTGAACGGGCACCAGCACCTGCGGACGGATCCACTCGTACATCTTCAGGAGTTCGTTGCGGCGCGGATGGCCGGAGACATGCACGAGCGCATGGGCATCCGTGACGATCTTGACGCCCTGTTCGATCAGGCCGTTCATGATCTCGAGGATCGCCTTTTCATTGCCCGGAATGGTGCGCGAGGAGAAGACGACGGTATCGCCGGAAGCCAGTGCCACATGGCGCATCTCATCGCGGGCGAGCTTGGCGAGAGCCGCGCGCTGTTCGCCCTGGCTGCCGGTCAGGATCACCACCACCTTGTCGCGCGGGATGTAGCCGTACTCGTCTTCGGCGATGAAGGGCTTGATGTCCTCCATGATGCCGATGTCACGCGCCACGTTGCAGACACGCTTCAGCGAGGAGCCGAGCAGCAGGACCTCACGACCGGCGGCTTCGGCGGCGAGCGCGATCGAGCGAATGCGGCCGACATTGGAGGAGAAGGTGGTGATGGCCACACGGCCCTCGGCGCTTTCTATGACCTTGCGCAGACCTTCCGAGACCTCTTCCTCGGAGGGCGAAACACCTTCGCGCATGGCGTTGGTCGAATCGCACATCAGCGCCAGCACGCCCTCGTCACCTACGGCGCGGAAGCGCGTCTCATCGGTCAGGGGGCCGAGCGAGGGTTCGGCATCGATCTTCCAGTCGCCGGTATGGACGAGATTGCCGAGCGGCGTGCGGATGACAAGCGACATCGGCTCGGGGATCGAGTGGTTGACGCCAACGGCCTCCACCTCGAAAGGACCGACCTTGATGCGATCGCCCGCCTTGAAGATGGTGATCGGGATATCGGCGCGCGAGCCTTCGTATTCGCGCTTGGCTTCCAGCATGCCGGCGGTGAACGGCGAGGCATAGACCGGCACGTTGAGACCCGGCCACAGATCGTTCAGCGCGCCGTAATGATCTTCATGCGCATGCGTGATGATGATGCCCTTCAGGCGGTCGCGCTGTTCTGCCAGAAAGCGGATGTCCGGCAGGACCAGATCGACGCCCGGAAGCTCGGGACCGGCGAACGTCACACCGCAATCCACCATGATCCACTGGCGTTGTGCGGCCGGGCCATAGCCATAGAGCGCGAGATTCATACCGATCTCGCCCACTCCGCCCAGCGGCAGAAATACCAGTTCGTCCTGTTTGGCCATTACCTACTCATTTCACTGTCAAAGGAAAAAAACATCACCGGCCGCGATCGCCATCGACGCGTGACCTGTATCGAGTATCAGAAGTCCCTGATCATCGATACCGGCAAAACGCCCATCGATCGACCGGTCGGGCAAGTTCACCCGGATTTGTCCACCGATGCCGCAGGCGGCGTTGCGCCAACGTTCGGTGATGGACGAGACCGCCCGCCCCTCGTCCCAGGCCGCCAGCACCTGCGCCATCTCGCGGTAGAGATGCGGGAAGAGCTCGTCGGGCGAAATGTGGCAGCCCTGCTCCTGCAAGGACGTGACCCCATAGGGGGCATCGTCCGGCCGATGGCCGATATTGATGCCGATGCCGATGACCACCGCACGGCGGCCATCGCTCAGCGCTTCCGACTCGAGAAGAATGCCGCAGGACTTCTTGCGGCCGATCAAAACGTCATTCGGCCACTTGATCTCGACCGCTTCCGCCGCCATGGGCAGGACCGATCGCAAGGTGGCGTGGACGGCCAACGAGACCGCGAGCGGCAGCGAACCAAGACGTTCGGGCGGGGCCGGATCAATGAGCAGAAGGGAGGCGTAGAGATTGCCGCTTTCGGAGGCCCAGGAGCGGCCGCGGCGGCCACGGCCCGCGCTCTGGCGGGCAGCGGTGACCCAGAGATTGCCCGGGTCACCCAGCCTGGCACGCGCCAGGCATTCGGTATTCGTGGAGGTCACCTCGCCCAGCGCCTCGTGGCGGAAGGCGTCGAGGGAGTAGCGCCCCCCTCGCTGGAACCCCATCAGAAGAAGGCCTTGGCAGCCGCTTCCGCGGCACTGCCGACCGGACCGCCGAACAGCACATAGGCCGTGACGAACAGACCGGAGACACCGAAGACCAGACGCAGCTCGCCGGCAATGCGGCCGAACTCACCGACCGGTGCATCGAACCACATGACCTTGATGACGCGCAGGTAGTAATAGGCACCCACGACCGAGGCGAGCACACCGATGATGGCCAGCGCATAGAGCTTGGCTTCGATCGCCGGCAGGATGACGAACCACTTGGCCCAGAAACCTGCAAACGGCGGAATGCCAGCGAGCGAGAACATCAGCGCCGTCAGCACGATCGCCATGAAAGGATTGGTGGTCGAAAGACCCGCCAGATCCTCCACGCTTTCAACGGCGCCAACTTCCTTGCGGCGCATCGACATGATGCAGGCGAAGGTGCCGAGCGTCATGACCATGTAGATCAGCATGTAAAGCGCAACGCCCGACACGCCGGACTGCGAGCCGGAGGCAAGGCCGATCAGGGCGTAACCCATGTGACCGATGGAGGAATAGGCCATCAGTCGCTTGATGTTCTTCTGGCCGATGGCGGCGAACGAACCGAGCAGCATCGAAGCAATCGAGATGAAGACGACGATCTGCTGCCAGTCGGCAAACACCGGCATGAAGGCTTCGGTGACCACGCGAACGAGGACCGCCATGGCAGCGACCTTCGGACCAGAGGCGAAGAAGGCGGTGACCGGCGTCGGTGCACCTTCGTAAACGTCCGGCGTCCACATGTGGAACGGCACGGCGGAGATCTTGAAGGCGAGACCGGCGAGGATGAAGACCAGACCGAAGACGACGCCAAGCGAACGGGTTTCGGCAGAGAGGACGGCTGCGATGTTATCGAAGCCGGTATTGCCGGTGAAGCCGTAGACCAGCGACATGCCGTAGAGCAGCATGCCGGACGAGAGCGCGCCGAGGACGAAATATTTCAGGCCGGCTTCGGTCGAGCGCAGGCTGTCGCGGTTGATCGCAGCGACCACGTAGAGCGCCAGCGACATGAGTTCGAGGCCCATGTAGACGGCGAGCAGGTCGTTGGCCGAGATCAGCAGCATCATGCCGAGCGTGGCGAGAACGAGCAGGACCGGGAATTCGAAGCGGTCGAGCTGTTCGGAGCGGGCATTGCCGACCGTCATCACCATGGCGGTGATGGAACCGACCAGCGCGATCACCTTCATGAAGCGGCTGAACGGATCGAGAATGAAGGCGCCGCCCCAGGCTTCGCCTTCAGTCGGGACAAACACGAGCCAGAGACCCGCGGCGATCATGATCGCCACGGCAAGGCCGGTGACCGTCGGAGCCGACCGGTCGCCCGAGAAAACGCCGATCATCAGGAGCGCCAGCGCACCGACCGCAAGGATCAGTTCGGGCGTCGAGATCTGCAGGCTCGCAAGCAGGATTTCAGCAGTCATGTCCAGTCGTGTCCCGTCTCAATGCACCAGCAGTGCGAGTTTCCCGGCCGCCTGCAGGGCAGCGGAGTAGTTGTTGATCAGCAGGTCTACCGAAGCCGCCGTCGCGTCGAAGACAGGAGCCGGATAGACGCCGAAGAAGATGGTCAAGGCAACCAGCGGATAGAGGATCACCTTCTCGCGGGTGCTGAGATCCAGCAGGCCCTTCAGGCTTTCCTTCTCCAGCGCACCGAAGATGACCCGGCGATAGAGCCACAGCGCATAGGAAGCCGACAGGATGACGCCGGTTGCGGCAAACAGCGCCACCCAGGTGTTGACGCGGAAGACGCCGATGATCGTCAGGAATTCGCCGACGAAACCGGAGGTACCCGGCAGGCCGACATTGGCCATGGTGAAGACCATGAAGGCGACCGCATATTTCGGCATGTTGTTGACGAGGCCGCCATAGGCCGCGATCTCGCGGGTGTGCAGCCGGTCATAGATCACGCCGACGCAGAGGAAGAGCGCGCCAGACACGATGCCGTGCGACAGCATCTGGAAGATGGCGCCCTGGATGCCCTGCTGGTTGGCCGCAAAGATGCCCATCGTGACGTAACCCATATGGGCGACGGAGGAATAGGCGATCAGCTTCTTGATGTCGTCCTGCATCATCGCGACCAGCGAGGTGTAGATGATGGCGAGAACCGACAGCGTGAAGACGAAGGGCGCAAAGTAGTCAGACGCCAGCGGGAACATGGCGAGCGAGAAGCGGATGAACCCGTAACCGCCGAGCTTCAGCATGACGCCGGCCAGGATGACGGACCCTGCCGTCGGCGCCTGAACGTGGGCATCCGGAAGCCAGGTATGGACCGGCCACATCGGCATCTTGACGGCAAACGAGGCGAAGAAGGCCAGCCATAGCCACGTCTGCATGCCCGCCGGGAAGCCGAACTTCAGGAGTTCCGTCACATCCGTCGTGCCGGCCTGCCAGTACATGGCCATGATGGCGACCATCATCAGCACCGAGCCGAGCAGCGTATACAGGAAGAACTTGTAGGATGCGTAGACGCGATCCTTGCCGCCCCAGACACCGATGATGATGAACATCGGCACCAGCGTCGCTTCGAAGAAGACGTAGAAGAGAACGATATCGAGCGACACGAAGACGCCGATCATGACCACTTCCAGAAGCAGGAAGGCGATCATGTATTCCTTCAGGCGCTTCTCGACCGATTCCCAGCTGGCGAGAACGCAGAAGGGCATCAGGAAGGTCGTCAGGATGACGAACAGCATGGAGATACCGTCGACGCCCAGATGGTAGGCGATGCCGGTGTTCATCCACTCATGCTTTTCGACCATCTGGAAGCCGGGGTTCGAATTATCGAACCCGATCCAGATGAACAGCGACACGACGAAGGTGAAGACGGTCGTCAAAAGCGAAACGTTCAGGATATTCCGGCGGCCGAAGGGGCCGTCTTCCCGCGTCAGAAGCAGGAGAACGACGCCGACGAGCGGCAGGAAGGTGACCGTTGAGAGAATCGGCCAATCGGTCATCAGAGGGAACTCCCGAGCATCATCCAGGTGACGAGGGCTGCGATGCCGATCAGCATCGCAAACGCGTAGTGATAGAGGTAGCCGGACTGCAGGCGCACGACACCGCGGGTGATGTCTGCGACGCGGGCGGCAATGCCGTTCGGGCCGTAGGCATCGATGACGGCGACGTCACCCTTTTTCCAGAGGAAGCGGCCCAGCGCCTTGGCGGACCGGACGAACAGGACATCGTACAGTTCGTCGAAGTACCACTTGTTGAGCAGGAACTGGTAGAGGATCCGGTGGTTCTCGGCGAGACGCTTCGGTGTCTGCGGCGACTTGATATACATGTACCAGGCTGTCACGAAACCGGTGAGCATCGCCACGAACGGGCTCCACTTCACCCACAGCGGAACGTGGTGGAACTCTTCGAGGATCTCGTTGTGCGGTCCGGTGAACAGCGCGCCCTTCCAGAACTCGTTGTATTCGTGGCCGAAGAAGTGACCTTCGAAGACGACACCGGCGAAGATCGCGCCGACGGTGAGGAAGGCGAGCGGCAGGAGCATGATCATCGGGCTCTCATGCACGTGGTGCATGACATCCGACGAGGCACGCGGCTTGCCGAAGAAGGTGAGGAAGGCGAGACGCCACGAATAGAAGCTCGTGAAGAGTGCTGCGACGACCAGAAGCGTGAAGGCGAAACCCGAGACCGCCGAGTGGGAGGCGAAGGAGGATTCGATGATCACGTCCTTGGAGAAGAAGCCGGCGAAACCGAACATCGTGCCCGGGATGCCGACGCCGGTCAGCGCCAGCGTGCCGATCGTCATCGCCCAGAAGGTATAGGGGATGTGCTTTCTCAGACCACCCATGTGGCGCATGTCCTGCTCGCCATCGACGGCGTGGATGACCGAGCCGGCGCCCAGGAACAGGAGAGCCTTGAAGAAGGCGTGCGTGAAAAGGTGGAAGACGGCCGCGCCATAGGCACCGACGCCAAGCGCCACGAACATGTAGCCGAGCTGCGAACAGGTCGAATAGGCGATGACGCGCTTGATGTCGTTCTGCACGAGGCCGACGGTCGCCGCGAAGAAGGCGGTGATCGCACCGATGATGGTGACGACGGTCAGCGCATCCGGCGACAGTTCAAACAGCGGCGACATGCGGGCGACGAGGAAGACGCCGGCGGTGACCATGGTTGCGGCGTGAATGAGGGCCGAGACCGGGGTCGGGCCTTCCATCGCGTCCGGCAGCCAGGTGTGCAGCAGGAACTGTGCGGACTTGCCCATGGCGCCCATGAAGAGCAGCAGGCAGACGCCGGTGATCGCATGACCCTTGTCGAGCTGCATGCCGAAGAGGTTGATGACCGCCTGGCCGGCATCGGCCGAGCCTTCCGCCGGCAGATAGGTCTGGGCGGTGGCAAAGATCGTCTCGAAGTTGATCGAGCCGAACAGCACGAAGATGCCGGAGATGCCAAGCACGAAACCGAAATCGCCGACGCGGTTGACGATGAAGGCCTTCATCGCGGCTGCCGACGCGGACGGCTTCTTGAACCAGAAACCGATCAGCAGGTACGAGGCAAGGCCCACGCCTTCCCAGCCGAAGAACATCTGCGCCAGGTTGTCGGAGGTCACCAGCATCAGCATGGCGAAGGTGAACAGCGACAGGTAGGCGAAGAAGCGCGGCCGATGCGGATCGTGGTGCATGTAGCCGATCGAATAGAGGTGAACGAGCGTCGAGACCGAGTTGACGACCACGAACATCACCGCCGTCAGCGTGTCGATGCGGAAGGCCCATTCGAAATCGAGGCCGCCGGACTGGATCCAGCGCAGCACGGTGACCTTGATCACCTCGTGGCTTTCGCTGTGGCCGAGCGCCACGTCGAAGAAGACGATCCACGACAGGATGGCGGCAATGATCATCAGGCCGCTGGTGACGTATTCGGATGCCTTGGCGCCGATCGAACGGCCGAACAGGCCGGCGACCAGGAAGCCGATCAGGGGAAGAAAGACGATAGCCTTATAGATCATGACCTGATCAGCCCTTCATCATGTTGACGTCTTCGACCGCGATGGAGCCGCGGTTACGGTAGAAGACCACCAGAATTGCAAGACCGATCGCCGCTTCCGCAGCCGCGACGGTCAGAATGAACAGCGCGAAGACCTGGCCGACGATATCGTTCAGGAAGGAGGAGAACGCGATCATGTTCAGGTTGACCGAAAGCAGGATCAGTTCGATCGACATCAGGATGATGATGACGTTCTTCCGGTTCAGGAAGATGCCGAAGACGCCGAGCGTGAAGAGGATGGCGCTGACGGTCAGGTAATGAGAAAGTCCGATTTCCATATTCGCTGTTCCTTGATCGCGCGCTCAGAGACCCTGGCCAGGCTTGACCTTGACCACTTCGACGGCGGTGGCCGGCGTGCGGGCCACCTGCTTCGAAATGTCCTGGCGCTTGATGTGCTGCCGGTGGCGGAGCGTCAGCACGATTGCGCCGATCATGGCCACGAGAAGAACGAGACCTGCCACCTGGAAGAAGTAGACGTAATTTGTATAGAGCACGTCGCCGAGTGCCGCCGTGTTGGTGCGCACCGCCGGAGACGGGATCGGCATGGTGATCGCCTTGGCGGCTTCCGGCGTGATGAAGCTGCCCCCGACGACGATGATGAGTTCGGCGGCGACGATCAGCCCGACCAGCGCGCCGATCGGCGCATACTGCAGGATGCCGGACCGAAGCTCGGCGAAGTCGATGTCGAGCATCATGACGACGAAGAGGAAGAGAACCGCGACCGCGCCGATGTAGACGACGAGCAGGATCATGGCGAGGAACTCGGCGCCCGTCAGCAGGAACAGACCGGCGGCGTTAAAGAACACCAGGATCAGGTAGAGCACGGAATGCACCGGGTTCCTGGCCGAAATGACCATGAACGCCGACGCGACCGCGACGAAGGCGAACAAATAGAAGAAAACAGCCTGCAAACCCATGGTGGTGCCTTTTCGTCTTCCCCAGTGAGGCCAAGAACCCCTCACCGTCAAAACCTGGCGGTCGGTTTTACCGGCCAGGTTCAAAGCTTCAATATCGGTCCGGCACAGGAGCGATCCGGCGCCGGCAGTGTCAATCGATCAACGATACGGCGCATCCATCGAGATGTTGCGCGCGATTTCACGTTCCCAGCGGTCGCCATTGTCCAGCAGACGCTGCTTGTCGAAGTAGAGCTCTTCGCGGGTCTCCGTGGAGAACTCGAAGTTCGGGCCTTCGACGATGGCATCGACTGGGCAGGCTTCCTGGCAGAAGCCGCAATAGATGCACTTCACCATGTCGATGTCGTAACGCACCGTGCGGCGGGTGCCGTCGTTGCGGCGCGGACCGGCTTCGATGGTGATGGCCTGGGCAGGACAGATCGCCTCGCACAGCTTGCAGGCGATGCAGCGTTCCTCGCCGTTCGGATAACGGCGCAGCGCATGTTCACCACGGAAGCGCGGCGAGACCGGCCCCTTTTCGAACGGGTAGTTGATGGTGGCCTTCTGTTTGAAGAAGTAGCGCATCGACAGGAAAAACGCCCCGACGAACTCCTTCAGAAACAGCGAACTGACGGAATGTGCCAGACTTGCCATTGTTATTCTCCATTTCAGCCGGTCGGCGGCGCCCCTTAGGCGCCAGCCGTCAGCTTGACAACGAATGCAGTCACGATGACCAGGACGAGCGACAGCGGAAGGAAGACCTTCCAGCCGAGACGCATCAGCTGGTCGTAGCGGTAGCGCGGAACGAAGGCCTTCACCATGGCGAACATGAAGAAGACGAACCCGGCCTTCAGGATGAACCAGATGATGCCCGGGACCCAGTTCAGGAACCACACATCCACCGGCGGAAGCCAGCCACCCAGGAAGAGGATGGTGGTGAGCGCGCACATCAGGACGATGGCCGCATATTCACCCAGCATGAACATCATGTACGGGGTGGAGCCATATTCGACCATGAAGCCCGCGACAAGTTCCGATTCCGCTTCCGGAAGATCGAAGGGCGGACGGTTGGTTTCCGCGAGCGCCGAGATGAAGAAGATCACCATGGCCGGGAACAGGACGAGCCAGTTCCAGTCGAGGAAGGTGTTCGGCAGGCCGAGCATGGTGCCGATGCCATCCTTCTGCGCGAAAACGATATCCGAGAGGTTCAGCGAACCGACCGTCAGCAGAACGGTGACGATGATGAGGCCCATCGAGACTTCGTAGGACACCATCTGTGCCGCCGAGCGCAGCGCGCCGAGGAACGGATACTTCGAGTTCGACGCCCAGCCACCCATGATGATGCCGTAGACTTCGAGCGAGGAGATCGCAAAGACGTAGAGGATGCCGACATTGATGTTGGCGATCACCCAGTTTTCGTTGACCGGCACGACCGCCCAGGTGGCGAGCGCCAGCGTCACCGAGACGAGCGGTGCCAGCAGGAAGACGCCCTTGTTGGCGCCGGCTGGAATGATCGGCTCCTTGAAGACGAACTTCAGAAGGTCGGCGAAGGACTGGAACAGACCCCAGGGACCAACGACGTTCGGGCCACGGCGCAGCTGAACGGCAGCCCAGATCTTGCGGTCAGCCAAGAGAATGTAGGCGATGAAGACCAGAAGGCAGACCAGCAGCAACAGGGACTGACCGATCATGACGATCGCCGGCCAGAGATAGGTCAAGAAGAAAGAGTCCATGTTATTTTAAGCCTTTACTCTGCCGCAGCCTTGAAGTTGTTGCGGGCCAGCGCAGAACATTCCGCCATCACGGCCGAAGCACGTGCGATCGGGTTCGTGAGATAGAAGTCTTTGATCGGCGACGCAAACCCGGACTTCGACATGCTCACCGGTTTTTTGGCGAGCGTGTCAATCTGGTCGGCGGTGCCCGGCGCAATCTCGTCCAGCTCGCGGAAATGCGGGTAGGCCGCATAGAGTTTCTGGCGCAGCTGCGACAGCGAATCAAACGGCAGCTTCTTGCCGAGCACGTCGGAGAGTGCGCGCAGGATCGCCCATTCCTCGCGGGCTTCACCCGGTGCGAAACCGGCGCGGTTGCCCATCTGGACGCGGCCTTCGAGGTTGACCCAGGTGCCCGACTTTTCCGTATAGGCAGCGCCCGGCAGGATGACGTCGGCATGGTGTGCACCGGCATCGCCGTGGCTGCCGATATAAACGGTGAACTTCGCGTGCTTGGAGGAGAATTCCATCTCGTCCGCACCGAGCAGGAAGAGCACGTCCATGGAGCGCAGCATGGTCGCGGCATTGGCGCCATTGGCCCCCGGCACGAAGCCGAGATCCAGGCCACCGACGCGTGAGGCGGCGGTGTGGATGACACCGAAACCGTTCCACTCTTCGCCGACCGCACCAACCGATTCGGCAAGGCTTGCCGCTGCAGCCAGGATGCTGTCGCCGTCTTCGCGCACAAGTGCGCCAGGACCGACGATGATCATCGGCTTCTTGGCGGCGCGCAGCTTTTCGATAAAGCTGTTCGAGCCGTTCACCAGCTCGTTCAGCGTATCGGTGCCGGCGCCGAGGTACTCGTAGGTGTAGCGCAGGTCGGAGGCTTCGCCGATCACGCCGACCGGCAGCGTGCCACGGCGCCAGCGCTTGCGGATGCGAGCGTTCAGCACAGCCGCCTCGAAGCGCGGATTGGCACCGATCAGCAGCAGCGCGTCAGCATCCTCGATGCCCTGGATGGTCGGGTTGAAGAGATAGGCAGCGCGGCCGAGCGACGGGTCGAGCTTGGCGCCATCCTGGCGGCAATCCATGTTCTGCGAACCAAGCGCGGTCAGCAGTTCCTTCATCGCATACATTTCCTCGACCGAGGCCATGTCGCCGGCAATCGCACCGACGCGGGCGCCGGTGGTGGCGGAGACTGCGGCCTTGATCGCGGCAAAGGCATCACCCCAGGTGGCGGGCTGCAGACGACCGTCGCGGCGCACATACGGCCGGTCGAGACGCTGGGTCTTCAGGCCATCCCAGATGAAACGGGTCTTGTCGGAGATCCACTCCTCGTTCACCTGCTCGTTGACGCGTGGCATGATGCGCATCACTTCGCGGCCACGGGTATCGACACGGATCGCCGAGCCGACAGCATCCATGACGTCGATCGATTCGGTCTTGCCGAGTTCCCACGGACGGGCGGTGAAGGCAAAGGGACGCGAGGTCAGAGCGCCGACCGGGCAGAGGTCGATCACGTTGCCCTGCAGTTCGGAGGTCATCGCCTGTTCGAGATAGGTGGTGATTTCCGCATCCTCACCGCGGCCGATCAGGCCGAGTTCGGAAATGCCGGCGACTTCCGTCGTAAAACGGACGCAGCGCGTGCAGTGGATGCAGCGGTTCATCACCGTCTTGACGAGCGGGCCGATATACTTGTCTTCGACCGCGCGCTTGTTTTCCGTGTAGCGCGAGGCGTCCATGCCGAATGCCATGGCCTGGTCCTGCAGGTCGCACTCGCCGCCCTGGTCGCAGATCGGGCAATCAAGCGGGTGGTTGATGAGCAGGAACTCCATCACCCCTTCGCGTGCCTTCTTGACCATCGGCGTGTTGGTGTACACTTCCGGCAGTTCGCCGTTCGGCCCGCCACGGATGTCGCGCACGCCCATAGCGCAGGAGGCTGCCGGCTTCGGCGGGCCACCCTTCACCTCGATCAGACACATGCGGCAGTTACCGGCCACCGACAGGCGTTCATGGAAACAGAAGCGCGGAACTTCGGCACCAGCTTCCTCGCACGCCTGCAACAGCGTGAAGTGATCCGGAACCTCGATCTCTTTGCCGTCTACCTTGAGCTTAACCATCGTCACTTACGTCCTGTTTCCAGTCCCCTGCCCTCTTCGATCGGAAGAGACCAGCGACACATTCCGTCACCGCAGCAGGGCCTTTGCCTGCGCGATCCAATTGTCCTTCGCAATACGGCCATCGAGACCAAGCTCGCGGTCGACATGCTCCACATCCTTATCCGTCCAGGCGGCGATCTGCGCGAAACGGGTCACACCCATGCCACCCAGCATCTCCGCCAGCTTCGGGCCGATGCCGGAGATCTTCTTCAGATCATCGGCGGCCTTGGCTGCCTTCTTGCGCGGCTGCGGCTTTGCGGCCACCGCCACCGGCTGTGTCGCCACCGGGGCAACCGCTGCCTTTTCAGCCTTCACAGGCTTTGCAGGCTTCTCCGCCTTCGGCCCGACCTTCGGCTTTGCCTTAGCAACCGGCTCAGCCTTTGCCGCGGGCTTCTCCGCAGGCACGGCGGCGACCTTTGCTGCCGGCTTCGGTTTTGCCACCTTTGCCACCGGCTTTTCGGCAGGCTTGGTTGCGACCGAAGGCTTTGCCTCGGGTGCCGCAGCCTTCGCCACCACCGGTGCCGGCACCATCTCGACCTTGACCGGCTCGGCGGCCTTCACGATCGGCTGGACCGGCGCTTCAGGCGCCTTTGGCTGAGCCGCCACGGACGGCTTGGCCGTCGCTTCCATGGCCGCCTGCATCATGCCGAAGAAGGCGCTGGCGAACTGGGTGCTGAGGGCCATGCCGGCCGCCGTTGCCGCCGCCATGACTTCCATCGGGTTGGCCGGCGCGCGCTCGGCAAACGGCAGAGAAAATCCGATCGACGGTTTGTCCGTCGATTGATCCGTACCAGTCTTGCCTGCGTCACCTGCCATCCGTTGTCACTCCGCTGCTTCGAGTACCGCGCCTTCGCTGGTCGCACGGGCGGTGTACTGGTCGATCCGCTGTTCGATCTCCGGACGAAAGTTGCGGATCAGGCCCTGGATCGGCCAGGCGGCCGCATCACCCAGAGCACAGATCGTGTGTCCTTCGATCTGCTTGGAAACCTGGAACAGCATGTCGATCTCGCGCTTCTGCGCGTTGCCCTTCACCATGCGCTCCAGAACACGCATCATCCAGCCGGTGCCTTCACGGCACGGCGTGCACTGGCCGCAGCTTTCATGCTTGAAGAAAGCCGCAATGCGCCAGATCGCCTTGATGATGTCCGTGGACTTGTCCATCACGATCATGCCGCCGGTGCCGAACGAGGATTTGACCTCGCGCATGCCGTCGAAATCCATGATCGCATCGGCCATGTCTTCACCGCGCACGACCGGGCAGGACGCGCCGCCCGGGATGACGGCCAGAAGATTGTCCCAGCCGCCGCGAATGCCACCACAGTGGCGCTCGATGAGTTCGCGGAAGGAATGGCCCATCGCTTCTTCGAAGGTGCAGGGCTTGTTGACGTGGCCCGAGACCATGAACAGCTTGGTGCCGACATTGTTGGCACGTCCGATCGAGGAGAACCAGGAGGCGCCGCGACGCAGGATGGTCGGGGCAACGGCGATCGATTCGACGTTGTTGACCGTGGTCGGGCAGCCATAGAGGCCCATGTTGGCCGGGAACGGCGGCTTCAGGCGCGGCTGGCCCTTCTTGCCTTCGAGGCTTTCGAGCAGCGCGGTTTCCTCGCCGCAGATATAGGCGCCGGCGCCGTGATGGACGTAGATGTCGAAATCCCAGCCGCACTTGTTGTTCGTGCCGAGGAGGCCGGCATCGTAGCACTCGTCGATCGCCGCCTGCAGCGCCTCACGTTCGCGGATATATTCGCCGCGCACATAGATATAGGCCGTGTGGGCACCCATGGCGAAACCGGCGATCACGCAGCCTTCGATCAGCGTATGCGGATCGTGGCGCATGATGTCGCGGTCCTTGCAGGTGCCGGGCTCGGACTCGTCCGCATTGACCACGAGGTAATGCGGGCGGCCGTCGCTTTCCTTCGGCATGAAGGACCATTTCAGGCCCGTCGGGAAGCCTGCACCACCACGACCGCGAAGACCGGACGCCTTCATCTCGTTGATGATCCAGTCGCGGCCCTTTTCGATGATCTGCTTGGTTCCATCCCAATGGCCACGGCTCATGGCGCCCTTCACGGACTTGTCCTTGAGACCGTAGATATTGGTAAAGATGCGATCCTGATCCTTAAGCATGTCTCACCTCTTACCGCGGCTTCTTGCCGAAAACCCGGACATATTCTTCTTCACCGCCACGCGCGAGCGCATCGGCCTGGCGGATCCAGTCATCGCGCTGGATGCGGCCGCCGAACTTCAGGTAGCTATCCACCCAGGCCGACTGTTCCGGCGTAAAGGCCGCAACCTGTGCGAAGGTGTAGATGCCGAGTTCGTGCAGCGTATTTTCGATCTTCGGGCCGACGCCGGAGATCAGCTTCAGGTCATCGACGACCGCCGGCTTCTCGATGGCCTGCGGACGCGACGGATCGTCGAGCGAAACCTTGACCGGTGCGCCTTCGGCGGTGCTGCCGGGCGCCTTCGGATCCGGATCGGAGGCCTTGGTGGCCGAGAGCGGACCGGCTTCGGCAGCCTTGGCATTGGCTTCCGCCGCGGCCGGTGCCGTGACCGGCGTCTTCAGCGAGGCATTGGTCTCGGCGGCGGTGTCCTTCGGACGAGCAGCTTCGGCGGGCGGCACCTGAGCCGCCGGCGCTTCCGGCTGGGCTTCGAGGTTGGTGCGGACCGGCTTCACCTCTTCGAGAAGCGTGACCGGGCCACCTTCCGGTGCGGAGGTGTGACGATCGACCTGCGGGCCGGTCTTCACGTCTGCGCCCTTGCCTGCCTCGAACGCATCGATGATCTCTTCGAGACGCTCGGGCGTCAGGTCCTCATAGGCGTCCTTGAAGATCATCACCATCGGCGCGTTGACGCAGGCGCCCTGACATTCGACCTCTTCCCAGGAGAGCGTGCCGGAGGCGTTCAGCGCGAAGGGATCGTGATGGATCTTGCGCTTGCAGACCTCCATCAGCGCTTCGGAACCTCTGAGCATGCACGGCGTTGTACCGCACACCTGGACGTGCGCCTTCGTGCCGATCGGCTTCAGCTGGAACTGCGTGTAGAAGGTCGCAACCTCCAGTACGCGGATATAGGGCATCGACAGCTTTTCGGCGACGAATTCGATCGCCGCGCGCGTGACCCAGCCGTCCTGCTCCTGCGCACGCATGAGCAGCGGGATGACCGCCGATTGCTGGCGCCCTTCCGGGTATTTCCGGATCGTCGCTTCCGCCCAGGCTGCGTTATCCGCAGTGAAGGCAAAAGCGGCCGGCTGGAACTGATCTTCGGCTAGTCGACGAACGGACATTCTTTCTCACGCCTTATCAATTGATCGATGCACAACGCGTCTTCGTGACATTGACGAATTCGCAGGCATAAGCAGACGTACCCTTCTGCATGAAAACGATCAGCTTCGATCCATTGGGCACGGCAGACTTGATTTCATACTCCCTGGAGAGAAGTTGCGCCATGGTGGCGTCGCCTCCCCGCTCCGTCCCGACGGCTGCTCCGAGCGACTGCGCAAACGCAGCCGTCGAAAACAGGCAAGCCAGGAGAGCGAGAGCGACGCGGGCCATCAGCGGTCCACCTCTCCGAACACGATATCGAGCGACCCGAGCACGGCCGACACGTCGGCGAGCTGGTGGCCACGGCACATGAAGTCCATCGACTGCAGGTGTGCGTAACCCGGGGCGCGGATCTTGCAGCGATACGGCTTGTTGGTGCCATCCGAGACGAGGTAGACGCCGAATTCGCCCTTCGGCGCTTCGACGGCGGCATAGACCTCGCCGGCCGGCACGTGGAAACCTTCGGTGTAGAGCTTGAAATGGTGGATGAGGGCTTCCATCGAGCGCTTCATCTCGCCACGCTTCGGCGGAACGACCTTGCCGTCGATCGACGAGACCGGGCCGGTCTTGGCATCCGACAGCAGGCGGTTGACGCACTGCTTCATGATCTTCACCGATTCCTGCATTTCGATCATGCGGATCAGGTAACGATCGTAGCAGTCGCCGTTCTTGCCGATCGCGATGTCGAAATCGAGGTCCGCATAGCACTCGTAGGGCTGCGACTTGCGCAGGTCCCACTTGGCGCCGGAACCGCGCACCATGACGCCGGAGAAACCCCAGGCCCAGGCGTCTTCCAGCTTCACGACGCCGATATCGACGTTGCGCTGCTTGAAGATGCGGTTGTCGGTGATGAGCCCGTGGATGTCATCGAGCTTTTCCGGGAACTGGTCGCACCACTTGCCGATATCCTCGACGAGTTCGACCGGCAGGTCCTGGTGGACACCACCCGGACGGAAATAGGCGGCGTGCATGCGCGAGCCGGAGGCGCGCTCATAAAACACCATCAGCTTCTCGCGCTCTTCGAAACCCCAGAGCGGCGGCGTCAGCGCGCCGACGTCCATGGCCTGCGTCGTGACGTTCAGAAGATGCGACAGGATGCGGCCGATTTCCGAATAGAGCACGCGGATCAACTGGCCGCGGATCGGAACCGTGATGCCGAGCAGCTTTTCCACCGCCAGACAGTAGGCATGCTCCTGGTTCATCGGCGCGACGTAATCGAGGCGGTCGAAGTAAGGCAGCGCCTGCAGATAGGTCTTGGCCTCGATCAGCTTTTCGGTGCCGCGGTGCAAAAGGCCGATATGCGGGTCCACGCGCTCGACGATTTCACCGTCCAGCTCGAGAACCAGCCGCAGAACGCCGTGCGCCGCAGGGTGCTGCGGGCCGAAGTTGATGTTGAAATTGCGGACGTTGTGTTCAGTCATTGGCGCGCTCCGCGCTGGTGATTAGCGAATAGCGAATAGCGAATAGTTGATCCAGTCCGCTCATGTCTTCTCCTGCAGGCTTCGGATCAGCGAACGCATCATCTTTCCGATTTCATCACATTGATCGATCAAGCTCTGAAACTCCTGCCCAGGAATGGTGTCCACCCTGCGCGCAATGATGAGATGCGTTTCCAACTCCTTCAACGATCCTTGCGCGATTCTCAGAAACTGAACGAAACTTCCGGTGTTTTCCCGTCCGTGGCCTTCCGCGATATTGGCCGCCACGGAGGTTGACGCCCGCCTGATTTGCGACGTCAAACCGTAAAGCTCGCTCTTCGGAAAATCTTCGGTGCAACGATAACATTGAACAGCGAGTTCAATTGCTTGCTGCCACACCTTCAGATCTTTGTAAGAGCTGATCGTCTGCCTTGTCCTTTCTGTATGGCGACAACTATTCGCTATTCGCTACTCGCTATTCGCCCCAAAAAACCGTTTAAGCCTTTGCCTTCTCATCCCCCGGCAGCACGTAATCCGTGCCTTCCCAGGGGCTCAAGAAATCGAAGCTGCGGAATTCCTGCCTGAGGTTGACGGGTTCGTAGACGACGCGCTTGGCGCTGTCGTCGTAGCGCACCTCGACAAAACCCGTGAGCGGGAAATCCTTGCGCAGCGGATGGCCTTCGAAACCGTAATCGGTGAGGATGCGGCGCAGGTCCGGGTGACCGGTGAACATGATGCCGTAGAGATCCCAGGCCTCGCGTTCGAACCAGTCGGCGCCCGGATAGACGGAACAGGCCGACGGCACTGCTTCGTCCTCCGCCGTCTCCACCTTGACGCGCACGCGCATATTCTGGCGCGGCGAGAGCAGATGGTAGACCACGTCGAAGCGGCGCGCGCGCTGCGGCCAGTCGACGCCGCAGACATCGATCATGTTGACGAAACCGCACTGCACGTCGTCGCGCAGGAAGGTCAAGAGCGGGATCAGCTTGTCGGCATCCGCCGTCAGCGTCAGCTCGCCATAGGCAACCGTCGAGGATGCGACAAGACCCGGCCGCACTTCGGCGAGGTAGGAGGCGAATTCGTTCAGGGCTTCACTCATAATGCGTCCTCGCCCTTAGCGTTCGATCGTTCCGGTCCGGCGGATCTTCTTCTGCAGCAGAAGCACGCCGTACAGCAGCGCTTCCGCCGTGGGGGGACAGCCGGGAACGTAGATATCCACCGGCACCACGCGGTCGCAACCACGCACCACCGAATAGGAATAGTGATAGTAGCCGCCGCCATTGGCACAGGAGCCCATGGAGATGACATAGCGCGGCTCCGGCATCTGGTCATAGACCTTGCGCAGAGCGGGCGCCATCTTGTTGGTCAGCGTGCCGGCAACGATCATCACGTCGGACTGACGCGGGCTGGCGCGTGGCGCAAAACCGAACCGCTCGACGTCATAGCGCGGCATCGAGAGCTGCATCATTTCCACGGCGCAGCAGGCGAGACCGAAGGTCATCCACATCAGCGAGCCGGTGCGGGCCCAGTTGATCAACTCGTCGGTCGAGGTGACGAGAAAACCCTTGTCGGCGAGCTCATTGTTGATCTCGCCGAAGAAAGCGTCGTCGCTGCCGATGGGCTTGCCCGTGCGGGGATCGATGATCCCCTTGGGCTGCGGCGCCATGAGGGTGGAGGAATTGTCCACTACTCCCATTCCAGCGCTCCTTTCTTCCATTCATAGATAAAGCCGATGGTCAGAACCCCGAGGAAGACCATCATGGACCAGAAGCCGAACCAGCCGATTTCCCCGAAGGACACAGCCCAGGGGAAGAGGAACGCCACTTCCAGGTCGAAAATGATGAAGAGGATCGACACCAGGTAAAAGCGAATGTCGAACTTCATGCGCGCGTCGTCGAAGGCGTTGAAACCGCATTCGTAGGCCGAGAGCTTTTCCGAATCGGGCGCCTTGTAGGCAACGGCGAACGGCGCAATCAGAAGCGCGATGCCGATCACGAGAGAGATGCCTATGAAGATCGCTATCGGAACATAGGAACTCAGGAGTTCTGTCATGGTATTCGATCCCTGCTTGCCAAGCAGTGCCGGGCGGCACGAAAGCGAATGCGCGGCAAGCGAACGTGCATTGCAACAAGCCGTGACTAGCGCAGGCAGGGTCCGGGCGCAAGAGCTTTGAACGACCGGTCCCGCACCAAAATGGCACAAATCCGAATGCCCGCTATGTATTGCTTCAGACTTCGGCCCGCCACGGGAACATATCAGCAAAAACTGTCGAAGACGCGGAATAACATGATGATGGCCTTCATGTTATCGACACAGCCACCGACCGCGCCGCCCTCGGGCCCAGTCCCGTAACGGCATGCTCCGCAAACAACTGTCTTGACGGCAGATAAGGGTGGAACAGAGCCCGTGCAATGGTCCCGCCGACTATTTTAGCACACCGAGATAAAACGTCGCACCCAAAGAGATAGACCCCGCCTGGCACATATCGGCGCCGCACGAGTTGGGGCCTCAACAGGAGAGAAAAATCATGGCCAATCACGAAAAGATGAGCACCGGCAGCAATGACCGCCCGAAGAACGCCAGCATCGCCCAGACGGGTCCGGGGCCGCCCGACGATTCGAGCGCTCCGATCACGCCCTCGCCCGAGGACGAACAGGCAGTGCGGCGCGCACTCGACACGCCCTCGCCCCGCGAACGGTTGACGCGAGAGGTGGACGAAGAGATCAAGGCCTCCGCGCGCGGCTCCGAGTGAGCCAATAACCCTGCTGTCCATCGCCTCCGGCGATCGTCAAGACATTCCGAAAGAGAGACAGGAAATGGCGCGAGTGACGGGGCTCGAACCCGCGACCTCCGGCGTGACAGGCCGGCACTCTAACCGACTGAGCTACACCCGCGCATTGCTGCCACATGAAGCGGCAAGGTCTTGAATTGAATGGCGCGAGTGACGGGGCTCGAACCCGCGACCTCCGGCGTGACAGGCCGGCACTCTAACCGACTGAGCTACACCCGCGCATTTCAAAGGGGAAAACCAACCCCGTCGATCGGCAGCGCCAATCGATGTGCGGCTCTCTAAGGGGTTCATCTGGAGGTGTCAAGCAGGTTTGAAGACAAAACCGTGACGAAGCGGAAAATGATGCCGCCCCCTTTCCCCAAGCATCCACAGGGCTGTGGATGATGCGCCATGCGCCTTTGCTCAAATACCCGGTTTTGCAGGGATTTTCCGTGAACCCACACCGGTCGGCGCGAAAAAAATCAAAAAAACTTCACAAACACTCTTGCGTCTTTTCCGCGATCCGCATAGATCACGGCCACCGACGCGGCGGACACTGGTTCGCTGAAACGTCCGGGCGATTAGCTCAGTTGGTAGAGCGCTTCGTTTACACCGAAGATGTCGGGAGTTCGAGTCTCTCATCGCCCACCATCCCCAAATTATGGGTTTGATTTCTCATCTCTTTTTCCCTCGTTTGTCTCGCTTGTCTTTCCGCCGCCGGAAAACGAGACACTTTTGAGTTTTTCATGCGCTTGTCGACGCTCGTAGGCGTTCACCCTGAGCTTCCGTTTTTCCGCCTGATCGATGTAGATTTGCGCAGTTCTGAGGTTCGACCATCCGAACACGGCGCATAACTCCGGCGCGCTTGCACCGCTCTCGGCATAGGCCACAGCCGCTGCCTTTCTAAGGCCATGCGCTGAACACTCCAGGAGCCCAGCTTCGACGCACCAGCGTTTGAACGCGTTGCCGAAGCTCTCGATCGTGAACGATGCGTTTCGGGCATTCATTATATAGCTGCTGCCTGTCGGCGTTTTCTGCAACGCCTCGATCAGCTCCGGCGTTAGACGAGATTCGATCTCGACCGGGAAGCGGTTCCGAGCCTTGTAGGCCGTAAACCGCAGCCAACGCTGACCGTCTCGCATGAACTCGTTGCGGGGACCGATCGATGCGGCATCGGATCGCCGGGCGCCGACGGTGATCATGACTTCCATCGCCAGACGCGGCACGGTCCCGATCGGCCAATGCGCGCGATAGATATCGATCTCGGCGGGCGTCCAGGTGTGGAAGCCGCCTTTCTTCCGGTTGATAGGCGCGATGCCAATGGCCGGATTGTGGCTCATCAGTTTCGGATTACGCTTCATGGCCCAGTTGAAGACGGCGCGAAGCACCTTCACCAACTTGTCGGCAGCGCCCGGTGTATCCTTCCGGGCGAGCTGACTTCGCTCCATGTCCTCGCGTCGGTACTTCTTATAGGGATGATCTCCCGCCTTCTCCGCGAACCGGCTCAATACGCTTCGCTTGTCCTTCTGCGTGGCCTTGTCCAGCCGCATGAACTCCGGCGATCGGTAATACTGGTCGAACAGCCAGTTGAATGTCTCTTCCCGAATCACAGGGGCTTTCGGCTTTGCCGCTTCCTCACCGGCGGCATCACCCCGCAACTCCGTAATAGCCGCGAAATAGGCCAGCATGAAATCCTGCGTGATCTCGCCAGCCGCATCCTTGAACGGCTGGCGAATGCGCTTCTTTTGGAACCGCCCGCCGATCTTCAGGCGAACATAAAAGCGGTCCCTTCCCTTCTCATCCGGATCATGCACCAGGTATCGCAGTTGGGTTTTCATCAAACCACGACCCCGTCAAACGGGTTTGGTCCGTCGTCGAGGGCATCACCCTCGGCCGCTTCCTGAAGGTCGCGCCAGGCGCTTCGAACCTTCTCGGCATCCCATAGAGCAATACCGCCCACCCTGACAGCCTGAGGCATCCTGCCGGCTCGAACCCATCCGTCAAAGGTTGACGGGGAAATTCCGAGCGTAGCCGCCGCTTCGTCGCGCCTCAGGGCGATTCTCTGCAGGGAAATCGTTCGAAGTGTCGGCTGAACGCTCTTCCTCTTCCGAATTGGCGGCTTGCCGCTCTCCTCTGATGTCGCTACCCGAGCCATCACTCTTCCTCGATAAGATCAGATTCCGCGTACCAATAGGCATCACGCCCGGCGATCTTCAGATCGAGGCGGACGAAGTAGCGATGACGGCCAGTGATAGCTTCCGCCCGCACTTCGATCCTGCCGGACTTGCGGCTTCTCAAGATCGTCACCCGTTGGCCAAGGCCAAACTTGAGCTTTTCCATGATTCCCGCCCCGCCATCATGCCGACGCCGACGCCTGCGCGTCCACCAGGTCGATACGGCTCAAGGCGGTATCAAGGCAGCGGGCGGCGGCTTCCGTCGTGCGGGCGATGTCGGAAATGACCTGATGACAATCCGCGAAGGGCGTGGCCAGCGGCATCACGGTAATCTGTCGAAGCGCCTGGTGCGCCAGCCGCACCATGGCTTGCGCTTCCCGCACGACCTCGTAGACCGCGTCGAGATCGGCCGCTTGACCGATGCGTTCGGCGGACTTTGAGACAGGCGCGGCCTCCAACTCTTGCTTACGGAAGAAAGTCAGAGCACTGCACACCAGAGGCTTGACCAAGGGACTGGCGCAAGCAAATCCATCAAGTTCTCGAACGACCACTTCGAGCGCCAGCAAGCTTTCCGGAACACTGACAGCTGCCCCCTTCCACTCGGAAAGCACATCCATCGGGCACCCGTATGTCTCTTGATCGAAGCCCTCCGGAGGTTCGCCATCGAAGTGCGCGGCTTCATACGCGGCCATCCCGCGATGATAGTCGGCGATTGCTTGCGTAAGGCTGAGTGTGGCCGACCCAACATCAGCCGACGCATCGAGGTCCGTTGTACCGGCATCGCGGGCAGATAGCCCCTCGCCCCGCCCCTGCGCGTCCACCAGGTCAATACGGCTCAAGGCGGTATCGAGGCAGCGGGCGGCTGCTTCCGTCGTGCGGGCGATGTCGGAAATGTCCTGATGAAAATCCGCGAAGGGCGTGGCCAACGGCATCACGGCAATCTGCCGGAGCGCCTGGCGGGCAAGCCGCACCATGGCTTGCGCCTCCCTTACACCGTCATAGATCCGGTCCCTGTCAATGTTCAGCGTCTCGCTTGCGTCAAGCTTCACCACATCGGCATCATCACCGACCGGTACCTTTTCGAGAAAACCGAGTGCGGCAGACACAAGGGAGAAGATGAGAGGTGATTCTTCGAAGTCCTTTGCTTCATCTCGGACCAGCCGCAGCGCCTCCAGCGCATCAGCCATATTGGCCGCCGGACTATTCCACGCTTTCAGCGCCTCAAGCTGCGACGTCCAGGGCCGAACCTCGGTCATGTCCGGTTCGACACGGTGCAGATCTTCGGCCATTGCCCGTTCCCATGTCGCGCGGAATGTCGCTATTGTCTCAGAAAGACCGAGCGTTGAAGTCTCGCCAGCAGACGGCACATCAGTCTTCGCTTGAAAGGATTGCTCCCGGAAAAAGGGAGCCAGACTGCGCAACCATTCCGCCATCTCGTCGGCATATTCAGAGGCCTCCGGCGTAAAAAGCCACAGTTTGGCATCCTCGAACTTGAGAAGGCCGTCAGCCGGGCTTTTGACCGGATGTCCGTAAAACTCGAGGCGATACTTCAGCGCGTTCCTGTCGCGCTGGGCCATAGCCCTCCGGATCTGTCGAACTTCAGGCAGTTCCTCGAACAAGGCCTGCGCATAATTGCCTTTGCCATGCTCCGCCTGAAAAGCCGGCAGATGCTGCTTCCTCAGATCCTGAAGTTTTTCCTCCAAGGCGTCGAACGCGATGTTATTGAAGTCGTACTTCCACTGCAGCGCCTGCAGCCCGGGACTTGCCTCGGCAAGGGCTTTCGGTGTATTGCTGTCCATGTTCATTACTCCTTTTGGGGTGTGGTTAGAAAAGCCGACGCACGAGTTTCCTAGGCTCGCGGTGCGTCGGCTTTTTCGTTTTCCAGCGGATCGAACATCGCCCGATGTAAGTGAAATACGATCTCGGCATTCATAGATCGCTGGTTCCGCTCTGCCTCTTCTTTGATTCTCGATCTCAATCCGTCAGGCATACGAACGAAATATGTCTCGCGTTCGCTTTTCATATTCATCTCCATAGGTGCAAGTTGCATCTATGCATACGCTGACATAATGGGTGCATGATTGCAAGTCGCACTCATTGATTTTTTGGGTGCAAGTTGCAATCACATGGCTATGAGTGATGAAAACAAATACCCGAGCCAGTTAGCTGAACGCTTTCAGATCCGATTGCCGGATGGGATGAGACAGATCCTCAAGGATGCCGCGGCTGAAAACGGCCGCTCGATGAATTCGGAGATCATCGTCCGGCTACAGGAGAGCTTGGAATTTCAGCAGTACGTCGCCGCACATCCGGTCCCGCCTGATGAAGTCATTGATGAATATTTTGATCGACAAGCCTCAAGCGAGCCCCTACCGGTGGCAGACGCTCCGAAGGCGGTAACGGCCAAGTCTTCGATCGACGATATCGCTGGAGTGTGCTGGCAGATGATTGCGAGGGAGAGTAAGCCGCTGCCGCGTGATAAGATTGAAGAGCTCGAAATGCTCTACCTCAGTATCAAGGAACGGGAAGCTGAAGACAGGCGCAAGTTCATCCAGCTCGCTAAAGATCTGCTGCGATCGCGATAACCCTGTTTCTGGGTGCCGATAACCTGATATTTTCGGAACGCAGAGCGGTTCAGAAAGGTCGCTGCACCCATGTCCGAAGCGCAACCAACCCAAACAACTCGCACCAGAGTCAGCGAAAAGGCGCTACGCCTTACTCTGAAGGCTATAATGGATGCCGGACTGACGATCGACAGAGTGTCAATAACAGGCGCCCGTGTCGACATTCACTGCTCGCCTGTCAGCACTGACCAGCAGGATAGCCGTCGCACAGGTTTTCAACCGGAGCCCTGGTAAGGCCCGATCTGAAGGCGGAAATTATTTCCGACGTGTCCTTCAGAAATACCCTCTGGAACTAGCCTCAAACTGATCCGGCATCAGTTCGTCTCCACTACGGGCGCGATCGCCGTTGATGACGACGGTGCCATCCGGCTCGATCCGAACGGTGCGGATCTCGACGCCAGCCTTTTGCACCGCCTTGATTGCCCGCGTGATCGCGTCCTGCGTAAAGGGTATTGTTCGCCGTCCCATGCTTGATCTTCCGCGTTGTCCATTCAGCCACGCACGGTGTGCAGGCACTTAGAGATAAGGCTTCGGCCGCGACACAAGTTCTGCATGCATAAGAGCGTCGTCGCTGTCGATGCAGTCGCCGTTGATGACGACGGCGCCATCCGACTCGATCCGCACGCTTCGAATCTCGATACCAGACTGTTTCACCGCGCGAATGGCACGCACCACGCTGTCCTGTGTGAAGGGTATCTTTCGCCGTCCCATGGCCCTCCTTTCGAAGTCTTGCGGCGGTCCTTACCGGATCGCCACGCCGTCGGGAAGCATACGTGGAAGACCGCGCCGTTCACAGTAAACGCGGGACTTACTGCGTGATGATTCGGTGTTCGCCAATAAGATTTTGAAAAGACTTCGGTTTTCTTGCTTCGGAAGACGTTTCCGCTGTGTTCTCACCAAGAACGAATCAAGAAGGGCGCAGACGCAAGTGCAAAAAACGAGGAAAATCTTCCAAAATCGCACGGAAGATAAAAATATAAAGAAAAAATCTTCTACGGTCTGTGGAAATGTGGGGATGAAACACGCATTGCTTGACTCGAGTCAGCCTAATGGTTGATTAATCCTCCGTCGACGCAGAATCATCTGCGATGACCGACACGACAAAGCCGGGGGTGCAACCCCGGCTCCGTGTCGCAACCGCAACGACCTTGGAGGGCTTGCGGACGCTGTTAACACACCGGAGGAGTACTCCGTCAACGCGTTTCCTGTCAAGTTCTCCAAGGTCATATAAGGACAACTTTATATGACTGCACACATGCGAAGACTGAGCTTTGACGACGCCGTGAAGGTCTGGCTCTACAGATGGAATGGGCAGTTTCAGCACCAAATTGCTGCATACTTTGGCGTAAACCAAGGGCGGATCAATGAGGTTCTGAAAGAGAAGCGTCACGTCGGAAGCCGACAGATCGCCGCCCGAATGAGGGGGGCTTCCTGATGTCAGAGCACTTGCTGAAAATGATCTGCGCTGAATGCAGAATCTCTCCGCAGCTTTCGACGAACTCCGAAGGCGAAGAGTGGTGCACATGTCCCACTTGCGGAGTAGCGGACACAAAGGCGAACGCTGTCGCCGAGATGGCAGCGCATGTTACCGAAGTTAGCGCCCGTGCACTTCAGACCGGTATTCGCCGGTCACTGAGAGGCACCAAGGGCCTCAGGTTCGATGGCAAGCCGATCCCGCAGGGAAGCTATCGGTTCATTGCGGAGCTTAACTCCTGACAGCGGCGGCGGGCTTCGGCCCGCCGTTCACTGATGCCTGAGCCCGATGAGCACAGCCGGCACTTTGTGCTGAAGACCTTTTCGGTATGCCGTCGTAATCCGCGCTGGGGTCTGAATGGCAGCTATTGATGTGCATACAACAATCCTAATGACATCCCGCTCGGACAACGGATCAATCCTGCGCAGGATGATGAAGCCTCTTGACTCGCGCTACCTTGCGTGACGAACTTCGTGCCTAAGTTGCTAAGGGACGCGTATGCTCCAGAAAAATCGTCGATACGTTCTATATTTTGACTTGTCTATGGCTCCGCATCCAGCCGATGCGCCGCCCATCGATTTGGCCGTGGTTTTGCCTGAGTTGAAGAAAAGATGCGACAATGGCGTAGCTGTCGAGACGATTGATGCCGAGCGGAGAATAATTCGACTCAGCAATATGGCGATCGTCAAGCTGGCAGACGGCAGTGACGGAATGGCTATGCTCTTCTGTCTCGGAGACAGGGAGAAGGCTGATACTGGCGTGACAAATGTTCACACAGGGAAGGTGAGGATCTTCGAGAAAGACAATGATGAAGTGGGCGGGCTATCGGTGCACGTAGTTGCTAGAATGACCCCCGCAACGCCAGGCAGCTTTTTCTACCGTATGGTGATGGAAGATGTCCCGGGTTTCGGGAGAACATTGATCCAGAACTTTCTTCGGTCGCAGTTCCGGGTCATTTGCGACGAATTGAGCTTCACCTTCAAGCGTAACGAAAAAAGCGAGGTAAAAACTCGCCCGATGGTCGAGCTAGTCGGTCACGCATCCGAAAAGCTGAAAAATTCGATCGCAGAAGGACGCCTACTTCACGTTGAACTGATCGATTATGTTGAACAGGACTTTGGGTTCGACGAGGCGAAGTTCATCAAGCAGGCACGCAAAAATCTGAACCTCTCCATCTCAAAGAAACTCCCCGAAGGCGATCAACTTAGCATGGTCGAGAAAATCAAGGTATGGGCAAAGGGAGCCGGATATGAGAGCATGAGGGTCCGGTGGAAGGATCCCGAGAGCACAAAGCCCCAGAGCGCCAAGCTAGATACTGCCAAGCAGGACGCTGGTGAAGCGTTTTTTATCCGTACGGCTGAGGTCAAATTCACAACACCGTTGCCTGATATATGCGAAACAATGAGTGGGGAACTGGTGACCGAAATGAAGAAGCTTCTGGTTTGATATGTGGCGATTATTCGTCCCATTGAAGTATCTGCGAATTAGCCATCCGGAAAAAATCAAGTTTGACCTGGTTTTTCCGGTGGTTTTTGCGTGCTTCTTTTTCCTGCCTGTCTTCTCCTCGCAGTTTCGGGAAGATGCCCTCAAAGGCATAGACGTATTGGGGCGTTCAAGCGACCTTCTCAGCATACTCACTGGTTTCTTTGTTGCATCGCTTGCTGCTGTGGCAACTTTTGGCGGCGACGAAATGAATCAGCCAATGCCTGGTTCGAGCCCGATGTTGCTAAAACACAGCGGTAGCGCACCGCCAGAAGAGTTAACCCGTCGAAGATTTCTTTGCTTCCTATTTGGATACTTGGCCTTCACCTCCCTCGGTATATACCTCGGGGGATTTGCGTATTTTGCCGTTCAAGCATACATCTTGGAAAAATACTGGCCGGATTCAGTAATTTATTCCTTTGTCGTATTCTGGGGTTTGTACGGGCTGGCTCTCGGCAACCTACTCTCGAATACCCTACTGGGGCTGTTCTATCTGACTGATCGAATTCATCGCCCCAACCACATTGTACGATGGAAGGTCAACAGACCTGAAGATGATGGGAAAACCCCATCCAAAGTAGCTTGACTTCTGTTTGCAGATTTTGGCCGGCCTGCACCTATAGCGAATTCCAGACTGCCATTTCGACCGTCTAGTCTGCCCTCAGGCTGCCATACGAATTGCAAACCGTCTGGAACGACGCTTGCGCCCATCAACTGCCCCCATTGATGAATGTTTGTTCGGCAACCGACACAAGGGCAGACGTTGATAATGCGGCCCAACGACCTGTTGGCAGTATCTCTGGGTCTCATCCGCAAACACCAAACCGCCGGAGCCGATAAACAAGCTCCGGCGGTTCGCCTGGCGCGGGACTCCTCCATACAGGAGCCGCCATCTCGCTGCACTCAGCGAGAAGCTAGAACCACGAACGGCGAGCGCGTTGAACCGCCGTTGAATGGGGTGACAGGGCTTGCAAAGGCCGGCTGTCCATCAACCCGCAGCACAAAGCGCCAGATCAGCTCATCATTGAGGAATCTGACATGAGCGGACAATGCCGGCGTGGTGCCGCCATCGACGATGATGTACTGACCGAGGTCTGCAAGGACGATGTCGCCCTTGGAACCGAGAACAGGGCACTGCTCAACCGCAATCACTGGACGCCCCTTCAAGAGGGGATATTGATTGCCCTCCGACGATCCGGCAGGCATGTAGAGCGACGAGGCAGACGGAGACGGAGATCCGGAAGCGCCGACGACGTTGGTCAACTGCTCAAGCTGCTGCTCCGCATCCTCGTTGACCAGCCATACAGCTCGCTTCCTCGATGGTGCAGGAAGTCGCGACCACATGTTGCGAACGTTTTCGGCGATGATGGTTCCCGACGCCTGCCCCGTTTCCTTGTCGACCACGATTGTCGCGGGTGCATTGACGATGCCGAGCATCTGGCCTGTACCGTTGCCTGAGAGAACCGAGAGATCGAGCTTGAACGAAGCTTCCGCAGCGAACCCGCGACGGATATGCGTCTCCAGCATCGGAACATCCTGCATCAGCTCGGTTGTTCCACGCACCAGGCAGATCAGCTTCTTGCTGGAGAAGTCGATATGCCGGAAGCGCGGTAGCGATGCGCTGACTTCTTCAGCTTCAGCCGCCCAGTACGATTGCAGCCCGCCCCAGCGAGAGCCATCAGCTCGCGACGTTTCATCGACCGCCGGCATCTTGATGTCAGCGAGAGGAGCGGATGTCATCCGGCGATCGCAGCGCGCCGCGATCTCGCTTTCCTCGTAGAGACTGCCGATCAGCTCATTGACAAAGTTCTGCTGGACAAGAAACCCGCCGAAGGCTGCGTCACCTTCATTCAACCCTGTCGGCGCCCGGACAAGGCGCGGATCGGTGTTTTCCGGGCGCAGGACAGCGTTGCGGATTGCAACGAGCTGACTGCCAAGGGTCGGAAACCTGACCCCACCACCGATAGCAGGATCCGCGATAGCCGACGGGTAGACCGCCGGAGCGCCGGCCGCGCGCCGCACGGCGGCGAGTGTGTCTCGGGACATGAGTGTATCCTTTTGATCGAGCGCTTTCTCAGCCCAACTCCGCATTGGCGCCGTGTCGATACCGCAGCTTCGTGCCGACGCCAGTGCAGTCGGTAGTGAGGGAACCGGAACCTGCGAGATTTCAAGAAGATCAACTTGCTCGAAATCGACGCCTCCGGGCCGTGAACGGTCATTTGCCAACCGCCATTTGAGCGGGTTCCAACTGACCGAGGTCGCATTCAGGAAGCCTTCCTTGACCATCCGGAATACGGTTTCCGCCATCGGGTTCATGTCCGCAGTGGCATATTCAACAGTTCCGGACAGCACACCGCCGATTTCTCCAAGCTCGACCACTCGCCCAATGGGGAGTTGCTTCGAATCGTGAGCCCAAAGAAAAACCGGATTACGCAAAAAGTTCGCGAATTCCCATGCGCCGGACAGGATGCGGTGACTGTCACGAGCGACCGTATCGTCGGAAAACCGGTAACGGATCAAACGACCATTGTCGTTTGCCATTGCGACAACACCTGCTGACCGCAGGCAAGCGCCGGAAGGCAAACGACCCTCACGGATAAGAATGGATGTGTCGCTTGCCCGTGTCATGGCTTCACCGCCGGAAGTTCGTTGCGCAGGAGCTGAAGACGCTCCGAGATGTTCGACTGATCAGCTTCAAGCTTCATTCGCTCTGCAGCGTCCATCGCATCTCGGATAGCGGCAATCCGCTGGTTCACGGATTCGAAATTGCTTTCGAACCGGCGACTGATCTTGCCAGTGACAGGGTGTCTCTCAACGATTTCCTGAGAAACTCTTGTCGAGCGATGCGCTTTGTCCAACTCATCACGCATGTCGGAAGTGAACAGATCGATGGCCGGATCGTAGGATTGCAAGAGCTGCCTCGTCAGTTCGTCGAACTGATGATCAAGGTCCTGTCCGACCCACATATGCTTCCGGAACAATTCACCGTAAGCCACCTTTGCATCATGTAAAGCTCTCTCGGCCGCCTGGACGACATCGGCCTGCTTCTTCAGATCAAGTGTCTTTTGATGAAAGTGCTTCTCACGTTGGATGTCGAGCTTATCACGCAATTGCACCGCAACCTTGCGCTCTTCAGCAAGGCGAAGGGCCTTTTCGGCCTTCGCCTTCTGCACAACGCTCGATCCCTGCAACAGCGCCAGCGTCTCGGCAGCGCCTGGTACTTCCGGGAACGTCTCCACCTTGGTCATTGAAGCAACCTTTCTCGTTCGTTCAAGCATCCGCGATTATTGTGGAAACGAAAAGCGCATTTTGTGCCGCCCGTTTCGCTTGTAAAAACAATCACCTGAAAGAATGGCTATCAACCGTTTATCGGAGATCGGAGGCGAACCGTCGCTATGTCTGAAGACGAGAAAGAGCAACTCATCACGCGTTCCGACATAGTTCGGAGGCGGCCGGTCTCGGTCCCGATCATAGCGCCAGCGGCCAGCCTCATAGTTTCGGCATAACCGGCGCAGTTCATCTCGCCGGGCGAGATCCCCACCAATCGTGTAGCCCTCGTACAGCCGCCGCAATGCATCGTCTCTGACGAACATGTCGGCTGGCAGCCCGGCAAGTATGAGAGCCAACCAACCGGCAAGCCACCTCCCATCGTCACCGCCGATGACGTCCGCAGCGACGACAGCGATGCGCTGAAGCCGCTCCCGGTCTTCTCGACTGATCCGGATCTCGGGTACACCCTTGCCCATCGCTCACCCCTTCAAGCGCCGAGAGCGGCGTTCACGGTCGGTGCGAGCCCGTCCTCGGCGTTGACAAGCGACCGAGCAGTAGTGCGGAATTCGTCCGGGCCTGATGACATCGACGAAGAACGGAGCGTTACATTCCCAGCAGATCAAGCCGTCAGATCGATTTGCCTTGCCTGTGTCTTGGGTTGCGCGCCAAGCCTTTTTGCTTTCTCTTCTCGCTACTTCAGAACACTGTTGCGAGCAGTAGCGTGGCTGCCGGCCTCCCCGTCTGTTCCAGAGGAACGACACACCGCATATGGCACACACGATCGGAGGGGCACCGATACCAGGCAAGCCAAGCTGGAGAGCCTCATCTCCCGAGTGGGAAATATTATCTGCTTTCGTCATATTCGACATACAGATACGCTCTAATACGCTGTTTTCATTATCTTTTTTCAATTGCCCGGCCCCCGAAAGTGGGCAGCAAGCCCTGTTGGAAGGGAAATATTCGAGCCGCAAATAAAAAATCTGCGCATGAGACCTGTGCGGTTACGACCCTTGGGTCGGCCTGAGGATTTAAACCCCCTACCCCCTCACTCGCCCGGCCGCCCCGAACTGAAGCGCGTTCGCCTGACTGGTGAGGTCTACTCACGCGCTCCAGTCCGGCACGCCCTACCGCCTCGCCAGACCGACGCTTACCCACACCCGGATGCAGGCCGCTCCAGTTCGCTCCAGTGCTCCAGTCATCACCCCCCCTAAAGGGGGTGTGACTGGACTGCGCCGGACGGCTTGACTGGAGCAAACTCGAGCCGGCCTTCAGAGCATCCTTTGCGCTCCAGTGCTCCAGTCTGCTCCAGTTGGTATATTGAACTGGAGCGCCCTCAAAATCTGAGGGGTTTTGCTCCAGTGCTCCAGTGCGCTCCAGTTCATAAAAAGGACTGGAGCAGCGTGCGATCACACCCATTCTCCGACCCTCACAAACGCGCGGTCACGTCGCTTTTCGTCCTTCACCAGCTCGATCCGGAGCGCGCCGGCGTCGATCCACTTCGCCAGCAGCCTCTTGATCTTGTGGCGCCCCAGAGGGCTGCCGGCATCGATGGTGAGCACCTCCGCGACGACCGTTCCTGCCCAGGTGCTGGCGCGAATATCCTCCCGGAAATCGCCCCTGCTGATCGCCACCTGAACCGCCTTCAGGTTCTCGATCGTCACACCGTCGAAGGCGTCAGGCGGCGCCCAGCGCGACACGACGCCGACGTGATCGCCGTTCGGCAGCACCACGTTGCGCAGCTCGTACCATTCGGACAGCTCCGGCGGCGGCGCCATGTTCGACTTGTCGTCGAAGGCCCGGAAGAAGTTCCGATGCTGGGTGATACCGAACTCTTTCCCTTCGTCTGCCGACATGCGGTTGATGGTTCGAACGACGCGGGCCGCGTCCGTCAAGGCTTTCCCGCCTCGCGAGCTTTCTGCCGTCACCTCCGCATCAGATCCGAGCTTGCGCGTATGGTGCACCAGGTGGATTGCGCAGCCGCAGGCGTCGGCCAAGCGTCCCCAGGTCTTGGCCACCTTGTCGATGGCCATGTTATCGTTCTCGCTGACGGAGTGGCTTGAAACGAACGGATCAACGATCAGCACGTCGATCTTTCTCGCGATCAGCTCTTCAGCCAGAGCCGCGACAACGGGCTTAATGATAACCGTTCTGCCCTTCGGATCGGATTGAGCGATACACAGACCTTGCAACCTACCACTGTCGACGAACAGACCGTCGGACAGATCCTCGGCTGAAATGTCATAATGCTCGCACGCCGCCTGAATTCTTCGTTGCAGCTCGTCGGCAGGGTCTTCAAGGTTCCACAACCAGACCCGCAGACGCTCCTCTGGCTGCTTTCCCAGCAGCGGGCGCCCGCTGACCATGGAAAGCGCCTCGACCATCGTCAGGGAGCTTTTGCCGACGCCACCAGGCGAAACCGTCACGGTGACGAACCCCCGGATCAACTGGCGCCCGTAAAGCCATCGCCGTTTCGGGATGTTTGAAGGGTCCGTCCAGACGTACGGCGTTGCCGTAACGAGTTTCTGGCCATTGGCGGGCGCGTCCCCGAACAGCTCCGGGATGTCGATCTTCTGAGCCTTCAACTCTCGTAGAAGTAGCTCTCTTCCTCGCTGCGGATTCTTGTGGAGATACTCCCTAAGCTCTCGAGCAACAGTAACCTCGTCGAGAGCCGACCACGTTTCGTTCATTATCAACACGTCGAAGGGAACGCGCGTTTCTAGCCCTTTTCGTATCCTTTCCTTCGCGCGGTTGGCGTATTCTTGGAGCTCCTCCTCGGAGACCTGCCTACATTCGATCTTATTCGGCTTTTTCACAGCCTCGCCTCCACTCGTTGGCGCTGTCGCGGATCTGGAGGGCGTCGGATAGAGGCAAGCGATACTTGTAGCAGATCGTTCCGCCGCGCATGCCGCGCTTGCCGAGCAGGTGGCGGATGTAGTTATCGTTTCTGGCCAAACGGCGCCGCTCTGCAGCGTCGTCGATCTTCGCCGGATCAAGCCGATAGGTGTTCGGCAGGCTTCGCTTATTGCCAATCAGCATGGCGTTGCGCAGCGCAAGCCTCGCTGCCTCATAGCGGGCCAAGGTGTCACGGACCATCCACACGAATAGCCGGCACTCCATGACGCTGAGATCGAACCGCGCGACCGTGAAGGAAAAGCAGTCGTCTCGATGGAAAAAGTGCTCCATGGCCCGCGTCAGTCGAGCCTTGCGCCGATCGTCGAGAAGTCGGGCCGAAGGCTTCTTCAGCCCCACGCGATCCCGCAGCCTGTCGCGGCCACGGGACCAGAATTCAATGCCGCCATCGACCATCGATCGCAGGCTCATCATGTCAGATGGGATGAGCTGGTAGGTTGCGATCAGGTCGACGATCTGCATCTCGCCAGCGACCAGGGAAGCAAACGGCGCGGCCAGACGCCCATGCTTAGCCTCAAACTCGGAGCGTAGCCGGTAGGTCATGGATTAACCTCCATACTACGAAAGGGAATGGCAACTACCGGCCTTTCCCGCGAGACACTCGTTCTGGCCAAGCACTGAAAACGCTCAACTTTTCCAAGTGTCTCAAAATCCCATAAAATACCGGAAAATCTCACAAATGGCGGGTTCTCATCGCCCACCATTTCTCCCTTTGATGCTGTTTTGCTTGTCGTTGTTGACTGAGTGCTTTGAGTCTGTCGCGACTGCGTGGACAACTCGCCGAGCCGTTGAGCAACTTCTACGCATTACATCTGCCGGGTCAGGTTATTCCACTTTCTTCAAATAGTCCCTCAGATGAAACACCACGATGCAGGCGAGGTAGGCTCTCCGGCGGGAATTTGTCGTCTCCTCATATTCACGCAAAGTGGGAAGCACTATTTCCCCCATGTACTGACATGGGGGCATGAGACTTGCGATCATTGGTGTCCTCCAGTCGCGCTTTGGCAGGTGCGAGCCCTCACCCGGCCTCCGCTTCGCTCGGCCACCCTCTCCCCAAGGGGAGAGGAGATTCGCAAGGGCTGCGGCGCCTTCTTCTCCCCTCGGAGAGAAGGTGCCCGAAGGGCGGATGAGCGGCGGCTTGCACGGCTCGCGTAAATCTACGCCCGAATCAACTCGCCAACAATCTCTGGACACCCCGTGCTGCCTCTGTCACAAGCGCCGCGGGGCGCGACCGCCGTTATCTATAGAACGGGTTCGGGCGACAGATTGACGTCACGTTGCTGCCACGAGAGTACGTGGCCGCCCCGCTGTTTTCCCCGACATCAGGATCAGAGCGCTCTCGAAAGCGTCAGAGCTGCAGTTCGTCGCGGTTTTCCAGATACCAGGCGACAAAAGCCTTCACGCCAACGTCGAGGCCGATCTCCGGCTTCTGGCCGGTCAGCGCCACCAAAAGGTCGGGGCTTGCATAGGTGCGTGGCACGTCGCCCTTCTGCATCGGCAGCATCTTTCGCCGCGCGGGCTTTCCCATCACCTTCTCGATCGTCTCGACGAAATCCATCAGCCCCACCGGCTGGCCGCCGCCGATATTGACGACGCGGAACGGCGCCTGGTGCGACAGCGTGTCGGAGACACCGGGCAGCGTCACCCGATTCGATTCGTCCGGCGCCACCTTGGAGAGCGCAACGATCCCCTGAACGAGATCGTCGATGTAGGTGAAGTCGCGACTCATCTTCCCTTCGCCGTAAATCTCCACCTCGCGGTCCTCCAGCATTGCCTTGACGAACTTGAAGAGCGCCATGTCCGGGCGGCCCCAGGGGCCGTAGACGGTGAAGAAGCGGAAGGCGGTGGTCGGCACCTTGTGCAGATGCGCATAGGAATGCGCCATCATCTCCATCGCCTTCTTGGTGGCGGCGTAGAAGGTCAAGGGTTCGTCGGCGCGGTCGGCCTCGGCGAAGGGGATCTTGTCGTTTGCGCCGTAGACGGAGGAGGTGGAGGCGAGCATCAGGTGGCGCACGCCGACAGTCTTTGCCAGTTCGAGGATGTTCCAGGAGCCGGTGAGGTTCGAATCGAGATAGGCCTTCGGGTTTTCGAGGCTGTAGCGCACGCCCGCCTGGGCGGCGAGATGCACGATCACCTCCGGCGCCCCCTCCTCCAGCGTGCTTTCCAGGAGGCGCTGATCCTCGAGCATGCCGATCACCGGGCGGAAGCCTGGAAACTGGCCGAGCGCCGCGTGTCGGGCCTCCTTGAGGCGAAGATTGTAGTATGGGGTCATGCCATCGAACCCGGTGACGCGGTGCCCCTCTTCCAGGAGGTGCCTGGCCAGATGAAAGCCGATGAAACCCGCGGTTCCGGTGATCAGATAATGCATGATGTGGCACCCCTATCCTTGCGGGCGGATAGAAAACCATCCGCCCGGCGGATGCAACCCGCATTCAGGCCGCCGTGGCAGCCTGTCGTTCAACCGCGCGTGACGAAAATGGGCCCCGGCGATAACGCCGGGGCCCATCGTGATGGATCAAGTGATGGCGACGATGCCGGTCAGTTGATTGCTTTCATCTCGACGGGGAAGAAGATCGTCTCGCCGGAGGAATCATCCACGCCGTCATTGTCGGTCACCGCATAGGCCTTGCCGGACTTGTCGAAGGCGAAGCCCTCGAGCTTGTCCACGACGTACCCGTTGGTGGCGGCCTTCAGATCCGGCAGGAAGTCATGCACGTCCTCCTTCTTGACCACCGGCAGTTCGCCGCCGAGCTTGGCGCCCTTCAGATCCGCGATCGCCACGCGGAAGAGCTTCTTCAGCTTCGCTTTGTCGCCGATCTGGTTGTCGCGTTCGACGATATAGACGTAATCGCCATGGGCGGTGATTTCCGACAGGCCGACCCAGCCCTCGCCCGCCTTGTCCAGCGGATAGCGCACGGCAGACCACTCCTTGGTCTTCGGCTTGTAGGCGACGAGTTTGACGCTGCCCTTCGGATCGTCCTTCCATTCGCGCTGGACGGCCATCCAGAGCGTCAGGTCGTCGCCCTTACCGACGCTCGTCACACCTTCGAAACCGAAGCGGGTTTCGCCGGCAAGCAGTTCGGCCGGAAGACCGATCTCCGCCTTGATCTCGCCCTTGGCATCGACGTTGTAAAGCGCGTGCGGCACGAGCTTGGACGAGTCGCCTTCGGAGGCCAGCCAGAAGCCGCCCTTGCCATCCAGCGCAATGCCTTCGAGGTCGAGCTTCTGGGCCGGCTGGCCGCCGCGCGTCACACGCACGACATTGGTGATTTCAGCGGGCGTCTTGCTGGCATCGATCGTGAAGATCGACGGCTGCATGCTGTAGAAGGAATCGGAGACCGCATAGAGGATGCCGTCCTTTTCCGCATCGCCGGCCAGACCGGACAACGCGCCCCAGCCGATGATCTTGCCATCGACATCCTTGGAGACGAGCGTCGGATAGGTCGGCCTGCCTTCGGCATATTGGTAGAGCATCACATGCGAGCGCACGCCGCCATCCTTGCCGAGATCGACTTCGTTGGCGGTGGCGAGCAGGTTGCGGCCGGGGATGGCGACGGCGCCTTCCGGGGAAATGCCCGAGGGCAGGAGCTGCGTCAGCTGTGGTTCGGCGCCGGTATCCTTGTAGACGCCAACCACCGAGGCGCGCTCGGCGAGCACGAAAAAGTACTTTTGGCCGCCAAAGGTCGCGGCTTCCAGACCTTCCGGCTCGACGCCCTTCGACTTGGCGCGCTTGTCCGGGAAATGGCCGATGCGGGCAATCGCCTGCTCGAACGCAGAGCCCGATTCGTAGAGAACCTTGCCGGTCTTGTCGAAGATGGTGAAGCCGCGTGTGCCACCCTTCCAGTCGCCTTCGTTGGCGATGACGAAGCGGTCATTGTCCAGCCACTTCACGGCATCAGGTTCACGCGGACGCTCATCCAGCTTGCCGGTAAAAGTGAGTGCGCCATCGGACTTGGTGTCAACGCCTTCGACCGCCGTCTTGCCGGCGGAGAATCTCGTCTTCACCGTGCCGGTCTTGCCGTCGATGATGACGATATCATTGTTTTCCTGCAGCGTGAGCGCAACCTCGCCGAGGCTGTTGATGGCGACGAATTCCGGCTCCGGATCATCCCCAGCCACATCGGCCAGACCGGCCAGCGTGACGTGCTTGATGGAGGCGCAGTCGGCAGCGCCATCCTTCAGGGGGACGATCACGAGATCGCCGGCCGGCATCTGCGGGATCGCCCCGTCATTCACCTTCTCGTCGCGCTCGTTTTCGATGGCAATCGCCGCGAAGCTCTTGTCGGGAGACACGGAGACGGAATCCGGCTGGCCGCCGAGATCGCAGCTGGCCTCCACCTTCTTCGTCGCCAGATCGACGACGCGCAGCTGGCCGGACGGCTTCACATAGCTCTCGGACGTGTTGACGGCAGCGAGGACCTTCTTGCCGGCAACCGCAACCGAGGTCGGCTCACCATCCATCATCAGCGCGCCGGCGGCCTTCGGCGCCTTGGGATCGGTGATGTCGATGAAGCCGATCGCGCCCAGCGGGCTGTCGGAATAGATCAGCATGGTGCCGTCTTCGGACGCGGTGATGATTTCCGCCGAACTCGGCGTCAGCTTGTCCTTTTCGGCCGGCAGGTTCTGCGCCACCGGGAAGGCGGCGATCCGGTTGAACACCTGTTCGGCGGCGGCGGGAGCCGCGACCGAGGCCAGCAGTGCCGCGGTCAGCGCGGCGCGCGAAATCTTCGTTTTCATGAAACAGCCCTCCATGTCCAGACATTGAACAGGGCGCTTTTGCGGCATGGTCATGACAGCGGGATGACATGATCCCCTATTTGGCGGGGACGTCAGGGTCAGATCGTCTCCTGTCCGGCTTCCTGCCTGCTTTCCTGGCGCGCCTCGCGCAGGAGGAGCGACAGCGAGGCGGCGAGGATCAGAAGGGCGCCGAGCCAGAGCGTGCCGCTCGGGGCGTAACCGAAGACCAGCCAGCCGGCGGCGACATTCAACGGCAGCTTCAGATCATCGAAGGGCTGCACATAGGCGGCATCGGCGGCATTGTAGGCAAGCGTCAGCAGGTACTGGCCAAAGGCGGTCAACAGGCCGGCAAACAGGAGCAGCCAGAGGCTCATGCCCTCCGGGACGGCAAAGCCGGTGCCGAGCGCGAGTGCGGCGTTGATCGGCGTCAGCAGGACGAGCAGCCAGACCGTCACCGTTTCCGGTGCCTCGTGATGGGTGAGGTTCTTCATGATCAGCGACGACCCGCCCCACAAAAGCGCAGACAGGACCGGCAACAGGGAAGCGGCGGTAAAGCCAGCCGACCAGGGTTGCAGGATGATCATGGCGCCGACAAAACCCGCCACCGTCGCCAGCCAGCGGTGGAGGCCGATGCGTTCGCCGAGGAAGAGTCGGGCGCCGATGATGACGAAGAAGGGCGAGGTCATGACGAGCGCGATCGCCTGCCAGATCGGCACCGTTGCCAGCCCCACCACCCAGGCCTGCACGCCAAGCGCTGCGAGCGCCACCCGCACCAGATGGCGAACCGGATAGCGCGTGCGCATGGACCGCACGCCCAGCCGCCACAGAAGCGGCAGGCTGAAGACGAGTGCAAAGCCATACTGCCAGAAGGCGGTGGACGCGGCGGGAAAATGCAGGACCATGGCGAGCCATTGCGTGGCAACGTTGAGCGCCGCAAAGACGATGCCGGCGAGCACCATGAACAGCGCGCCGATCACGGCACGGGACCGAAGGGCTGAGGTCTTGGCGGCAGTTTTTGCACTCACGGACAGGCTCCTGGCTCGGGTTGACGATACCAGGACGACGAAGCACCACGCCGCCCCCTGCCCTTATCGAGGCACAGAACAGCGTGCAACGCCGGCGGATCGCCGGCGCGCGCCTCGTTCTCTCTCATCCGGACTATGACCGTCGGCTCCGGAGTTCGACCGGATCTGCTGACCCCGCACTGCACGACGCATTGACGGGCGCTCGCGGGCTTGAAGCTTGAGCTTCCTACCGCCGGTGGGGAATTGCACCCCGCCCTGAGAACGCTGCCGGTCTTTGGCCGGCTCGTTTTGTTATCCCATCACCGGGACGGTGACAAGCAAGACGAAAAAGGCCCGGCGCAGGGGCCGGGCCTTGATCAGGTCGCGAGGAGCTTCGCCGCGGGGCGGCGCCAGACCTCAGCTGTTGACGGCGTCCTTCAGGCCCTTGCCGGCCGAGAACTTCGGAACATTGCGAGCCGGGATATCGACTTCAGCACCGGTCGAGGGGTTACGGCCCTTCGATGCTTCACGGCGCGAAACGGAGAAGCTGCCAAAGCCTGCAAGACGAACTTCGCCACCGTTCTTCAACTCGCCCTGAACGGCTTCGAATACGGCGTCAACTGCGGACGCGGCATCAGCCTTGGAGAGACCTGCCTTTTCGGCGACGGCGGATACCAATTCGTTCTTGTTCATGTTTCCACCCCTTTCAATGGTTTCACATACAATGGATCGGTCGGGGGCGACTCGTGTTTCTGACGACCCCTTCGCAAACCCAAAAGCTCCGCAATGGCCTGAAAAACAAGGGGTACAGACCAGTTTTCACAAAAAAGGCCGGCGATTTGCCGGCCTTTTTCACAGCTATGTGCAATTTTCGCACACTTCACAGCCCATCAATGGGCGAGCGAAGTGCCGGTTTCCTCGGCGCCCTCGACCGTCGCAATCACCGGTGTTTCCACCGTACCGTCCCATTCGATGGGCTCCGGTTTGCGGGTCAGCGCGTGTTCGAGCACTTCCGACATCAAGGAGACCGGAATGATCTCCATGTTGTTCTTCACGTTGTCCGGAATTTCCGCCAGATCCTTGGCGTTCTCTTCCGGGATCAGAACCTTCTTGATGCCGCCGCGAAGGGCTGCGAGCAGCTTTTCCTTGAGGCCGCCGATCGGAAGCACGCGACCGCGCAGGGTGATTTCACCCGTCATCGCCACGTTCTTATCGACCGGGATGCCGGTCATGATCGAGACGATGGCGGTTGCCATGGCCACACCGGCGGACGGACCGTCCTTCGGCGTGGCGCCTTCCGGCACGTGGACGTGGATGTCCGACTTGTCGAAGCGCGGCGGCTCGATGCCAAAATCGACGGCACGGGAGCGCACGTAGGATGCAGCCGCCGAAATCGATTCCTTCATCACGTCCTTCAGGTTGCCGGTGACGGTCATGCGACCCTTGCCGGGCATCATGACGCCTTCGATCGTCAGAAGCTCGCCGCCGACTTCCGTCCAGGCGAGACCGGTGACGACGCCGACCTGATCCTCACGCTCTGCCTCGCCGTGGCGGAACCGCGGCACGCCGAGATAGTCGTGAACGTTGGCCGCAGTGACTTCCACCGTCTTCGTCTTGCCCTTGATGATCTCGGTGACCGCCTTGCGGGCGAGCTTCATCAGTTCGCGCTCGAAGTTACGCACGCCGGCTTCGCGGGTGTACTGCTGGATGACCGCCATCAGGGCATCGTCGCTGACGGAGAATTCCTCCGGTTTCAGCGCATGTTCCTTGATGGCCTTCGGCAGCAGGTGCCGCTTGGCGATTTCGCGCTTCTCATCTTCCGTGTAACCGGCGATGCGGATGATCTCCATGCGGTCCATCAGCGGTGCCGGAATGTTCAGCGTGTTCGCCGTGGTGATGAACATCACGTCGGACAGGTCGTATTCCACTTCCAGGTAATGGTCCATGAAGGTGGAATTCTGCGCCGGATCGAGCACTTCGAGCAGGGCCGACGACGGATCGCCACGGAAATCCATGCCCATCTTGTCGATTTCGTCGAGCAGGAAGAGCGGGTTCGAGCGCTTGGCCTTCTTCATCGACTGGATGACCTTGCCGGGCATCGAGCCGATATAGGTGCGGCGGTGACCGCGGATTTCGGCCTCGTCCCGCACGCCGCCAAGCGCCATGCGGACATATTCGCGACCGGTGGCCTTCGCGATCGACTGGGCGAGCGAGGTCTTGCCGACGCCCGGAGGACCGACGAGGCACAGAATCGGGCCCTTGATCTTCGTGGCACGCGCCTGGACCGCCAGATATTCGACGATGCGTTCCTTGACCTTGTCGAGACCGTAGTGATCCTGTTCGAGGATCTTCTCGGCATTGTTCAGGTCAGCCTTGATCTTCGACTTCTTGTTCCACGGAATGCTCAACAGCCAGTCGAGGTAGTTGCGCACGACCGTGGCTTCCGCCGACATCGGGCTCATCTGCTTCAGCTTCTTCAGTTCGGCATCCGCCTTTTCGCGGGCCTCCTTGGTCAGCTTGGTCTTGGCGATGCGTTCTTCCAGTTCGGCCATTTCGTCACGGCCGTCCTCGCCCTCGCCGAGCTCCTTCTGAATGGCCTTCATCTGCTCATTCAGATAATACTCGCGCTGGGTCTTCTCCATCTGGCGCTTGACGCGCGAGCGGATGCGCTTTTCGACCTGAAGAACCGAGATCTCGCCTTCCATGAAGCCGAGCGCCTTTTCCAGCCTGCCCTTCACGCTCACCGTTTCCAGCATTTCCTGCTTTTCGGTGATCTTGATGGACAGATGCGAGGCAACGGTATCGGCGAGCTTCGAGTAGTCCTCGATCTGGCTTGCCGCACCAACGACTTCCGGAGAGATCTTCTTGTTCAGCTTGACGTAGTTTTCGAACTCGGAGACCACGGAGCGGGCCAGTGCCTCCACCTCGACGGAATCGTCTTCCGGCTCGGCGAGAACCTTGGCGGTCGCCTCGTAGAAATCTTCGCGGCCCGTGTAGGTGTCGATCCGGGCGCGGGCGCGGCCCTCGACCAGAACCTTCACGGTGCCATCGGGCAGCTTCAGAAGCTGGAGGACATTGGCAACCGTTCCCACCTTGTGGATGGCAGACGGGTCCGGATCGTCATCTCCGGCATTGATCTGGGTGACGAGCATGATCTGCTTGTCGGACCCCATGACCTCTTCCAGCGCGCGAATGGATTTTTCGCGCCCGACGAACAGAGGTACGATCATGTGGGGGAAGACCACAATGTCGCGCAAAGGCAGGACCGGATAGACATCCCCGCCAGGTGCCGCAGACGCTGTATTCGTCATGTCATTTCCTTTCACTCGTCCCGTTTCCGGGAGCCGGCCCGACCACAGGAGGCGGGCACTTCTTTCCTCCCCAAAGTGGAGGTTTTAACGGGTCTTTTCAAGCCTTGCGCGTCGCGCCATTGAAGGAAGCGCTAAGAGAGCACACTAGGACGGGATGCTTACGCGTGACTGGTCAGTCCGTCGGAACCCTGGAGGCACAAGCGCATCGGCGCCTTTCGCCATCCATCCGGTTCGCCGCCCATCAGCCTCTCTGGCTGGCGCGGCACCTGCGGCGTGATGCCTCAAGTTCGGCATCGGACCCGCAAGGCAAAATGAGGCGAGGCACCCAAGGTCCCTCGCCCCTTATTCATCAGGCCGAAACGTTGGCCTTCTCGTCCTGGCGGTCGGCATAGATGTAGAGCGGACGGGCTGCGCCGCGAACGACCTCTTCCGAGATCACCACTTCACGCACGCCTTCCAGCGCCGGCAGTTCGAACATCGTGTCGAGCAGGATCTTTTCCATGATCGAGCGCAGGCCGCGGGCGCCGGTCTTGCGCACGATCGCCTTCTTGGCGATCTCGCGCAGCGCGTCCTCGTGGAAGGTCAGTTCGACGTCTTCCATCTCGAACAGGCGCTGGTACTGCTTCACGAGCGCGTTCTTCGGCTCCGACAGGATCTGGATCAGCGCATCCTCATCGAGATCCTCGAGCGTTGCCAGGACCGGCAGACGACCGATGAATTCCGGGATGAGGCCGAACTTGACCAGATCTTCCGGCTCCAGTTCGCGCAGCACTTCGCCGACGCGGCGATCATCCGGCGCCTTGACGGTGGCGGCAAAACCGATCGAGGTCTTTTCGCCACGGGCGGAGATGATCTTGTCGAGGCCGGCAAAGGCGCCGCCGCAGATGAACAGGATGTTCGTCGTATCGACCTGCAGGAATTCCTGCTGCGGATGCTTGCGACCGCCCTGCGGCGGAACGGAAGCGACCGTGCCTTCCATGATCTTCAGAAGCGCCTGCTGCACGCCTTCGCCCGACACGTCGCGGGTGATCGACGGGTTGTCGGACTTGCGGCTGATCTTATCGACTTCGTCGATATAGACGATGCCGCGCTGGGCACGCTCGACGTTGTAATCGGCCGCCTGCAGAAGCTTCAGGATGATGTTTTCGACGTCCTCGCCGACGTAACCGGCTTCGGTCAGCGTCGTGGCATCCGCCATGGTGAAGGGCACGTCGATGATGCGGGCGAGCGTCTGGGCGAGATAGGTCTTGCCGCAACCGGTCGGGCCGACGAGCATGATGTTGGACTTCGCCAGTTCCACTTCGCCGTTCTTGGACGCATGCGCCAGGCGCTTGTAGTGGTTGTGGACGGCAACAGACAGGATCTTCTTCGCCTGCTTCTGGCCGATCACGTATTCGTCCAGCACCTTGATGATGTCCTGCGGCGTCGGAACGCCGTCACGCGAGGACTTCATCATGGAGCTCTTGTTCTCCTCGCGGATGATGTCCATGCACAATTCGACGCATTCATCGCAGATGAACACCGTCGGTCCGGCAATCAGCTTGCGGACTTCGTGCTGGCTCTTGCCGCAGAACGAACAATACAACGTATTCTTGGAGTCGCCGCCGTTGCTGCCGCTGACCTTGCTCATATCACTTCCCTTCCAGCACACCGCCAGCCCGTGATCCGGGCGCGGACACTTCTCTTGCCGACCAGCATGCCTCACGGGGAGGCAGTGCCCGCCACTCCTTCAAGGGGTACTCTGCCGGCAGGGATCAATCTTGTCCCCGGTCCGGTGGCAACGAAACCCCGTCCAGACCGCATGCTATGTCATAAAATTTCAACACAGCATTAATATGCAACTATTAGCGCTTTCGCGGCGAGTTGAAACCCCGTTTTCGGTCACAACGGGGTGACACTTTCGCCGGCACCGCCACCGTCAATCCGCGGAGCCGCCTTCGAGTTCCTGACGCGAGGTCAGAACCTTGTCGACAACACCCCAGGCCAGCGCCTCGTCACAATCCATGAAGTGATCCCGATCGAGGGTCTTTTCGACTTCCTCGTAGGTGCGGCCGGTGTGCTTCACATACACATCATTCAGCCGCTTTTTCATCTTCAATATGTCACGAGCATGGCGCTCGATATCCGAGGCCTGGCCCTGGAAACCGCCGGAGGGCTGGTGCACCATGATGCGCGAGTTCGGCATGGCAAACCGCATGCCCTTTTCACCGGCCGCCAGAAGCAGCGAGCCCATGGACGCGGCCTGACCGATGCAGAGCGTCGAGACGGCCGGCTTGATGAACTGCATGGTGTCGTAGATCGACATGCCGGCGGTGACGACGCCACCGGGCGAATTGATATACAGCGCGATTTCCTTCTTCGGGTTTTCGGCCTCGAGGAACAGGAGCTGCGCGCAGACGAGCGAGGCCATGTGATCTTCGACCGGACCAGTCAGGAAAATGATCCGCTCTTTCAGCAGGCGCGAATAGATGTCGTAGGAGCGCTCGCCGCGGTTGGTCTGCTCGACGACCATCGGCACCAGGGCCATAGCGGTATCAACGGGATTTCTCATGGTGTTCCTTTGTTTCATCGGCGCCCGACGACTTGAACTCAGCGCCAGGAATCGTCTTCATCAGGTCAGCTCTCTACATAGAGCTTGGACGCACCGCACTTCAAGAGTCGGCGGTGGATATCCTTAATCCCTTGGCCTTTTCATCAACGGACAATGAGGATCGTTAGCAATTTCCTTCCAGGAGCAACCAGCTTTTAAACTCTATCCCGCAATGTGGCGGTGGAGATTGTGCAGGAAAGACCGTCTTTTGGATTACGCGACCGCCATGATGCTCTGGGCGACGGAGGCCCTGACACTTGCCATCCTGATGGTGTGCGCCTGGCTGCACGACCGCCGGCAGGCGGTCACGGGCCTGTGGGGACTGGGCTTCGGCCTGCACGGCATCGGCGTTGCGCTGGTCGGATTGCGCGGCGTTGTTCCCGATGTCGTCTCCGTCATCGGCGGCAACGGGTTGATGCTGATCGGCATTGCCGCCTGGTGCAACGGCGTGTTGCTGTATGACGGCCACCGGATGCGGTTCTTTCCGCTTGCTCCTCTCGCCGCGTGGCTTGCAGCGCTGCTCGTGCCCTTCATCATGGAGAACTTCTGGACCCGCAGCGTCGCCATTCAACTGGCGGCGGGGGCATCCTATCTGACGCTCGCCATGGTGCTGCTTTACGGTCGCCAGGAACAGCGCCTGACGCGTCTGGCCTTCGCGCTGGTCTCCACGGTCCAGGCCTGCCTGATGTTCAAGATGGCCTTCGACTGTTTTCACCTCCGGCCGTCCAGCTTCGTCGAAATGCCGCACCTGACGTCGTTTGCCATCGGAAACATCTTTTGTCTGGTGGCAGGCATCCTGCTCGGTGCACAGCTGCTGATGGCGCGTTCGGAAGCCCACCTGCAACACCTGGCAGACAGCGATCCGCTCACCGGCGTCCTCAATCGTCGCGGGCTTCTCGACCGTTTCCACCAGCTTTGCCGCAAGGCCGTCGGCGGCAAGAACCAGATCGCGATCGTGATCTTCGACCTCGACCACTTCAAGCAGGTCAACGATCGGCACGGCCACAAGGCGGGCGATACCGTGCTGCTGGAGTTTTGCCGTGTTGCCACCACCTGCCTTGGCCAGCGGGGCATCTTCGGGCGCATGGGCGGCGAGGAATTTGCCTGCATGATGCAGGTCGGCGGAGCGGCAGAAGCCATCGGGATTACCGAGGCGATCCGGCTCACCCTCGAACACAGCGACATCGTGGTCGATGAAGCGGGGACGTCCGTGTCCGTCACCGTCAGTTGCGGGATCGGGCTGTCGCCGATCGCATCCGCGGATCTCGACCAGATGCTGATCTGTGCCGACCGCGCTTTGTACGCCGCCAAGTTTGACGGCCGCAACGGGACAGCCATTGCCAGCAGCCTCAAGGACGACATCCAGCTGATCGGCCCCGGCGCCATCGATCCGACCCACGAGGAGCGGGAGCCCGTCTTGCTGAAGCGCCCCGCGCTCGTGCCGATCACCGGCGGTCGGATCTGATCCACGCTCCACACTTGCCCTGCTGGCGTTTGTCGGCGACACTCCCCCTCCATCATGCGGGCATTCCGTAACGGAACGTCCCGGCTTTTTTAGAGCCGATACCTGGAGGCCATCATGCGGCACACCTTCCTCCTTGCGACCTTCACAGCAGTCCTGATGCAGACGACGGCGGGCTTCGCGCAGCAGGCCTCCGATACGGTGGCGCCCGAAAAGGCAACCGCCATCACCTCGGCGAAACGGGTCGAGGCGAAATCCTTCATGGTGGCGGCCGCCAATCCGCTCGCGGCGGAGGCCGGTCGCGCCATCATTGACAAGGGTGGCAGCGCGATCGACGCTCTGGTGGCGGTGCAGACGGTGCTGGGACTCGTCGAACCGCAGAGCTCCGGCCTCGGCGGCGGTGCCTTCCTTGTCTATTACGATGCGGCATCCAAGAGCTTGACCACCTTCGATGGGCGGGAGACCGCACCGATGGCCGCCACCCCGAAACTCTTCCTCGACGACAAGGGGCAGCCGCTGAAATTCATGGAGGCGGTCGTCGGCGGCCGTTCGGTCGGCACCCCCGGCACCGTGCGGCTGATGGAGGATGTGCACAAGCGCTTCGGCAAACTGCCATGGGCGGATCTCTTTGCGCCGGCCGAAAAACTGGCGCAGGGCGGATTTGCCGTCTCGCCCAGACTTGCCACGCTGGTGGCCGGCGAAGGCGACAAGCTGAAACGCTATGCGGGGCCGCGCTCCTATTTCTTCGGGCCGGACGGTGCGCCTTTGAAGGCCGGCACCGTCCTGAAGAACCCGGATTACGCCAAGACACTGGCTGCTATTGCCAAGGGCGGCGCGAATGCCTTCTACACCGGGCCGATTGCCGAGGCGATCGTCAAGACGGTGCGGGAGGCAGAAGGCAATCCGGGCGTTCTGTCGCTGGCGGATCTTGCCAATTACCGGACGAAGGAACGGCAACCGGTCTGCGTGACCTACCGGGCGCTCGATGTCTGCGGCATGGGGCCGCCCTCCTCCGGTGCCGTCGCCATCGGCCAGATGCTCGGCATGCTGGAGAACTTCGATCTCAAGGGCTACGAGCCGGACAACGTGCAGAGCTGGCGGCTGATCGGCGATGCGCAACGCCTCGCCTTTGCCGATCGCGAACGGTATCTCGGCGACACCGATTTCGTGCCCTCGCCGATCAAGGGGCTCGTCTCCAAGGATTATCTCGGCCAGCGCGCCAAGCTGCTGGATACGGACCGGGCGCTGCCGGCCGATCAGGTGAAGGCGGGTGAGCCGACCTGGGACCACGCGCTTCTCTTTGGCCGCGGCGCGGCTATCGAACTGCCCTCCACCAGCCATTTCGTGATCGTCGACAAGGACGGCAATGTCGTCTCCATGACGACGACGATCGAGAACGGCTTTGGCTCGCGGCTGATGACGGGCGGCTTCCTGCTCAACAACGAACTTACCGACTTCTCCTTCAAGACCCATGACAAGGGCGTGCCGGTGGCAAATCGCGTGGAGCCGGGCAAGCGGCCGCGCTCCTCCATGTCGCCCACCATCGTGATGAAGGACGGCCAACCGCTACTTGCCATCGGTTCGCCGGGCGGCAGCCAGATCATCGGTTATGTGGCGCAGGCGCTGATTGCCTATATCGACTGGGGCATGCCGGTGGAGCAGATCGTCGCACAGCCGCATCTGATCAACCGCTTCGGCAAGTATGACCTGGAAGCCGGCACCGCGGCGGAAAAGTTTGCCGATCCCTTGAATGCGTTGGGCTTTGACGTGAACCTTGCCGAGATGAATTCCGGCCTGCACGCGATCGAGATCACACCCGCCGGCCTTGCGGGAAGCGCCGACCCGCGGCGCGAAGGTGTGGCTGTCGGCGAATAAGCGGCGAAACCGGCTTTTCTTGTCGCACAAGATATTTTACCCCATCGGGCATGACACAGATGCCCGATTTCCTCCACATCGACGCCGCCACCCGCACGGTCTCGCTCGACGCCCGCAATCCCGCCTTCTACGGCGACCCGAACCGCGCTTATGCGGCGCTGCATGCGCGGTGTCCGACGTTTTACTGGCAGGAGCAGAAGCAGTGGTTCTTCTGCGGTTATGACCACGTGAACGCGCTTTTGCGCGACCGCCGTTTTGGCCGCCAGATCCTGCATATTGCGAGCCGCAAGGAGTTGGGCTTGGCCGAACCTGCCGCCCACACGGCGCATTTCGACCTCGCCGAACGCCATTCGCTGCTGGAGATCGAACCGCCGGAGCACACCCGCCTGCGCACGCTCGTCAACCGCGCCTTCGTCTCACGGCATGTGGAAAAGATGAGCGGCGAGATCGAGACGCTCGCCAACAGTCTGATCGATCGGTTCGAGGCCGACGGCCAGACCGAACTGCTCTCCTCCTTCGCCGACATCATTCCGGTCACGATGATCGCCCGGATGATCGGCATTCCGGAGGCGATGGGGCCGCAGCTTCTCAAATGGAGCCATGATTACGTCGGCATGTATATGTTCAAGCGCTCCCGCGCCGACGAGGACGCCGCCGACCGTTCCGCAAAGGAATTCGCCGATTACGTCAAGACGGTGATTGCCGAGCGCCGCGCCAACCCGCGCGACGACCTTTTGAGCCACATGATCCACACCGAACACAAGGGCCAGCTGCTGACCGAGGACGAGCTGGTTTCGACCACCATCGTACTCCTGAATGCCGGGCATGAGGCGACCGTGCACCAGATCGGCAATTCGGTCAGGGTCATCCTCGACAGCGGCCTTGATCCGCAGGCGATGTTTGCCGATGCCGCTGCCACAGAGCGAACGGTGGAAGAGACGCTGCGCATCTGTGCGCCGGTGCACATTTTCCAGCGCTGGGCCCTGGAAGATGTCGAGGTGGATGGCGTTTCCTTCAAGCGCGGCGACAAGGTGAGCCTCATCCTCGCCGCCGCCAATCTCGACCCGAAGAAGTTTTCCGATCCGCTGCGCTTCCAGCCGGAGCGGAACGAGGGCGCCAACCTCTCCTTCGGCGCCGGCATCCATTTCTGCATCGGCGCGCCGCTGGCACGGCTCGAGCTCAACATCGTGCTACCGCTGCTGTTCAAGCGTCTGCCAGGGCTGCGGCTGGCGGAAAAGCCGGCTGTGAAGGACGTCTATCATTTCCACGGGCTGGAGCGGCTGGATCTTGCTTGGTGAGCAGATCCTTCCCTTTTCGCCAGGGAAGCGTATAGTTTTCCGAGGAACAGGGTGCTTGTCATGTCAACGAGATCCTCAGGCAAAACACGCATGATCGTGGCCGGTGAGAGCACCGGGCCCGAGCAGATCCGGTTTGACCAGAGCGAACTCGATCTTATCGTTCAGGCCCTCGATACCGGCGATCGACAGACGACCGAGCAGGCGCTTGAAACGATCGAAACCGCGACGGCGCGCAAACGTCGTCCCGGTCGCTTCAAAGGCCGCCTTGTGGTGGGCGACGAATTCTTCGAACCGCTGTCGCCGGAGGTTCTGCACGATTTCGACCAAGCATGAAGTATCTGCTGGATACGCACACGCTGCTCTGGTGGCTGTCCGATAGCCCGCAATTGTCGCCGGCCGCCGTCAGGCTGATGGAAGACGGGGACAATGAGATTTTTGTCAGTGCCGCCTCCGCTTGGGAGGTCACGACCAAATGGGTGCGAGGCAAGTTGCCGTCTGCCGCGGTCCTGCTTCCCGACTTCGCTGCGGTGGTGCATGAAGAAGGTTTCCTGGAACTTCCGGTGACGAGCGCCCACATGGTGCGCAGTTGCCTGTTGCCGGGCGTCCATCGTGACCCCTTCGACCGAATTATTGCGGCACAGGCGATCCAGGAGGGAATGGGCTTGATCTCGACCGATGACAAGATTGCCGAATTTGGCGTCGTTCTGCACTGGTAGACCGGGCTGGACAGCCTCTCGTGAAACGAGCCAAAGGCGTGTATGTTGAAAAGGCGATCCAGGAGTTGCAGCATGCGCCACGTGTCGATTGCCGAAGCAAAGGAAAAGTTTGACGAGTTGATTACGCTCGTGCGTGCCGGCGAGACCGTTGTTCTGACCGAAGACAACCGGAATATCGTCGAGCTGAAAGCCGCGCCGGCACCGATGAAGCCTGTGGATATCGAAGCACTTCAGCGGGACCTGGCGGAGCTGCGTGCCTCGATGAAGGGCTTTACCCTCGACGAGCTGGCGGAATTCCGCCGTGAGGGCCAAAAAGGCTGATGCGCTTCATCATTGATGCCTCGGTCACCGCGTCCTGGCATCGCTGTTGGCAGACACGATCTAAAGCCGGATCACGTAATCCTTGCGAGTCGTTTCAATCACTTCCCAGGTTCCTTTGAAGCCCGGTCGCAAGATCAGGCGGTCGCCTGCCTTCAAATGAACCGGCTCGCCGCCCTCTTCCGTGACGATCGAATAGCCGTCGAGGATATGGAAATACTCCCACTCGTCATAGGAGATCCGCCACTTGCCCGGTGTCGATTGCCAGATGCCGGCATAAAGCCCGCCGTCTGCCTCCTCGATATTCCAGGTGGTGAAGCGCGGATCGCCGGAGATCAGACGGTCCGGTGCCGGCGCCCCCTCTTCCGGGGTGATGGCAGACAGGTCGAACGACAGAAAACGCGACATCGGCGGGCTCCGGTGAGGGTGGCGGCGCTGGATGCCCCGCCTCCCTTCGTTTCTTAGACTTTCGCCAGCGACTGTTCCAGATCGGCGATGATGTCGGCGACGTCCTCGATGCCGATCGACAGGCGCACGACATCCGGCCCGGCACCGGCGGCCACCTGCTGTTCCGGCGTCAACTGCCGGTGCGTGGTGGAGGCGGGATGGATGACCAGCGAGCGTGTGTCACCGATATTGGCCAGGTGCGAGAAGAGTTTCAGACCCTCGACGAAATTCTTGCCGGCCTCGTAGCCGCCCTTCAGCCCGAAGGTGAAGACGGCACCGGCGCCGGACGGCGCATAATGCTGCTGCAGCGCGTGGTTCGGATGGTCTTCCAGGCCGGCGTAGTGCACCCACGACACCTTGTCATGCGCCTTCAGCCAGGCGGCGACGGCCGCGGCATTGTCGCAATGCCGCTGCATGCGCAAGGACAGTGTCTCGATGCCGGTCAGGATCATGAAGGCGTTGAAGGGCGAGATGGCGGGGCCGAGATCGCGAAGGCCGAGCACGCGGCAGGCAATGGCAAAGGCGAAGTTGCCAAACGTCTGGTGCAGCACGACGCCCGCATATTCCGGGCGCGGTTCCGACAGCATCGGGTATTTGCCGGAGGCAGACCAGTCGAAGGTGCCGCCATCGACGATGATGCCGCCCATGGAATTGCCGTGGCCACCGAGGAATTTCGTCAGCGAGTGGACGACGATATCGGCGCCATGCTCCAGCGGGCGCACCAGGTAGGGGCTTGCCATGGTGTTGTCGACGATGAGCGGCAGGCCATGCGCCTGCGCAACCTCGGCAATCGCGGCGATATCGACGAAGGTGCCGCCTGGGTTGGCAAGGCTTTCGATGAAGACGCCACGGGTATTTTCATCCACCTGCGACGCAAAACTATCGGGATCGGCCGGATCGGCCCAGCGTACCTCCCAGCCGAAATTCTTGAAGGCATGGCCGAACTGGTTGATCGAGCCGCCATAGAGCCGCTTCGCCGCGATGAAATTGCAACCCGGCTGCATGATCGTGTGGAAGACCAGCATCTGCGCCGCATGGCCGGAGGCAACCGCAAGGGCCGCGGTGCCGCCTTCGAGCGCAGCGACCTTTTCTTCCAGCACCGCCTGGGTGGGGTTCATGATGCGGGTGTAGATATTGCCGAACTGCTGCAGACCGAAGAGAGCCGCCGCATGATCGGCATTCTCGAACACGAAGGACGTCGTCTGGTAGATGGGTGTTGCACGGGCGCCGGTCGCCGGGTCCGGCTTGGCACCGGCATGGATGGCGAGCGTCGAAAAGCCTGGCATTGCATCGGTCATGAAATATCCTCCCTGTTGTGTCTTTTGTCGGCGTCCGGTGCGTTGGATGCCAAGAGCAGCGACTATAACGGCGCTTGCGGCAGACGGACAGGCGACCGTGCACAACATCCGATCATCGGGCGCAAATTTTTGCTCACCTCGGCGGCTTATGGAAAAACACGTCCGGTTGTTCCCGATTTGACCAGGATCAAGGTCGGTTGCGGCGCCTCTGGCATTTTCATCGCAGATGATCAGCCTGGAGCCGTGACATGACCATGAACGATGCCAAATCCCATCTCGCGCAGCGGGTCGGCAAACAACTCGTTGATTGGTATTCCGACTTGAGGGTCCGGCACGAGGATGAACGGGCGCTGGTGAACCTCGACCCGGAAAGCCGTCGGCAGCTGGCCGCGGATTGCAACGTCAATTTCGACACATTGCTCGAAGTGGTGCGCGCCGGTGCCCATGGCGCCGACGAGATGATCGAGATGCTGAAGGCGCTGCATATCGATCCGGCCGATCTTCAGGCGCACCTGCCGGATCTTTTCCGCGACATGCAGGTGACCTGTGCCACCTGTCAGGACAAGGGCCGCTGCCGGTACGACCTGAAAGACGGCACGGCGCCGGTGAATTTTGCAGATTACTGCGCCAACGCACCGGCGCTCAACGTGATGCGGGCAGAGCCGCCACTCCTACGGGAATGAGCCACAGGCTCGCATGCCCGACCGCTGCCCTCTTCCGATTTGCCCAATGACGGGATGGCAGCGGCTTTTTATCACCAGCGCCGGATGGCGCCGGCGCGTGGCGTTCAGTGATGACCGAGCAGCCTGGGATATTCGATCGCCGGGCACCGGTCCTGCACGACCTTGATGCCGGCCGCCTCTGCACGGGCTGCCGCTTCATCGTCCCGCACGCCGAGCTGGGTCCAGACCACCTTCGGCTTGGTGGACAAGGTCAGCACGTCGTCCATGATCTCGTCCATGAATTCCGGCGACCGGAAGACATCGATCATATCCACCGCCTCAGGCACTTCGCTCAGCGCGGCGTAAACCGTCTGGCCCTGGATCTTCTTGCCCGCCTGGCCCGGATTGACCGGGATCACATGATAGCCTTTGGACAACAGGAAGCCGATGACCCCGTAGCTGGGCCTGACCGGGTTGGGTGAAGCACCCAGCACGGCCACGGTTTTCACCGTCTTCAGGATCTCTGCAACATAACCGTCGTCATATCGATCGTGATTCATCGCGTCATCCTCCAAGTTCGGCCAAATTGCCGTCAGCGCCACTTGGCCGTAAGGTATTGTGCGCTATCTCCGTTCCATGAGCTTTAACAGGAATTCTAAGATGCGACAGACATTTCCCGTTCTGCTGTCCGTCATACCGCTGTCTCTCGTTCTGGTCGCACCGGCACATGCCATCTCGCGGTACAATTCCACCGGCATGACCTGCCAGGCGGTGCAATCCACCCTCGCCCGCGAAGGTGCCGCGGTGCTGCGCTATCCCGGGCGTACCGGGGTGACGCTCTATGACCGTTACGTCTCGTCCGGCCGGTTCTGCACGGCCGACGACTTTGCTGATGACGCCACCGTTCCAACACGCGACCGCGCCGATTGCCCCGTCAAACATTGCGTCAAACGCCCCTCTCCCGAGGATTGCGGCGGCTTTTTCGAACCCGGCTGCACGGGCTTTCCCTGACCTAAATTGTGGTATCATATAACCACATCATCAACCCATTGAATTTGCTTATCTATTTTTCAGAGCGCCGAATTGGCGCCGATTGACGCTTTGTCATGGCTTGCGTATAAGCGCCGCCAGGATACGGGCACGGTGTCGTGCGCGCTTCCCCGGCCGTGCAGACGGCCACAACCAAGCAACAAAAAACGCCCTGAGACGAGGACTTGAGCCTTGCTTTGGGATCACCAAGAAGAGAGCTATCATGTCTACCTTCGTACAGAAGCCCGCCGAGGTGGAGAAGAAGTGGGTGCTGATCGACGCCGAAGGTCTCGTCGTCGGCCGTCTCGCCACCATCATCGCAACCCGCCTGCGCGGCAAGCACAAGGCCACCTACACGCCCCACGTCGACGACGGCGACAATGTCATCGTCATCAATGCCGACAAGGTCGTGTTCACCGGCAAGAAGTACACCGACAAGAAGTACTACTGGCACACCGGTTACCCGGGCGGCATCAAGGAACGTACGGCACGCGCCATCATCGAAGGCCGCTTTCCGGAGCGCGTTCTCGAAAAGGCCGTTGAGCGCATGATCCCGCGCGGCCCGCTCGGCCGTCGCCAGATGAAGAACCTTCGCGTTTACGCCGGTTCCAACCATCCGCACGAAGCCCAGCAGCCGGTCTCGCTCGACGTCGCCAAGCTCAGCAACAAGAACACAAGGAGCGCCTGATTATGGCTGACCTTTCCTCTCTCAAGGACCTCGGCACGGTCGCCCAGGCTTCCGCTCCGGTTCGCGAGCGCAAGGTTGACGCACAGGGCCGCTCCTACGCAACCGGCAAGCGCAAGAACGCCGTTGCCCGCGTATGGGTCAAGGCCGGTTCCGGCAAGATCATCGTCAACGGCAAGGACTATTCGGCATACTTCGCCCGTCCGGTCCTGCAGATGATCCTGCAGCAGCCGATCGTTGCTGCCGCACGCGCCGGCCAGTTCGACGTGATTGCCACGGTTGCCGGCGGCGGTCTCTCCGGCCAGGCTGGTGCCGTTCGTCACGGCATCTCCAAGGCCATGACCTACTTCGAGCCGGGCCTGCGCTCGGTTCTGAAGAAGGGTGGCTTCCTGACCCGCGACAGCCGCGTTGTCGAGCGTAAGAAGTACGGCAAGGCCAAGGCCCGCCGTTCGTTCCAGTTCTCCAAGCGTTAATCGCCGGAGACCGGATTACGGTCAAAGATCAAGGCGGGGCTTCGGCTCCGCCTTTTTTGTGTATAACTTCTAGGTCCTGTTGACAAAGTGGATTCCCAAATCAGCGGAAGCATGATTCAAGACTGCTTTTTAGGAGGCAGCTTTGGCTCGTGGCGACCTGACGGATATGGAGTGGCGGATCATTGAGGGTCTGTTACCCACCGAACGTGGTAGGAAATCCCGGCCCTCGCACGATAATCGACGATACCTGAACGGTATGCTGCATGTTCTTCGGGTCGGCTGCCCCTGGCGCGATATGCATGAGCGCTACGGAAAGTGGAACTCGGTCTATGTACGCTTTCGCCGTTGGGCCGAACAGGGCGTGTGGGACGCTCTTCTTGAGACCTTGGTCGAACTTGGGCTAACGGATGACTGGCAGCACATGATCGACAGCACCACGGTTCGCGGCCATTCGCAGGCTGCGGGCGCTAAAGGGGGACTTATCAGGAGGCTTTTGGTCGATCACGCGGCGGCTTTACGACGAAAATCCACGCCCGAGCAGACGGTCAGGGACGCCCTCTTGGCTTCATCCTGACGGGCGGAGAGGTTTCGGACTACAACGCCGTTCCGGACCTGCTGGCGATACCGGTCGGCAAACCGAGGCTGTTCCTTGCCGATAAAGGCTATGACGGCGATTTCCTGCGTGAAGAACTCCTGATCCACGGGATCAGGCCCGTCATTCCGCCGAAGGCCAACCGGAAGAACCCGCCTGCCTGCGACTTCCGGGCATACAAGGATCGAAACCGCATAGAGCGGATGTTCAACCGCCTCAAGCAGTTCCGTCGCATCGCGACCCGATACGACAAGACCCGAAAATCCTTCGCAGCATTCCTTGCCCTGGCCGCCGCAAAGATATGGCTGCCATACTTTGTCAACAGAACCTAGTTAATAGCTGAATTTTCCAAGGTAGTTGCCATGTCAGATTTTCAGGATTTCTACCGCTCTCGGGAGGCGCTGCTACAACGAACATGCAACGCAGCAACAGGATTGATTTCAAGCCTGCTCGAGGCAAAGGAGATTGAATACCTTTCCGTGTCGGGCAGAGTAAAGTCGCTTACATCATGCCTGGAAAAGATTGTCAGAAAACAGTACAAAAAGCCAAGCGAATCCATTACCGATCTAGTTGGGATTCGCGTAATAGTTTATTTTGAACATCAATTAAGCGAAGTAGAAGAAATAATACGCACCAATTGTTCAGTAGACGAAAACAATTCTTCGTCAAAAGATGCTGATTTGGGCGATGACAGAATTGGGTATAGATCAACGCATTTGGTATGCACCTTTGATCGCAGTAGATCCTCGCTCATTGAATACCGCAATGTGTCAGGACAGCGCTTTGAAATCCAAATTCGAACTGTTCTACAACACGCATGGGCGGAGCTCGCGCATGACCGGGCATACAAACTTTCAGGCGGCCTACCGAAGAAGATTCAGCGAGAAGTCAATCTGTACGCGGGAATGCTGGAAATAGCAGATTCTTCATTCAGTAAGATTGTCAAAGAGATTGATTTATACAAGAAAGACATCGAGTTCAGAAATATAGACGATAAACAGATAAATGTTTTAACTGTAAATCGCCTGATCGAGGACATATCAAATGCGAATAACCTCAAATTTAGAGATAAACGTTACTGCGACGATGTTATTATCGGAGAGCTAGCGAATTTTGGCTTTGAGAACATAGGCTCACTGCGTAAGGCAATCGATAGTGAATTTATTGAGGCCACCAAACGATATCAAACAGACAATACAGACGCCGGCTTTCTACGGGATCTAATGATGTGGATCGATCCGAACAAATACTTTTCAAAATGCTGGAAAGGCAGCTGGAATGGAGTAGATGGCAACACTCAGGAAATGATTGAGATAAAGCATCCAAACTTTGCATTAATACTTGAAGAGTTTGCTATCGATATAGATGATGATTTTGGTGCTCCTAACGAAGACGATTAGCAATGAAATCCATCGACCATGCCTTTACCGCAAAACAGCTGCGCAGTGCGGCCACAGACCCGACCTATGCCGGGGCGCTCTCCTTCATGCGCCGCCCCTATTCGAAATCGCTGGTGGATGTCGATGCCGTGGTGCTCGGCATCCCCTTCGACGCGGCCGTTTCCAACCGGCCGGGCGCGCGTTTCGGGCCGCAGGCGATCCGGCGGGCGTCCGCCATCTTCGATAATGATCCGCAATACCCGTTCGCCCGCGACCTCTTCGAACAGATGGCGGTGGTCGATTATGGCGACGTGCTGCTGGACTACGGCAACCACCAGGAGACGCCGGCACGGATCGAGGAACAGGCGGCGGCGATTCTGGCCTCCGGCGCCTATCTTCTCGGTCTCGGCGGCGATCATTTCGTCACCTGGCCGCTGCTGAAAGCCCATGCGGCCAAACACGGCCCGCTGGCGCTCGTCCATTTCGACGCGCATCAGGACACCTGGGACGACGACGGACAGCGCATCGACCACGGTTCCTTCGTTGGCCGGGCGGTGCGCGAAGGTGTCATCGACGCTGCCCATTCGATCCAGATCGGCATCCGCTCTGAGGCGCCGCAGGATTTCGGCATCCGCATTCTGCATGGCTACGAGGTGGAGGACATGAGTGCGCAGACGATTGCCGAGGCGATCCTTGCTCATGTCGGGGAGCGCCCCTGCTACCTCACCTTCGATATCGACTGCCTGGACCCGGCCTTTGCGCCCGGCACCGGAACACCGGTCGCCGGTGGCCCGTCGTCGGCCAAGATCCTCTCCGTGCTGCGCAAGCTCGGGCCGCTCGATATTCGCGGTTCGGACGTGGTGGAGGTGGCGCCCGCCTATGATCATGCCGATATCACCGCCATTGCCGGTGCGACGGTCGCGATGTATATGCTGGGCCTTCGGGCAGAACGGCTTTCCGAGCGACTGGCGGCTTCCCGTTAACAAACTGAATCAAGTGGCGGATAAACTGATTCCGCCAAGCAGGCTAACCCACTGACCGATTGGACAAATGACATGAGCGCGAAGATCTTCATTGATGGCGAACACGGCACCACGGGGCTGCAGATCCGCACCCGCATGGCCGGCCGCCGCGATGTCGAGCTCCTGTCGATCCCGGAAGCGGAACGCCGCAATGCCGCGATGCGCGAAGACCTGTTGAACAGCGCCGACATCGCGATCCTCTGCCTGCCCGACGACGCCTCACGCGAGGCCGTCTCGATGCTGTCGGGCAACAACAAGGTGCGGATCATCGACACGTCCACCGCCTATCGGGTGGCGGACGACTGGGCCTATGGTTTTGCCGAAATGGACAGCGCGCAGAGGGAGAAGATCCGCTCCGCACGCTGCGTCGCCAATCCGGGCTGCTATCCGACGGGCGCCATCGCGCTTCTGCGGCCGCTGCGGGCTGCCGGCCTGCTGCCGGACGGGTATCCGGTCTCCGTCAATGCGGTCTCCGGCTATACCGGCGGCGGCAAACAGATGATCGCGCAGATGGAAGACGCAAGCCGCGACGACGCGATCACCGCCAATAATTTCCTCTACGGACTGACGCTGAAGCACAAGCATGTGCCGGAGATGAAGATCCACGGCCTGCTGGACCGTGCGCCGCTCTTCTCGCCCTCCGTCGGTCGTTTTGCCCAGGGCATGATCGTGCAGGTGCCGCTGTTCCTCGAGGATCTGAAGGACGGCACAACACTGGAAGGTGTGCACGCCGCCCTCGTCGCCCATTATGCCGGCCAGGACATCGTCCGTGTCGTGCCGCTCGAGGAAAGCGCCAAGCTTTCCCGCATCGATGCGGAGGAACTGGTGGGCCAGGACACGATGAAGCTCTTCGTCTTCGGCTCGGCCGGCGGCGCGCATGTCAACCTCGTCGCCGTGCTCGACAATCTCGGCAAGGGTGCCTCTGGGGCTGCCGTCCAGAACATGGACCTGATGCTGTCGGCCTGAGGGGCGGAACCTGGACCACCCAACAAGGAGGCGGGAATGCTGGATCACATCGGCCTGTCTGTTGCGGATCTTTCCCGTTCCCGCGCCTTCTACGACGCCGTCATGCCGACGCTCGGTGCAGCCTGCGTCATGGCCGTGACGGCGGAGGAGACCGGCGGCACCTATGAGGGCGCCGGCTATGGCCGCAGTGGCAAACCCTCCTTCTGGATCGGCAGCGGCGGACGCACGAAGGGCAGCTTGCACGTTGCCTTCGTGGCGGAGAGCCGCGCCGCCGTCGATGCCTTCTACGCTGCCGCCATGGCAGCGGGGGCTACCGACAATGGCGCGCCGGGGCTGCGCCCTCATTATCACCCGAACTACTATGCCGCCTTCGTGCTCGATCCCGACGGCCACAATATCGAGGCCGTCTGCCACCTGCCGCCCGTTAGCGCATGAGCGGGCATGACAGGCCGGCAGCAATCGATCCCCTCCTGAGGCCCGACCTTCTGGCCGCGTGGCAGCTGACGGAAGCAAGCCTGCTCGCCGACACCCATACGAGCCGTCTCTACCGTGTCCGACGCACAGATGGCACGACAGCGGTCCTCAAGCTTTTGAAGCCCGAGGGCCGGCATGAGCGGGCGGGCTTTGCCTATCTCGCCTGGCGGGACGGCCTGGGTGCCGTGCGACTGCTGGCGCAGGAAGAGGACGCCTGCCTGCTCGACGATGCGGGTGCGCAGAGCCTTGCCGACCTGCACGAGAAGGAGGGAGACCGGACCGCGACGCCGATCCTCTGCCAGATTCTGCCGCTTCTGCATGCCCCTTCTCCAGAACCGCCGCCAGCCGATCTCGTGCCGCTCGAGCGGCATTTCCAGAGCCTGTTCGCGCTTGCCGATCAGGACGGCCCGCACCGGGACATGGCACGCTGGGCGGCGCGCGGAGTGCAGGACCTGATAGCGGGGCAAACCCGCCCTATCCCGCTGCATGGCGACCTGCATCATGGCAATGTCCTGAAAGGCGCAGACGGAGACTGGCGGGTGATCGACCCGCAGGGCCTGATCGGCGACCCGGCCTATGAAGTGGCAAACGTCTTCGGCAATCCGTCGGGCGCCCATCTCTTTGCGCCCGAGCGCGTCGCGGTGCTGGCGGAGGCGTTCGCACCGGTGCTGGAGTGCAGCGCCCTGCGGGTGCTGCGGTTTGCCGGGGCACACGCCATGCTGTCGATTGCCTGGTCGCTCGACCGGCCGGATGATGCGGACGCGCTCGAAAACATCCGCGAACGCAGCGCCGTCGCCGGCCTCGTTCGTTCACTGATCGAACAACAATCTGTTTGAGATTTGTGCCATAGTGTGAACAGCCGATCCGCGCTATCGTCGCCTCACCATCGGAGGCCTCGTTCATGCAGCACACCCGCTTTCCCGTCTATTTCATCCCGCATGGCGGCGGCCCCTGGCCGTTCATGGAGTTTCCGAAGGACGAGACGGGGCGCGGTCCCTGGGACGAGCTGGGTGATTTTCTCCGGGGTCTGAGCGCCGAAATCGGCCGCAAGCCGAAGGCGGTGCTGGTTGTCTCGGGCCACTGGGAAACCGAACCGGTGCCGACGCTGAGCACGGCACCGAAGCCGCCGATGCTGTTCGACTACTACAATTTCCCGCCCCACACCTATGAACTCTCCTATCCGGCTCGAAGCTCGCCGGAGCTTGCCGCGCGTGCCCGCCAGTTGCTGTCGGAGGCCGGCATTGCCTCGGCGGAAGACCCGACGCGCGGGTTCGACCACGGAGTCTTCGTGCCCTTGATGCTGATCTATCCGGATGCGGATGTGCCGATCACGATGATTTCGCTGAAGAACACGCTCGACGTCGAAAGCCATGTGGCGATCGGCAAGGCGCTGGCGCCGCTGCGCGACGAGGACGTGCTGATCATCGCGTCGGGCATGAGCTATCACAACATGCGCAAGTTCCGCTCCCCCGAACCGGAGCATGTGGCGGAAGCCGTGCGGTTCGACGACTGGCTGACGCAGGCCGTTGCCGAGCCTAATCCCGCCGAGCGCGAGACTCGGCTTGCGTCATGGATGGAGAACCCGGATGCCCGGGCCTGCCACGTGCCGGATCATGACCACCTGGTGCCGCTGTTTGTCGCGGCCGGGGCCGCGGGACAGGATGCGGGCCGGCAGATTCTCCGCGCGACCTTCCTCGGCAAGCCCTATTCCGCCTACCGCTTCGGCTGACGGAAACGTCAGCCGATCGTCACAGCCGGCGCACTGTGGCCAAGCTCGCCGTAGAAGCCGCGCCAGTGGGTGATCGCGTAAGCGAGCACGACGAGCCCGCCGCCCTGGTGCAGCAGGCCGAGCTCGATCGGCACATGCAGGAGAAGCGTGGCAATGCCGATCGCCGCCTGCAGGCAGACGAGGCCGAAGAAGATCATCGCACCCTTCGCATGGGTCGTGCCGGGCGTTTTGTTGATCGAGACGATCATGTGCACGAAGGTCAGCGTCAACAGCAGGTAGGCCCCGCAGCGGTGGACGAACTGCACCGTCTTCGGGTTCTCGAAGAGGTTGATCCACCAAGGCTGTTGCACAAAGAGATCGCCCGGCACCAGCGAGCCGTCCATCAGCGGCCAGGTGTTGTAGGCAAAACCGGCATCAAGGCCTGCGACGAGAGCGCCGAGATAGATCTGGAAGAGCGCCAGGAAGGCGAGCCCGCCGGCGGCCAGATGCGACCGGGCTGTCGGCGGTCGATCGACCCTTTGCGGCGTCAGACCGCGCATGATCCAGACGCAGGCGGAAAAGATCAGACAGGCGATCGTCAGATGGGTGGCGAGCCGGTACTGCGAGACATCGGTGCGCACCGAAAGGCCCGAGGAGACCATCCACCATCCGACAAACCCCTGGAAACCGCCCAGCGCCAGCAGTCCGACGAGCGGCAGGCGCAGGCGCTTATCCACCTTGCCCGTCAGCCAGAAATAGAGAAGCGGCAGGCCGAAGATCAGGCCGATGGTGCGGGCCAGCAGCCGGTGCGCCCACTCCCACCAGAAGATGGACTTGAACTCGTCGAGCGACATGCCCTTGTTGATCTGCTGGTATTCCGGGATCTGGCGGTAGAGATCGAACTCCTCCTGCCATTCGGCGACCGACAGCGGCGGGATGACGCCGTGGATCGGCTTCCACTGCGTGATCGACAGGCCCGAATCGGTGAGCCGTGTCGCGCCGCCCACCAGCACGAGGCAGAACAGCGTGACGATCACCACCTGCAGCCAGCGGCGCAGCAAAAGCCGGTTCCGCTCCAAACCCTGAGCCTTGAGGGCCGTCTGCCCGTCGAGGATCGCACCTGATGTCGCCATGACCGTCTCCTGACATTCGTCAACAATGCCGTTGGCCGTTGATTTGCCTCATGCCCCTGTGCAAAACAAGAGCTGAGGGTTTGCGGCATGCCGTCGCGGCATCACCTGCAAAACAGTTACTGGGAGAGGCGTATCATGCCGGTTCGGCTGAAGAAACTCATCGGCACGGTCCTGATCATCATCCTCGTCTCGATCTATGCCGTGCTTGCCACGACGATTGCGACATTGACGCTCGCCACCTCCCCCTGGTGGGTGCATCTCCTCTATTTCGGCCTGAGCGGTGTCTTGTGGGTGCTGCCGGCCATGCTGATCATCCGCTGGATGGCCGGCCCGCGTAAGACCTGAACGCCGCCTTTCGGATCTCATCATTCACGCGCTGTTTACCATTAATCCCGATCCCTGCGCCCAATGTGTGCCGGAATAAACCGCTTGTTGGAACCTTGCCCCTACCCTTTGGCCTGAATGGCAAAGGGGTCTTTCGTGCACACCATCCGTCCGGCAATGATCGAGGGCGCCGAGCAGGCGCCATACGCGGAGCGGCAAACGGCGTCTGCCGCGGCTACGCTCGAGCTCGATCTGGTGGAGACGATGCACGAGGTCGAAGCCGCGTGGAAAAAGCTCGAGGGCTTGTCGTGCAACTCCCTGCATCAGGGTTTCGACTGGTGCAAGGCCTGGTTCGAAACGAGCGGCGAAGAGCCCCTTCTGCTGCATGGTCGCCGGGGAAACGAGACGCTGTTCCTGCTGCCGCTGTCGCTGAAGACGCGTCACGGCATTCGTCGGGCCGGATTTCCGGGCGGGCGCTACAACAATTTGAACACCGGCCTGTTTGCCGAGGATTACCGGCCGACGCCGGACGAGCAGCGCGCGATCGCGCTGAAGCTCAAGACGCTTCTCGCCGGTCGGGCGGATATGGTGGTTCTGGAGGCCGTTCCGCGTGAATGGCGTGGCCACCGCCATCCGCTTCACAGCCTCGCGGTGCAGGAGCACACCAACCATTCCTTCCAGCTGCCGCTGTTTGCCCGCTTCGAGGACACGCTGGCGCAGGTCAATGCCAAACGCCGGCGCAAGAAGTTCCGGGTCCAGACGCGGCGGATGGAGGAAATCGGCGGCTACGACTACATCACGCCGCAGACGCCGGAGGAACGGCATGGTCTGCTCGATCTGTTCTTCGCGCAGAAGAGCACCCGGTTCCGGGCGCAGGGCCTGCCGGATGTGTTTGCCGATGGCCGGGTGCAGGCCTTCCTCCACAGGCTGCTTGATGTCGCGCCGAACGGCATCGATCATCCGCTGGTGCTGCACGCAATCCGGCTGCGGCAGGGCGGCGACAACGATATTCCGGCCATTGCCGGCCTCTCGCGCAAGGGCGATCACATCATCTGCCAGTTCGGCTCGATCGACGAAAGCCGCGTGCCGGATACCAGCCCCGGCGAGCTTCTGTTCTGGCACATGATCGAGGAGGCCTGCGGACAGGGCGCGGCACTGTTTGACTTCGGCGTCGGTGACCAGCTTTACAAACGCAGCTGGTGTCCCGTCGAGACGGTGCAATATGACATCGTGCTGCCGGTCTCGCTGAAGGGGCAACTTGCGGCGCAGGCACACACGGCCCTGACGCGGGCCAAGGCTATGGTCAAGCGCAATCCGTTGCTCTACCGGACCCTGCAACGCATTCGCTCGGCGCAGGTGACCACGCCGAGCGATAAAGATGACTGAACCGTCTTCTGCGACCGCCGTCGATCAGGCGGCGTAGCGGCCGCTCCGGCTGGGACGCCCGGCGATATCGGCGGACATGACGAGCGGCTGGCGATAGCCGGCGGCTTCATAATCCTCCAGAAGTTCCGCGATTTCGGCAGGGCTTGCTTGCGGCAGCGACAGAATGAGTTCGCTTGCGCCGTCGCGCGTCAGACGCTTCAGCCCGGTCGCCTCCGCTTGGCCGCACTCGACCAGAACCACGTCATACGCACCGGAGAGCGCATCCAGAACCATCGTCAGCCGATCGGCGCCGCGCATCGCCTGTTCGGCATCGGCGGTTCCCTGCGGGATGATATGCGCATCGGACAGCCGGTCCGGATGGATGGTCTCGCCGAACGGCGTCGTGCCGCACAGAAGATCCGTCACGCCCGGCAGGCTGGCGCTTTCGGCCATGAGGCGCGTCGGGCAGGCCGTGCCCGTCATATCGACCACGACGACCGAGCGGCCGGCTTCAGAAATTTCACGCGCCAGAAGCACGGTGGCGGTCGAGCCTTCGTCACCGGTCGGGGATACGGCAACGGCAAAGGGCGCCTCCCGCCGCAGGAGGTAATCGCGCACTGCCTCCAGGCTGAGGGCAGCATGCGGCACGGCCAGTTCCTCCGCCCCCTCGTCGTCTAGCGACGGATCGTCTTGCTCGGGCTGATCCTGCACGCTGGCACCGGCAAGCGCCGAGAGATCGCGCTCCGCAGAAGCGGCGAACTCGTTGCGATGGACGTCGTCCTCATCCTCGTCCGCGTCCACGTGGTGTGCCAGGACCGGCTGGCGGGCACTCTGGCGCGAGGCTGTCGGATGATCAAGCGTGCCGTCATCGGCGGGGCGAAGGCCGCGACCGGTAAAGAGCGCCAGCACGATGATGCCGATGCAATAGAGAATGAGGGTCGCCAATGCCACGACGATGGTGATCGGCAGGATTTTCGGAAAATAGGGTTCGACCGGTTCGATGGCGGTGGAGACCACGCGGGCATCGGCCGGCGTCGAATTGGGATCGACGCGGGATGCGGCCTCGCGGTAGCGCGCGAGATAGGTTTCGAGCAGCTGGCGCTGGGCGGCGGCTTCGCGCTCCAGGGCCCGCAGGCCGACTTCCTCTTCACCGGCACGGGCGCTGTCCGCCTTCACGCCGTTCAGCTGCTGGACAAGCTGCTGTTCGCGCAGCTTGGCAACCGTCGCCTCGCTTTCGAGGCTCGCCAGGATCTTGCGGGTTTCCGCCTCGATCTGCTGGCGGATGCCGGCGAGCTGGGCCCGCAAACCCTTCAGGCGCGGATGCCCATCCATCAGCGCAATCTGGGCCTGGGAAATATCCGCCTGGATATTGGCTTCGGTTTCCTTCAGCCGCTGGATGACGGACGAACTGACGACATCGCCGAGCGTATCGAAACCGGCCCCGGCCTTCAGGGCGGTGCGGACATTTTCGGCCCGTGCTTCAGCATTCGCCCGCTCGCCGCGCACGCGCGCCAGTTCCTGGGAAATGTCGTTCAGCTGCTGCGAGGAGAAACTGGTGTTTTCGCTGGATTGGAACAGACCGGCATTTGTCCGGTAATCGGCGACGCGCTTTTCCGCCTCGCGCACCTTTTCACGCAGGCTTGCGATTTCCGGCTCCAGCCAGCGGGTGGTTTCCGTGTGGGTATCGAGCTTGGCGCCGCTCTGCATCGAGAGATAGACGTCCGCCATCTTGTTCGGGATGCCGGCGGCAAGCTTCGGATCCTCCGACGCAAGCTCGATCGCGATGACGCGCGAGCCTTCGACGGGGTAGACCTGCAGCTTTTCGCGGAAGGCCTTGATGACGCGATCTTCCGGAGGCAGATCCATCGGGTTCTGCTTGAGGCCGAGCAGCACCAGCGGATCGGGCAACCAGGAATGCGCCTCCGGATCGAACTCCTTCAGATCGAAGAGCTTCATGTCGCGGGCCACCTGGCGGATCAGATCCGCCGATTGCAGAATCTGCGCCTGGCTGACGATGTTATACTGGTCGAGCACCTGATCATTGGTGCCCTGCGGCGCCTCCCCGCTCATATGCGTGTCGCGCGCTTCGATCAGAATGCGGGTTTCCGCCTTGTATTCCGGCGTCATCAGGCTGGAGCCGACAAAGGCCACCGCGGCGGCAATGGCGGTCGTCGTCAGAATGGCCTTGCGCCGTTCCCACACGGCTGCAAAAAGCTGGCCGATATCGATATCCGCATCCTGATTGCCGCTTACGCCTGACATCGCGCTTCTCCACTTGAACACTCGCGGGCGAGCGTAAAGGAACATGGTAAGCATGGTGTTAACGCTGCGGGAGAGAGCGGCTTTCTTACAGCTTAGGCAAGAAAGTTCAGAAGTGCGCCACCTCTTTACCGGGCATTAACCCTAACGGATGGATAACAGCACTCATGTTTTTTCAGCCGGAGTCCGCGCGGATGATTTTCGCACGTCGCAAACCAATGTTGGCATGGGCGCTCGCCAGCGTCGTGGCCATGGCCCTGTCCGGTTGCACCTCTTATCAGCCGGCGCCGAAGTCCTTTCAGCAGGCCACCATCCAGCCCTACCGGCTGGACAGCGGCGACCGTCTGCGCGTGACGGTGTTCGACCAGCCGAACCTCAGCAATACCTACACCGTCGATCAGGCGGGCTATATCTCCTTCCCGCTGGTCGGCCAGGTGCCTGCCCGCGGCGAAACGATGGCAAGCCTCGAAGGCGCGCTGGCCGCCAAGCTGCGCCAGGGGTATCTGCGCGATCCGGATGTGACGATCGAGGTCGATCGCTACCGCCCCGTCTTCGTGATGGGCGAAGTGGGTCGTCCCGGCCAGTATTCCTACGTGCCCGGCATGACGGTGCAGAATGCCGTCGCGGTGGCCGGCGGCTTTACCGCCCGCGGCAACCAGCGTGACGTGGACGTTACCCGCAAGATCAATGGCCGGGTGCTGACCGGACGCACGACGATCTCGAGCACCGTGCTGGCCGGAGACACCATCTACGTCCGCGAGCGGCTGTTCTAAATCCGATGGCCGCCAACGAGGCTCCACTCAGGATCATCCACTGTTTCCGCTCGCCGGTCGGCGGGATCTTCCGGCATGTGCGCGATCTCGTGGAGCGGCATGCGGCGGAAGGCCATGCGGTGGGTATTCTGTGCGACAGCTCCACCGGCGGCGCGCATGAGGAAAAACTGTTCGAGGCTCTTCTGCCGCATCTATCCCTCGGTCTGAACCGCCTGCCGATCCGGCGCGCGATCAGCCCGTCGGACCTCGTGGCGCTGCAGGCGAGCTACAGGCACATCAAGAGTTTGAAGCCGGACATTTTGCACGGACACGGCGCCAAGGGCGGCGTCGTCGTGCGGTTGATCGGCTCACTGTTGCGGGTAAACAGGTATTGCGTCGCCCGCCTTTATTCCCCGCACGGCGGAAGCCTGCATTATGACCGGAACCGCCCCTCCGGACAGGTGGTGCTGCGGCTGGAACGCTTTCTGGAGCGCTTCACCGACCAGCTGGTGTTCGTCTGCGACTTCGAGCGGCGCACCTATGAGGCCAAGGTGGGGCGTCCGCGCATTCCGGCCCAGGTGATCTACAACGGCATCACCGACGACGAGTTCGCCGCCATCCCGACAGGACCTGACGGAGCCGATTTCCTCTATATCGGGATGATGCGCGACCTGAAGGGACCGGACGTCTTCATCGATGCCTTTGAGACGGTCGAACGGAGCCTTGGACGTCCCCTCTCCGCCGTCATGGTCGGCGATGGACCCGACAAGGAGCGTTACCGGCAGAGAATTCATGCGCGTGGCCTCTCGGACCGCCTCACCCTGCATGACGCCATGCCGGCACGCGAGGCTTTTGCCATGGCAAAGATCGTCGTCGTTCCGTCCCGCGCCGAGGCCATGCCCTACATTGTTCTCGAGGCCCTGGCGGCGGAAAAACCGCTGATTGCCACCCGCGTCGGCGGCATTCCCGAGGTGATGGGAGAGGAGAGCCCGGCACTCGCCGCACCAGGCGATGCGGCTGGCCTTGCGCGTCTGATGGGTCAGGCACTGACCGAGCCCGGCTGGAAGGAGCGCGCGATGCCACGGCCGGACGATTTCCGCTCCGTCTTTTCCGCATCCCACATGGCCGGTGACATGATGCAGCTCTACCGGAAATTGCTGACAGACCAAAGCTCAAAACTTTCTTAGCATCTTGCTGATATGTCTCGGGATTGGGGGAGAATGAGACACATTCCCCGCATGTTGAGCGACCAATGGGACCCTGGCCATGACTGAGCCGGTAAAGCAGGACGGATTCGACGTCGAGGCCCTGCGCCGCAAGGTATCGGACTTCTACGACCGCAGCTCGACCGGCGGGACGGACGCACCGCCGGAGCTCAACGCGTTCGCCCGGCAGATCGCGGAGCAGTTCCGTGATGAGACCACCAGCCCCGCCATGCTGATCGGCAAGATCCGGCTGCTCGAATGGGCGCTCCTGACGGTAAGTGGTCTCGCCGTCGCACTGCTTGTCGGCTACGGCGATGCGGCCGGCTTCCTGTGGCACCTGCTGACGATCGGCTTCGGTGCCGCCTTCAGCGTACTTTTCCTTCAGATTGCCGATGCCTATCAGATCCCGTCGCTGCGCGCGCCGCACCGCATTACGCTGCGGCTGGGGATGGCCTGGATTTCGGCCTTCCTGCTGCAAAACCTTCTCGCTCTTCTTCTCGACAGCCGGCTCCCGCTCGGCACGTCGCTCGTGTCGCTGATCGTCGACGGCCTGGTGCTCATTGGTGCCCGGTATCTGATGGCCTTCGGTATCCGCAACTGGTCACGCAACGGCATCATGGAGCGCCGGGCGGTCATCGTCGGCGGCGGCCAGCCGGCCAAGGACCTGGTGCGGGCGCTGGAGCAGCAGCCCGACAACGACATCCGCATCTGCGGCATCTTCGATGATCGCGGCAACGCCCGTTCGCCGGATGTGGTGGCCGGTTATCCGAAGCTCGGCACCTTCTGCGAACTGGTGGAATTCGCACGGCTTGCCCGCATCGACATGCTGATCATTGCGCTTCCGGCCACCGCCGAGCAGCGGATCCTGCAACTGGTCAAGAAACTCTGGGTGCTGCCGGTCGATATCCGGCTCGCCGCCCATGCGCAGCAGCTGCGCTTTCGGCCCCGCGCCTACAGCCATGTGGGCAGCGTGCCGATGCTCGATATCTTCGACAAGCCGCTGCGCGACTGGGATTCGGTGGCAAAACGCCTCTTCGACCTCACCTTCTCCATCCTGGCGCTTACCGTTGCCTGGCCGGTGATGATTGCCTGCGCCATTGCGGTGAAGGCGACCTCGAAAGGGCCGGTCTTCTTCGTGCAGAAACGCCATGGCTTCAACAACGAGGTCATCGATGTCCTGAAATTCCGTTCGATGTACACCGAGCTTAGCGATCCGACCGCCAAGAAGGCGGTGACGAAGAACGATCCGCGCGTGACGCCGGTCGGGCGCTTCCTGCGCAAGTCCTCGCTGGATGAACTGCCGCAGCTGTTCAACGTGCTGCGCAGCGAGCTGTCGCTGGTCGGCCCGCGGCCGCATGCGGTGCATGCCCAGACCGGCGAGCGCAAATATGTGGACGTGGTGGAGAGCTACTTCGCCCGCCATCGCGTCAAACCCGGCGTCACCGGCTGGGCCCAGATCAACGGCTTGCGCGGCGAACTCGACAGCGACGAGAAAATCCGCGCCCGCACCGCCTACGATCTGCACTACATCGAAAACTGGTCGCTGTGGCTCGATCTGAAGATCCTGGTGCTGACGCCGATCCGGCTTCTCAACACGGAGAATGCCTATTGACCCTGATCATCGACACAGGCCCGAAACCGTTCAAGCCGCAACTGGCCGGCGTGCGCCTGCTGGGGTCGGCGCTGGTGGCGCTGGGCGTCTTCCTGTCGGGATTCGTCATCTCCGAGCCCGCCCCTTACGAACTGCTGATGGCGGTGCAGATCGCGCTCTGGTTCCTGCTCGGCCTCAAGATCTCGCGGGCGGTGGCGCCGCTCTTGATCCTCTTTTTGCTCTTCAACATCGGCGGCATGTTCTCGCTGACCGTGATGAAGGACATCAGCGGCGGGCCGATGTATATCGCCGTCTCGCTGTTCCTGGCGCTCTCCTCGGTCTTCTATGCCGCGATCATCGAGGATGACCATCGCCGGCTGAAACTGATCTTCCAGGCCTGGGTGGCGGGGGCGACGATCACCTCCATGCTCGGCATTCTCGGCTATTTCCACGCCTTTCCCGGCGCCGAGGTGTTTACCCTCTACGACCGCGCCAAGGGCGCCTTCCAGGACCCGAACGTGTTCGGCCCCTATCTGGTCGCCCCTGCCCTCTATTTGATGTACCGGATTCTCAGCGGCTCGCTGGCCCGTTCGCCGATCTATGTCGTCGGGCTACTCGTCCTGGTGCTCGGCATTTTCCTCTCCTTTTCGCGCGCCGCCTGGGGTCTGTTCCTGTTTGCCGCGATTGCGCTTGTTGTGGTGATGCTGCTGAAGGAACGCACGGCCGCCTTCCGGCTGAAGATCTTCAGCCTGGCGATTGCCGCCGTTCTGATCCTGATGGTGGCGATTGCCGGCGCCATGCAATCGAAGAAGGTCTCCGAACTCTTCCTCAACCGCGCCAAGCTGGTGCAGGAATATGACGGTGCGCGGCTTGGCCGTTTCGAACGCCACAAGCTGGGTTTCCTCATGTCGATGGAGCGCCCGCTCGGGCTCGGACCCATGGTGCTCGGCAAGATGTTCGGCGAGGACGAGCACAATATCTGGCTGAAATCGCTCACCACCTATGGCTGGCTCGGTTTCGTCAGCTACGTGACCCTGATGTGGGCGACGCTGATCATCGGCTTCCGCTCGCTTTTGCGCGAACGGCCCTGGCAACCCTATCTGATGATCGCCTGGATCTGTCTGCTCGGCCATGCGCTGATCGGCAATGTCATCGACATCGACCACTGGCGCCATGCCTACATGCTGTTCGGCATCATCTGGGGCTGCTTTGCGCTGGAGCAGGCGCACAAGCGCCGCAACCGCCTCGCGGCTCAGCAGTCCCGGCCGATCGCCTGACCGGACTGCCGCGGCAGCCGATCCGGCCCTTGACCTGACGCCCAAACGATCCACATCCTCTTCATGATCACGCACGAACAGATCCGCGCCGCGCGCGCCATGCTGAACCTATCTCTCGAAACGCTCGCCCGCGACACGGGGCTTTCGGTGGACGATCTCTCTGCCCTCGAAAATGAAGGGGGCGCCGGTGACAGTCGCACGCTGGAAACGCTGCGCACCACCTTCGAGCGGCACGGCATCGTCTTCCTGGCCAGCGGCGAGGACGACCCCGGCATCGGGCCGGGACTGAGGCTGCGCAAACAGGCGGCGGACGAGGGTCTGCGGCCGGAAAATCTCAACTCCTACAACGACGGATAAACCGTCACCGGACACGGGAACCCTTGTCACCCTGCCGCGTTCATGCGGCAGGAAGAAGAAGATGAAGGAGTTCCCCTTGAACCGCAGCAACAGCCTCTACCTCGTGATTGGTGCCCTCGTCGTCGTGGTCGTCGGCCTCGGCGCCTATGTCGTGCGCGAGGAAACCAAGCCCAAGGGCGTGGAAATGAGCATCTCCAGCGACGGCGTGCGTGTCGAGGAGAATTGACGCGCGTCAAAGACGTATATTCACTGTTTTGCAACTATATCAGCGCGAATCTTGAGAGCATGGCGCTGGTGGCATGCCGACAGCCATGAGAACAATAAAGGGGAAGACATGACACAGCATCTCGATCAGCAGACGGTTGTGAGCCAAGGTCTGAAAAGGGTCTGGAATGTCAGCGAATTCGCCAAGCGTTATCGCCTCGATCAGCGCGAGGAAAACCGCCTGCTGAAGCTGCTCGGCCCCTTTGCCTCCGAACACGAACTGCTGATGAACGCGACCCGCACGCCGAACTTCCGTTGATTGCAGTGGGCTTGTCCACTTTAGGTCTTGCACCGCAGCCGGCAAGTCATTATGGAGGTCGTGCTTCGGCAACGAAGCGGGTCGGGGCGTAGCGCAGCCCGGTAGCGCACTTGACTGGGGGTCAAGGGGTCGTGGGTTCAAATCCCGCCGCCCCGACCATTTCAAAATCAGCCGCAGCATCCCCCAGATGCCCGGTCCTTCTCCAAAAAAGATTGTTGTCCCAAACACGGTTTCGCTGCTGCGGAACCATGTCCGCCTGTTGCCGTTCGTTTCCAGAACACGATGGAGACTGAACAGCCATGGCAGACGAGAGACGAAATCCTTCCACACCCGCAAACCCCGATGCCGTGCCGCCCGGAACACCGGACGCAGCGGAAAACACCTGCCGGCGCTGCGCAGGCAGCGGCGAAATCGACGGACAGGAGTGCCCGGATTGCGGCGGTTCCGGCATCGTACTGACACCGGTCGGCGGGGCGGGATGAGGAAAATGGGTTGAGGCGGCCCGCTCAGCGGACCTGATCGAGCAGGCGTTTGCATTCGAGGAGATCGAAGAGCGCCTCCTGCAGCAAAGCGCGGTCTTCCTTGCCGATGGCGCTCTTGCCGGCGGCAATGTCGAGCGCGCTGTCATCGCCCGCCCCGCCGAAGCCGAAGAATCGGCCGCTCGGCTTGGTCTTGGCGCGACCGACGATCTGATCCTCTTCGTCGCTGCCGCCGATCTTCGGCTCGCCTGCCCCTCGGTCGCTGTTGGCCGCCATGATGGCTTCCATGGTGGCCACATCGCCAGAGGCAATTGCCGAGACGAACTTGTTGCCGTTGGTCTTCAAAAGCTTCTGAACGCCCTTGATCGTATAGCCGTGATCATAGAGCAGATGCCGGATGCCCTTCAGAAGATCGACATCTTCCGGGCGGTAGTAGCGGCGCCCGCCGCCGCGCTTCATCGGCTTGATCTGCGGAAAACGGGTTTCCCAGAACCTGAGCACGTGCTGCGGCAGGTCGAGGTCGTCTGCCACCTCGCTGATGGTGCGGAAAGCATCCGGACTTTTTTCCACGCGGGCTCACTCCAGAATTCTGCGACTCACGCTGTGCCGAAACACGACACGACGAGCCGCATTTCAACGGTTTGCGCCGCGCAATTCAAGTTCTTTCGGAGATTGTGAACAGATGCCGGTCCGCCCCGCTCAGGCGGCCGGATTGGCAGGCTTCTGTTTGGCCTTGCGCAGCAGATGCGCCTTCAGAATGCGCTGCTTCAGCACATTGGACGCCTTGAACGTCATCACCTTGCGCGGCGAGATCGGCACTTCTTCGCCCGTCTTCGGGTTTCGACCGATGCGCTCGTTCTTGGCGCGGACCTGGAAGGTCGCAAACGACGAGAGCTTGACGGTTTCGCCCCGCACGATGGCGTTGCAGATCTCGTCAATCACGGTTTCCACGAGTTCCGCCGATTCGGTCCGGGACAGCCCGACCTTGCGAAACACCGACTCTGCCAAATCCGCCCGTGTCACTGTTTTGCCGGCCATGACCCCCGCCCGTGAAATGTCTTGTTTTATCAACGCGCCCAAACACTATGTTCGTTGTCGTCCCGGGTCAAGCGCTTGTAAAGACGACATTACCAGCGAATGAGCAGCGCGCCCCAGGTGAAGCCGCCGCCCATGGCCTCCAGCATCACCAGATCGCCTTTCTTGATGCGCCCGTCGGCGGCTGCAACCGCGAGTGCCAGGGGAATCGACGCCGCCGAGGTGTTGCCGTGCAGGTCCACGGTCACGACGACCTTTTCCAGCGGAATGCCGAGTTTCTTGGCCGACCCATCAATGATGCGGCGGTTCGCCTGGTGGGGAACGAGCCAGTCGAGGTCTTCCGCCGTCGTGCCTGTCGCCTCGAAAGCGGCAACGATGACATCGGTGATCATGCCGACGGCATGCTTGAAGACCTCGCGGCCTTCCATGCGCAGATGGCCGACGGTGCCGGTGGTCGAGGGCCCGCCATCGACATAGAGCTTGTCCTTGTGCGAGCCGTCCGAGCGCAGATGCGCGGTCAGGACGCCACGATCATTGACGGTGCCCTCGCCTTCCTGGGCTTCAAGGACGAGCGCGCCTGCGCCGTCACCGAAGAGCACGCAGGTCGTGCGGTCGTTCCAGTCGAGGATCCGCGAGAAGGTTTCCGCGCCGATGACCAGCGCGCGCTTGGCAAGACCGGCGCGCAGATGTGCGTCCGCCGTCGCCATGGCGTAGACAAAGCCGGTACAGACGGCCTGGACGTCGAAGGCATAGCCGTGCGTCATGCCGAGACGGTTCTGGATGTTGACGGCGGTGGCCGGGAAGGTGTTGTCGGGCGTCGAGGTTGCCACGATCACCACGTCGATGTCGGCAACCGTCAGCCCGGCATTGTCGAGCGCGGCGCGGGCCGCCTGCTCGCCCAGCGACGCGGTCGTTTCGCCCTCGCCGGCAATGTAACGCTGACGGATGCCCGTGCGCTGCACGATCCACTCGTCGGACGTTTCCACCTTCTCTTCCAGTTCCTTGTTGGGAACCACGCGTTTCGGCAGTGCCGATCCAAAGCCTCGAACAACTGAACGGATCATGCTTGAGTGTTTCCTGTCTTCACGCTGCTTCTTCCGGTCCTGCGGGTGGCAGGCGGCGGGCGTGATATGTTTTCAAATCCTGCGCGATCTTTTCGTTCAGCGCATTGCGGGCCATGTCGTAACCGACGTCGATGGCAGATGCATAACCTTCCGCATCGGTGCCGCCATGGCTCTTGATGACGATGCCGTTCAGCCCGAGGAAGACGCCGCCATTGACCTTGCGCGGGTCCATCTTCTCGCGCAGGCGGTCAAAGGCGCCCTTGGCAAACAGATAGCCGATCTTGGCCCAGATGGTGCGCGACATGGCCGAGCGCAACAGCTCCGCCATCTGCTTGGCAGTGCCTTCCGCCGTTTTCAAGGCAATGTTGCCGGTAAAACCTTCCGTCACCACCACATCGACCACGCCGCGGCCGATATCATTGCCTTCGACAAAGCCGTGATAGGAAATGGTGGAGAGGTTCGCCTCGCGGATCATCCGGCCCGCTTCGCGGACCTCTTCCTGGCCCTTCACCTCTTCGACGCCGACATTCAGCAGGCCGACCGTCGGGCGTTCGATCTCGAAGAGCGCGCGCGCCATGGCGCCGCCCATCAGGGCGAAATCGAGAAGCTGCTGCGCATCGGCACCGATCGTCGCGCCGACATCGAGCACGATGCTTTCGCCCCGCAGGGTCGGCCAGATACCGGCAATCGCCGGGCGCTCGATGGTCGCCATGGTGCGCAGGCAGAATTTTGCCATGGCCATCAGCGCGCCGGTATTGCCGGCAGAGACAACCACATCCGCCTCGCCCGTCTTCACCGCCTCGATCGACCGCCACATGCTGGACACGTAGCGACCGCGTCGAAGCGCAGCGCTCGGCTTTTCATCCATGGTGACGGCGACTTCGCAATCGTGGAAGGTCGATTTATCCTTCAGCTTCGGAAAGCGGTCGAGGATCGGTTCGCATTCGTCCTTGCGGCCGAAGATGAGGAAGGTCACGTCCGGATGGCGTTCAAGCGCCTTGGCAGCGCCTGGTATCACCACGGAGGGACCAAAATCACCACCCATGGCATCGAGAGAAATTCTGATCACGCGTTCCTGGTCCTTCCGTCCCACTTCTGGCGAAATCGCAGCCGATCCCGTCGGTTCAGCCGCCCATACAACTCATTGGCGGATGAATGCAAATCTATTCCTTGCTTTTCCAATCCTTCAGCACCGCAAACGGATTGGGTTTTGCGTCTGCCTTGCTATCGTCAGCTTCAATATGATCGGCAAATTCAACCCCCGGCTTGCGGGGATAAGGATCGATGGCGAGAGCCACGAATTCCGCCACCGTGACGCCGGCGTCGATCGTGTCGCCCTCGAACATTTCCGGCAGATCCGGACCGTCGGGGTCGAGCACCATCTCGCTGCTGTCGCCATTGCCCATCAAGCGGGCGAGCTTCGAGCCCTCCGGCACGAAGATCTGCTCGAAGGGTTCCTCGATCACGCTCTCCACCGGCTCGAGCGTCACGACGCAGGCCTGAGTCAGCCGCGCCTTCACCTGGCCCTTCAGGCGCACGCCATCCTTTTTCCAGCGCGCGACCTGCATTTCGGCCGACAGTTCCTCGACGGACACGACCTTCCAGAGTTCGGCAAGCGCCGCCCGCTCCCGCTCGTCCGCCTTGAGATGGACGGTGACGGGATTTGCGGAAATGTGTCCCACCTTCACGCCATAGGAAAATGGCGGCCTTGCGCGACGTTCAGTCTTTTCGATCATCATGTCCTCAATGGCCGGGCGACGGGATCACGAGTTGACCTCGTGCGATCGTCTCCTCCGGCACTGTCTTCAATTCCTGTTCCACCTGCAGCAGAAAGCGGGCAAGCGGCTCCATCGTCGGCGCATCTGCGGCATCCGGATGGATGTTGCGTCTCAACGCCGCGGCCAGTTCCGTTGCATCTGATGCATCGAGCGCCGCGGCATAGGCCTGCAGCCGGCCATAGAACATCGCGGCCAGCTTCTTCATGCGTTTCGGCACGCCCTGGTCTCCGATTCCCAGTTCGCGGATCGAATGGTCGATATCCGTGAAAAAAGCGTCGATGATTTCCTGGGCCAGTTCCTGACCGCTCGTTTCCGATTTTGCCGTCCGGCGGAAGAACAGAATCATCACCGCGGACACCATCTCGAAACGGCCCATCACCGTGTCCGGCACGTCCATATCGGTGTAGTAGAAAGGAACGCGCGCCGCGGAAGTCAAGGCGGCGTACTGCCGATCGACAATGATGCGATTGTTATTTTTCTTGCCGAACAGCCCGAAGATCATAAAAGCCTGCTCTCTTCGTCGCCAAAGCGACCGCCGGCACCGCCAGCCTTGTTGCATGGAAACCAAAGCTGGTTTACCGAAGCAGGCACGAATTGCAATGCCGGAGCCGTTTCGCCAGAGGAGAAGACGCAACGGAGCCTGGTCTTTGACGATTCGTGCGGCAACGTTCGCGGAATAGCCACAATGCTGTTCCAGCAGAGGCCGGAGGTCGTGGCCGGCGAGCACATGAGGTCAAGGTGTTGAAGAAGCGCGTGTTTCAGTCTGACATGGGAATGATGGGCAAGGCCGCCATGCTGGCTTTCGGTGTGTCGCTTGGACTTGCGGGCTGCACGACTTCCAACATGGGCATCGGCGAAACCATCTATAACGGTTACGTGCTGGACAAGGATTCGCTTGATCTCATTCCGGAAGGATCGAGCCGCGAACAGGTCCTGCTCTCCATGGGCACGCCCTCGACGACGGCGACCTTCGACGGCGAGGTCTTCTATTACATCTCCCAGAAGCGCGAGCGCCCCGTCGCCTTCATGAAGCCGAAGCTCGTCGAACAGACGGTGGTGGCGATCTATTTCAACAAGGAAGGCACCGTTGCCCGCCGCGCGATCTACACGATGCAGGACGGCAAGGTGTTCGACACGATCAGCCGCACGACACCGACCGGCGGCAAGGATCTGACCTTCCTGCAGCAGCTGCTGACAGGCGGCGGCGGTGCAGCCGGTGCCGCGGGCTCGGCGGTGCGCAACCTGCTGGGCGGCCAGTAAGGTTTTTCTTCTCTCCGATACAAAGAACCCGCGGATCGCTCCGCGGGTTCTTTCGTTTCAGGCGGTCTTTCGCAGCCTCAGGCGGCGAGGATCGCCAAAAGCAGCAGCGCGACGATATTGGTGATCTTGATCGCCGGATTGACGGCGGGGCCTGCCGTATCCTTGTAGGGGTCGCCGACCGTATCTCCGGTGACGGAGGCCTTGTGCGCATCCGACCCCTTCATGTGGCGGGTGCCGTCCTTATCGACGAAACCATCCTCGAAGCTCTTCTTGGCATTGTCCCAGGCACCGCCGCCCGACGTCATCGAGATCGCCACGAAGAGACCGTTGATGATGACGCCGAGAAGCGAGGCACCGAGCGCCGCAAAGGCCGAGGCCTTGGAGCCGGAGATCAGCAGAACGCCGAAATAGACGACGATCGGCGCCAGCACCGGCAGAAGCGATGGCACGATCATTTCGCGGATGGCGGCCTTGGTGAGAATATCCACCGCGCGACCGTAATCCGGCCGCTCAGTGCCGGCCATGATGCCGGGGCGCTCGCGGAACTGCTTGCGCACTTCCTCAACGATGGACCCCGCGGCACGCCCGACGGCGGTCATTGCCATGCCGCCGAAGAGATACGGGATCAGGCCGCCGAAGAGGAGGCCCGCCACGACATAAGGATTGGCGAGGCTGAAGGAGATCTCGCCGATGCCGGCGAAATAGGGATATTGCTGGCCATTGGCGGCGAAGTAGCTCAAGTCGTTGGCGTAAGCCGCAAACAGCACCAGCGCGCCGAGACCGGCAGACCCGATCGCATAGCCCTTGGTGACGGCCTTCGTCGTATTGCCGACCGCGTCCAGCGCATCGGTGGACTTGCGCACTTCCGGCGGCAGGCCCGCCATTTCGGCGATGCCGCCGGCATTGTCGGTGACCGGGCCGAAGGCATCGAGCGCCACGATCATGCCGGCAAGGCCGAGCATGGCGGTCACCGCAATGCCGGTGCCGAACAGGCCGCCCAACTGATAGGTGGCAATGATGCCGCCGACGATGACGATGGCCGGCAGGGCCGTCGATTCCAGCGAAATGGCAAGCCCCTGGATGACATTGGTGCCGTGGCCGGTGACGGAGGCCTGGGCGATCGAATTGACCGGGCGCTTGTTAGTGCCGGTGTAATATTCCGTAATGACGACGATGAGGGCCGTCACCACCAGGCCGAGAATGCCGCACAGGAAGAGATTGGTGCCGGTGATCTCCATGCCGGCGACGGTGCCGATCGAACCCCAGCCGATGGTGAACGAGGTGGCGGCGCCCATGCCGACGATGGAGAGGATGCCGGTCGCAATCAGGCCCTTGTAGAGGGCGCCCATGATCGAGCCGTTGGCGCCGAGCTTGACGAAGAAGGTGCCGATGATCGAGGTGATGATGCAGGCGCCGCAGATCGCCAGCGGATAGAGCATGATGTCGCCGAGTGCGGGGACGCCGGCAAAGAAGATCGCCGCCAGAACCATGGTTGCGACGACGGAGACGGCATAGGTCTCGAAGAGGTCGGCCGCCATGCCGGCGCAATCGCCGACATTGTCGCCCACGTTGTCGGCAATCGTGGCCGGGTTGCGCGGGTCGTCTTCCGGAATGCCGGCTTCCACCTTGCCGACGAGATCGCCGCCGACATCGGCGCCCTTGGTGAAGATGCCGCCGCCGAGGCGGGCGAAGATCGAAATCAACGAGGCGCCGAAACCGAGCGCCACCAGCGCATCGATGACATGGCGGCTGCCGGGCGCATTGCCGAAGCCGTAGACGAGGATGGCGTAATAGATCGCGACGCCGAGCAGCGCGAGACCCGCCACCAGCATGCCGGTGATGGCGCCGGACTTGAAGGCGATCTCGAGGCCCGCGGACAGGCTGTGCGAAGAGGCCTGCGCCGTGCGGACATTGGCGCGGACGGAGACGTGCATGCCGATGAAGCCGGCAGCACCGGACAGGACGGCGCCGATGATGAAGCCGATGGCCGCAAGGCCGGACAGAAGAAGCCATGTTGCGATGGCGACCACGACGCCGACGATGGCGATGGTCATGTACTGACGGGTCAGGTAGGCCTGTGCGCCTTCCCGGATATAGCCCGCAATTTCCTGCATTCGCTGATTGCCCTGGTCAGCCGCGAGGACCGACCGTGTGGCCCAGACGGCATACACCACCGACAGGAGGCCGCAGACGATCACACCCAGTATTACTGTCATACGATTGTTCCTCTCCCAAAAATCCGGCCGCAATCATTGCACCGGCACGGAACGGCAACGCTCCCCTCCCAAGAAGCCCGTGTTGTCGCCCGGATGCGAGATTGCGGCTCTCCGGAAATGGCGTCAAGGGTTTCCCCGGCAAGGGTACGTTTGCGAGGCTATTTCAGATGCGGGGAGATGTATCTGCGGAAAATCAAGCCGCAGCGGCGGGGCGGCCACTCAGAATCAGCAGGCCGACGAGAATCAGGCAGAGGATCGCGACCGGCCAGATGAAGAGGTTCATGATGCTCCAGCCATAGGCGGTGAACACCTTGCCGGACGAGAAGGACGATAGCGCCACGGTGCCGAACAGGATGATGTCGTGGAACCCCTGCACCTTGTCGGCCTCATGCGGGCGATAGGTGGAGGCGACGATGGCGGTGGCGCCGATGAAGCCGAAGTTCCAGCCGATGCCGAGCAGCACGAGCGCTGCCCAGAAATTCCAGAGTTCGATGCCCATATGGGCGACAACCGCGCAGGCCATCAGCGTGACGAGCCCCATGGCGACGACCTTTTCGGCGCCGAAGCGGGCGATGATCATGCCGGTGAAGAAGCTCGGGCCGAACATGGCGAGCACGTGCCACTGGATGCCGAGTGTCGCAAGTTCCGTCGGGAAGCCGCAGCCGATGACCATGGCAAGCGGCGCGCCGGTCATCACGAAGGACATCAGCGCATAGGTGCCGATGCCGCAGATCATGCCGGTCGCGAAGCGCTGCGTGGTGATGATCTCGCGCAGCGGGCGGGCCGGCTGGCTGGTGGCCGTCGCCTTGGCCGGTTCGGGAAGCTTGAGGAACAGCAGGATGCCGATCGCGGCGAGGCAGAGCGGCACCAGCGCCAGGAAGGTTCCGGCAAAGGTGATCGGCTCGAACAGATCCTTTGCCCAGATGGCGAGCTGCGGGCCGACGACGGCCGAGACGATGCCGGCGCCGAGAATCCAGGAAATCGCCTTGGGTTTGTAGTGCGAGGGCGAGGCATCGGCGGCGGCAAAACGGATTTTCTGGGTAAAGCCGCCGCTGATGCCGATCATCATCAGGGAAATGGCAAACAGCCAGAAATCGGCGCGAAAGAGCGCGATCGTGGCAAGCGCGCCGCCGGAGGCGCCGATGAGGGCGCCGGTCATGAAGGCGGCCTGGCGGCCCATGAAGCGCGAGACGAAGGCAATCGCCATGGCGCCGATCGCGGTTCCGACGTTAAAGCCGGTGACCGGAGCGGTGGCGAGCGACTTGTCGGCTGCAAGCAACTGGTAACCGGCGAGCGACCCGACCGAAATGGACAAGGGCGCCGCGGAGCCGAGAATGGCCTGCGCTGCCGCCAGGAAGGCGACGTTGCGTTTGGCGGCCTTCAGCTGCCGTTCCAGTCCATCGCCGCCCGCATTGTCCATGTCGTGTTACGCCTATTTCTTGATGTCGCCGCGAACCTGCTTGGCAATGCGGTCGAGAACCGCATTGACGATCTTGGGCTCCTCGCCTTCGAAGAAGGCCTGGGCGATCTCCACATATTCGGTCACGATGACCGGTACGGGCACATCCTTGCGCTCGAGGATCTCGAAGGTGCCGGCACGCAGGATGGCGCGCAGCGTCGAATCCAGGCGCGACAGCGGCCAGCTTTCGAGAAGCGTTGCCCGCACCAGCGGATCGATTTTTGTCTGGTCGCGCACGACGCCGGCGACGATCGAGCGGAACCAGGACGGATCCGCCTTCAGATAGGTGTCGCCATCCAGCTCCTGGCCGAGACGGTGTTCTTCGTATTCGGCCACGACTTCGAGCACGCCGGTGCCGCCGATATCCATCTGATAAAGCGCCTGCACGGCGGCGAGACGGGCGGCACCACGCTGGTTCGCCGGCTTCACCGGCTGCTGCAGATCCTTCGACATGGCTCAGGCACCCAGCTTTTCACGCAGCGCGATCATGGAGAGCGCCGCACGGGCGGCAAAACCGCCCTTGTCCTTGTCGCTCTTCTTGGCACGCGCCCAGGCCTGATCGTCGTTTTCGACGGTCATGATGCCGTTGCCGATGGCAAGCGATTCCGACACGGCGAGGTCCATCAGCGCACGCGAGGATTCGTTCGAGACGATGTCGAAATGATAGGTCTCGCCGCGAATGACCATGCCGAGGGCCACGAACCCATCATAGTTGACGCCACCCTGTTCGGCGGCATCGAGCGCCATGGCGATCGCCGGCGGGATTTCAAGTGCGCCCGGAACGGTGATCACATCATAGGTGGCGCCGGCCTCTTCCAGGGCCGAGGTCGCGCCATGGAGCAGCGCGTCGGCCATATCGTCGTAGAAACGGGCTTCGACGATGAGGAGATGAGGCTTCAAAGAATCGGTCATGGGTCGTCCTGGTCGCAATTCTGCGATTTGAGATGTTGGGAATTGGCGCGGTCAAATCACGCCGCGCGCGGATTGGCAAGCGATTTTCGCAGACGGGCTGCTGTGCAGGCCCTGCAGATCCGGCGTAGAAGGTGATCTCCGACGACAACCGAGACTGCAGCCATGCGCGACATACCGACAATCACCACCTCCAGACTGGTGCTGAGAGCCCACCGGGCGGACGATTACGACAGCTTCTGCACGCTCTGGGCCGATCCGGAGGTGGTCCGCTACATCGGGGGCACGCCTTCCACCGCCGAAGCCACCTGGCAGCGGCTGATGCACCGGGCCGGCATGTGGCATCACATGGGCTTCGGTTTCCTCGCCATCGAGGAACGGGCGACGGGACGTTTCATCGGCGAAGCGGGCTTTCACGAGGTGCACCGCGACATGACGCCCTCGCTGATCGGCACGCTCGAAACCGGCTGGGTGCTGCTGCCGGAGTTCCACGGCAAGGGCTATGCCCGCGAGGCGGTGACGGCGATGATCACCTGGGCAGAGACTTATCATCCGGGCATGGAGATGACGGCGATCATCGCGCCGGAGAACGCCGCGTCTCTCACGCTTGCAGAGCGGCTCGGTTTCCGGGAAGAAACGCGCACGGACTATCATGGCGAGGTGGTGGTGCTGCGGCGAAAGATGTCCAAGATTTAACCCAATCTCACACGCTGGTGAGTTGGCCTTTTGTCCCTTCGGCGCGACCATGATCACGACCGGCACACAGCATTTCCCCACGCTGCCGGTCAGGTTCACGGAGGAGTGCAACCATGTCCAGGATCATCACAGTCACCGCCGCCAGCATCATCGCTGCCCTCTCGCTTGCCGGCACTAGCCATGCGACCATGCTGCCAGCCGATCGTGCGCTTGCGGCGGATCACAATCCGCGCATTCTCGTCATGAATACGGACGAGATCGAAAAGCACGACATGTTTCAGGATACGCTGAACGCGCTGTCGCCGGCGAGCCCGGAGGTGCGCGGCGTGCAGGAAGCAATCCGCGAAAACCCTGCGCTGAAGCACGAATTGCTGGCGCAGCATGTGGAGCTGAACAATGTGATCTTTGCCGACGAAGCAGCCGATGGCAGCTTCGTGCTCTACATCCGCTGACGTGCGTCGGAGTGAGGCGCGCCCGGTTTGTTGCCGGGCGCCGCTTATCCGGCCTTCGCAGCGACTGGAAACTCCGCCAGCCGCGCCGCATAACGGGCCATCGTATCCACTTCGAAATTGACGAAATCGCCAGCCTTGCGATCGCCCCAGGTGGTCACTTCCAGCGTGTGACGGATGAGCAGGACGTCGAAATCCGGGCCGTCCACGGCATTGACGGTGAGCGAGGTGCCGTCGAGCGCCACCGACCCCTTGGGAGCCACGAAGCGCGCCAGCTCGGCCGGAGCCCGCAGGCGGATCCGCACCGCCTCGCCTTCCGAGGTGACGGAGAGGATTTCCGCCTTGCCATCCACATGGCCGGAGACGATGTGGCCGCCGAGTTCGTCGCCGATCTTCAGCGCCCGTTCGAGGTTGACGCGGGTGCCGACGGTCCAGGCGGAAATCGTCGTCAGCCGCAGCGCCTCTTCCCAGGCCTCCACCTCGTACCAGCGGGTGTTGCTCTCGGTTTCCGACAGCTTGGTCACCGTCAGGCAGACGCCGCCATGCGAAATCGAGGCGCCGATATCGATCGTTGCCGGGTCGTAGTTGGTGGCGATCCTCAGGCGGATACCTTCGTCCAGCGGCTGAAGCTCCGACACGGTGCCGACATCCGTCACGATACCCGTAAACATTCGAATTCCCTTTCGTAATCGCAGCAGCTGTCCGCCCCGAAGCGCATGCGCCGGACGGGTTTGTAATCCTTCGGGATATCGTGTGCCGTCAGCGGCGATTCAATGCCGCCTTCACCGATCACCGTCTCGCCCTCGAAGAGCAGGATGCGATCAACGAGCCCCGCCTCCAGGAAGGCGCGGGCGACAGAGGCCCCGCCTTCGACCAACAGCGAGGAGAGACCGCGGCTGGCGAGCTGCGTGAGGAGATCCGCCAGGTCGGCGGCATCGAGGACTTCGACACCGGCGTCGGTGAGGGCTTGGCGGCGGGCGGCCAAAATTGCCGGTTCGGCGTGGGTGTTACCCCCCTCTGCCCTGCCGGGCATCTCCCCCACAAGGGGGGAGATCGGCAGAGCGGCACCGTCGGCGCCGCTGAATGTTTCCCGTATGACTTCTGGCGTCTCAAGAGCCGAACGGGTCGTTGCCTTTTGCTGTTCCCTCTCAAGGGCCGGAGCGTGCGCATCCTCGATCTCCCCCCTTGTGGGGGAGATGCCCGGCAGGGCAGAGGGGGTCTTTTCAGGCAGAACCTCGCTTGACCGCGCAGCAGCCGGCATCACAGCCACCATCACCGGCACATCCCCCGCCGTCCGCACCAGTTTCGAGGTCAGCGGCAGGCGCAGGTGGCGATCGAGGACGATGCGGACGGGAGAACGGTCTTCGAGCCCCGGCAGCCGGACCGTCAGTTCCGGATCATCGGCAAGCGCCGTGCCGATGCCGACGAGGATGGCGTCCATTTCGGCGCGCAGCGCATGCACCTGGGCGCGGGAGATGGGCCCGGTGATCGCCACCTGCCCTGCCCCCTTGCGACCGATCATGCCGTCGGCGGAAACCGCAAGCTTCAGAGTCACATGCGGGCGGCCCTTCATCTGGCGCATGAGATAGGCTTCGAGCGCCTGGCGGCCCTCCTCCTCCAGTACGCCGCTCACCACCTCGATGCCGGCCTCGCGCAGGATGGCAAGGCCGCGACCGGAAACGCGGGGATCGGGATCGGTGAGGCAGACGACGACGCGGGACACCCCGGCGGCCACCAGCGCATTGGCGCAGGGCGGCGTCTTTCCCCAGTGCGAGCAGGGTTCGAGCGTGACATAGGCGGTTGCGCCGCGGGCGGCCTCACCGGCAATCGAAAGCGCCTGGGTTTCGGCATGCGGGCGGCCTCCCCGCGCCGTCACAGCCGAGCCGACGACGATGCCGTCCTTGACGATGACGCAGCCGACGGAAGGATTGGTGGAGGTGAGACCGGTGTGCCGACGCGAGAGCCGGATGGCAGCTGCCATGTAGCGCCGGTCCTCGGGCGTCACGGTCACGATGTTACGGCTCCACCGTCGAGTCGCGGCCGATCTTGGCGTTGATCTCGGAAATCACCTTCTCGAAATCCTCCGCATGGGAGAAGTCGCGGTAGACCGAGGCATAGCGCACGAAGGCAACGTCATCGAGGCTCTTCAGGGCTTCGAGAACCTGAAGGCCGATCTGTTCCGAACTGATCTCGCTTTCGCCCGAGCTTTCCAGCCGGCGGACGATGCCGGAGACGGCCCGTTCGATCCGGTCGGGATCCACGGGCCGCTTGCGCAGCGCGATCTGGAACGACCGCACCAGCTTGTTGCGGTCGAACGGGACCTTGCGGCCGGTCTTCTTGATCACCATCAGCTCGCGCAACTGCACGCGCTCGAAGGTGGTGAAGCGCCCGCCGCAATCCGGGCAGATGCGCCGCCGGCGGATGGAGGTGAAATCCTCCGCCGGACGCGAATCCTTGACCTGCGTGTCTTCGGAACCGCAATAGGGGCAACGCATCGCCTGAAATGCCTCTTACATGTAGGGGTACATGGGGAAACGGTCGGTGAGTGTCACGACCTTGTCCCGCACGGCGGCTTCCACCGCGGCATTGCCCTCATCGGAATTCGCGACCTTCAGACCGTCGAGCACTTCGGCGATCAGGTTGCCGATTTCGGCGAATTCGGCTTCCTTGAAACCGCGCGTCGTGCCGGCCGGGGTACCGAGACGCACACCCGAGGTGACGAAGGGCTTTTCCGGGTCGAACGGGATGCCGTTCTTGTTGCAGGTGATGAAGGCGCGGCCAAGCGCTGCTTCCGCCCGCTTGCCGGTGGCGTTCTTCTTGCGCAGATCGACCAGCATCAGGTGGTTGTCGGTGCCGCCGGAGACGATGTCGAGATTGTGCTTGATGAGCGTATCGGCGAGCGTCTTGGCGTTCTTGACGACCTGGGCGGCGTAATCCTTGAACTCCGGCTGCAGCGCTTCACCGAAGGCGACGGCCTTCGCGGCAATCACGTGCATCAGCGGACCGCCCTGCAGACCCGGGAAGACGGCGGAGTTGAACTTCTTTGCCAGATCCTCATGGTTGGTGAGGATCATGCCGCCGCGCGGGCCGCGCAGCGACTTGTGCGTCGTGGTGGTTGCCACATGGCAGTGCGGGAACGGCGACGGATGCACGCCACCGGCGACCAGACCGGCGATGTGGGCCATGTCGACCATCAGGTAGGCGCCGACCGAATCGGCGATCTCGCGGAAGCGCTTCCAGTCCCAGATGCGGGAATAGGCGGTGCCGCCGGCAATGATCAGCTTCGGCTTGTGCTCTTCGGCCTTGCGGGCCACTTCATCCATGTCGAGCTGGTGGTCGTCTTCACGCACGCCGTAGGAGACGACGTTGAACCACTTGCCGGACATGTTGACCGGGGAACCGTGGGTCAGGTGACCACCGGAGTTGAGGTCGAGACCCATGAAGGTATCGCCCGGCTGCAGGAGCGCGAGGAAGACGGCCTGGTTCATCTGCGAACCGGAATTCGGCTGGACGTTGGCGAAATCGACGCCGAACAGCTTCTTGGCGCGCTCGATGGCGAGTTCTTCGGCGATATCGACGAACTGGCAACCACCATAATAACGCTTACCCGGATAACCCTCGGCGTATTTGTTGGTCATGATCGAACCCTGCGCTTCGAGAACGGCGCGCGACACGATGTTTTCCGAGGCAATCAGCTCGATCTCGTGACGTTGGCGACCCAGTTCCTTCTCGATCGCGCCAAAAATTTCCGGATCGGTTTCAGCAAGCGGACGGGAGAAGAATGCATCTCGATGCGACATGACGGGCTCCTGGAGAAATGATGCGTTGGCGTCTTAGCGGGAGGTCCCGCCAAGGGCAATACGCAGAGCGACATTTGCGGATCAAACAACGGTATCGCGCGGCAATGTGTTCGATTATGCCGCAGGCTGCGGCGAATCCGCGGGAAGTGTCTCCTGCTCCTTGCCCTGCCCTTTGCCGGACACCTGGGCCAGGATCTGGTCCAGATTGCGGATGGTGACGTCGCTTTGGGCAAAGGGGATCTCAATGCCGGCAGCGGCAAGCGCGGCGTTGAGGGCATACAGGAGATCGGAGCGCACGCTGATTTCAGTGCCCACGTCCCGCAGGAAACACCGCAGCTCGAAATCCAGCGCATTGTTGCCGAAATTGCGGAAGAACACCTGCGGCTGCGGATAGGAGAGCACGCCGGAATGATCGTTGGCGACCTCCAGCATGATCGTCGTCGCGCGCTCCACATCCGACCCATAGGCAATGCCGATCGGCAGAATCATGCGGCCGATCTGCGAGCTCAGCGTCATGTTCTTCACCGTGCCGGCGATCAGGTCCGCATTCGGAATGATGACGTCATGTCTGTCGAAGGTTTCGATTCGGGTCGAACGCACGGCAATCTTGCGCACCGTGCCGGAGAAACCCGACACCTCGATCCAGTCACCCTCCTTGATCGGCCGTTCGATCAGCAGAATGATGCCCGAGACGAAGTTCGACACGATGGTCTGCATGCCGAAACCGACGCCGACCGAAAGCGCACCGGCAATAATGGCGAGGTTCGACAGATCGAGACCCGCCGCCGAAATGGCAAGAACGGTCGAAAGGATGAAACCGACGTAACCGAGGCCGGTCTTGATGGCATTGCGGGCGCCGCTGTCGATCTGCGTCTTCGGCAGGATGACGCGGTCCGTCACCCGCTGCACCCAGCGCGTCAGAAATACGCCGACCGCCAGCGTGCCGCCGAGTACGATCAGCACCCTTGGCGACAGACGCACCCCTCCGAAATCGATGCCATTCTGGATCAACCGCCAGATTTCGCCGAGTTCCGCCTCACGCGCGCCCCAGGCCATGGCCAGCAGCGGCAGACTGACGACGAGGATCAGGATGCCGAGCAGCATGGACACGAGTTCCACCGATGACTGACGATCGGCCATCGCGGCGCGAACCGGCATCATCACCCCGTGATGCAGAATGAAGGCAAGGCCGAAGATCGTCAGGCTCAGCATGGTGGGCGCCAGACCGGCGCGCGCCAGCGGCACGTAGCCGAGGCTGGCGGCGACGATCGACAGAGCCGCCAAAGCCTGGATGGCATAACCGGAAAACACGAAAAAGCCCGGTCCGAACGGCGTATCCTCAAGCGCGTCCTTATCGACCTTCGCTTCTCTTGCCACGGCAAACAGAACACGCGCGAGGCCGGACAGGACGATGCAGCCGATCAGGATGCTGATGCCCTGCAGCACCGAGGTTGCCGGCGCGGAAAAGGGGTAATCCTCTGTCGCTCCATCGACCAGCGCATCCATGCCAAGCGCCGTGGCAAAGGCGATGGACAACCAGTAGCAGGTCCGCGCAAGGCCGTCGCTGAGACCAACCAGGCGCAGGGCCGGCTGGTTCGGTGTGAACAGGACGTTGCCGATCCAGCTCGCCACGACGAAGATCACCGTCACGCCGAGGATCGCGCCGGAGAGATTGGCGGTCGAGGTTATTCCCCATTCGGCGAGCAGCACGGCTGCGATCACCAGCGCCACGGCAACAAGCGACACCACCAGCCGCATGATGTGCACGCCGCCGGCCTGGAGGATGAAGCGCAGCGTGTTGGGAGGCGCCGTTACCCGCCGCTCCAACTGGATCAACCCGTAATGGCCGACACCGACCGGAAGGAGCAAGGCTCCCAGCAGGATGCCGAGGGCGATGATCAGACGGCTGTCGTAAATCTCGGCCTCATCGGGGTTCAATGCGGCATAGCGTGCGGTCTCCTCGCTGAGCCTCGTGGCGAACTTGCCGAGTTCGGTCGCCGTCGTCTCCCAGCTGGACGGAAGCAGCGGTGATGGCTTGCGCGCCATCAGGTCCTCCGCCGAACGGGTGCGGATGAGGCGGTCGATCTCCTCGATCAGAACATTGGCTCTGGCGGATGCCAGACGCGCCGCAGCCACCGGAGCTTCGGCCGCATCAAGCGCATCGGAAAGCGCCTTGCGTCTCTGCGCGGCCTTTTCCGGCTCGGGCTGATCCTTGCCCGGCGATGGTCCCAGCGTTTCGATCTGTGCCTTCAGGAGGCGGATCGCAAGCCCGCCGGCCTCCGCCGCCGCGTCAGCATCCGCACGCTGCTGGGCAAGTTCCGAGCGCAGAACCTCGAAGGCTTCCGACGAGGCAAGACCGGACTGCAGGGCCTCTTCCGCACGCCGCGCCGTATCACTCCAGCCGGCGGTCGCATCCAGCCTGTCCGCCTTTTGCGCCTGGGCTGCGGCCGGATGTGCCAGCACACACAGGATGACCGGCAGGATCGCCGCCCACCGAAACAGCCGCCAGACAGGCAGGAAAAGAGAAAAGACGGTCATCATTCATCGGCCAACGTGAAAATGCCTTCGGCCGGCGCTGAGACGGTGGACATCCGCGCCGCCGACAGAAGGTTGCCGCGGCACTCAAGCAAAACCCGCATGAAACCGCAACGGGAATGCAGAAGCGGTCAAAGGATAGCAACAACTTCCGCGGCACGAACAAAATGCTGCAAGAAAAAGTGCCGTCGCAGGCCGGCGCGCGGCAGGCATCGAAAGTCTTGCCCCCAAGTCCTTACTTGTCCGGACCGTCCGGTGCGCGCATTTCGTATGGAATGCCTGCCAAACGACAAGTCTCGTTTCAGGCGCGAAGATAACCGGCCTCAAGCAGCGCCAGCGACAGGCCTGCCACATGCATCGCCTGGCCGATCTCGCCGCGCCGCAGCGCGTCCGCCACCTGGTCCATCGGCATCAGCAGGACGCTCAGGCCCTCCTCGCCGGCCTCCAAAGCGGGCGGACGCTCAAGCGTGACGCCCAGCGCCAGAAAGGTGTGGACGCGGTTGGTGTGGGTTGCAGGATTTGCGTCGAGCGAGGCGATGAGACGCGGCGTTTCGGCGGCGCGGTAGCCGGTTTCCTCGAGAAGTTCGCGTGCCGCCGATTCAGCAAGCGACGGATCACCCGGATCGGCCATGCCGCCCGGAAGTTCGGTCACCCATCCGCCGACGCCGTGGCGATACTGACGCACCAGCACAAGCTCGTCATCGGTGGTGATCGCCACGATGTGTACCCAGTCGGAATAAGACAGCACGTAATAGGGCGCGATCTCCGCACCCGACGGCGTGCGGCAGACATCGGCGCGCAGATCGATCCAGCGATCCTTGAGGATCTGGTCCGAAGCCACCACCGTCCACGTCTTTTCCGTCATGACACCCGTCCCTCGCCTGCCGTCCCTGTTGTCGGTCAAGGCTCTCTCTATCCGTCCACCGCCAACATGAAAATGGCCGCCTTTTGCAAGGCGGCCATAGTCAGCAATACTGTTGCGAAGGTTATTGTGCCGGCAGCATGTCGTCATCGATCGAACCGGCGCTCTGCTCCACGCCGTATTTCGTCTGCAGTGCCAGTTCGGTGGCACCGTCACGCTGGTAGATGTCGTCACGGAACTGCACGACGCCATCCTTGGCCGACCAGGCGGTGATGTAGACGATGTAGACCGGCACTTCCTGCGCCAGCTTGATCGGCGTGTTGACGCGCGAGGCGATGACCCGCTCGATGTCCTGGCGAGACCAGCCGGGCGTGTCGCGCAGCAGCCAGGTCACCAGGTCGCGCACGTTCTGGACGCGCATGCAGCCGGATGATTCGAAGCGCATCAGCTTGTTGAACAGGCCCTGCTGGGGCGTGTCGTGCATGTATTCGTTGTTCGGATTGTGGAAGTTGATCTTGGTGGACGCCATGGCGTTGATCTTGCCCGGGTCCTGACGGAACATCAGGTTGGGTGCCTTCGGCGCAAACCAGTCGACCGTTTCCGGTGCCACCTCGTTGCCCTTGCCGTCGATCAGGCGGATGTTGTTGCGCGTGAGGTACGTCGGGTCCTTGCGCATCAAGGGCACGATATCCTTTTCGATGATCGAGCGCGGCGCGGTCCAGTACGGGTTGAGGATGACCTCGTAGACCTTGGAATTGATCGTGTGCGTCGGACGGTCGATGCGGCCGACGACGGCGGTGTTGCGCAGCGCCACGCGCTCGTTTTCCACAGCCTCGACATAGGCGGCCGGAATGTTGACCATCATGTAGCGCGGGCCGAGATCGCCGGCCATGGACTGCAGGCGGACAAGGTTTGTGTTCAGCTGGTTGAGGCGCACATCGGCCGGAATATTCATCGCCTTCAGCGTGAACTCGCCCAGCACGCCGTCCGTCGGCAGGCCGTGACGCGCCTGGAAACGCTTCACCGCGCCATCGACGTAGGAATCATAGGAGTTCGACATGCCGACCGATTGCGGCATGTCGCCGGAAATCATCAGGCGGCGGCGCAATTGCTGCACGGACGGTTCCGCCGCACCCAGGCGAAGGCCCTGCTGGGCCGGCGTGACATTTGGCCAGCCGCCAGCCGACACGATCTGCTGGTACTGCAGGATCGCCTGCTGGATGTTGGCCGGCCCCATCGGACCGAGCACCGGATTGTTCGACGTGACGCTGGCTGCCGTGCGCGATGCCGCGGTCGCATCGAACTGGTCGTCCCAGGTGCCGCGGCGCGGCGACGAGATGATGTCCTGCAGTGTATCCTGCGCCAGCACGGGTGCGGCAAGGGAGGCAGCTCCCAGGGAAACGGCGGACCGCAGCAGGGTGCGGCGGGAAATCATTTCGGCTTCGCTTTTCTTCGACATCATTCGATCCAGTTTATCCGCAGACACGCAATATACGTGCCTACAGGGATATGGTTAACAAAGGGTCGTTTGCCCGCACACGTGGGCTGCAAAGATCCGGCGCACACGCCCCGTTTACCCCACTCTCGCGCGCTGACTTGGTTGGCTTCTGCGCTCCCATAGCAATATGGCCAATTGTTGTCAGTTGTAACCTTCTCACATCCCTGTGTTGAAGCGTGACCCGTTCGCCGGCGCGCCGCAACACAAAAACCGGATGCGCAGGGGACGCATCCGGTTTTGATCGCGACTGGAGGTTTTGTCTTGTCAGCGGCGATGGGAGACTGGTGGATCAGATCCCGGCCGTCCGAGCTTACGCTCAGAGACGGTACATGATCTGGTCGTTCCAGAAGCGGTCGAGGCGCTGCAGCAGCTTGTTCATCTGGTTGAACTCGCTTTCGCCGATGCCGCCGACCTTTTCGATCGAACCGATGTGGCGCTCGTAGAGCTTGGCGACCACTTCGGCGATTTCCTGGCCGGTCTTGGTCAGGCTGATGCGGACCGAACGGCGGTCGATGCGCGACCGCTGGTGGTTGATGAGACCGAGGTCGACCAGCTTCTTGACGTTGTAGGAGACGTTGGAGCCGAGATAGTAACCGCGGGAGCGCAGTTCACCGGCAGTCAGTTCGGAATTGCCGATGTTGAAGAGAAGGAGTGCCTGGACGGCGTTGACGTCGTCGCGGCCCTGGCGGTCGAATTCGTCCTTGATGACGTCGAGCAGGCGGCGATGGAGACGTTCGACCAGGTGGAGCGACTCCAGGTAGAGGTTATGCAGGGCTTCTTCATGGGCGTCGGCTACAGTTGCCTGCGGCTTGATCTTGGTGTTCAACATGTCTGCCTCACTGTTTTGTTTGGCGGTGTTTGTTTCTTCCCGCCTTGTGAGTGACACTATCGAAAGCGCATAAAATTCGACTTAAAACACACGGCTAACAGCCCCTTAACGGCGGATCGCACCCTGCGCAGCCGGTTTGATCGGGGCGCAGGCGAAAATAATTAACCGTGGACGGTCAATGGCTTAAGCCATGATCTGTGGAAAAAACCAAGCCTTCAAAGCTTGAGAATCAGGGTAAATCAACCCTTACCCGCTCTTCCATCTTGCGGCGTTCTTCGAGGAAAAGCGCCAGCCGGAAGACCAGATAAAGCGCCGCCACCAGCCCGTGGAGCAGCGGCAGGACCAGATTGCGACCAAAAATCTCCGGCCAGACCTGAAACATCAGAACCTGGGTCCCGGCAGCAATCACCCAGAGCACCGCCCCCCAGGAGGCCGACATCCAGAGGCCGAGCGACACCACCGGGTAGGCGACCGCGAGCGCCGAGGCGGCGGCTCGCCAGGGAAGGCTCAAGAGGTCGAACCGCGCCCGGCCATCATAGGTGTAGCCGACGAGCATGGCCCAGTACTGCAGGCCGAACCAGAAACACACGACCGCAATCAGCCGGAGGAAGACCACGAAGAGGATCTCGGTCAGGCTGCGTTTCGGGGTTGCGGGTGAATCAGCGTCCATGCGGGGCAAGATAGCGTCGTTTGGCTCTTCCCGCCAGCATGCGGCAGAGCGGCGCTTCGCAATTGTGTAAAAGGCATGGTAAGCCCCTCATACGTATTGAAGAACGAGGCTGCCATGAACGACAAGACCCACCTTGTGGACGAGATCACCGGTCACCGCCGCATGCGGCGCAATCGCAAGGCCGACTGGACGCGCCGTCTCGTGCAGGAAAACCGCCTGACAGTGGACGACCTGATCTGGCCGATCTTCATCGTGCCGGGCGACAACATCGTCGATCCGATCCGCGCCATGCCGGGCGTCAACCGCATGAGCATCGACAAGGCGGTGGACGCGATCCGCGAGGCCGCCGATCTCGGCATTCCGGCGATTGCCCCCTTCCCGGACGTGGAGATGGAAAAGCGCGATCCGACCGGTTCTCAGATCCTCGAGCGCGACAACCTGATCAACCAGTTCACCCGGGCGGTGAAGAAGGCCGTGCCGAACATCGGCCTCATCACCGACGTGGCGCTCGACCCCTTCACCAGCCATGGCCATGACGGCATTTTGCGCGACGGCGTCATCGTCAACGACGAGACGGTGGACCAGGTGGCACGCGCCGCGGTGATGCAGGCGGAGGCCGGTGCCGATATCATCGCGCCCTCGGAAATGATGGATGGCCGCATCGGCGCGATCCGCCGGGCCCTTGATGCGGCAGGCCACCAGGATGTCGGCATCATGTCCTACGCGACGAAATTCTCCTCCGGCTTCTACGGTCCGTACCGCGAGGCGATCAACACCGGCGGTCTCTTAAAGGGCGACAAGAACAGCTATTACATCAGCCCGGCGAACGGCACCGAAGCGCTGCGCGATGCAGCGATGGATGTGGAGGAAGGCGCCGACATGCTGATGGTGAAACCCGGCATCGCCTATCTCGACATCTGTTGGCGCATGAAGGAAGCCTTCGGCCTGCCGACCTTCGCCTACCAGGTGTCGGGCGAATACACGCAGATCAAGGCCGCCGCGATGAACGGCTGGATCGACGGCGAGCGGATCATGATGGAGACCCTGCTCTGCTTCAAACGCGCCGGCTGCGACGGCATCCTCACCTATTTCGCCATGGATGTGGCGCGCAAGCTGAAGGGCGGCTGAGCTCAGCTTCCGCTGAAACTGCTGCGGGCGGCGCTTTTCGGCACCGCCCGATCGCGCTATTGTGGAGCGATGGGCCGAACCCCATATCCTCTCCAGTCCACAAGGAGACCTGACAGATGTCATTCGAGAACCAGCCCGTCGTTGCCGCACCGGACGATTGGCGCGCCTACAGTGGCGTGTTGTCGCGGCGCATCTTCGCCTTTGTGATCGATTACCTGCTGGTGCTGCTGCTGTGCATACCGGCGGCGGTCGTTGTCTTCTTTCTCGGCGTCATCACGCTCGGCCTTGGCTGGTTTCTCTATCCGGCGCTCTTTGTCATTGTCGCGCTGCTGTATTTTGGCATGACGGTGGGCGGACGGGCGCAGGCAAGCCCCGGCATGCGGGCGGTCGGGATTGCCATGATGCGGCTCGACGGGCGGCGAATCGATTTTCTCACCGCCGTCGTGCACATGGTGCTGTTCTGGATCCTCAATTCGGTGCTGACGCCGCTCATCCTGCTCGCCGGCCTCTTCATCGAGCGGTCGCGGCTCGTGCACGACCTGCTGCTCGGCACCGTGATGGTGCGCACCGACTGATCCTTTAAGAGTTCCCGTCGGCTGTGCCACACCGGCGGTTGACGTTTCCCAAACTTGCGCCATGCTATTCTGATTGACGGTGGCAGACACGCCGCCACCTCGGTCAGCAGCAAGGGTCGATTGGCTCGAATGAATACACAGGCGACGCCCTCACCGCAGTTCTACCTGACGGCTCCGGCAGCGTGCCCCTACCTTTCCGGCGAGATGGAGCGGAAGGTTTTCACCCATCTTGTCGGTCCGCGGGCGGGCGAAATGAACGATCTGCTCACCCAGGGCGGGTTCCGACGGTCGCAGAACATCGCCTACCGCCCGGCCTGCGAGGGCTGTCGTGCCTGCGTGTCGGTCCGTATCCTGGCCGGCGAATTTGCGCTGAGCCGCAACATGCGCCGCGTGTTGTCAGAAAACGATGATCTCGTCGGCACGATGAGTGCTGCCCAGCCGACCACCGAACAATTCGTCCTCTTCCGCAAATATCTCGACGATCGCCATCAGCGCGGCGGCATGTCGGACATGTCGGCGCTCGATTATGCGATCATGGTGGAAGACACGCATGTCAACACGCGGCTCATCGAATACCGCAAGCGGGTGCCGGGTGCCGGCATCGGCGACCAGCCGAAGGGCGAACTGATTGCAGTGGCGCTGACCGACCTGATGAGCGACGGCGTGTCGATGGTCTATTCCTTCTTCAACCCGGCGCTGGAACGCCGCTCGCTCGGCACCTTCATGATCCTCGACCACATCCTGCGCACGCAACAGCTCGGCCTGCCGCATGTCTATCTCGGTTACTGGGTGAAGGGCTCGGCCAAGATGAACTACAAGACACGCTACCAGCCGCAGGAACACCTGACCCCGCGCGGCTGGGAACGGTATGCCGAGGATGGCAGCGAAGGGTGAGCGGATTGCTGCGGGCAGCGCGCCATGTTATAACCACGTTAGAACATGGAGCATCCTTATGAACGTGACCGTGCGCAAGATTGGCAATTCCGAAGGCATCATCATTCCGAAAGAGGTTCTTGATCGCTTGGGTGTACGAGCCGGCGATACGCTTGAGCTGAAGGAAGAGTCGGGTGTCGTGACCATGCGACCGAGCGACGATGATTTTCAGCGTCAACTGGCTGCTGCAGAGTTCCTGATGGAAAAGTACAAGGTCGCTCTGAAAAAGCTCGCAGAATGAGCGCCGTCCGTTTTCTTTCGGCTCCTCTCGTCATCGAACTCCAGAAGCGGCAAATTCTTCGCTTCGGCGGTGCAGACGGTCTACGTGATGTCGGGGCGCTGGAATCGGCCCTGGCGCGAGCAGTCAATCGTCATGCGTATGGCTGCGAAGATCTCATCGAGTTGGCAGCAGCCTATCTGTTCGGCCTGGCAAAAAACCACGCCTTCGTCGATGGCAACAAACGTATCGCCATCGTTGCTGCTGGTGTCTTCCTGATGGAAAATGGTCTGCTGGTGGAAACCAGCGATGGAGCCTTGTTCTCCTTCGTCCTGTCTGTTGCGGCAGGCGAAATCGATGAAGAGGGGGCGGCGCGCTTCCTGCGCGACCACACCGTGCCATATCCCTCAGAGGGCTGAGCAAGGACCGGTCTTCCCACCCTCACCCGCTGAACTTGCCGCTGCGCGGAAAACCCTTCGGGACGGCGCGGCCGGCGGTGGCGCGGTCGCCCATCCATTCCAGAAGTTCGTCCTTGTTCTTGCTGAAGACGCGGCCGGCGGAATCTTCCCAGGTCAGACCGTCGGCCAGCGCAAAACATTTCGCGTCCGAAATGCCGCCATCCTTGTAGCGCTGCAGGCGGACACCCTTGCCGCGGCTCATTTCCGGCACCTGCGACAGCGGGAAAACCACCAGCTTGCGGTTTTCGCCGACGACGGCCAGATGATCGCCCGAGACGGGCACCACGAGCTTTGCCTCGTCCGGCATCGCCACGTTCATCACCTGCTTGCCCTTGCGGGTATTGGCGACGAGTTCCGTCTCCGGCACGATGAAGCCGTTGCCGGCGGTGGACGACATCAGCAGCTTGCGCGACGGATCATGGACAAAGGCGGTCAGCACGTCCTGGTCGTTTTCCATATCGACCATGATGCGGATCGGTTCGCCATGGCCGCGCCCGCCCGGCAGTTTGTCGGCGCCGAGCGTATAGGCCTTGCCGCCAGTGGTCAGCAGCAGAAGCTTGTCGGTGGTCTGCGCCGGGAAAGCGAGCTTCAGCGCATCGCCTTCCTTGAAGGTCAGGCTCGCGGTATCGGCGATGTGGCCCTTCAGCGCGCGGATCCAGCCCTTCTGGGAAATCACGACGGTGATCGGTTCCTTTTCGATCATCGCCTGCTGGATCGCCTCGACATCGGCATCAGGCGCTTCGGCAAACTGCGTCAGGCGGGCAAACGGTTTGCCGCGGCCCTTGGCGAAGTTTTTGCGGACATCCTGGATCTCGTGCTCGATGACCTTCCACTGCTTGTCATCGGAGGCGAGCAGCGCCTCGATATCGGCCTTTTCCTGGCTCAGCTCATCGAATTCCTTGCGGATCTCGAACTCTTCCAGCTTGCGCAGGTTGCGCAGGCGCATGTTGAGGATGGCTTCGACCTGGATGTCAGTCAGATCCCACTTGGCGACCATCACCGGCTTCGGCTCGTCCTCTTCGCGGATGATGCGGATCACCTCATCGAGGTTGAGATAGGCGATCAGCAGGCCACCGAGGATTTCCAGGCGCCGGTCGATCGCCGCCAGCCGGAAGCGCGAACGGCGGATCAGCACCTCCTTGCGGTGCTGCAGCCATTCCAGCAGAACCTCGTTCAGCGCCATCACCTTGGGCACGCGGCCCATGGAGAGCACGTTCATGTTCAGCGGAAAACGGCTTTCCAGCTCCGTCAGGCGGAACAGCGATTCCATCAGGAGCGTCGCATCGACGGTGCGGCTCTTCGGCACCAGCACGACGCGGATGTCTTCGGCCGATTCGTCGCGGACATCTTCCAGCAGCGGCAGCTTGCGGGCGACGAGAAGCTCGGCGATCTTTTCGATCAGCCGCGACTTCTGCACCTGGTAGGGAATTTCGGAGATGACGATCTGGTAACCGCCGCGGCCGAGATCCTCCGTCTCCCACTTGGCGCGCACGCGAAAACCGCCGCGGCCGGTCTTGTAGGCTTCGATGATCTGCTCGCGGCTGTCGATGATGATGCCGCCGGTCGGCATGTCGGGGCCGGGAACGAATTCGACCAGCTTTTCGACGGGCGCATCCGGATGGCGGATCAGGTGCAGCGCGGCATCGCAAAGTTCATGGGCATTGTGCGGCGGGATAGACGTGGCCATGCCGACCGCGATGCCCGACGCGCCGTTGGCGAGCAGGTTCGGGAAGGCGCCCGGCAGAACCGTCGGCTCCTCGTCTTCCTCGTTGTAGGTCGGGCGGAAATCGACCGCATCCTGATCGACGCCTTCGAGCAGCAGCGCCGCCACATCGGTCATGCGCGCTTCGGTGTATCGATAGGCGGCGGCGCTATCGCCATCGATGTTGCCGAAATTCCCCTGACCATCGACGACCGGATAGCGCTGCGAGAAATCCTGGGCGAGACGCACCAGCGCATCATAGACCGACTGGTCGCCATGCGGATGGAACTTACCGATCACGTCACCGACGATACGGGCGCACTTCTTGAATGCGGAATTCGGGCGGATGCCCATCTCGCTCATGGCGTGGATGATGCGCCGATGCACCGGCTTTAACCCGTCGCGCACGTCGGGCAGCGCCCGGTGCATGATGGTCGACAGCGCGTAGGCGAGGTAACGCTCTTCCAGCGCCGCCTTCAGATCGACCGGCAGAATATTGTCGTCGCCGTCACCGGGCGGAGGTGTCACAGTCTGTCCCATGGGGCTTGACTACCGGAAAGCCTGATTCCCGGCAACAAAGCGGGCGAAACGGCCTGTGGATGAGCGGCATTCACGCCATGCTTCGCTCACATTTCTTCCATGGATCTCCCATAGACGTTTTTTAATCCGCGCATATAACATGCAGATCAGTTGATAACAGCGGCCGAGGCGGCTGCAGGAGGACCCCGATGTTCCGTACCCGATCCAGCCGGCTTCTGTGGGCCGGCGTCACCCTTGCTCTCGTTTCGTCGCCCGCCTTTGCGCTCGACGGACAGGATCTCCTGCGCAAGATCACCGCGGCCGCCAATCTGCAGCCCGGCAACCTGGAGGCAGCCAGTGTCGATGTGACCGGCGCAAATGTTGTGCTGAAGGGCGTGTCGCTCGGCGATGCCAAGGGCGGAGAACGCGTCACCGTCGGCGACATCCTGCTGGAGGACGTTCAGGAGGAAAGTGACGGCGGGTATTCGATCACCCGCGTGACCTTCCCGAACGTCAATTTCAGCGAGAAGGAAACGACGATCACCGCGAGCGACATGAAGCTGACGAATGTCCTCGTGCCGGGCGATGCCACCAAGGGCACAATCGATTCGCTGCTGTTTTATGAAGAGGCGAGCACCGGTCCGGTTTCGGTGACCGTCGCCGGCAAGCAGGTGGCCGGCATCAGCCGCACCACATTTACCATGGAACGGGCGGACGACAATTCCGGCATCGGTTTCGACGGCGCCGTGGAAGGCATTTCGGCGGACCTGAGCTCGATCGACGATCCGAAATCCCGCGAGGCCATCGACAGCCTCGGCCTCACCAAGCTCGACGGCAAGATGACCATGCAGGGCAGCTGGGACCTGGAGCCCGGCACCATCAATGTCGATGAATACGCCTTCGATTTCACCAATGTCGGCCGCCTGAACCTGTCGTTCAGCCTCTCCGGCTACACGATGTCCTTCATCAAGTCGCTGCAGGAAACCGCCAAGGCGGCGGAGGCCAATCCGAACAAGGAAGCGGCCCAGCAGGCGGCGGGGCTTGCCATGCTCGGCCTTCTGCAGCAGCTGACCTTCAACAGCGCCGAAATCAGCTTCGAGGACTCCGGCCTCACCAATCGCGGCCTTTCCTATGCGGGCAAGACGCAAGGGGTCTCCGGCGACCAGATGGCGATGATGGTGAAGGGCATGGCGCCGCTGATGCTGGCGCAACTCAACATTCCCTCCCTGCAGAACAGCCTGTCGGCGGCGATCAACACCTTCATCGACAATCCGAAGAATTTCACCATCTCCGCCGAACCGGCAAACCCGATCCCGCTGCCGATGATCATCGGCACGGCGCAGGCGGCCCCCAACACGCTGCCGGAGATGCTCGGCGTGACGGTCACGGCCAACCAGTAATCCAAATACCTCTTCGAACAGAAAGGCCGGAGCATTGCGAGTGCTCCGGCCTTTTGTTTGTTTCTCTGATGATGCCTGCCGGTTCAATGCGCCGATGCGGAAAGCGCGGCATGCTCCTTGTCGTGCAGGGCATAACGGTCGATCATGCGGCTGCTCGCTTCGTTCAGCCCCTTCACATGCACCTCCACCCCGTGACGGCGGAATTTCAAGACCACCTGGTCGAGCGCGCCGACGGCGGAAATGTCCCAGAGATGGGCTTCCGACACATCGATGGTGACGGCCTCGAGGCTTTCGGCAAAATCGAAGGCGGCAACCAAACCTTCCGTCGAGGCAAAGAAGATCTCGCCATCCACGCGGTACGTGCGGTGACGGCCATCGAGGGTCGAGCGAACATGGAAGAGGTTCGCCACCTTGCCGGCAAAAAATATGCCGGAGAGCAGCACGCCGGCAAGAACACCGAGCGAGAGGTCATGGGTCGCAACCACCGTGACCACCGTGGCCAGCATCACGATGGACGAGGAGAGCGGATTGCTCTTCAGTTCCGGGATCGAGCGCCAGGAGAAGGTGCCGATCGACACCATGATCATGATCGCAACGAGGGCCGCCATCGGGATGATCTTCACGATGTCATCCAGCACCAGGATCAGGAACAGCAGGAAGGCGCCGGCGACGAAGGTCGAGAGCCGCCCCCTGCCGCCCGACGAGATGTTGATGACGGACTGACCGATCATCGCGCAACCGCCCATGCCGCCGATCAGGCCAGACGCAATGTTGCTGGCACCCTGGCCGATGCATTCCTGGCTCTTGGAACTCGTCGTATCCGTCATGTCATCGACGATGCGGGCCGTCAGCAGCGATTCGAGCAGGCCGACGGCGGCAAGCGCTGCCGAATAGGGAAAGATGATCTGAAGCGTTTCCCAGGTGAACGGCAGCTGCGGCAGGGCAAAAATCGGCAGGCTGGAGGGCAGTTCGCCGAGATCGCCGACGGTGCGCAGATCAAGCCCGCCATAGAGCGAGACGAGCGTCAGCACGACGATCGCAACGAGAGGCGACGGGATCACCTTCGTGACATAGGGAAACAGGTAGATGATCGCGAGGCCGGCGGCGATCATCACATAGGTCACGACGGGAACGCCGATCAGTTCCGGCAACTGCGCCATGAAGATCAGGATCGCCAGCGCGTTGACGAAGCCGGTCATCACCGATTTCGACACGAAGCGCATGACGCGGCCGAGCTTGGCAAGGCCCGCCAGGATCTGCAGAAGCCCCATCAGAAGCGTGGCGGCAAACAGATATTGCAGGCCGTGTTCCTTGACGAGGGTCACCATCAGGACGGCGGTGGCGGCAGTGGCCGCCGAGATCATGCCGGGACGCCCGCCGGTAAAGGCGGAGACGCAGGCAATCGCAAAGGAGGCGAACAGGCCCACCTTGGGATCGACACCGGCAATGACCGAAAAGCCGATCGCTTCCGGAATGAGCGCCAGCGCAACGACGATACCGGACAGGACATCGCCCCGAATGTTGGAAAACCATTCGCGGCGGTAGGTAGAAAAAGACATCATAGGAGTTCAATTCGCAAAAGAAATGCATCGGCCGGGAGGACAAATCCAGGTCAGATGGGGCAGATGCTTTGCGTTATCCGGCGGATCGGCGGCCGGAAGAGCCACCCGGGGATCGCACCCGGGTCCAGGTGATGTCTTGCTCTTAGCCAAAAAATTGCTGCAGCGCAATTGACGTGCGGACTATTGACCGGGCAAGCGCATAAGTTAAACCTCGGCTCACTTGCAGGCTCCACTACACAGAGGACAATGGACGCGATGCTCCAATGGCTTTCCAGGCCCGTTTCCTACACGGAGCATCTTGGCGATCATCATTTCGAACCGGCCCATGCGGATTTCTATTCAGGTCCGCCCGGCAAGCCGATCCGTCAATTGCTGCAGGCGCGCTCCGATTTCCTGTCGATCTGGCGACAAGGCGATTTTTCCGAGCATATCAGCACGGTGAAGATCCTCGGACGGCAGGTCGTCGTCGTCAACTCGCCGGAATGGATCCGCTATGTCGTGGCCAAACGGCATGACAATTACGAGCGCAAGTCGCCGCAGATGCGCCGTGCGCTCGAATATCTACTGGGTGACGGCCTCTTCATTTCCGACAAGGAGACCTGGAAACAGCGCCGCCCGCTGGTGTCCGACATCGTCCACAAGAACCGGGTGCCGGCCTTCGGGCCGATCATGACGGGAACCACCGGCGAACTCGTGCAGCGCTGGACGAGCCTGGGAGACGGCGCCGAGGTCAATGTGCTCTTCGAAATGGCGGGGCTGACGGCGGAGATCATTTCGCGCAGCGTGTTCGGCAACGATCTCGGCCACGAGAGCGCGCAGGCGGTGACCGACGGGTTCAGCAGCTACCAGTCGCTGATCGATTCAGTGAATATCGGCTATTTTCTCGGCGCCGACGACGGGCTTCCCGTGCTGCGCACCCCCTCGCTGCGCCGGTCGGTCAAAAAGATCCACCGGATCATCGACAAGGTGATCGAGGACCATCTCGCTGGCCACGGCGACAACAATTCGATGGTGGACCTCTTGATCCGCCGGCAGCAGAAGAGCCCGGAACTCGGCCTGGATGTCGTGGCATTGCGTAACGAAGCCGCAACGATCTTCATGGCTGGCCACGAAACCACCGCAGCGACGCTGACCTGGGCCTGGTATCTCCTGTCGTCAGCGCGCTGGGTGGAGGACGCGGTGCATCAGGAAATCCAAACCGTCTGCGGCACGCGCGCGCCGACGGTCGAGGACGTGCCGAACCTCAACTGGTGCCGCGCTGTCATCGAAGAGACGCTGCGGCTTTATCCGCCGGTGCCGATCCTGGCACGCCAGGCGACGGCGGCCGATCAGGTGGGGCATGTGGCGGTGGAACGGGCAGCCCTGATCATGATCGTGCCCTGGCTTTTGCACCGCACCGAAAGCCTGTTTGCCGACCCGCATCTCTTCAAGCCGGAACGCTTCCTCGGCAGCGAACGGCCGACGCCTTACAGCTACATTCCCTTCGCCGCCGGTCCGCGTGTCTGCCCCGGCCTACAGTTCGGCCTGTCGGAGGCGATCCTGTGCCTTGCGACACTGGCGCAGCATTTTCGCGTGCGGGTCAAACCGGGTCATACGGTAGAGCCGCAGTGCCGCCTGACGCTGAGGCCGCGCGGGGGACTGCCGGTCATCCTGCACCGCCGCACCACCGGAGCCTCTGGCCCATGACGAAGGCCGATCCGCCCCCTGTTCTGCCGAAACGAAAGGCGTGGCGGTTCGTCTCTCCGTCCGCCCCTCGCCTCTCGGCACTTTTGGGCGATGCTCCGGAACGCAAAGCCTTCCTCCGCTACTGGCTCACCGACAACATCTGGAACGGCCTGCATCTTTCAACCTTCTATGCGCTGCGGCTGATGCCGATGGATCTGGTGTCGCGCTTCGGGGCCGCTCTCGGTCGCTTTGCCATTCCGAGATTCCACAAGGTGGCCGCCGGTCGGGCGCGGGACACGATGGAAGCCTTGCGCCCAGCCCGGGATGCCGCCGAGCGGGAAGCACGCTTCGATGCCTATTGCGCGGCACAGGGACGGCTGATGACCGAATTTGCTGTCGTCACCCGCATCGCCCGGCACCCGGACCGGCTGATCGTCAACAATGTCGAACGGGTCGTGGATGCAGCCAAACGTGGACCGCTGATCATGGTCGGCATGCATCTCGGAAACTGGGAGATCGGTCCGATCGTGATGCGCCGGATCGGGCTGCAGCCCTATGCGATGTATGTACCACCCGCCGGGCGGGCCAAGGCCTGGATTGCGGAGCGGGTCCGGCAGAAGGCGGGTCTGCGTTTCATCCCGCCTGGCATGCAGGGCGTTCGCCCCGCGCTCAGCATTTTGAAGAGCGGCGGCGTCGTTTCGATCTTCTGCGACGAAGCTTTTGGCGGGCGTATTCGAGGCCCGTTCTTCGGTCGTCCGCCGCATCTGGAGGGTAACCTGGCGCTTGCGGTGCGGCTGGCGCGGATGACCGGAGCAACGCTGTGTCCATGGTACACGCGGCGGGGTGAGGATTTCCGCTTCACGCTGCAATTCCTCGATCCCGTCTGCCTGCCGAAGGAACCGCCCGGACCGGATGACCTGATGCGGGATGTGACACGGCTGAGCGCGGTGTTGGAACCGGTGATTGCCGAAAACGCTGTCCAGTGGTTTTTCGTGGACAGCATGCTTCAATGATCTGGCGACCGCGTATCAAACGCGGCCCGGACGCGATGCTTGAACCTATGCGGGAGAAGGCAGGTTTGCCCCTCCCGCAAAGAGACTATAGGATCAATCCAGAACCTGGATCACTTCGCGGGTCTGCGGATCGACGACGACGCGGCGTTCGTTGACGATGGTGTAGGCGTAGTTGCCGTAACCGTCGATGACGTGGGTTTCGACGTTCTGCGGCAGGACGCGGCCGACGAGGACATCGCCCTCATAGCTGACGGAGGGGACCTGCTGCTTCATCACATAGGTGCGCACTTCGGCGGGGGCTTCGCGCACGACGACGGCGCCCGGTGGTGGCGGGGCGGGTTCGGTGACGATCACGGTGGATTGGGCAAAGGCGGCGGTCGAGATGAAAAGGGCCGCCGATGCGGCCGCGACGCGCTTGAACATGAGGGTCTTCAGCATTGTGCTCTCCTCGGGCGTTGATGCTGGCGTGACAATGCCCTGCCCTGGAGATGGTTCCGCGGAACGCGCGCTGACGCTCCGCGGAGAGGTGTGGTTTAGGAGCCTCGACAGAGGGCCTCAGAAGCTCCGCAGCATGCGGGCCTGAGCGGACGAGGAGATATCGGCAGCGTGCGCACTGGCCTCAATGATATCGCCATTGCGACCGTTCGTCGGCACGGGCGCCGGCGCGGCGGGGACAGCGGGCGTAACCGGCGCAAGGCGGACGGTCCGCGGTGCGGCCTGCGGCGCGAGCGTCTCACAACTGCCGGACGAGGCCTGTTGCAGTGTCGGCGTGCCATGGCCGTCGCTCATGTAGCGGATCGCCTGGCTGCAGGTCTTGCCGCCGGAGGTGACCGAATAGACGGAATAGCCCTGAACGCCGGGCGGCAGCCGGCCGATGTCGACATTCAACATGCCTGGCGCGGCAACCGGCGGGCCGATCCGGTCGAACACCTGCATCATCTCCGCCGCCTGGCGGTCCATGGCGGCCGAGATGCGTTCGAGGTCTGCGAAGGGACCGGCGCTGAAGAGATCATCGGCCACCGGCAGCCGCACGCGCTGTGCCGGATTGTCGAGGCGGATGGTGGGCGGCGTGTCGCCGACATAACGGATCTGTTCGACGGAACCGTCCGGCAGGCGGACCGTCATGTCGTGCATCATCTCACGGGCAAAAGCGGATCCGGCGGTCACAGTCACGATACCGGCGCCGATCATCAGGAGGGTACGAAGGCTACGCATGGCATTTCTCCATTGTTGTCATGAAGAACGTCGTTTCTCCGCGCTCCCGGATCGCGGGGAAGCGGCGCCCTGCATCGCCCATGATCGCCCCCTGCCCGGCCATTTTGTGGCGATGCAATGCGTATTTCGAACGTGCACGCGAATGTGAAAAAGCCGCCGGCGAAAGTCTCACCGACGGCTTTTGATCAGTCAGGTTGAAGCGACGCGCCGGGCGCCTTCGCTCAGTCCTTCTTCTGCGGCGGGATCACCCGCAGCGACAGTTCCATCAGTTGCTTCGGCATGGCCGGCGCCGGAGCGTTCATCAAAAGATCCTGCGCCTGCTGGTTCATCGGGAACAGCGTGATTTCGCGCAGGTTCTTCGCACCGACCAGCAGCATCACGATACGGTCGATGCCGAAGGCGCAGCCGCCATGCGGAGGCGCGCCGTATTGGAACGCGCGGTACATGCCGCCGAACCGCTCTTCGACATCCGCCTTGGAGAGGCCGACCAGTTCGAAGGCCTTCACCATCAGTTCCGGCGACTGGTTACGGATTGAGCCCGAGGCGATCTCGAAACCGTTGCAGACGGCGTCATACTGGAACGCCTTGATGGTGAGCGGGTCCTGGCTCTCCAGCGCTTCCAGACCACCCTGCGGCATCGAGAAGGGGTTGTGGGCGAAATCGACCTTCTTGTCTTCCTCGTTCCATTCGAAGAAGGGGAAATCGACGATCCAGCAGAACTCGAAGCGGTCGCGATCGACGAGGTTCAGGTCCTCGCCGACGCGGGTGCGGGCTTCGCCGGCAAACTTGTAGAATTTCGCGGGTTCGCCAGCCACGAAGAAGCAGGCGTCGCCCGCCTCGAGGCCAAGCTGGGTGCGCACGGCTTCGGTGCGTTCCTCACCGATGTTCTTGGCGAGCGGGCCGGAGCCGCCGATCTTGCCGTCTTCTTCCTTCCAGAAGATGTAGCCGAGGCCGGGCTGACCCTGAGCCTGAGCCCAGGCGTTCATGCGGTCGCAGAAGGCACGCGAGCCGCCGGTCTTCGCCGGGATCGCCCAGACCTGAACCTTCGGGTTGGACGCGATCATGTTCGCAAAAACCTTGAAGCCGGAGCCGTCGAAATGCTCGGTGACGTTCTGCATCTCGATCGGGTTGCGCAGGTCGGGCTTATCGGAGCCGTACTTGCGGATCGCCTCATCGTACGGGATGCGCGGCCACTCTTTGGTCACCGGCTTGCCTTCGGCGAACTGCTCGAAGACTCGTGTCATCATCGGCTCCATCGTGCCCCAGACATCTTCCTGGGTAACGAAGCTCATTTCGACGTCGAGCTGATAGAATTCGCCCGGCAGGCGGTCGGCGCGCGGGTCTTCGTCACGGAAGCAGGGCGCGATCTGGAAGTAGCGGTCGAAACCGGCAACCATCAGCAGCTGCTTGTACTGCTGCGGCGCCTGCGGCAGGGCGAAGAACTGGCCGGGATGAATGCGGCTCGGCACGAGAAAGTCGCGCGCGCCTTCCGGCGAAGAGGCCGTCAGGATCGGCGTCGAATATTCGGCGAAACCGGCACCGTTCATGCCGGCGCGCATGGAGGCGATGATCTGCGTGCGGCGCACGATGTTCTTGTGCAGGGTCTCGCGCCGCAGGTCGAGGAAGCGGTACTTCAGGCGCACGTCTTCCGGATAGTCCGGCTCGCCGAAGACCGGCAGCGGCAGTTCCTTGGCCGCCGACAGAACCTCGATCTCCTTGGCATAGAGCTCGATCTCGCCGGTCGCCATCTGCTTGTTGACGGTTTCCTCGGCGCGGGCCTTCACCACGCCGTCGATCCGGATCACCCATTCGCCCCGCACGGTCTCGGCCATCTTGAAGGCCGGGCTGTCCGGGTCGGCCACGACCTGGGTCAGGCCGTAATGGTCACGAAGGTCGATGAAGAGAACGCCGCCATGGTCGCGGACGCGGTGAACCCAGCCGGACAGGCGAACGGTTTCGCCGACGTCGGACTTTCTGAGGGCTGCACAGGTGTGGCTGCGGTAACGATGCATTGCGAGATCCTGGAATCACTTGTGCCGGCACACTGCAACAAGGCCGGGCCGGCAGGGGAAAATCGGGCGGAAAAGCGCATGGGACGCCCGGTTTGTCAAGCAAGAAGCGGTCAGCAACGGCAACGACAACCCGCGAGATTGCGTATGCCGGCTCAAGTTTCGGCGGAAAACAGGTGCTGCATGGCCGCCTCTTCCTGGCGGATGCGGATCACCAGAAAGACCAGATAGATCGGCAGGCCCACGACCAGCGTCAGATAGGCATGGAACAACAGGGCGAAACCAACGAGTTCGGGCAGGATGTTGAGAAAGTAGTTCGGATGCCTGACCTTGCGGAACAGCCAGTGCCGGTTGAGCACGTGCTTGCGGGCAATCATGAGCTTGACCGTCCAGAGCGGCCCGAGCAGCTGCACGATCCACACCAGCATGCCGATCGCTCCCGCATAGATGACAAGGCCCGCCAGCGACACCTTATCGAACTGGGCATGCCGCGCGATCCCCTCCCCCAGACAGGCGAGATAGAAGAGGCCATGCGCCAAAGCGAGAAGCTTGGTGTTCAGCGCGCCGTGTTCCACGGCGCCACCGCGCCGCAGCACGGCCTCATGCCGCCTGGAGATGAGAACGCTCGACAGCCGTATGGCAAGACCGATGACGAAAAACAGGACCAGTACAAATTCCATGGCACCTTGCCGCCCCCCGCGGCATGTTCTTGATATCGCGGGCACCGATTCTTGCAGCGCCTCTGCGTCCGGCTTCTCCATCACCGTCCTCCGACGTGGTAGAATTGCGCCGGTAAAGATTCAAGCCAATCCTCAGGCAAAACCGCCGGATCAGGGCGGACGGTCCCCGATTGCGAGGAGAAGACCGTCGCGATTGATCGATTTGCGTGATCGATCAATTCATCCTGTGAACTATCTTCACCCCGGAGGCAGGGGTAGAAGACTAGCAGACGGTACGGCAGACTGTACCGCGCAGCGCCCCTCCTTTCTCGTCCGGTCCCGATGTCAACCATACGCCCGCTTGTTCCCCTTCTCGTCACGGCGGGCATTCTGATCGGCGGCAACGGACTACAGGGGACCTACATTGCCCTTCGCGGTTCGGCGGAGGGCTTCTCGCCCTCGACCATCGGCCTGATCGGCGCCGGCTACAGCATCGGCTTTGCCGTCGGCTGCCTTTACGTGACGCGTATCCTGCGCTCCATCGGCCATATCCGCACCTTTGCGGCGATGGCGGCGATTGCCGCCTGCTGCTGCATCCTGATGCCGCTGATCATTTCGCCGGCCTTCTGGGCGCTGATGCGTTTCGTGATCGGCCTGTCGGTCGCCAGCCTGTTTGCCGTCGTCGAAAGCTGGATCAACGCCAAGGTCACGAATGCCAACCGGGCGCGGACGCTGTCCGTCTACCGTCTCGTCGATCTCTCCTCGGTCACCGTGGCGCAATATCTGATCCCGACCTTCGGCGTCGAAGGCCCCATCGTCTTCTCGCTGATCGCGATTGCCATGGCCCTGTCGCTGGTGCCGATCTCGGTCGCCGACCGTTCGAGCCCGACACCGCCCGAGGCGATCAATTACGATATCCGCGCGGTCTGGCGAATCTCGCCCCTCTCCGTCGTCGGCGCCATCGCGGTCGGGCTCAGCATGGCGGCCTTTCGCAATATCGGGCCGATCTACGCGCAGGACATCGGCATGAACGTGACCGAGATCGCCACCTTCATGAGTGCCGGCATCATCGGCGGCGTGGTGCTGCAATATCCTCTCGGCATCTTTTCCGACCGGCTGGACCGACGGCAGGTGATCATCTGGGCGACGATCGGCACGATCCTGACCGGCGGCTACCTGTCCTTCTTCGCCGGCACCGATGAGACGGCCAATATCATCGGCATCTTCATCTACGGCGCCTTTGCCATGCCGCTCTATTCGTTGTGTTCGGCGCATGGCAATGATTTTGCCAAGCCCGGCGAACATGCGCTGGTCTCCGCCGGACTTCTGTTCTTCTGGTCGATCGGCGCCACCATCGGCCCGCTGCTCGCCTCGCTTCTCCTGCAGTTCATCGGGCCGCAGGTGTTTTTCATCTACACCTCGTTCATCTTCACCGGCTTTCTCTTTTACACGCTGGTGCGGATGCGCACGCGGGCCGCCATCCCGCCGGAAGAGCGTCCCGGCCGGTTCCGGGCGCTGCTGCGCACATCCGCCTATTTCAACAGGCTGGCCGGTGCGCCGAGCGACGACCGGCGCGACCATCGCCCGGGCGACCGGACAAAAGGCCCGCGCCGGTAGCAGCCTGCGGCATCATCGCACCCTCCGGCATATTGCTGATACCCGCTCTCAGGTTTAAGCAGGCCTGCAAGAAGCTGGAGGTTCCGCCATGCCCGCCCTGTCCCGCCGCACATTCCTCACCGGTAGCGCCGCGCTTGGCGCCTACGGGCTTGGCCTCGGTGGCGCAAGTCTCTATGCAACGGCATCCGCCGCAACGCCGATCACGCTGGAAGCAAAGACGGCGAATGCGCTGCTTGACGGTCAGCATCTGACGAAGGGCGTGATGACCTACGGGCTCGAGAGCGCATCCGCTGACCCCATGCCGCCGACGCTTCGGGTGAAGCGGGGCGAACCGTTTGCGGCGAAACTCGTCAACCGGCTGGACGAACCGACGACGATCCACTGGCACGGGCTGCGCATCGACAACCGCATGGACGGCGTGCCCTTCCTCACCCAGCCTTACGTCTATACCGGCGACAGCTTCGACTATGCCTTCACGCCCCCCGATGCCGGCACCTACTGGTACCACCCGCACTGCAACACGCTGACCCAGATGGGCCGCGGCATGACCGGGCTCTTCATCGTCGAGAACCCGGACGATCCGGTTTTCGACGCCGAGATCGACATCAACCTGCGCGACTGGCGGCTTGGCAGCGACGGGCAGTTCATCGAACAGTTCAAGCCGCGTGATGCGGCGAAGAATGGCACCTTCGGCACCGTGCGTGGCGCGAACTGGCAGGTGCAGCCGGCCTTTGACGCGCCGGCGGGCGGGCTGGTGCGCGTGCGGCTGGCCGCAACCGACGTCACCCGCATCTACATCCTGAAGCTGGACGGGGCCGAGGCGAAGATCGTTGCCCTCGACGGCCAGCCGCTTGCTGCCCCGCTTGCCCTCGACCAGGTGACGATCGGCCCCGGCCAACGGCTCGACCTCGTGATCCGCATGCCGGAGAGTGAGGACCAGACGGTGTCGCTATCCGACATCCGGCCTTCCACGGCCAAGGTCGTTGCGACGTTCCGTGCGACGGGAGCCTCGCTGAAGCGGGATCTCGGCGAGGTGCGGCCTCTGCCTGCCAATCCCTGGATGCCGCCGGACCTGAAAAATGCCGAAACCATCCCGCTTATCCTGAGTGCGACGGCGGAGAATGCGGCAAAGGAAAGCTTCTGCGGTTCGCTTGGGTATTCCTTCTGGGCGATCAACAAGGTGCCGTGGCCAGGCGACACGTCGGACCCGATGGCGCCGCTTGCCGAACTGAAGCGCGGACGAAGCTACATCCTCAACCTGGAAAACCCGACGCCGCACCTGCATCCGATCCACCTGCACGGCATGAATTTCCAGGTGATCGCCTCGAATGCGAGGGCGGTGGCGCCCCTGATTTCCGACACCTATCTTGTCCTTCCGGACGAAAAGGTTCAGCTTGCTCTGGTTGCCGACAATCCGGGAGACTGGGTGCTGCATTGCCATATCATCGAACACCAGAAAACGGGCATGACCTCCTACATCCGGGTCACCTGAAGGCACGGTGCCACGCGAGGTGCCTGTGACTTCGACCACGCTGACGGACACACTTCGCATCCTGGAGCCGGCACCCGGGATCTTTGCCTATTATGACGGCCGCATTCCGGGCAAACGCCTGCATTCGCCGGAGCGGAACTGGCTGGACGACGGCGCCTATTCGCTCGGCATTGCGAGCTACGCGATCGTCTGCGGGCGCCAGGCGCTGGTCTACGATACGCATATCAGCCTCGACCACGCGCGCTTCATCCGCGCCCATCTCGCCGCGATCGGGGTCAGCGACATCGAGGTGGTGCTCAGCCACTGGCATACCGACCACATCGCCGGCAATGCGGTGTTTTCCGATTGCATGATCATCGCCAATCCGCAGACGGCGCTCGTCATGGTGGAGAATGACCGGCTGCTTGCGCAGAAGAGCCCGCCGATCCATCCGCTCGTGCTGCCCAACCGGCTGTTTGACGGGCGGCTATCGATTGCCTACGGCACCCGGCGTATCGAGCTTTTGCAGTTCAACATCCACAGCGCCGACGGGACGGTCGTCTGGCTGCCCGGCGAAGGCCTGCTTCTGGCGGGCGATACGCTGGAGGACACGATCACCTACGTCTCGGAGCCGGAGAATATCGGGGTCCACATCCAGGAACTCGGGCGGCTGTCCGAACTGCCGATCCGGCGCATCCTGCCCAATCATGGTGCCGACGATCGCATTGCCGGCGGCGGCTACGATGTTGGCCTCATCGAAGCGAACCGTCGCTATCTGCACCGGCTCTCGCGGCAGATTGATGAGCCCGACCTGCCGGAGCGGCCGCTCTCCGCTTTCCTGTGGGAGGAACTTTCGGAAGGCTGGATCTCCTATTTCGAACCCTATGAGCGGGTCCACCGGGACAACATCGCCGCCCTTCGTGGAGCGCGCACGAGACAGGGTGCGGACAACAATAAATCGGAGAATATCCCGCCGAACGCGTAATCGGTGCCGCGTTTGTGTTGACATCCGCAGGTGAAAGGGAAAGGAAGGTTGAACGATCTTTTTTGCCGAACGACCGATGCTGATCATTCAAACGACTGCCGCTCTCGCGGATGCCTGTGCCAAACTCGCCCAATCCGACTTCGTGACCGTCGATACCGAATTTCTTCGGGAAACGACCTTCTGGCCGGAACTCTGCCTCATCCAGATGGCAAGCCCGGACCTTGAAGTCATTGTCGACCCCATGGCCAAGGGCCTGGATCTCCAGCCTTTCTTTGCGCTGATGGCGGATAGCTCCGTCCTCAAGGTGTTCCACGCCGCGCGCCAGGATCTGGAAATCATCTACCATCTCGGCAAGCTGATCCCGCACCCGATCTTCGACACGCAGGTGGCTGCGATGGTCTGCGGCTTCGGCGATTCGATCTCCTATGACCAGCTCGTCCAGCGCACGAAGAACGTGCAGATCGACAAGTCCTCGCGCTTCACCGACTGGAGCCGCCGTCCCTTGTCGGACAAGCAGCTGGATTATGCGATGGCCGACGTCACGCATCTGCGCGACGTCTATCTCAGCCTCAAGGAGAAGCTGGAAAGCGAAGGTCGGACGACCTGGGTTGCTGAGGAAATGGCGATCCTGGAAAGCCCGGAAACCTATGACATGCATCCGGACGATGCCTGGCTGAGGTTGAAATCGCGCCTGCGCAAGCCGCAGGAACTTGCGGTGCTGAAATTCCTCGCCGCCTGGCGCGAGCGGGAAGCCCGCAGCCGCAACGTGCCGCGTTCGCGTGTGCTGAAGGACGATGCGATCTTCGAAATCGCCCAGCAGCAGCCGAAGGATTCCGAAGCGCTCGGCCGCCTGCGCACCATTCCGAAGGGCTGGGAGCGCTCCTCGTCGGCTTCGGCGATCCTTGACACCGTGAACGCCGCGCTCGCTCTGCCGAAGGCCGAGATGCCGCATGCGCCGAAACACGTGCATACGCCCGAAGGCGCTCAGTCCGCCGTCGAACTCCTCAAGGTGCTGCTGCGGCTGATTTCCGAAAAACATGGGGTTGCCGCCAAGGTGATCGCCAACAGCGACGACCTCGACAAGATCGCCGTCGATGGAGAGGCAGCCGAAGTGCCGGCGCTTTCCGGCTGGCGACGTGAATTGTTCGGCGAACCGGCCCTGAAGCTGATTTCCGGCACGGTGGCGCTGCGCTTCATCGACAAGAAGGTGGAGACGGTGGAGCTGTGAGCCTCGGCCCCGCGCTTGCCGACCAGTTTGCCGCCATCGCGCTTGGCCACGTTACCCGCGAATATCCCAATCACCTCGCGCACGGCTTTGCCGGTCCCGGGGATCGCGGCACGCCGCGTGAGCTGCATCCGATCTTCTACGGCAGCTTCGACTGGCATTCCTGCGTGCATGGCTATTGGCTTCTGGCGCGTATCCTGAGGCGGTATCCGGACGGTCAGCACGCGGCAGAGATTCGCGCTCTGTTCGACGCTCAACTGACCGCCGAGGCCGTGGCCGGCGAATGTGCCTATTTCGCCCGCCCTCTCGCCCGCGGCTATGAGCGCCCCTATGGCTGGGGGTGGCTGCTGAAGCTTGCCGCCGAACTGCACGGGCTGGAGGATGGCCGGTTTGCGACGGTGCTGCAGCCACTGACAGACGTGATTGCCGACCGCTTCAGCCAGTTCCTGCCGATTGCCACCTATCCGGTCCGGGTCGGCACGCATTTCAACACCGCCTTTGCGCTGCGGCTGGCGGCCGATTATGCCGAGACGACGGGCGATGCGGCCCTGATGGCACTGCTGCGGGACACCGCGCTGCGCTGGTATGGCGACGACATGGATTGCCCGGCCTGGGGCGAGCCGTCCGGCGATGAGTTTCTCTCTTCGGCGCTGATCGAGGCGGAATGCATGCGTCGCCTGCTGAAGGCTGACGATTTCGCCCCCTGGTTCCGGTGCTTCCTACCCCGCCTGGCAGATGCGCAGCCGGCAACTCTCTTTTCCCCCGCCACCGTCTCCGACCGGTCGGACGGCAAGATCGCCCATCTGGACGGCCTGAACCTCAGCCGGGCCTGGTGCTTCCGGGCGCTTGCGGCATCGCTTTCGCCGGACGATCCGCTGCGTGCGGCTCTCGAGGCGGCAGCGGCCACGCATCTTCAGTCCGCCCTGCCCCACGTCGCCGGTGATTACATGGGCGAACACTGGCTGGCGAGCTTTGCAGCGCTCGCGCTCGATGACGCCTGATCGCTACCGGCTCCTCTTGCACGGCGCCTGAGAGATCGTATGGTTGCAATACGCTGCGAATGCCGATGATCCTCAACGCGGGGAGCCTTAACGGAAGATCATGGCCCTGACCCAGAGGATCGCCCTCAGAAGCCGACCTGTCTATTCCGGTTTGCGCTGGACGTTGCTGTGCGGCTTCATCGCCTTTACCGGCGTGCTCTACATGCTTGTCTTCGAGGCGGAAGGCGCCTTCTACATCGGCTCCATCTATGCGCTCGCCTGCAGTCTGCCGCTGATCCTGTTCGAAAGCGGCAAGTTGATGCCCGATCTTCTGGAACGGGTCCGGCGGTTTTCGACGCCCGCCTATTTCCTGACCAGCCTTGCCATCTATTTCGTTCTCTCCGGTCTCGGTTTTGCCGCGGCAGGGGTGTTCATCAAGCTCACCGGGCTCGTCGATGCCGGATGGAAGCAGTTGCTCGTGCTGCGGCCGCCGGCCTTTCTCTATACGCTCGTTTTCTTCCTGGCCGGCATCACCATCATCCGCGTTCGTCAGCTTCTGGGGCGGCGCGCCTTCCTCAGCCTGGTGACCGGACGTTACCGCCGTCCGATCGAGGAGGAACGGGTTTTCCTGTTCATGGACGTGGTGGGCTCCACCGCCTTCGCCCGCCGATACGGCGACCTGCGCGCCCAGGAATTCCTTGGGGAAGTCTTTGCCAGCCTTGCGCCGCATGTGCGCAAGCATCATGGCGAGATCGATGATTATGTCGGCGACTGCGTCATCGTCACCTGGCCGATGAAGGAAGGGATCGACCGGGGGCGCTGCATCCGCTGCCTCTACGATGTCCTGGACGACATCGAACGGGACCGCGACTGGTGGCAGAAACAGTTCGGCATCGTGCCACAGCTTTCGGCGGCGCTGCATGGCGGACCGATCGTGACTGCCGAGATCGGCGTCTTCCATCACAAAATCACCTATTTCGGCGATGTGGTGAACACCACCGCCCGCATCGAGACCCTGTGCAAGAGCCTCAAGCAGCCGCATCTGATTTCGCAGGACCTGTTTGCCCGTCTGACATTGCCGGAGGGAGTCGAGGCCGAACCGCAGGGTGCGCATGCGGTGAAGGGACGCGACGAACCGCTGAGCGTGCTGTCGCTGCGGCGAACGGCATCGGAGAAACCGTCGCTGCCTCTGGCGTCGTGACGCTCTGCCACGACGCGCGCTTCCCATTATTCGAACACGAAAGCGAGCCGCTTGCCGGTCAGTTTCGAAAGCTGCTGCAGGCGCCCGTCCAGCCGCTCGCCCGAAAAATTCGCATATTCATGCGGCACGACGAGATCGAGATCCAGATCCGGATTGTTCGAGCGCCGGAAGTAGAGGTGGTTCACGACACCCGGCATCGAGGCCGAGAACAGGTAGACGACGCGCAGCAGCCCGCCGAGCAGCTTGGCGAGCGACAGGAGGCGCGGCGTGGCAATCTGCGACAGCGGTCCCGTCGCGCCATCGTCATGCAGCCCCTCGAAGCGGTAGTAATTGGCAAGCGCCAGATAGGCGCGGCCCGGATGGGTGATGCCGACGAGCGACGAGTGGGCGATCAGGTTCAGCGCCTGCAGCCCGCGGTAATCCGGATGGGCGCGCCAGCTGATATCGGCCAGCAGGCAGGCGGCGCGCCGATAGCGGCCCTCTTCGTCGGTCTCGTCGATACCGAACATCGGCACCATGCGACCGGTCCATTCCGCCAGTTCGCGCGCATGTTCCGGCGAGCGGGCGCGGAGGATCGCCAGCTGGTCTGCGGCGAGAAGCAGCGGGTCCTTCTGCTGTTCCTCCGGCGGAAGCTGCGAGTAGAGATAGCCTTCCCGCACGCCCTGGGCAGAAAACACCACGCGCGCCGGCTTCATGACCGACAGCACTTCCTGCATGGCCACGGCGCCGAAGGGCAGCAGCGCGCGGCGGTTCTTGGAGACCGACTGCCAGGCCGGGTCCTTGGAATCCTTCGAGAGAACCACCTGTTCGAGGAAGTTCAGCATCTCGTTGAGCTGCAGTTCGTACCCTTGCATCATGTGCAGCGGATACTGGGTGATTTCCATGTGCAGCTTGGCAATGTTGCGCCAGGTGCCGCCGACCGCATAAAAGACGCGCCCCTCCCCCTTTTCGAGGAAACCGACATTCTTCACCTGCGCACGGGCGAAACTGCGCGCCTTCTGCAGCGAATTGCCGGAAATTTCTGAGAGCCGCAGACCGCCGAGCGGCAGCGTGATGCCCTTGCCGAAATCCTCGTCGCGGATATCGATGAGTTCCAGCGATCCGCCACCCAGGTCACCAGCAATGCCGTTCACGCCATTGAAGCCGCTGATCACGCCGAGCGCAGAATAATAGGCTTCCTGTTCGCCGGACAGAACCTGCACCGGCTGGCCGAGGATCTCTTCAGCGGCCTCAATGAAGGCCGGACCGTTCGAGGCTTCGCGGGCCGCCGCCGTGGCGAGCACGAAGATGCGGGTGGCGCGCGCCTGGTCGGAGAGCGCGCGGAAGCGGCGCAGTGCGCTCAAGGCACGGTTGACCGCCTCTTCGTCCATCCGTCCGCTGGAGCCCAGGCCCTTGCCCAGACCGCACAGGACCTTCTCGTTGAACAGAATTGTCGGCGAGCGGGAGAGATCCTCGTAGATCACCACGCGAACGGAGTTCGAACCGATGTCCACTACGGAAACAGGAGCGCTTCCGGGGAGACGCCCCTGAGCTTCAGATCGTACCATACGTCACTATTTCTTGCGTGCGGAGATCAGACCCGCAATCAGTTTCGGCGCACTCGACTTCAACGCTTCCCCGCGACCGGACAGGCTGGGGTTTGTCATGAAATACTGCTGCGCATTGAAAGGTTCCTCACCGGGGCGAACTTCCAAGCGGCGCGACGTTCCATCGGGCAATATCTCGTAGCTCTGCTGGTTGTCAATCAGGTTGCCCAGCATGATCTGCGACAGCACCTGTTCATGCACCGTCGGGTTCAGGAGCGGCACCAGCGTTTCGACACGCCGGTCGAGATTGCGCGGCATCATGTCGGCGGAACCGATATAGACCAGCGCCTTTTCCGAGGGCAGGCCCTGGCCGTTGCCGAAGCAGAAGATGCGGCTGTGTTCGAGGAAGCGGCCGACGATCGACTTGACGCGGATATTGTCGGAAAGACCCGGAACCTGCGGGCGCAGGCAGCAGATGCCACGCACCACGAGATCGATCTCCACCCCTGCCCGGCTGGCGCGGTAGAGCGCATCGATGATCTCCGGATCGACCAGCGAGTTCATCTTCATCCAGATGGCCGCCAGCCGCCCGGCCTTGGCGTGTCCGAGCTCTTCCTCGATGTGGCGCAGGATGCGTGAGCGCAGCGTATAGGGAGACACCGCAAGCTTCATGCTGGCTTCCGGCTCGCCATAACCGGTGATGAAGTTGAAGACATTCGCCATGTCGTGGGCGATGGTCGGGTTGCAGGTGAAGAAGGAGAGATCGGTATAGATCTTCGCCGTCACCGGGTGGTAGTTGCCGGTGCCGAGGTGGCAGTAGGTGCGAAGCTTGCCATCCTCGCGGCGCACCACCATCGACATCTTGGCGTGGGTCTTGAGCTCGATGAAGCCGAAGACGACCTGCACGCCGGCGCGTTCCAGGTCGCGGGCCCAGCGGATGTTCGCCTCTTCATCGAAGCGGGCCTTGAGTTCGACGAGGGCCGTCACCGACTTGCCCATCTCCGCCGCATCGATCAGCGCCCGGACGATCGGGCTGTCGTTCGAGGTGCGGTAGAGCGTCTGCTTGATCGCCAGAACATCCGGATCGCGTGCCGCCTGGAGCAGGAACTGCACCACCACGTCAAAGCTCTCATAGGGGTGATGAACCACCATGTCCTTTTCGCGGATCGCGGCAAGACAATCGCCGGCGTGTTCGCGGACGCGCTCCGGAAATCGGGCGTTGTAGGGTTCGAAACGCAGGTCGTCGCGCGGCGCCTTGGCGATTTCGGACAGCGTGTTGAGGGCCAGAAGACCCGGCAGAACCGCGACGCGATTGTCCGGCACGCCGAGTTCCTGCACGACGAACTGGCGCAGCGACGCCGGCATTTCGGAGTCGGTCTCGATGCGGATGACCTTGCCGCGGCGGCGGCGCTTCAGCGCCGTCTCGAAGAAGCGCACCAGATCTTCGGCCTCTTCCTCGACTTCGATATCGCTGTCGCGGATGATGCGGAAGGTGCCCGCCCCCTTCACCTCGTAACCGGGAAACAGGCGGTCGATGAACATCGACACCACGTCTTCCAGCGTGATGTAGCGGATGATCGCACCTTCATCCGGCAGGCGGATGAAGCGGTCGAGCGTCGGCGGCAGGCGCAGAAGCCCGGTCATCGGCTCGCGGCCGCTCTTGCTGTCGAGCTGCAGGCCCATCGAAAAGCCGAGGTTCGGAATGAACGGGAACGGATGGGCCGGATCGATGGAGAGCGGCGTCAGGATCGGGAACAGGTTGTCCTCGAAGTCGCTCGCCAGCCAGTTGCGGTCCTCGTCCGACAAAGCCGACGGGCGCACGATCAGGATATCCTCGCGTGCGAGATACTGCTGCAGCACGGCAAGCGAGGCCTGCTGTTCCATCTGCAGGTTGTCGATCTCCTTGAGGATCTCGTCCAATTGTTCGGCCGGCGTCTTGCCGTCCGGGCTGCGCACGACGATGCCCTGGCGGACCTGGCCTTCGAGCCCCGCGACGCGCACCATGAAGAATTCGTCGAGATTGGCCGCCGAGATGGACAGGAAGCGCACGCGCTCCAGAAGCGGATGATCCGTGTTCAGCGTTTCTTCCAGAACGCGGCGATTGAACTGCAACCAGGAAAATTCACGATTGATGAAACGATCCGGGCTCTCCAGAAGGTCGATGGCATCCTGATGGGCGGCAGCCTCCACCGGCCTATCCTGCGCTTCCGACATCTGATCCATCGTCATCCCCCATTGTTCGACGGGAACCGGCAATCGAAGCGACGCCGGCCATCCCGTTGGCCCGTAACCTTTTTCAACGACGCAACTGTGACAGTCAATCGCCGCCCGCCTCGCCGGCAAAGCTTTGCAGCACCTCGGCGGCGAGCGCGCGCGTGATGCGCGTGCCCCGCGCCAGCGCCAGCCGGTCGAGCTGCTCGACCACGCCCTGCGCCGCTTCCATCGATCGCTCCATACGGGCGACGATATAGGCAACAATACGGTCATCGATATGAAGCTGGCGATCGGCAAACAGCTTGATGATCACCTGGCCGAGCAGATCCTCGTCCGGTTCGCCGATTTCGATGACGGTCGCCGCCTTCAGGCGCGAACGCAGATCGGGCAGCGTGACCGGCCAGGACATCGGCCAGAGCCTCGCCGTCATCAGGAAGGTATGCCCGTTTTCGCGCACGCTGTTGATGACGTGGAAAAGCGCGTTTTCGTCAAAGCCGGCGCGATCGGCATCCTCGAACAGCACGGGACCCGCAGCGGCAGCGGTGGCAGCCGCCGCGCCTGCCAGGGGATGGATCGGGGTGGCGCCGGCCTTGTCCTGCCAGATATGGGCGAGATGCGATTTTCCACAGCCCGCCGGCCCGGTCAGGATCACCACGGGCGCCCGCCAGGCCGGCCAGGCATCGATCATGGCAACGGCCGCGCTCAGTTGCGGCGCGACGAGCAGGTCGTCGCGGCCGGTCGCGGCATCATGAGTCAGCGCGAGCGGCAATTGCTCGGCACGCTGACGCTTCTGTCTGTCTAGCGTCTCAGTCATTCAATCTTGCGTCGGAGGTTGATTGAGAGCCTTCGCCTCGACATCCGCCCTGTCATCCCAAGGCAGCGCGGCGGAATGGCCGTAATAAATATCGCTCTGAAGATACCGCGAGATGGCGAAACGGACAAGCACGCCGACGACGGCTGCCGCCGGAACGGCGATCAGCAGCCCGACGAAACCGAACATCGCGCCAAACGCCAGCAGCGCAAACATCAGCCAGACCGGGTGCAGGCCGACGCTGGAGCCGACGAGCTTCGGCTGCAGGATGTTGCCCTCGATGAACTGGCCAGAAAAGAACACGCACATCACCGCAATGATCCAGGGATATTCCGGCCAGAACTGCATCAAGGCGACACCGACGGCGAGCACCAGCCCGACCAGCGATCCGATATAGGGAATGAAGCTGATCATGCCGGCGACGAAACCGATCAACAGGCCAAAATTCAGCCCCACAATGGACAGGCCCACCGCGTAATAAATGCCGAGGATCAGGCAGAGCGAGCCCTGGCCGCGGATGAAGCCGGAGACCGCATCGTCCATCTCCCGCGCCAGCTGGCGGATCGTCGTGACCTGGTCGCGTGGGATCCAGCTGTCGACCTTGGCGACCATACGGTCCCAGTCGAGCAGGATATAAAAGGCGACGACCGGGGTAATGATGAGGAGCGAGATGACATCGACGATGGTTTTTCCCGAATTCCACAGCTGGTTCAGCAGCCCGCCGAGGAAGCCGGCGCCCTCGCTCATCAGGCTTGAGAAATTCTCCTTGGCCGTCTGGATCTGAGTGACGATCCAGTGCGGCAGGAAGGAGTTTTCCGGGCTTGCGATCAGTTGCTGCAACTGCGTGATATATTGCGGCAGGATCTGCGCAAAATCGGCGAACTGGCTGATGATCAGCGGGATGACGATCATCAGCGCGATCGCAAACATCAGCACGAAGCCGACCAGGATGACGACGGTCGCCATGAGCCGCGACAGGCCGCGCCGCTCCAGCCAGTCGGCCACCGGATCCAGGAAATAGGCGAGCGCCATGCCGGCCACAAAGGGCAGAAGAATGGTGCGGAAGGCGAGCAGAAACGCGATGAACAAAGCGAGCGCGCCGAGCCAGAAGAGCACGTAGCGCCTGAGCCGTGCACCGCTGATGTGATAGGCCATCCCGCTTCCCCGTTCTCTGTGGCAGTGCAAACAGGGATGGCGTAGCTTCACGACAAGGTCAAGGCAGAGCCGCATTTTGCCGAAATTCACCGGATGACCTTGGAAAACCGGGGCTCGTGACGCTCGACCCTTGCATCCGGCGACACTCCGTGCAATGGCGACGCTTCTTCCAGGACATGCTTCCAGCACATGCGGAGACGGGCAATGAGCGATACGGGCAAGAACGGTCTCACCTACAGCGATGCGGGCGTCGATATCGACGCCGGGAACCTGATGGTGGAAAAGATCAAGCCCGCCGTGCGCTCCACCCGCCGCCCCGGCGCCGATGGCGAGATCGGCGGCTTCGGCGGCCTGTTCGACCTGAAGGCGGCCGGTTTCACCGATCCGGTGCTGGTGGCGGCCAATGACGGCGTCGGCACCAAGCTCAAGATCGCCATCGACGCCAACCGGCACGACACCGTCGGCATCGACCTCGTCGCCATGTGCGTCAACGACCTCGTGGTGCAGGGCGCCGAGCCCTTGTTCTTCCTCGACTATTTCGCCACCGGCAAGCTCGATCCGGAACAGGGTGCGGCGATCGTTCTCGGCATTGCCGATGGCTGCCGCCAGGCCGGCTGCGCGCTGATCGGCGGCGAGACCGCCGAAATGCCCGGCATGTATTCCGATGGCGACTACGACCTCGCGGGCTTTGCCGTGGGTGCCGCCGAACGCGGCCAATTGCTGCCGACCGGCGACCTGATGGATGGCGACGTCATCCTCGGCCTCACCTCCTCCGGCGTGCATTCCAACGGCTTTTCGCTGGTGCGCAAGATCGTAACACTCTCCGGGCTCGACTGGGACGCCCCTGCCCCGTTCGCCGAGGGCAAGACGCTCGGCGAAGCCCTGCTCACCCCGACCCGCATCTATGTGAAGCCGCTGCTGAAGGCGATCCGCGCCACCGGCGGCATCAAGGCGCTCGCCCACATCACCGGCGGCGGCTTCCCGGACAACATTCCGCGCGTGCTGCCGGACAATCTGGCCGCCGAAATCGATCTCGACAGCATTCCCGTCCCGCCCGTCTTCTCCTGGCTTGCCAAGACCGGCGGCGTCGCAGCCCATGAAATGCTGCGCACCTTCAACTGCGGTGTCGGCATGATCGCCGTCGTCTCCGCTGCCAATGTTGCTGCAGTGACCGAGATTCTCTCGGCGGAAGGCGAAGTCGTGGTGCCGCTCGGCCGGATCGTTACCCGTGCCGAAGGCGCGGCCGGCACCGTCTACAAGGGCACGCTGGCTCTATGATCACGGCCCGGAAGCGCGTCGTCGTTCTGATTTCCGGCAGCGGCTCCAATATGGTGGCGCTGGCGGATGCCTGCGCCTCCCCGGAATTTCCGGCCGAGATCGTCGGCGTGCTCTCCGACAAGGCGACCGCCGGCGGCCTTGCGAAGGCTGCGGCGCGCGGCATTCCGACCGTCGCCCTGGAGCGCAAGGCGTTTGCCAGCAAAGCCGAGCATGAGGCGGCGGTTCTTTCCGCCCTTGCCGAGTGGAAGCCGGATCTCGTCTGCCTTGCCGGCTACATGCGGCTCCTGTCGGCAGAGTTCATCCGGCCCTACGAGGGGCGCATCCTCAACATCCATCCGTCGCTGCTGCCGCTGTTTCCCGGCCTGCACACGCATCAGCGGGCGCTCGATGCCGGCGTGCGGGTGGCCGGCTGCACCGTGCATTTCGTCACCGAAGGCATGGATGAAGGCCCCTCGATCGCCCAGTCCGTCGTTCCGGTCCTGCCCGGCGATACCGCAGACAGCCTTGCCGCGCGGGTACTGACGGTGGAGCACAAGAGCTATCCGCTGGCCCTCAAGCTGGTGGCCGAAGGCCGCGTGCGCATGGGCGCCGATGGCAAGGTCGAGCGGGACGCAGCCGTGGTCGGCGCCGACGAGATGCTCATCAGCGCCTGACCCTTTTCCCGTCAGATCCGACCGGCCAGCACGCGGTCATGGAAGACCATGCCGGCGACCATGGCGATGACGAAGACCAAAGGCGTCAGATACCCCATGGAGAGCGCCGACAGCGCCGGACCGGGGCAGAAACCGCCGAGCCCCCAGCCGATGCCGAAGACCGCCGAGCCCAGCACCAGCGGCAGATCGATGCGGCGGTTCGTCGGGATGTGGAAGACCTCACCGAAGACCGGTTGTCTCATTCGCTTCACCAGCAGCATGCCGGCCATGGCGACCATGACGGCACCGCCGAGGACGAAGATCAGGCTCGGGTCCCATGCGCCGAAGAGATCGAGAAACCCCTGCACACGGGCCGGATCGAGCATGCCGGACAAGGCGAGGCCAAAGCCGAACAGGGTGCCGCAGACGAGTGCGGCGAGCGGTTGCGCGAAACGGTTCATCAGAGGCTCCCTCTCAGGATGGTGACGGTGACGATGCCGGCCGTCAGGAAGGTGACGACGGCGACCATGGACCGCGGCGACAGACGTGCGAGGCCGAGCACGCCGTGGCCACTGGTGCAGCCCGACCCCATGCGAGAGCCAATGCCGACCAGCAGCCCGGCGACGACGGCGAGCGGCAGGCTGGCGGTGATCGTCACTTGAGGCCAGGCGCCGGTGACGGCCAGGTAAACGAGCGGCCCGAGAACGAGCCCGAGCACGAAGGCGCCGTTCAGCCACGGCAGAGAACCCTCGGCAAGACGCCCTACAATGCCGCTGATGCCGGCGATGCGTCCGGTCAGGATCAGGTAGGAAATAGCCGAGAGGCCAATCAGCAGGCCGCCGGCAAGGGATGGCAGGTAGGTACTCATAAGGATTTGTCCTCGGAACAGAAGATGGCGAACAGCGCGCCGATCAGTTGTGCGGTCTTGGCCTCGGTCAGGGCATAGAAGATCTGCTTGCCCTCGCGGCGGGTATCGACGATGCCCGCCTCGCGCAGCACCGTGAGCTGCTGCGACAGCGTCGGCTGGTGCACGTCGAGCTTTTCCTCCAGTTCACCGACCGAAAATTCGCCTTCGACCAGCGTGCAGGCGAGCATCAGACGGACCGGATGCGCCAGAACCTTGAGGTGTCCGGCCACTTCGGTGGCGCGCTCCTCCATGGCTTTCGGGCTCATCCCGTGTGCCGGTTCCATCTCAGACAGGTCCATGCGCGCATCGTCTCCGCGATCAATATATATTATATGATAATGTATATTGACGAGACATTCAAGGGCGATCTGCGGGAAGATCGCGAGACTCGGTTAGCGCTTGGAATGAAGGATCAGCCGAGCGTCGCCCGGTTCAGCGCCGCCCATTGCAGCAGCATGATCGTCTTGCCGTCGCAGATCTCGCCGCTTTCAATCATCGCGAGGGCTTGTGGCAAGGCAACTTCGAGAACCTCGATATCCTCGTGTTCCTCCTCTAGCCCGCCGCCTTCGGCAACACGGTCGGAGGTATCGATGACCGCCGCAAAGAAGTGGATGATCTCGGTAACGGCACCCGGCGACATGAAGCACTTGAACAGGAAGCGCACGTCACGCACCTGATAGCCGGTTTCTTCGATCGCCTCGCGGCGGATCGCCTCTTCCGGCTGGTTGCCGTCGAGCAGGCCGGCCGGCGTCTCGATGAGATAGCCGTGATGGCCGTTCTTGTAGGCCGGCATGCGGAACTGGCGCACCAGCACCACGACATCGCGCTTCGGATCATAGAGCAGGATGGTCGCGCCATTGCCGCGATCATAGACCTCGCGGTGCATGCGCTCAGTATGGCCCTTGCTGTCGGTGTAGTCGAAGGTGACCCGGTGCAGGTGGTACCAGTTGTCGGAAAGAAGCTTCTCCTCAACGATGGCAATGTTGGCCCGCTTTTCCGCACTCATGCTTCTGCTTTCTTCATCCAGACCCGGTTGTCGTGCACGGCGGCCCCGCCATAGGGCGCCACCGGATCGGCACCGGTCAGAACATTGATGCCCTCGCCATCGAGATGCGCGCCGTTTGGCCAGAGCCCTTCTGCGATCAGCACGCCCCGTCGTGCGGTGGCCGCGATCTTGACGTGAATGCGCAAGTTCCCTCGCCGGTTGCCGATCTGCACGACCGCTCCATCTTCAAGACCGTAGGCCACAGAATCGTCCGGATGCACCATCACCTCGGGCCGCCCTTCCTTTTCCCGCGAGGTTTTTGTCTCGGCAAAGGTGGAGTTCAGAAAATTGCGCGCCGGCGAGGTCGCCAGCCGGAATGGGTGTTCCTCATCCGCCAGCTCGATGACATCCACCTGATCCGGGAAAGTCGGAAGTTCCGCATGCGGGCCGAGCGGGCCGATGCTGGCGGGCGTCTTGTTGGGGGACGGGCCGTTTGCCCAATCAGGCTTGAAGCGGAATTTGCCGTCCGGATAGCCAAAACCGTTCAGGTAATGCGAGTCTTCGAAGCCGGGCTGGCAGTCGATCCATTTGTCGATTCGCAGTTGCTCGTAGCCGGGGTAACCGTTCGGCAGCAGCATGCGGTCGATATGTTCGCGCTCCGAAAGACCGAAGCCCGGGTAATGATCGACGCCGAGACGCTTTGCCAGTTCCTCGACGACGAAGAGATTGGTGCGCACGGTGTCCGGTGGCTCGACCAGTTTCGGGCCGAGCAGGATGTGGTTCTGCCCGCCGGCGCGGTAGAGATCGTCATGCTCAACGAACATGGTGGCCGGCAGAACGATATCGGCGACCTTCGCCGTATCGGTCATGAAATGCTCGTGCACCGCGACGAACAGGTCATCGCGCAGAAAGCCCTTCCGCACCAGCCGCTGTTCCGGCGCAATGTTCATCGGATTGGTGTTCTGGATGAGAAGCGCCGTCACCGGGCCGCGCTGGCGCAGCGCCACCGGATCGCCGGTCAGCACGCGACCGATCTGCGACTGGTCGAGCATGCGCACGTCGGGATCCATGTAGGCGGTGCCCATCAGTTCGCGCTTGTCGAGCCGGAAGAGTTCGCCATTGTTGTGGAAGGCGCCGCCGCCTTCATACTGCCAGGAGCCAAGCACGGTGGCGATGGAGAGCGCCGCATGCATGGCGACCGTGCCGTTGCGCTGGCGGGTAAAGCCGTAACCCAACCGGAAGAAGGTCTTCTTCGTCGTGCCGACGAGGCGTGCGAGCGTCTCGATCTCTTCGACGGAGAGGCCGGTGATGGCGGACGCCCAGTCCGGCGTCTTCGTTTTCAGATGCGCCTCGAGACCTGCCGGATCATCGGCGAATTTTGCCATATAGGCCCGGTCGGCATACCCGTCGCGGAAGGCGATATGCATGATGGCGCAGGCAAGGGCTGCATCGGTGCCGGGCTTCAGGATCACCTTGATATCGGCCTGCTTCATCGTCGGGCTGTCGTAGATGTCGACGACGACGATCTTGGCGCCCCGCTCCTTGCGCGCCTTCACCGCATGGGTCATCACGTTGACCTGGGTGGCGACCGGGTTCGTGCCCCAGATGACGATGCAATCGGACTTCGCCATCTCGCGCGGATCGGGGCCACGCAGCGCGCCGGTGCCCAGCACGTAGCCGGTCCAGGCCATGTTGGTGCAGATGGACCCGAAGAAGCCGGAATAGCGCTTGGCGTGGCGCAGGCGCTCGATCGAATCGCGCTGCACCTGCCCCATGGTGCCGGCGTAGAAATACGGCCAGATCGCCTCGGCGCCATGTGCGGCTTCGGCCTTGACGAAGGCGTTCGCGATCTCGTCGAGGGCGGCGTCCCAGGAGATCTCCTGCCAGGCGCCCTCGCCTTTCGCTCCGATCCGCCGCTTCGGCGTCAGAAGACGCTCAGGATGGTAGAGCCGCTCGGCATAGCGGGCGACCTTGGCGCAGATGACGCCGGCGGTATAGGTGTTGGCATTGGCGCCGCGGACACGGCCAATCTTTCCGTCCGCCGTCAGGTCCACATCCAGCGCGCAGGCGGAGGGACAGTCATGCGGGCAGACCGTGTGGCCGGTGGTGACGCCAGAGGCGTTTTTCAGGGAGATCGGGGTCGCAAGGTTCATGGCTTTCCTATAGGACATGCGAGACGTCGCAGAAAGACGCTTTCGCGATGCATCACATCAATTCAAGAGAGCCAGAAGTCCCGTTCATGAACTATCGGCACATCTACCATGCCGGCAATTTTGCCGATGTCCTGAAGCACGCCGTGCTCTGCCTGCTGATCCGCTACATGCAGAAGAAGGACAAGGCGTTCCGGGTGCTTGATACCCATGCCGGCATCGGGCTCTACGACCTCTCCTCCGAGGAGGCGCAGAAGACCGGCGAATGGCGCGACGGGATCGGACGCCTTCTGTCTGCCGATCTCGACCCGCAGTCTGCTGCCATTCTGGCGCCCTATCTCGATGCCGTGCGCGAACTGAACCCCAAGGGCGACGTCACCCGCTATCCCGGCTCGCCAAAGCTTGCCCGCATGCTGTTTCGTCCGCAGGACCGGCTGGCGGCGATGGAACTGCATCCGGACGATTACCTTCGCCTGTCGCGGCTGTTCGAGGGCGATTTCCAGGTGCGCGTCACCGAACTCGATGGCTGGCTGTCGCTCGGCGCGCATCTGCCGCCGAAGGAAAAGCGCGGCATCGTGCTGGTCGATCCGCCTTTCGAGATCGAGGGCGAATACGAGCGGCTGGTGAAGGGGCTCGTCACAGCCTGGCGGCGTTTTCCGGGCGGCACTTATTGTCTCTGGTATCCGATCAAAAAGGGCGCGCCGATCAAGGAGTTCCATGAGGCGCTGCAGGAGGCGGAGATCCCGAAAATGCTGTGCACGGAACTGTCGGTGAAGAGCGACCGGGATGCGACGGGCCTCTCTGGCTCCGGCCTCATCATCGTCAACCCGCCCTTCACGCTGAAGGACGAGTTGCACCGCGTTCTCCCGGTTCTCAAGGATGTGCTGGCGCAGGACCGGTTTGCCTCCACCCGCACCTTCTGGCTGCGCGGCGAAATGACCGGCAGCGACCTCTGAAGGCTTGCATGGTCGTCCTATGGGGCCGACCGCTGGCTGCCCGCTTGACCGGTTCAAGCACCTGCGCCATGGTCTCATCCGATTTGGAGGAGGCCCTTTCATGACCCTGCGTCCGCTTCGTGCCGGCCTTGCCCTGGGCCTTTTGACGGCTTCGCTCATCGGCAGCCCTGTCTCTGCGCAGGAGAAGACGCCCGGGCGGTTCGATTTCTACGTCCTCTCGCTGTCCTGGTCGCCCACCTTCTGTGCCAGCAGCCGGGGCAAGGATAGCCCGGAGCAGTGCGGCACGGAGAAGAAATTCTCCTTCATCGTGCACGGCCTCTGGCCGCAGAACGACAAGGGGTATCCGGAATTCTGCACCACGAAGGAACCGCGCCGGGTGCCGGACTCGCTCGGTCGGAATTATTTCGACATCATGCCCTCGATGGGCCTGATCGGCCACCAGTGGCGCAAACACGGCAGCTGCTCCGGCCTCAGCCAGGCCGAATACCTCGCCAAAACCCGCGAGGCGGCGGCCAAGATCACCCTGCCGCCGGACTTTTCCCATGTCGCCCAGCCGCAGACGCTCTCCGCTGAGGCGATCGAACAGAGTTTCATCCGCGCCAATCCCGCCATGCCGGAAACGGCGATTGCCGTCAGTTGCGAGGGCAGCCGGCTGGAGGAGGTGCGGATCTGCCTGACGAAGGACCTTTCCTTTCGCCCTTGCGCCGAGGTGGACCGCAAGGGCTGCACGATCAACCGCGTGACGGTACCGCCGCCACGCTGACCTTTTTGAAGACCACAGGACATGACCCGATGAAACTGCTCTATTCCCCCGCCTCGCCCTATTCCGCCAAGTGCCGCATGGCCGCCCGCCATCTCGGCATCGCCATTGACGAGGTAAAGACCGACACCAATGCCGAACCGGCGGAACTCGTCGACAACAACCCGCTCGGCAAGATCCCGGTGCTGATCCGCGACGGCGAAGCGCCGATCTATGACAGTGTCGCGATCATGCATTTCCTCGACCGGGAATCCGGCGGCAAGCTCTATCCGAAGAAGGACGACAAGCGCACCGAGGCGGAAGTCATGGAGGCGCTCTGCGACGGCATCACCGATTGCCTGCTCGCCATCATGTATGAGCGCCGCTTCCGCCCGGCAGAGATCGTCCACCAGCCGTGGATCGACAAGCAGTGGTCGAAAGTGGTGCGCGGCCTCGACTATCTCGAAAACAACCTGCCGAAGACCGAAAAGAAGCTGAACGGCGGCCACTTCGCGCTCGCAGCCCTCATCGGCTACCTGGACCTGCGCTTTGCCGGCCAGTGGGCCGATGGCCGCCCCAAGCTTGCCGCCTGGCCGGAGACATTCTCCCGCCTTTTTCCCGAGTTTGAGGCGATGAAATCGAGCGCATGATAGCCAGGCCCTTGCCGAAATGTGATTTTTAAACTACATCTACACCAATGCCACAACTGAAGCAGTCAGCTACGTTCGAGAAGTGGCTCCGCAAGCGCGGTGACGAGCGAGCCAAGGCGATCATTGCCGCGCGACTGCAACGGTTGGTGTCGGGGTTGATGGGAGACATTGCCCCTATTGGAGACGGGATCAGCGAACTCCGTATTCACTATGGCCCCGGCTACAGGATCTATCTCAAGCAGCAGGGTGATGTTTACATCATCCTGCTCTGCGCCGGCGACAAGGGATTCCAGCAGCGCGACATTGAAACGGCAAAACGCATCGCCGCCGATTGGAGAACGCAAGATGACCGAACGCTTCAGTGATTTTGATCTGGCAGATCTGCTGAAGGCAGATGCAGCGATTGAAGTCTTTCTCGCCGACGCTTTCGAGACCGGCGATTCGGCTCATATTGCAAGCGCCATCGGTACCGTTGCGCGCGCGAAGGGCATGACAAAGGTCGCAAAAGAGACCGGTCTTGCACGCGAACAGCTTTATCGCTCGCTGAGCGAGAATGGCAATCCAACGCTGGAGACGACTTTGGCGGTGCTAAAATCTCTGGGTTTCCAGTTGACCGCAAAACAGTCTGTGGCCTGACCGTCCCTCACGATCCAAACAGAAAGGGCCGGAGGTTTCCCCCCGGCCCTTGTCCGATCCAGAATACGCGGATCAGAACTTGACGCCGATACCGACCTTGACGGAGTGATCGTCGAAGCCGCGCGATACGTTGGTACCGCCGAGATTGAAGTTCTTGTCCTGATAATCGCTGTAGCGATATTCGACGCGGGCGGTGATGTTGTTGGTGACGAAGGTTTCGACACCGGCACCGACCGTGTAGCCGAGAGCGGTCTTGCTGTCGGAGCCGGCAGCGTTCGACAGTTCCTGGTCAGCGATCGCGAGACCGGCCGTGCCGTAGATCATGAAGGGGTTCAGGTCGTAGCCGACGCGGCCACGGATCGAGCCGTTGAGCTTCTGCTCGCCGGTGATGCCGTTGGCGGTGCCCTTCTGGTCGTTGTAGCCGAGGTCTGCTTCACCACCGTAGACGATCTGGCCGCTCTGGAAGTTGTAACCACCATAGACGCCACCGCCCCAACCGTCAGCGCTCGGCTTCGACGGGCCCTTGGTGATCTGACCCCAGTCGTGGGAGCCGTAACCACCGAGATAGAAGCCGGACCAGTTGCCGACCGGAGCGGCCGTTTCAACAGCAGCCGGAGCTTCCGGGATCTGGGTGACGGCGTCTGCAGCGTGAGCCGAGACAGCGGCGAGAGAAGCGGTCGAAACCAAGAGGCTCGCAATGAGAGTACGCATACTTATTCTCCTTTCAGGGCCGTGCGGGAGGTCTGTTGCCGACAACGCCGTCGGCTTGATCCCTGCGCGTTGAGAGGAAATCTGGTGGGCAATTGAGGAATTGAAAGTACCGAATTGTGAATTGATTGTGGCACGGCGACGGCTAAATTTTGATGTTGCTTTGCGGCAACATGGATTTTATTAACCTTACCAAATAGTTTCCCGCGTATATTTCGAGTAATATTAGTCAACAATCCGTGAAAACTCAATACTTCGCCGTGATGGCAGAAGATAATGTCCAGGCAATCCACAGGCTTGATCCCGCCGTAGTGGATGATCATGTAGTTGCCTGATGTTTATCCCGTTCAAAGGATTCAGAAAATCGTGTCTTCTCCCCCCACCGTACTGGTCACGGGCGGCGCGCGCCGGATGGGCCGCGCCATCACGGAAGATCTAGCTCGCCATGGTTATGCCGTTGCCATTCATGCCGGTCGTTCGATGGAGGAGGCGGAAACCCTCGCTGAGTCGCTGACCCGGGAAGGCCTGACGGCCGCGGCATTCCAGGCCGATCTTCTCGATCCGGAACAGGTGGGCAGTCTCGTGGACCGGGCGGCGGCAAAGCTCGGCCCGCTGATCGGTCTCGTCAACAATGCCTCGATCTTCGAGAAGGACACGGCAGACGCCTTCGCGCCGGACCTCTTCGACCGGCATTTCGGCATCCATGTGCGGGCGCCTTCCATTCTCTCGGCGGCCCTGCTCCGGCAACTGCCTGCCGATCGCGAGGGTCTGATCGTCAACATCATCGACCAGCGCGTCTGGAAACTGACGCCCTCCTTCTATTCCTACACGCTGTCAAAGGCGGCCCTTTGGACGGCGACGCAGACGCTGGCGCAGGCCTATGCGCCGCGCGTTCGTGTCAACGCGATCGGCCCCGGCCCCTCCTTCAAGAGCGAGCGGCAGGCGCAGGCGGATTTCGACCGGCAGGTAGCCGGCGTGCCCCTGAAGCGCGGCCCCGCCCCTTGTGAATTCGGCCGGACGATCCGATTTCTTTTTGACACTCCATCCATCACGGGCCAAATGATTGCGCTCGATGGAGGCCAGCACCTGGCCTGGGAAACGCCGGATGTGGCGGAGATTATTGAATGAATGGAACGAAACTGCCTGATGGCGGCGTTCTTTTTGACGAATCGGACGACGATGACGACGACATCCTCCAGGTGGAGAGCGATGTCGCGCGCGCGGTTGCCGGTATCGAATGGAATCACGGACTGACCAACGAGAACGGCCTGAAGGGGGCCGATCTCATCGCCGAATTCGTCAAGCACCTGCCGAATGCGCCGGGTGTCTACCGCATGTTCAACGAAGCGGGAGACGTGCTCTATGTCGGCAAGGCGCGCAGTTTAAAGAAGCGCGTCTCGAACTATGCGCAAGGCCGCGTCCACTCCAACCGCCTGTCGAAGATGGTGCGCGAGACGACGCAGATGGAATTCGTCACGACGCGGACGGAGACCGAGGCGCTGCTGCTGGAAGCGAACCTCATCAAGCGGCTGCGGCCGCGCTACAACGTGCTGCTGCGTGACGACAAGAGCTTTCCCTATATCATGGTGACGGGTGACCACCGCGCGCCGGCCATCTACAAGCATCGCGGCGCGCGCGCCCGCAAGGGCGATTATTTCGGCCCCTTCGCCTCGGCGAGTGCCGTCGGCCGCACGATCAACTCGCTACAGCGCGCCTTCCTGCTGCGCACCTGCACCGACAGCGTGTTCGAGGCGCGCACGCGGCCCTGCCTGCTCTACCAGATCAAGCGCTGTTCCGGGCCCTGCACGCACGAGATTTCCGATGCGGATTATGCGGGGCTGGTCAACGAAGCGAAGGATTTCCTCTCCGGCCGCAGCCAGAACGTCAAGGCGGCGATTGCGCGTCAGATGGCGGAAGCCTCCGAGGATCTCGATTTCGAGCGCGCCGCCGTCTATCGCGACCGGCTGTCGGCGCTGTCCCATGTGCAGAGCCACCAGGGCATCAACCCGGCCGGCGTCGAGGAGGCGGATGTTTTCGCCATCCATCACGAGGGTGGGCTGACCTGCATCCAGGTCTTCTTCTTCCGCGCCGGGCAGAACTGGGGCAACCAGGCTTACTTTCCGAAGGCTGATCCGCAGCTGACGGGTTCGGAGGTGCTGAACGCCTTCCTCGCGCAGTTTTACGACGACAAGCCGGTGCCGCGGCAGATCCTGCTGTCGGAGACCGTCGAGGAACAGGACCTGCTCGCCCAGGCGCTTTCCGAAAAGGCCGGACACAAAGTGGCGATCCAGGTGCCGCAGCGGGGCGAAAAGCGCGATCTGGTCGATCACGTGCTTGCCAATGCCCGCGAGGCGCATGGCCGCAAGCTGGCGGAAACCGCCTCGCAGGAACGCCTGCTGAAGGGCTTTGCCGAGACCTTTGGGCTTGCCTATGTGCCCCGCCGCATCGAGATCTACGACAATTCGCACATCATGGGCACCAATGCGGTGGGCGGCATGGTGGTGGCGGGGCCGGAAGGCTTCGTGAAGGGGCAGTACCGCAAGTTCAACATCAAATCGACCGACATCACCCCCGGCGACGACTTTGGCATGATGCGCGAGGTGATGACGCGCCGTTTCTCGCGCCTCTTGAAGGAAGAAGGCCTGCCGGACCGCAGCGCTCAGGCCAATACCGAAGCGAGCCCGGACGATGCCACCGACCAGCCCTTCCCCGCCTGGCCGGACGTGATTCTGATCGATGGCGGCCAGGGGCAGATGACGGCGGTGCGGGCCATCCTCGACGAACTCGGCATTCGCGACGTGGTGACCGCCATCGGCGTTGCCAAGGGCGTCGACCGCGATGCGGGCCGCGAGCGATTCTTTGCCGATGGCCGCAGCGATTTTTCGCTGCCGCCGCGCGATCCGGTTCTCTATTTCATCCAGCGCCTGCGCGACGAGGCGCACCGCTTTGCGATCGGCTCACACCGGGCACGGCGCAAGAAGGAGATGGTGAAAAACCCGCTCGACGAGATTTCCGGAATCGGTCCGAGCCGCAAGCGGGCGCTGTTGCAGCATTTCGGCACCGCCAAGGCGGTGTCACGTGCCGGGGTCACCGATCTGATGGCCGTCGAGGGCATTTCGGAAGCGGTGGCAAAACAAATCTACAATCATTTTCACGAGAACCGGGCCGGATGAGCCTGGTCGCGGGACAAATTCGGTCACAATTGGAGTTGACGCTTCCGCCTCGACACATCAACTAAGGGCACAGATCAGGTAGCAGGTATCTCATGGCGTCGCGCGCATACAACATTCCCAACCTTCTGACCTACGCGCGAATCGTGGCCGTCCCGGTCGTGGTCGCCTGCTTTTTTGTCGAGGGTCGGCTGCAGAGTTCCGATTTCGCCCGGTGGACCGCGCTCGGCATCTTCATCGTCGCCTCGCTCACCGACTATCTCGACGGTTACCTGGCGCGTATCTGGAACCAGACCTCGAATATCGGCCGGATGCTCGATCCGATCGCCGACAAGCTGCTGGTCGCCTCCGTGCTGCTGCTGATGGCCGCCGATGGTACGATTGCCGGCTGGTCGCTCTGGGCCGCCATCACCATTCTCTGCCGGGAAATCCTCGTTTCGGGGCTTCGCGAATACCTGGCGGCGCTGAAGGTGGCGGTGCCGGTGACGCGCATCGCCAAGTGGAAGACGACGATCCAGATGGTGTCCATCGCCTTCCTTCTGGCCGGCCCCGCGGGTGACAAGTTCGGCCTCTACACGACGGCGCTCGGCATCACGCTTCTCTGGCTCGCGGCAATCCTGACCATCTACACCGGCTACGACTACTTCAAGGCCGGCCTCAAACACGTGGTGGACGCAGAATGAAGGTGAAGCTCGTCTATTTCGCCTGGGTGCGCGAGAGGATCGACAAGCCGGAGGAAGAGATCGACCTCCCCGCACATGTCGTGACCGCGCGCGACCTGCTCAACCACCTGAAGACGCTCGGCGACGGCTATGAGGCCGCGCTGCAGTATCCCGAGGTGATCCGGGTTGCGGTGAACCAGGAGCATGTCGATCAAGACGAGCCGATTGCCGGCGCCCGCGAGATCGGCATTTTTCCGCCGATGACGGGCGGATAGCCGTGACAGCCTCCCCCACCATCCGCGTCCAGCGCGAGGATTTCGACCTGCAGGCGGAGATCGACTGGCTAGTGGCGGGCCGGACGGATATCGGCGCGGTCGTCACCTTCAGCGGTCTCTGCCGTGACGAAGGCGGAAGCTTAAATGCGCTGGAACTCGAACATTATCCCGGTATGGCGGAAGCGGAAATGCGGCGCATCGCAGAGCTTGCGGTCGAGCGCTTCGCGCTGCAGGGCCTGACCGCCATTCACCGCTTTGGCAAAATCGCGCCGGGCGAAAACATCGTGCTCGTCATTGCCGCCTCGCCGCACCGCCAGGCAGCCTTCGACGGTGCCAATTTCGTCATGGATTTTCTGAAGACCGCTGCCCCCTTCTGGAAAAAGGAACATCCGAAGGACGGCTCCTCCGGCGGCTGGGTGCCGGCGAAGGACGCGGACGACAGCGCCCGCGACCGGTGGATCCCGCGCTAGCGCCGCTCAGCCGACACCCCGCGCCTGCTGCCTCATGACCAGCAGAGCCACCAACCCGCCAAGAACGGCGACGTCGCGCCAGACGACAGGGCCGAAGCCGCTCCAGAGCGTTTCTGCAAGCCCGATCGCCGCGGCACCAAGGGCTGCCTTCAATGGGTGGTAATGACCGCCGACGGCGGAAATCAGGATGACCTTGAGGCCGAAGACGAGGCCGGCGCCGAAATCCATGGTGCCGTAATAGGCCGTGGCGAGAATGCCGGACAGGGCGGCAAACAGGGCTGCCAGCCCATAGGCCGAGGCCGCGATGCCCGCCGCATGCACGCCGCAGAATTCCGCCGCCAGCCGATCCTCACAGACCGCCCGCCAGTATCGGCCCCAGCGGCTTCTGCGCAGGAACAGTGCGCCGGACGCGACCATCGTGGTGAGCACGGCCGCGTTTACCAGTTGCAGGACGGTCAGCGTCACCGCCACACCCGGCACGAGGCCCACCGGTCCGTTCCAGAACGGCGGCAGCCAGAGCTCCCGCGTCTCGGCGGCGAGCCGCGCCCCTTCCATCAGCACCAGCAGCAGGCCAAGGGAAGCGACCGTCAGCGCGTTGGGCGAGATCTTCGCCAGCGGTGCGACAATCCTCCACCCGATGAGGACACCAAGACCAGACACGAGACAGATTGCGGCACCGGCACCGAGGCCGAGCGCTGCGGGAAAGGTCAGGAACAGAGTGTTCCAAGCCATGTGGGACACGAGAAGAAAGACATGCCCGGAGCAGGCGAAGAGAGCGCCATAGGTGATGTCCGCCCGCTTGGTGATGGCAAAGGCGATCGCATAACCAAACGCAAGCGCCGCATAGAGCGCGGCGAGCGGCAGCGCGTTGACGAGCAGTTGAACCGTGTAGGCCATGGCACTTCCTGCGCCATTTATAACTGGCAAAACCACTTTTACCAGTTATATTCGACCCATGAGCTTTTCATGGACCCCTCACCGTTTTGCCGGCGGCGCGCTGGCGCTAGATGTCGCCAACAGCGTGATCCTGCGCTTCGATGTCGCGCGCAGCATCGATCGTTTTGCCGAGCCGGCCCAGTTTGCCGCCTTTCCCCAGGCGGCAACCGCGTTTTCCGCAGAACGGGCGCTGTTTGGTGCCCTGACGCCGGTTGAGGACGAGAACCAGGCGGCCTTTCTGGCGCTGCGCGAGGCGATCGACCGCCATTTCCGTGCCGAAGCGGAGGGACAACCGTCCGCTGGTCTGCTGGCCGAACTTCTGGAGGCCGCCGCGGTATTGTTGCGGCAGGCTCGGAGCCCGCAGTCACTTGAGGCACAGACCGTCCACTCGGCGCTGCGGCTGCTCGCCCTGCCGGAGCCGGAGCGGCTGAAGATCTGCGGCCATTGCGGCTGGCTGTTTCTCGACCGCAGCAAGAACAAGAGCCGCTTCTGGTGCGACATGGCCGTCTGCGGCAATCGCGCCAAGGCGGCCCGTCACTATCGACGCAAGAAAGGGGAACCGGAATGAAGAAGCTCGCCGTCGCAGGCCTGTGCCTGCTCGCGCTCACCGCCTGCCAACGGGAAGTGGAAAAACTGGCGGAGTTTTCCGGCCATATCTTCGTCTTCAACTACCGCCTGTCCAAGGCGAACTACGTCGTGACGCTCCGGCCAACCGCACCTTTGCCGGAGGGCGGCATGGCGATCGCCCGTTTCGAGAATCCTCGCGGTGGCGAGCCGCTGGTCACCGAAACAAAGCTCTATGCGAAGATGGAGAAGATCGTGCTGCAAAGCCCGAACCTGCAATGCGTGCGCGAAGGCCGGTCTTACGCAGTGACGATCGATCTCGCCGATGCCAAGGGCAAGCTGCTCCAGACGCTCGACACGAAGGTGCTGGCCACCATCGACCAGAGTATCCTGCCGGCCAACTCCATCGTCGTCGGCCCCGCCTATGACATGAACCCGAAAGTGTTCAAGGCCGGCGGACAGATCGACCTGACGCCGGTGCAGGATTGCCCGGCGTGAGGCTGTTCAGCCGTGCCGCCGGATGTTAGATCACCAGGATCGATCACTCACCCGGACACCATCACCATGCTTGAAGGATTATCCGCCTTTCCGCCGACGCCCACCGATGCCGAGGGAACCGTTCAGGCCGAGGCGCTGGCGCGCCTGATCGACCGTCTTGCCACCGCGGGCGTCGATTCGATCGGCCTGCTCGGCAGCACCGGCGGTTACGCCTTCCTGTCGCGTGAGGAGCGCCGACGGGCGGTAGAGATTGCGCGGGAGGCCGTGGCCGGCCGCACGCCGCTCATCGTCAGCGTGGGTGCCTTGCGCACGGATGCCGCCGAGGCGCTGGCACGCGATGCACAGCAGGCCGGCGCCGATGGTCTGCTTCTGGCGCCGGTCTCCTATACGCCGCTCAACGAGGAGGAAGTCTTTCAGCATTTTGTCGCCGTGGCGGGGGCAAGCGACCTGCCGCTCGTCATCTACAACAATCCGAGCACGACAAAATTCACCTTCAGCCTCGACCTTATCGAACGACTGTCGCAACTGCCGACAGTGGCGGCCGTGAAGATGCCGCTTCCCGCCGCGGGCGATTTCGCCGGCGAAATCGCCAATCTGCGCCGGCGCACGCCGCCGGGTTTCTCCATCGGCTACAGCGGCGACTGGGGCGCGGCCGACGCGCTGCTGTCCGGCGCCGATGCCTTCTACAGCGTTGTCGCGGGGCTTCTGCCGACACCGGCACTGGCGCTGACCCGTGCGGCGATGGCCGGAGATGCCGAGGAGGCCAGGCGCCTCGATACCGCTTTCGAACCGCTCTGGGTGCTGTTCAAGCAATTCGGCAGTTTCCGGGTAATGTATGCGATTGCCGCGGAACTCGGCCTCTTCCATGCCGCCCCGCCCCGCCCGGTTCTGCCGATCCCGGATGAGGCGCTGCCGCGGATGGCGGCAGCACTTGAGGCGTTGCAGGGGTAGCCGGAGGCCACACCGTCTCGGGTGGCGCACGGTCGCCCCCCTCTGCCCTGCCGGGCATCTCCCCCACATGGGGGGAGATCGGCAGAGCGATGCTCGCCTCACCAATTGCCGAAACCTGACGCAGGCGACGACGAGGCTCAGCCATTCTGTCAGCAATGGCGGTCAGCATCATGTGCAACATCTTGAGGTGGGATGCGCTTGCCACTGGCCGATCTCCCCCCTTGTGGCGGAGATGGCCGGCAGGCCAGAGGGGGGCTGGCCAGGCTCATACTGAACCGCAGGCCATTCTCCCCGCCGGCGCGGCGCCACTCAAAACCCTTCCAGCACCAGCTTGCCGCGCGCCTTGCCGCTTTCCAGCACGGCATGCGCGGCCTTCAAGGTCTCGGCATTGATCGGGCGCATCACCTCGGTCAGCGTCGTTCGGATCTTGCCCGCTTCGATGAGCGCCGAGACGTCGTTCAACAGGCGGCCCTGCTCTGCAATATCCGCCGTCTGGAACATCGAGCGGGTGAACATGAACTCCCAGTGGACCGAGACGGACTTGCGCTTGAAGGGCATGATATCGGCCACCGCCGGATCGTCGATCAGGCCGAAGCGGCCCTGCGGGGCGATGAGGTCGGCGATGTCGGCGAGATGCAGGGCGGTCTCGGTGGTCGAGAAGACGAAACCGGGCTGGCCAAGCCCAAGCTCCGCCACCTGCGGCGCGAGCGGCTTGCTGTGATCCACGACATGATGGGCGCCGAGTTCGCGCACCCAGGCTTGCGTCTCGGGACGCGAGGCGGTGGCGATCACCGTGAGATCCGTCAGCGCGCGCAGAAGCTGGATAGCGATTGAGCCGACGCCGCCTGCCCCGCCGATGACGAGCACCGCGGGCGCCGCACCGGGAACGGGCTTTTCCACCTGAAGCCGGTCGAACAGCATTTCCCAGGCGGTGATCGCCGTCAGCGGCAGGGCCGCGGCCTCCGGATGGGTGAGCGAAGCCGGCTTGCGCCCGACGATGCGCTCATCCACCAGATGATATTCGCTGTTGGCGCCCGGCCGGTCCAGCGCGCCGGCATAGAAGACCTTATCGCCGACAGAAAAATGCGTCGCCTCGTCGCCGACCGCAACGACCTCGCCCGAGACGTCCCAGCCCAGCACCTTCCAGGCGCCCGGCTCGGCAGACGCGCGCGTGCGCACCTTCGTATCGACCGGGTTCACCGAAACCGCCTCGACCCTCACCAGGAGGTCACGCCCCTTTGCGGTAGGCGTTTCGAGGTCGACATCCACCAGGGCGTCGGGACGATCGAGGGATCCGGCAGTCTGATAGGCCACGGCTTTCATTGGTCAGCTCCATGCGGTTTGTTGTGCTGAGAGCTATATGTGCCTACAATCGCCAAAGTGGAATACGCACAAATATCGACCATAGTGTCGAAAAGGATACCGTCATGGGCAAGGCACGCCATTCCCGCTTCGACTGTAGCCCCGGCTGTTCGGTGGAGGCCGCCATTGCGCTGATCGACGGCAAGTGGAAATCGGTGATCCTGTTTCACCTGATGGAGCACACCCTGCGTTTCAACGAGATCCGCCGGCAGATCCCCAATGTGACGCAGCGGATGCTGACCAACCAGCTGCGGGAGCTGGAAGAGGACGGGCTGATCAGCCGAAAGGTTTATGCGCAGGTGCCGCCGAAGGTGGAATACAGCCTGTCTGATCTCGGCCGCAGCATGGCGCCGGTCCTGATGGCGTTGAAGGCCTGGGGCGACGCCCATATCGGCCTCTATGGCAAGCCGGTCGTGGTTTCGGACGAAAGCTCGGAGGCCGCCTGACCTTACGGTTTCACGGCCATCCAGATGACGTGGCGCGCGCCGCTGCGCTTGGTGCTGGCGCGCACGGTGAGCGCCTCGGCGGCAAAGCCGCACTCCCGCAATCGCCGGGTAAAGCGGTCGTCCGGTCCCGATGACCAGACCCCCAGCACGCCCTTTGGCCGCAGCGCCAGGGAGGCCGCGTGCAAGCCAGCGTGATCGTAGAGGCTGTCATTGCTGGTGCGGGTCAGCCCGTCAGGACCGTTATCGACATCCAACAGGATGGCGTCGAAGCGCGTCTTTGATTCCCGGATCAGGGCGCCGACATCACCCAGATGCACGCTGACGCGCGGATCGTCGAGCGAGCCCTTGAACACCTCGGCCATTGGGCCGCGTGCCCAGGCGACCACCTCCGGCACCAGTTCCGCCACGATGATCTCGGCCCCCGCCGGCAGCACGGCAAGCGCTGCCCGAAGGGTAAAGCCCATGCCGAGACCGCCGATCAGCACGACGGGCCTCTGTTGATGGGTCAGGCGCTCTGCCGCCAGCGTCGCCAGCGCCTCTTCCGAACCGCTGAGGCGGCTGTTCATCAACTCATTGGCGCCGAGCATGATGGAGAATTCCTGTCCGCGCTGCTTCAGGCGCAGTTCGGCGGTATCGCCTGGCACTTTGGCGCTGTCGAGCTGGATCCAGGGCAGCATTGAAAACTCTCCGGAAGGGATGAAACGAAAACCGCCCGCAAGCGGGGCCTGCGGGCGGCTGAATATTACTCTTCTGCGTTCACGCAGAGGGGCGGCTTGATCAGCCGACGATTTCGGTTTCAGCGAACCAGTAGGCGATTTCCTGGGCAGCGGTTTCCGGAGCATCCGAACCGTGAACCGAGTTTTCGCCGATCGAGAGGGCGAACATCTTGCGGATGGTGCCTTCGTCGGCATTGGCCGGGTTGGTGGCGCCCATGATTTCGCGGTTCTTCAGGATGGCGTTTTCGCCTTCGAGAACCTGAACGACCGTCGGGCCGGAGGTCATGCCTTCGACCAGTTCGCCGAAGAAGGGACGCTCCTTGTGCACGGCGTAGAAGCCTTCGGCTTCGCGCTTGCTCATCCAGACGCGCTTGGAGGCGATGATGCGCAGGCCATTGTCTTCGAAGACCTTGGTGATGGCGCCGGTCAGATTGCGCTTCGTTGCATCGGGCTTGATCATGGAGAAGGTGCGTTCGATCGCCATAGCGGAAAGTCCTTGTTCTTCAGGGATAAGTGGGCGGTGTTTAGCCGCCCCGAATCACGAAGACAAGGGGGAAAGGCGAATTTCACGCAGGCTTCATGAAGAGCGCGCGTTGCCGCTTTCAGGCAACCGCCCGGCCCATGCCCTGATGCAGGTCGAGGCAGCGCTCGAACCAGTCCGCAACCGGATGATCGGCCGGCAGAAGCGACAATCCGGTGGTGACACGCGCCCATTGCAGCGCGCCGAACAGGATGTAATCGGCAAAGAGCGGCGTGTCGCCGCCGAGATAGGGGTGGAATTTCAGCGCGAACCGAACCGGCTCCAGCTGCGACACCAGATGGACAAGCGCCTCGTCGCGGCCGGCAGAAAATTCCTCCAGCGACCGGCCAAGGCGAGCCTCGCGGCTTTCGCGGAAATAGCGCTGGTCGGTTTCGGCGAGCATGTCATGAATGTCCTTCACCGCAACCCGGGTCAGCAGCGGGTGGACCACCATCTGCGAAAACCCTTCGACGAAGCGCGCCAGCACCTTGCCGCCCTCCCCGCCGAACAGCGTCGGGCGATCCGGATAGGTCTCCTCCAGGTAAAGGGCAATGTCAAAGCTGTCGCGCACCAGATGGTCGCCATCCTTCAGGATCGGCACCGTCTTGGAGAAGCCGTTTTCGAGCTTCGGGATTTCGGTGAAGGCCACCGGCTTTTCGATGAAGTCGAGCCCCTTGTGGGCCAGCGCCATTGAGACCTTCCAGCAATGCGGCGAAAACGGGCGGCTCTCGTCGCGGCCGCACAGGGAATAAAGAATGCGTGTCATGGTGTCCGGCTCCCGTGGCAGGTGATGGCTTGCCCGCACTTTGTAGACAAACCGGTCGCGCGATCAAATCAGGAAATTTCATCGGTCACATCACACCCGGTGTCAGGTTTTGCATCTAGACTGGCCATCAACGTTTCAAGGAGACTGCCATGCTTCGCCATTTCCAGATGTTTGCCGATTACAATCGCTGGGCCAATGCCCGTGTCTATGATGCCTGCGCCCAGCTCAGCGATGCCGAGTTTCGCGCCGACAAGGGCGCCTTCTTCGGCTCGGCACAGCGTACGCTGAACCATCTGCTCGCCGCCGACCGGATCTGGCTGAAGCGCTTTACCGGCAGGGGAGAAGCGCCGGCCTCCCTCGACGCGGTCCTGTTCGAGGATTTCGCCGACATGCGTGCCGCCCGCGAGGCCGAGGACCGGCGGATCATCGACTGGGTGAACAGCCTGACGAACGACGATCTCGGTCGCATCGTTTCCTATTCCCCGATCACCATGCCGACGAAGATCGAGCAGCCGCTCGGCCCGGTGCTCACGCATATCTTCAATCACCAGACCCATCACCGCGGCCAGGTGCATACGATCCTGACCAGTCTCGGCAAGCCGAGCCTCGTGCTGGATCTCATCTATTTCCTGCGCGACGAGGGCGAACGCTGGCAATAGCGTCAGCGCGGCGGGTCCCTCTCTTGCATCGCTGAAAAACTTCAGCCAAAACCCGCCGCATGATCACGATTACCGACCTTTCCGCGCGCATCGCGGGCCGCCTTCTTCTCGACCATGCCAGCGTCAGCCTGCCGACCGGCACCAAGGCTGGCCTCGTGGGGCGCAACGGCGCGGGCAAATCCACCCTGTTTCGCGTCATCACAGGCGACATGGCGTCCGAGAGCGGCTCGGTCTCGCTGCCGAAGAATGCCCGCATCGGCCAGGTGGCGCAGGAAGCACCCGGCACCGAGGATGCGCTGATCGAAATCGTGCTGGCCGCCGACAAGGAGCGCACGGCGCTTCTTGCCGAAGCCGAGACGGCGAGCGATCCCAACCGTATCGCCGAAATCCAGATGCGGCTCGTCGATATCGACGCCCATTCGGCGGAAGCCCGGGCCGCGAGCATCCTCGCCGGGCTCGGTTTCGATGCGGAGGCGCAGCGCCGCCCCGCCTCGTCCTTTTCCGGCGGATGGCGCATGCGCGTGGCGCTCGCTGCCGTTCTCTTCTCCGAGCCGGACCTGCTGCTGCTCGACGAGCCGACCAACTATCTCGATCTCGAAGGCACGCTGTGGCTGGAAGATTATGTGCGGCGTTATCCGCACACCGTCATCATCATCAGCCATGACCGCGACCTTCTGAACAATGCCGTCAATGCCATCGTGCATCTCGACCAGAAGAAGCTCACTTTCTATCGCGGCGGTTACGACAGTTTCGAGCGGCAGAAGGCGGAAGCCGACGAATTGCAGATGAAGGCGAAGGCGAAGAACGACGCCGCGCGCAAGCACCTGCAGAGCTTCATCGACCGGTTCCGCGCCAAGGCCACCAAGGCCCGCCAGGCGCAGAGCCGCATCAAGGCGCTGGAGCGCATGGGCACGGTGGCAGCCGTGATCGAGGATCACGTCCAGCCGATCAGTTTCCCCGAGCCGGACAAGCAGCCCTCCTCTCCGATCATCGCGATCGACAAGGGTGCCGTCGGTTACGAACCGGGCAAGCCGATTCTCAAAAACATCACCCTGCGCATCGACAATGACGACCGCATCGCGCTGCTCGGATCGAACGGCAACGGCAAGTCCACCTTCGCCAAGTTCATCTCCGGGCGCCTGGAGGCTGAGGGCGGCAATCTGAAGGTGGCGCCGAACCTGAAGATCGGTTTCTTTGCCCAGCACCAGCTGGACGATCTCATCCAGACCCAATCCGCCGTCGATCACGTGCGCCGGCTGATGCCGGAGCAGCCGGAAGCCAAGGTGCGTGCCCGCGTCGCGCAGATGGGGCTTGCGACGGAAAAGATGGATACCGCGGCCAAGGATCTGTCGGGCGGCGAAAAGGCGCGCCTGCTGATGGGCCTTGCCGCCTTCCACGCACCGAACCTGCTGATCCTCGACGAGCCGACCAACCACCTCGACATCGACAGCCGCCGGGCGCTCATCGAGGCGCTCAATGATTACAACGGCGCCGTGATCCTGATCAGCCACGACCGCCACCTGATCGAGGCGACGGTCGACCGGCTGTGGCTCGTCAACAACGGCACCGTCGCGCCCTTCGACGGCGACCTCGAAGACTATCGCTCGATCATCGTTGCCTCATCGCGCAAGAAGGACGACAAAACCCCGTCCGGCGCGGAAGAACCGGCGTCGAAATCCGACCAGCGCAAGGCCAATGCGGAAAAGCGCGCCTCGCTTGCGCCGCTGAAGAAAAAGATCACCGAAACGGAAGCCATGACGGCGAAGCTCGAAAAGCTGATCCAGGCGCTCGATAAGGACCTGGCCGATCCGGCGCTTTACGAAAAATCGCCGGCCAAGGCCGCGGAGAAAGCAAAACAGCGCAGCGATGCGGCAGAAAAGCTCGGCGAATGCGAAGAACTCTGGCTGGAGTTGTCAGCCCAGTATGAAGAGGCGATGAGCGCTTAGAGCGCCGATGCGGCCCGTCGATTTCCGGTCGACGGGTTGCCATGGCCGTCTGCCGTCCTTACCTGCAACCTTCATGGCAATGGAGGCAGGCATGGATCTCTTTCTCGAGACGGACACCGACCCGGCAACCCTCGAATTCGTCGCGGCGCGCAACGCGGCCTCAAGAGCGTCATTCGAGACGCCGGAATTTGCGGCGGACCGGGACGCGATCCGTGCCATGCTGGAGCGCGAAGACCGGCTGATCGTGCCCTCCAGGCGCGGCGACTGGCTGTTCGACTTCCACCGGACGCGCGACAATCCGCTCGGCATCTGGCGCCGCCTGCCCGCCACGCAGCAAGCCACGCCCGATGCTGCCTGGGAGACGGTGTTTGACGTGGACGCCTTCTGCGCCGCGGAAGGCAAGCGCTGGATCTTCAACGGTGCAAAGTCCTGCCCCTGGGAACCGACACGCGTGCTCCTGATGCTCTCCGATGGCGGCTCCGATCTGGTGCGGCTGCTGGAGTTCGACGCGGAGGCGAAACAGGTCGTTCCCGGCGGCTTCGACACACCGGCGGTGCGGGCGCATGCAAGTTGGCTGAGCCCGGACGAAATCTGCTATTTCGGCTCCATCGATGCCGCCTCCGCCACGCAATCCGGATGGCCGCGGGTGGGACGCCGCCTTAGGCGCGGTAAGCGGCCCGAAGAGGCCGAGATCCTCTACGAGGCGGCCATGACCGATGTGACGGGGTACCTTATCACGGAGGATGCCGGCCTTTTGGAAGGCGGTGCGTCACGGCCGGTGCATGTTTTCGTCGCCGTCCACGAGATCGGCAAGATGGCGCTCAGCGTCGACGACGGAAATGGGGCCCTGCGGCGCCTCGAGCTGCCCGTCGATATCGATTTCGACATCGGCGCCAACTACATCCTGTGGCACGCCAAGTCCGATGCCGCCGTTGCGACGGGAAGCCTTGTCCTGCAACGCTTCACGCCATCTGGCGCCGAGCCGCTCGATCCCGACCGGCGCATTCTCGTCTCGCCTTTGCCAGGCCAGTCGATCCGCCAGTTCACGCTTCTCAGGGAATGGGCGGTCTACACGGTGGAGGACAGGCTGCGCCCAAGCCTCTTCGTGCTCGACCTGACCAGGCCCGATGCCGAACCGGTCGCGATCCGGCTGCCGGACGGGATCGAGTCGCTGTCCTTCACGCCGCTTTATTCCGATCTCATGCTGGGCGACGACACACTGAACGTGATCGGCCAAGGGTTCCTGAAGCCGCCGACCCGCTACGAGTTGCGGCTGCAGGATCGCGACCGGTCACCGGACCTCGTTGCGCTGCAATCCTCGCCCGCGTTTTTCGATGCCGAGGGCATGCAGAGCACGCTGCTGGAGGCGGTATCCGAGGACGGCACCCGCGTTCCCTATCGCCTCGTTTTGCCGAAAAGCTGGACGGAAGGTGAACTGCCGGTGCTGCTCTACGGTTACGGCGGCTTTTCCGTGTCTCTCGGCGCCAGCTATTCCGGCGTGACCGGGCGGTTTCTCGAACAGGGCGGCGCCTATGTGCAGGCCCATATTCGTGGCGGATCCGAACTGGGTCCCGACTGGCACACGCAGGCCAAGCGACATGGCCGCCACCGTGCCTTCCAGGATTTCGTGGCGATTGCGCGCGACCTGGTGCAGCGCGGTTTTACCAAACCGAACCGAATCGCCTGCACCGGCGGCAGCAATGGCGGACTTTTGACCGGCGTCATGCTGACGCGTTACCCAGAGGATTTCGGCGCCGTGTGGTGCCGCGTGCCGGTGCTCGACATGACACGTTTCCACCTGTTTCCGGCCGGCAAGGCCTGGATGGATGAATATGGCGATCCGGACAATGCCGACGACCGCGCTTACCTGCTCGGTTACTCGCCGCTGCATGGGATCCGGCCCGCCACCGACTGCACCTATCCGGCGCTTTACATCGAAAGCTCTTCGAATGACGACCGCGTGCATCCCTCGCATGCGCGCCGTTTCGCCAAGGCGCTGGAGGATGCCGGCCATCAGCCCTTCTTCCACGAATTCGGCTCCGGCGGTCATGGCGGGGCGGGCAATTCCGGTGAAATCGCGGAACGGACGGCGTTGGGTTACAGCTTCCTGCGGCAGAACATTATGCGCCCATAATATAAACGGCCACCGCCAAGTCGAAGGATCTTTAAACCGGGTCTTAACCATGATCGGTAAAAGTAAATCAACCATCCCGCGTTGATCCCCTTTTGCCAGAGTTACTGCCCCATGTCCTCTCGCGTCGCCTGCGTCGCTGCCGCCCTTGCCTGCCTGCTTGCCTCCTGCGCAGGCCGTCCCTCCACAGAAGGCGGCACGCTGATGTCCGCCTTTGCCGCCGCGCCCGCCGTCAAGGCGCGCCCTCAACTCGACGCCGATGATCCGGTGCCCCTGACGCCCGCCGCCTGGGGCCGCCTGCGCAATCCGGCAGGCCTTGCCGGCCGCACGATCGAGGTAGCCTCGATCTCGGACATCAAGCTGCGCGACAAGGAAGTGGTGCTGACCTTCGACGATGGTCCGATGCCGAAGAAGACGGAACGCATTCTGGCGACGCTGGACGAATTCGGCGTCAAGGCGACCTTCCTGATGGTCGGCGAGATGGCAAAGGCCCATCCGGCGATTGCCCAGGATGTCGCCGCGCGCGGCCACACGATCGGCAGCCATACCTACCGCCACCCGAACCTGCGCACGCTCTCCTTCGAGGCTGCCATCGAGGACATCGAAAAGGGCCGCCTCGCCGTTTTCTCCGCCACGCACCAGGATGTCGGCTTCTTCCGCTTCCCTTACCTCTCCGATTCGTCGAAGCTGCGGCAGTGGGTGACGCATGACGGCATGGTGGTGCTGGATGTGCAGATCGATTCGAAGGACTATTTCACGTCCTCGCCTGCCGCTGTCGCCACCCGCACGATGACGGCGCTGCGGGCACACGGCAAGGGCATCATCCTGCTGCACGACATTCACAACCGGACCGGCGCCATGCTGCCGGCGCTTCTGACCCAGATGAAGGCCGAGGGTTACAAGGTCGTCGCTCTCAGGCACCGCTCACCCAGCCTGATGATGGCCTCCCTCGCCGATTGACCAGAAGTTCGGCTGACATTCTGATCCGCACAACAGAAAACGGCCTCCCGCGCGGAAGGCCGTTTTTTTTGTGATCTTCAGCGGTGCGAATGCTTATTTGAACGCGCCGTGGACGGCGGTTGCCGTCACCGGATGGCGCGGGCTCGGCACTTCACGGGCCTGCAGGGCCTCCGGCAGATCGGCAATGTTGCCCGGCTTGCCGATGGCAATGGCGGCGTGCAGCACGTGGTGTTCCGGCAGGGAAATGGCGGTCGCCATCGCGGCCTTGTCGAAACCGGCCATGGCATGCGCGGCCCAGCCGGCCATATGCGCCTGCAGCGCCAGATAGGCCCAGGCGGCGCCGGCATCGAAGGCGTGGCTGCCGTTGTCGCTGGCTTCCGTCTTGCCGGGGGCGGTAAACTTCGTGTCCGATGCCAGGATCACCAGGGCCGATGCCTTCTCAGCCCAGGTCCGGTTGAAGGGCATCAGCGCACCCAAAATCCCGTCCCAGGCCTGATCGCCGCGCAGCGTGTAGACAAAACGCCAGGGCTGCGCGTTGAACGCGGAGGGCGCCCAGCGGGCGGCTTCCAGCAGACCGTGCAGTTCCTGCTCGGTGATCGTCGCATCGCTGAAGGCGCGCGGCGACCAGCGGCCGAGAAAGGCATCGTTGATCGGATGGTCTGCGACGCGGGTTTGGATCGGGGTATTGGCGTTCATGAGATGTGGACTCCGGTGAGTAACTGCCCCAGAGCTAACAAGTCATGCTGCGCCGCACAAGCACCCTTCCGGGACAGGCGGTTCGCGGCTCATGCACCGGGCGTTTGTCTCACGCCTTCTTGATCCACCGGCCTTCGGGCGACTGCTGCCAGTAGGTCAGTTGATGCCCGTCGCCCTTTAAGCGTTTCCACTGCGCCCGCGCGCCGTCGAGCTGTTCGGTATCGAACCCGTCGAACATGAAGACGACACGGTCATACGCGGTGAGGTCCGGCGGATCGGCCCCGTCCACGATGAAGCGGACGGTGGCGCCATTGCGGTTGTCGCCGGAGACCGTCAGAAGCACCGGCTGGTCTTCGGCAAAATCCGAGGTTTCGGTTCCGTGTGGCAGAAAACTGTCCTCGCGGAAGGTCCAGAGGTGCTGGTCCAGAAAATCGCGACGCTCCTCGCCCACGGTCTGGAGCGCCACGCGCCATCCCCGTTCGACGCTCTTTTCGAGGAGCGCCGGCAGCGCATCCTCGAGCTTCGATTCCGTCAGATGGTAAAACAGCACCTCGGTCATCAGGCCACTCAGGCTTCGTAGCGGTTGCGCACAAGCTGATCGAGCAGCCGCACGCCATAGCCGGACGCCCAGCTCTGGCTGATCTCGGTGGTCGGCGAGTTCATCGCGGTTCCCGCCACATCGAGATGCGCCCAGGGGGTTTCGCCGACGAAGCGCTGGAGGAACTGGGCTGCGGTGATGGCACCGCCATTGCGCCCGCCGCTGTTCTTCATGTCGGCAAACTTCGAATCGATGATCTTGTCGTATTCCTTGCCGAGCGGCATGCGCCACAGTCTTTCGCCGGTTTCCAGGCCCGCCTTCAGCAGGTCGTCTGCCAGCGGATCGTCATTGGAAAAGAGGCCGGCGTGGTGCGTGCCGAGTGCAACCATGATCGCACCGGTCAGCGTTGCGAGATTGATCATGAACTGCGGCTTGAAGCGCTCCTTGCAGTACCAGAGCGCATCGGCGAGCACGAGACGGCCTTCGGCATCGGTGTTGATGATCTCGATCGTCTGGCCCGACATTGAGGTGACGATGTCTCCGGGGCGCTGGGCATTGCCGTCCGGCATGTTTTCCACGAGGCCGAGAATGCCAACAGCATTCACCTTTGCCTTGCGGGCGGCAAGCGTGTGCATGAGGCCGATGACGGCGGCCGCGCCGCCCATGTCGCCCTTCATGTCTTCCATGTTGCCGGCCGGCTTGATCGAGATGCCGCCGGTATCGAAGACGACACCCTTGCCGACGAAGGAGAGCGGTGCCTCGTCCGGCTTGCCGCCCTTCCACTGGATGACGGCGAGACGCGGCGGACGCGCCGAGCCCTGGGCGACCCCGAGAAGGGCGTTCATGCCGAGGCCCTGCATCTCGGTTTCGGTGAGGATTTCCACCTCGACGCCGAGCGCTTCCAGCTCCGTGGCACGGGCGGCGAACTCGACGGGACCGAGCACGTTCGGCGGCAGGTTGACGAGTTCGCGCGCCAGGTTGACGCCACCGGCGACCGCCTGTGCGGTCGCAAAGGCGGCTGCAGCCTCGGCATGCGCGGCGGTGATGATGGTCACACGGATGTTTTCGGCAGGCTTGTCCTCGTCGTCCTTCTTCTTCGTCTTGAAGCTGTCGAAGGTATAGGCCTGCAGGATCATGCCGAGCGCAAAATCGGCAGCCTTGTCGGCATCGACCTCCACGCCGTCCGCATCGAGGAACACGGTGACGCTCTTTGCCCGCTTGACCGTGCTCGCCGCCTTGCCGCCGGCGCGCAGCCAGTCATAGGCGGTCAGCTTTTCCGGCTTGCCGAGCCCAAGCACCACGAGGCGGTCGAAGGGCGACCGTTCCGGGGCAACGATATCCAGAACCGTCATCTGTTTGTCGGAGAAGCCCGCTATCTCCGCCGCGCGGGCCACGACGCCGGCCGGGTCTGCAAAGGCGAGACCGGCGGCCGATCCCGCGCCCTTCGATTTCAACAGAACGGCGAGATCGCCTTTTTCGGGGGTGGATGAAGCAAAGCTGATATCAAATTTGGTGGACATTTCGTCTCCGGATGCAGAAGAAAAAGACGGTGGAACGTCGAACAGATCTGGGACGCTTGGCCGTCCATGACAAGACAGCAGCACGATCTCAGTTTCGGCAGGGGAGCATCTTGCCAGGCCTGTATCAACATCGCTAATTTAACGCCGCTGACCAACGAGGCATATCTGTTTTGGCCGAGATCTTCCAGTCATACCGTCCCATTTCCACGCGGCGCATCAGAGTGTTGTTCAACAAGCCGCATGTGTGGCTGGTGACGCTGACGGTTGCCTGGTGGCTGCTGCTGGCGCTGTTTTATTTCAACCCGCAATTCGATGTCTTCGTGGCACGCGCCTTCTTCCAGCAGGTCGCCTGCGCCGAGGGATCGCCGATCTCGAAAATCTGCGGCCTGTTTCCCTATGCCGGCGACAGCGAACTCGTCCTGCTGCGCAAGTTTCTCTTTTATCTCCCCGGCGTCATCGCCCTCTGCATCCTGGCAAGGCTCATCCAGAACCTGCAGCACCACGGGGCAACCTACAATGCCGCCCAGACGCGGCGCTACGCGATCGCGCTCACGTCGTTCGCGCTCGGCCCTTACGTTCTGGTCAACCTGATCCTGAAGACGATCTCCGGTCGTCCGCGCCCTTACGAGACGGATCTCTTCGGCGGACTGCAACCGTTCACGGCGGCCGGCACGCTGGACGGCAGCTGCCTGAAGAACTGCTCCTTCATCTCCGGTGAAGCGGCCGGCGCCGGCTGGATCGTCTGTCTCATCGTGCTTCTGCCGCCGCGTCTGAGGCTCGCCGTTGCTCCGCCGGTCATCGCCATCTGTCTCGTCTCACCGATCCTGCGCGTCGCCTTCGGCGGACATTACATTTCCGACGTGCTCCTCGGCTTCCTGTCATCCTGTGTCGTCTATGCGGCGGTCGCCACCTATTTCCAAATGACACAGTGCGTGAAAAAACGTGTGCCCAATACGGCTTTGTGACTTCAGCGCGGTCGCCTTCGCCTCACAAATTGCATAGAAGCCGCATAAGGCCGCATTCCCTTGAGACGGCAACGGACCAGGATGAAGATACTCGAAGTCTACATATTGCGGCGCGCCTTCCAGATGTTTCTGGTCACACTGCTTCCGGTGTTGACCATCATCTGGACGATCCAGGTGCTGGGCCGCATCAACCTGGTGACCGATACGGGCCAGTCGATCGGCTCGTTCGCCACGCTGGCGACCTTCATTCTGCCGACGATCATCCCCGTGGTTCTGCCGTTTGCCGTCGTCATCGGCGTGACGCAGACGCTGAATGCAATGAACAACGACAGCGAACTGGCCGTCATCGATGCGGCCGGCGCGTCGCGGCTGACGATCTATCGTCCGATGATGGTCCTTGCGATTGCGATGGCTGCCTTCTCCTTCATGGTGACGAATTTCGTCGAGCCGGCATCGCGCGTCAAAGCCCGCGAAATGGTGGCGGAAGCCTATGCCGATCTTCTGTCCTCGGTGATCGAGGAAAAGACGTTCCGCAGCATCGAGGACGGCCTTTATGTGCAGATCTCGGAGCGCCATTCCGGCCGCATCCTGACCGGGATCTTCATGGTGGATTACCGCGACCCGAACTGGGACCTGATCTACTATGCCCGCGAGGGATCGATTGCCGAAGACGGCAAGACGCTGACGATGCGCGACGGCGAAGTGCACCGCAAATCCAAGGACGGACGCATCTCGATCGTCAAGTTCCTGTCCTATGCCTTCGACCTGTCGTCGATGGCCGAATCGACTGGTGAGGCACCGGTCTTTGCCAGCGACCGGGGTCTCGACTTCCTGCTGAACCCCGATCCGACCGACAAGACGTTCCTCGCCTCGCCCGGCAGTTTCCGCTCGGAACTGCACCGGCGGCTGTCCGACTGGATGCTGCCGATCGTCTTCACGCTGATCTCCCTCGTCGTCATCGGCGGCGCGCGGTCGAGCCGCCGGGCAAGGCTTCACCCGATGGTCGCGGCACTCGGCATCTCGTTCGGGCTGAAGTGGCTGACTTTCTACGTCACCAATCTCAGCAAGAACAATCCAAGCGTCGTGCCCCTCGTCTATGGCGTCCCCATCGCCTTTGCGGTGCTGGCCATCCTGATGCTGGCGACGAATCGTCAACTCACGCTGCCGGCCTTCGTCTCCACCTTCATCAGCCGCGTCTTTGATCACGTGCAGCGCAGGTTCAAACGCGTTCGCGGCGTGGAAAACAACGGGGGCGCGGCATGATTCCGAGAACGCTCAGCCGCTATTTCTTCAAGCGCTACGTGATCACTGCCATCTGGTTCCTGATTGGCGTGTCGGGCATCATCTTCCTCGCCGATTTCAGCGAGACCAGCCGGCGCATGTCCGGTTTCGTCGGCTATACGGTGACGGGCGGCCTGCTGATGAGCCTGCTCCGGCTGCCGCAGATCCTGCAGCAGACCATCCCGACGCTGACACTGTTCATCGGCATGACCACGCTGATCGCCCTCAACCGCCGCTCGGAACTGGTCGTGACGCGCGCCGCCGGGCTGTCGGTCTGGCAGTTCATCATGCCGTTCGTGTTCGGCGCCTTCCTGATCGGCATTTTTTCCACCTTTGCGCTGAACCCGATCGGCGCCTGGGGCCAGAGCCTTGCCAGCAACATGGAGACGAACTGGCGCAAGGCCAGCAATGCCTCCAAGCCCTCGAACTTCCTGCCGTGGATCCGCCAGATCAGCGGCGACAACGATACGGTGATCGGCGCCAAGAGCTATGAAGACGGCGGCACCGAGCTCGTGGATGTCGCGCTGTTCCACTTCGACGCGAACGGCCGCATCTTTTTGAGACAGGATGCAGCGACCGCGACCTTGGAAGATGGTTACTGGCAGCTTAACAATGTTCTTGAAACGCGCACCGATGCGCCGCCCACCCGCAAGGCCACGGCACAGGTGCGCACCAACTTGAAACGCGAGTTTCTGCAGGAGTCGATTACAAAGCCGGAAAGTGTTGCTTTCTTTGACATTTTAAGAAAAGTGGAGGCAGCGCGCTCGTTTGGTATATCCACCAAGGCGCTCGAGACTCAGTTTCATTCGCTTCTGTCCTTGCCGCTGCTTCTGGTGGCCATGACACTCATCGCCGCAACCGTGTCCCTCAGATTCAGTCGGATGGCCCAGTCCCGGTCCGTGATTCTGGGTGGAATCGTCAGCGGCTTCGTGCTTTATGTCGTTACAGTGCTCGTCAGAGCATTCGGGAGCAGCGGGGTGGTCCCACCCATGGTGGCAGTCTGGATTCCAGTCGTCGTCGCCATGGCACTCGGGGCAACTATTCTGCTTCATCAGGAGGATGGCTAGTGGCGGTAAGTGACCGCGGGAATATCAGACGGCTTTTTGCAGCCCTGCTGACCAGCACGGCTGTGTGTGTTGTGGCCGTCAACCCGTCAACGGTTCTGGCACAGGGAACGCCCCTGGCGCCGGAAGTCGCGGATGGAGCAAAGATGCTCCTGCGTGCGAATGAACTCGTCTACAATCAGGACTCCGAGCGCGTGACCGCGATCGGCGGCGTCCAGATGTATTACAACCGCCACCGGATGGTGGCGCAGCGGGTCGAATACGACCAGAAGACCGGACGCGTCATGGCGACCGGCAACATCGAACTCGTCGAACCGGACGGCAATCGCATCTATGCCGATTCGCTGGATGTGACGGACGACTTCGCCCAGGGTTTCGTGAACTCACTGAGGGTCGAGACGACCGACAACACGCGTCTTGCCGCTGAAAGCGCCGAGCAGGTCTCCAAGGACGAGATGGTGCTCAACAACGGCGTCTACACCGCCTGCCTTCCCTGCGCCCAGAGGCCCGACAAGGCGCCCCTCTGGCAGGTCAAGGCACAGCGCGTCATCCGCGACGGCAAAAACCACACGATCCGCCTGGAGCACGCCCGGTTCGAATTGTTCGGGCTGCCGATCGGTTACCTGCCCTTCGTGACGGTTCCGGACGAAACGGTCGAACGCAAATCCGGCTTCCTGTTTCCGCGCATGACGCTGACCGACAAGCTCGGTTTCGGCATGACGGTTCCCTATTACCATGTCTTCTCGCCCAGCATGGATGCTACGATCAGCCCGACCTATTACACGCGTCAGGGTCTTTTGCTGGCGGGCGAAATCCGCAACCGGTTCGAAACGGGTGAACACACCTTGAGGTTCGCCGGCATCAGCCAGAAGGATCGCGATGCCTTCGACACCGGCACGAGCGACCAGCGCGCCACGCAGCGCGGCATGGTGGCCTCCAAGGGCAAGTTCGAGATCAATCCGCGCTGGACGTTCGGCTGGAACGTCATGGTTCAGTCGGACAACAATTTCTCCAAGACCTATAAGCTGGCCGGATACAGCGAGACGCCGTTCACCAATGACGTCTACCTGACCGGCATCGGCACCCGCAACTATTTCGACCTGCACAACTATTACTTCAACGTGCAGGATACGGATGCCAAGCGGAATGCGGAAAAGCAGCAGGCGATCGTCTATCCCTCGCTGGACTATACCTATTACGCGCCGGAGCCGGTGGCTGGCGGCGAGTTGAAGATCACCAGCAATTTCACCAACCTGTCCCGTCGCGAGGATGATTTCATCAGCTCCGGGAATTCGACACGCTTCCGCGGCCTGGAGGGCAGCTATACGCGCTTCACCACTGAAGCTGAGTGGGAGCGGACCTTTACCACCGATCAAGGCCTTCTGCTGACGCCGCTTCTGGCCGCACGCGGCGATGCGCTTCGCACCACCGCCTCGTCGGGACCGAGCTTTAACGGCGTCAGCTATACGGGCGATTTCGAAGGCTCCGGCGGCAATACCCGCTACATGCTGACTGCGGGCCTTGAAGCGCGTTACCCGATCCTGATGACGACGGCGAACAGCAGCCATGTGCTGGAGCCGATCGCCCAGATCTACGCTCGTCCTGACGAACAGATGGCGGGCGGCTTCCCGAACGAAGACGCCCAAAGCTTCGTCTTCGATGCGACCTCGCTCTTCGAGCGGGACAAGTTCTCCGGCTATGACCGGATCGAAGGCGGCACGCGCGCCAATATCGGCCTGCGCTACACCGGGTCGTTCGGCAACAATATCGGCCTTCGCGGTCTCTTCGGCCAGTCCTACCAGATCGCCGGCCAGAATTCGTTTGCGCAGACGGACCTCGTCAATGCGGGCGCGGATTCCGGTCTGGAATCGGATGTCTCGGATTTCGTCGGCCTTGCCGCCATCGATCTGCCGAACGGTTTCAGCGTCCAGGGCCAGGGCCGCTTTGACGAGAAGAACCTGGACCTGCGCCGTGCAGACGCATCGGTCAGCTACAATGTGGCGCGCGTCAGCGGCTCCTTGATCTACACCAATATTCAGGCACAGCCCGAATACGGCTATCCGGACAAGGGTGAATTCCTGAAGTCGGCCTCCTCGATCAAGGTCAACGAGAACTGGTCGGTGAGCGGCACGGCGACGTGGGACATGAACAAGGGAGAAGTCATTCGCCGTGGCGTCGGCTTCACCTATGCGGATGAGTGCACGATCTTCACCGTCGCCTACACCGACAAGCCGGCCAATACCGACCCGAACGACTGGACGGTCACGGCACGCCTCAGCTTCCGGACGCTCGGCGAGATCGCGCTTGGCACGGATGGTTCCGAGGACGAATGATCTGCCGCGGCGGATCACAGGAAGGTCATTGTTTCGCCGCACGGACTGTGCAAAGGAGCAGACGAGCCCATAGTATTCGGCTCGTTTGCTAAAGAATTGGAAGGAACGAATGATGTTTGCACGCGCAGCATGTCGTCGCATGGCTATCGCCGCAACGGCAATCGCGATTTCCTTCGTGGTTGAGCCGATTCAGGCACCTGCTTTTGCGGCAAGCGAGGTCGTGGCGGTCGTCAACAAGACGCCGATCACCAGTACCGACGTTTCCAAACGCGTTGCCTTCCTGAAGTTGCAGCGCCGCACCGGCAATCTGCAGAAACTTGCGCGCGAGGAGTTGATCGACGAGGCCCTGAAGCGCGAGGAAATCGCGCGCGTGCGCATGTCGGTCAGCACCGAGGACGTTGACCGTTCCTTCGAACGCTTTTCCGCCAGCAACAAACTCTCCGTTGCGCAGATGTCGTCGATCCTCAACCAGGCCGGCGTCGGTGTCGAACACTTCAAGGCCTTCATCGCCGTGCAGATGAGCTGGCCCCGCCTCGTCAACGCGCGGTACGGCACCGGCAAGATGTCGTCGGAAGAGCTCGTCAAGCGCATGATGGAGAACAAGGAAAAGCCGGTCACCACCGAATATTTCCTGCAGCAGATCATCTTCGTGGTGCCGGAATCGCGCCGGAATGCGATTCTCGGCAAGCGTAAGGCCGAAGCGGAAAAGTCCCGCGCGCGCTTTCCGGGCTGCGACCAGTCGAAGGAATTCGCCAAGACCATGCTGGACGTCTCGGTGCGCAATCTCGGTCGCGTGATGAAGCCGGAACTGCCCGACGACTGGAAGCCGCTGATCGAAAAGGCCGGCACCAACGGTACGACGGGGACGCGCGTGACGGAGCGTGGCGTCGAGTTCCTCGCCATCTGCAACCAGCGTCAGGTTTCCGATGATACGGCCGCCGAGGTGGTGTTCCGCGCCGAGGATCTTGGCAAGGCGAAGAAGGGCGGCGACAACCCGAACGACGCGAAATATCTGGAGGAACTGCGCAAGAAGGCGCAGATCGTATATCCTTGAGCAGCATTACACGACTGGATCACCTTCTGGCGCTGACCCAGGGTGATCCCGCCGGCATCGGTCCGGATATCGCACTTGCCGCCTGGCTGAAGCGCCGTGATCTCGGCCTTCAGCCATTTCTCTATGTCGGCGACCCTTCCACGCTTGCCATTCGCGCCCGCATGCTGGGCCATGATGTGCCGTTGCACGAATGCGATCCGGACGATGCGGCTGCGGCCTTCGCAACCGCCCTTCCCGTTCTTCCCGTCGAGATCGGCAGCGAGATCGAGGTGGGACGCCCGCACGTGGCGACCGCCAAAAGCACGATTGCAGCGATCGAAACCGCCGTTGCGCTGGCGATGGATGAGCGCGTTGCCGCGGTGGTGACCAATCCGATTGCAAAGTCGGTGCTCTATGAGGCCGGCTTCGGCTTTCCAGGCCATACCGAGTTTCTGGCCGATCTCGCCGAAAAGGCAACGGGGCTGCCCTGCCGGCCGGTGATGATGCTGGCCGGGCCGAAGCTGCGCGCCATTCCGGTCACCATCCACATCCCCTTAAAGGACGTGCCGTCGGTTCTGTCGCAGGACCTCATCGTCGAGACCTGCCGCATTGCGGCGCATGACCTGAAGACCCGTTTCGGCTTCGACCACCCGCGGCTGGCCGTGGCCGGCCTCAATCCGCATGCGGGTGAAGAGGGCAGCATCGGCCGCGAGGATCTGGAGATCATCGAACCGGCGATCGAGGCACTGCGCGGCGAAGGCATCAACGCCATCGGCCCGTTGCCGGCAGACACGATGTTCCATGACGAGGCCCGCAGTCGGTACGACGTGGCTGTCTGCATGTATCACGACCAGGCGCTGATCCCGGCCAAGGCGCTCGGCTTCGACGATTCGGTGAATGTCACGCTTGGCCTACCCTTCATCCGCACCTCGCCGGATCACGGCACCGCGTTCAGCCTGGCTGGAACCGGCATTGCCCGCGAGACCAGCCTGATTGCGGCGCTGAAGCTTGCCGCAGAGCTTGCCCACCACGCCGGCAGGGCCGGCTGATGGCGACGCTTGATGGTTTGCCGCCGCTTCGCGAGGTGATCGCGGAGCATGGACTGGACGCCCGCAAGGCGCTCGGCCAGAACTTTCTCTTCGACCTCAACCTGACCCAGAAGATTGCCCGCACCGCGGGGCCGCTGGAGGATGTGACGGTTTTCGAAGTGGGGCCCGGCCCCGGCGGCCTGACACGCGCCATCCTGTCGCTCGGCGCCAAGAAGGTGATTGCCGTCGAGCGCGACAGCCGTTGCCTGCCGGTGCTGGCCGACATTGAGCGGCATTATCCGGGCCGCCTGGAGGTGATCGAGGGTGATGCACTCAAGACGGATTTCGAGGCGCTGGCGCCTGCGGGACCGGTCAAGATCATTGCCAACCTGCCCTACAATGTCGGCACCCAGCTTTTGATCAACTGGCTGCTGCCGAAGCAATGGCCGCCCTTCTGGCAGTCGATGATACTGATGTTCCAGAAGGAAGTCGGGCAGCGCATCGTTGCCGATCAGGATGACGATCATTATGGCCGGCTGGGCGTGCTGTGTGGATGGCGCACAGAGGCGCGCATGGCTTTCGACGTGCCGCCGCAGGCCTTTTCGCCGCCGCCGAAGGTGACATCGACCGTCGTGCACCTGACGCCGCGGGATACGCCCCTGCCCTGCGATGTGGGCAAGCTTGAGCGCGTGACGCAGGCAGCCTTCGGCCAGCGCCGCAAGATGCTGCGCCAGAGCCTCAAATCGGTGGGCGGTGAAGCGTTGCTGGTGAGAGCCGGCATCGACCCGTCACGGCGGGCTGAAACGCTGTCGGTCGAGGAATTCGTCGCTCTCGCCAACGCCCTCTGATGCGCGTCGCCGGTGGCGCCGTCAGCTCGGCAGCACCGGCTCTTCTTCCAGGAGATTGCGGACGAAATCGAACAGTCCATGCCGGCGGTCGCGACGGATGCGCTCGGCGTTGACGATGCAGCTCACATGGCCGAAGGCTTCGTCCAGATCATCATTGACGATGACATAGTCGTATTCCCGCCAGTGTTCGATCTCCGCCCTCGAGTTCAGGAGACGCGTGCGGATCACCTCTTCGGTGTCTTCCGCGCGGCGGTGCAGGCGCGACTGCAGTTCCGTCATGCTGGGCGGCAAGACGAAGATCGACACGATATCCGCCTTCATCTTTTCCTGCAGTTGCAGGGCGCCCTGCCAGTCGATGTCGAACAGCATGTCGCGGCCCTCGGCCATGGCAAGCTCGACCGGTTCGCGCGGCGTGCCATAGAAGTTGCCGTGCACCTCCGCCCATTCCAGCAATTCGCCATTGTCGCGCATGCGCTCGAACTGCGGGATGGAGATGAAGTGATAATGTTTTCCGGCAATCTCGCTCGGCCGCTTGGCCCGCGTCGTCACGCTCACCGAGATTTCGAGGCTGTGATCATCACGCAGAAGATTGCCGGCGATCGTCGATTTTCCCGCTCCGGATGGCGAGGACAAAACCAGCATCAGGCCGCGGCGGGCAATCTTGACGTGCGAGGACGGCGCCGGTTTCATAGGGGTCACTCCAAGTTCTGAACCTGTTCACGGAACTGATCGATCACGACCTTCAATTCCAACCCTGCCGCGGTTACCGCAGCGGCGTTCGATTTGGAACAGATGGTATTCGACTCCCGGTTAAATTCCTGTGCAAGAAAGTCGAGCTTGCGCCCGATCGGCCCGCCTTTGGCCAGCAGATCGTCGGCGGCTGCCACATGCGCCTTCAGCCGGTCGATCTCTTCGCGCAGGTCCGCCTTGGTGGCCAGCAGGGCGGCCTCGGCATAGAGACGGTCCCGGTCGAGCCCCGTCGTCGCCTCCGTCAGCAGCGCGATCTGCTGGCCGAGACGCCGGGCAATCTCCTCCGTGCTGCGCGACGGATCGCTTTCCACACGCTGCGTCAGGTCGGCGATGGTGCGCACATGGCCGGACAGGATGGCAGCCAGCGCCACGCCTTCGGAAAGACGCATGGCCACCAGTTCATCAAGCGCCTGTTCGAGCCCCTCCAGGATGGCCCGGTCGCGCGCCTCTGCAGCCGCCTCGTTCTCTTCCACCTCGCGAAAATCCACGAGGCCGCGAATGGCGAGCAGGCTGTCGAGCTTCAAGGGTGCCGGATCGACCAGATCGCCCAACTCGGTCCGCAGCGCCTGCACGGCGGCCAGCGCCTCGCGGTTCAGCACGGCCTCGACCCTCGCCTCCGCGACCGAGACGTTGAGCGAGACCTGCAGGTTGCCGCGGTTGAGGCGGGACGAGATGAGCTTGCGCACCTCGACCTCAAGGCCTTCGAAGCCCGACGGCAGACGCAGCCTCAGATCCAGTCCCTTGCCGTTGACGGAGCGCAGTTCCCAGACCCAGCGGTGGCGCCCCGTCGTTCCTTCACGCCGGGCAAACCCGGTCATGGATTGAACGTTCATGCGGCAAACCCTTCCTGATGGAGAAAGGCCGCCAGAACGGCGGCCAGTGAGATGGTTCAATTGCCTTGCGGCGGCTTTTCGGCCTCGTTGCCGCCGGGCAGGCCGTCCATCGGCTGCTCGGTCGCGCCGGTTGTCTTGGCGCGTTCGGCTTCCAGCTTGCGCCAGCGACGCACATTGGCGTTGTGTTCGTCCAGCGTTGCGGCAAAGACGTGACCACCGGTGCCGTCCGCCACGAAGTACAGGTCCTTCGTCCGCCAGGGATTGGCGACGGCCTCCAGAGCGGCACGGCCGGGATTGGCGATCGGTGCGGGTGGCAGGCCCTTGATCTGGTAGGTGTTGTACGGCGTCGTCTTTTCGAGATCCGACTGGTAGATGGGCCGATCTGACGGTTTGCCGGCGCCGCCGAAGATGCCGTAGATCACCGTCGGATCCGATTGCAGGCGCATGCCCTTGTTCAGACGGTTGATGAAGACGGAGGCGACGTGCGCCCGCTCATCGTCCTTGCCGGTTTCCTTCTCGACGATCGAGGCGAGCGTGACGAATTCCTGTTTCGTCTTCACCGGCAGGTCGGCATCGCGGCGTTCCCAGATCTGGTCGATCAACCGCTCCTGGGCAACCCGCATCTGGGTCAGGATTTCCTCGCGCTTGGTGCCGCGGGAGAACTTGTAGGTGTCCGGGCGCAGGCTGCCTTCCGGCGGCAGTTCGTTTGGCAGATCGCCTTCCAGAACGGGGTCGGCGGCGAGGCGCGCCATCATCTGCTGTACCGTCAGGCCTTCCGGCAGCGAGACGGAGTACAGGATGGACTTGCCGGATTCGAGAAGCCCGGCAATCTCCTTCATCGAGGTCCCGGCCTTGATCTCGTACTCGCCGGCCTTCAGCGTCTCGCCGTCGCGCATGTAGGTGGCGGTGACATAACGGAAGATGCGCGCATCAGACACGATGCCGCTGCGCTCCAGGCTCTGGGCGATCTGCGCAAGACCCGCGCCGCTTGGAACGACGAAGTGGGTATTGACCTCGAGCGGTCCCGGGTTCTGGTATTCGCGGATGACATAATAGAACCCGGCGACGGCGATGACGCAGGCAAACACGATCATCGTCATCACGAAGTTCAGGAAGATGATGACCTGGCTGCGGGCCTTCTTGGAACGGCGTGGGGGCTCCGGAACCCGTTCGGGTTTCAGAGCCTCGTTCGGCGACTTCGGGATGAATGGCCCACTGCCATTGCCCGTATCGCTGCTGCTGTTCGTGTCTGTCACCGGCACTCCTTCTGATACTCTAACACTGCCGTTCTTGGCCAAGCAATGCGGCGAAAACAGGGTTCAGAAGACGACAGCCCGGCCATCAGCCCGGCAGACCCGTCTCGTCATCAGCCTTCGTAACGGCGTAGAACGAGAGACGCGTTGGTGCCGCCAAAACCGAAGGAATTGGACAGGGCAACGTTGATCTCCCGCTTGCGCGCCACGTGCGGCACCAGGTCGATCGCCGTCTCGACATCGGGATTGTCGAGGTTCAGCGTCGGCGGGGCGACATTATCGCGGATCGCAAGAGCCGTGAAGATGGCCTCCACCGCACCGGCGGCACCCAGCAGGTGACCGATGGCCGACTTCGTGGACGACATGGAGATCTTCGAGGCGGCATTGCCGACGAGACGCTCGACCGCACCGAGTTCGATGGTATCGGCCATCGTGGAGGTGCCGTGCGCGTTGATATAGTCGAGATCCGACGGATTGAGGCCGGCCCGCTTCAGCGCCGCCGTCATGCAGCGGAAGGCGCCATCGCCATCTTCAGACGGAGCGGTGATATGATAGGCGTCGCCGGACAGACCATAACCGACCACTTCGGCATAGATCTTGGCGCCGCGCGCCTTGGCGTGCTCCAGCTCTTCGAGCACGACGATGCCGGCGCCCTCCCCCATGACGAAACCGTCGCGGTCGCGGTCATAGGGGCGCGAGGCCTTCTCCGGATGATCGTTGTTCTGGGTGGAGAGCGCCTTGCAGGCGGAGAACCCGGCCAGCGACATGCGGCAGATCGGCGATTCGGCGCCACCGGCCACCATCACGTCTGCATCGCCGAGCGCGATCAGGCGGCTTGCGTCACCGATGGCGTGAGCGCCCGTGGAGCAGGCCGTCACGACGGAATGATTGGGGCCGCGCAGCTTGTGCTTGATCGAGACGTGCCCGGAGACGAGGTTGATCAGACGGCCCGGAATGAAGAAGGGCGAGATGCGGCGCGGACCCTTGTCGCGCAGCGTGTAACCGGCTTCGACGATGCCATCGAGACCGCCGATGCCGGAGCCGATCAGCACGCCGGTGGCGCACTGGTCCTCATCCGTCTGAGGTGCCCAGCCGGCATCGGCAAGCGCCATGTCGGCGGCCGCCATGCCATAGACGATGAAGGGGTCAACCTTGCGCTGTTCCTTCGGCTCCATCCAGTCGTCGGCATTGAAGGTGCCGTCGGAGCCGTCGCCGAAGGGAATGCGACAGGCGATCTTGGCGGGGATATCGTCAACTTCGAAGTCGGTGACGCGGCGCGCCGCGTTCTGGCCGGCGAGCAAGCGCGACCAGGTGACTTCCGTGCCACAGCCAAGAGGAGATACCATTCCGGTACCGGTGATAACGACACGCCTCATGCCAGCGCCCCACCCCGCATGTCTAATGTACTGTCACATTACGGAAACGGCCCGAACATGCCGGGCCGCTGATGAACCTGCCCTGACGGGCGGTTCTTCCACAATCGATCGAAATCAGGCCTGGGCCTTCTCGATGAACTTGACGGCATCGCCGACGGTCAGGATCGAGTCGGCAGCGTCGTCCGGAATTTCAACGCCGAATTCTTCTTCGAATGCCATGACGAGTTCGACGGTGTCGAGCGAGTCGGCGCCCAGGTCATCGATGAAGCTCGCGCCTTCGACGACTTTGTCGGCGTCAACGCCGAGATGATCAATGACAATTTTCTTAACGCGCTCTGCGATATCGCTCATGTCGGTTTCCTCGACCTTTATCTTGATCGGATGGACGAATTGCCATCCGCACCCTGTTGGAACCCCCTACCGCCTTTTTCAGGCCGATGCGAGGGCAAACTCGCTCACCCGAGACAAGCCGCCGACATGATTGCTGCAGAAAAAACTGCAGCCAGAAGGTCAGCCTTCGGGGTGACTGTTCACAGTCATGGCCCGCTTAACACGGTTTCACCGCGCCGCAAAGCCAGAAAATCACTCGCTAATCCACCGCCAACAGGCAATATCGGCGGCGGCATCAGCGGGTGCAATCCCTCAGATCATGGCCATGCCACCGTTGACGTGGAGCGTCTGTCCCGTCACGTAGCCGGCTTCGTTCGATGCCAGATACACGACGGCGCTCGCAATGTCAGCACCGGCCCCCATGCGCTTCATCGGAATGGCACCCAGAATGCCTTCCTTCTGCTTGTCGTTCAGCTTGCCGGTCATCGCGCTTTCGATGAAGCCCGGCGCGATGCAGTTGACGGTTACGTTGCGGGTGGCGATTTCCTGCGCCAGCGACTTTGAAAAACCGATCATGCCGGCCTTCGAGGCGCAGTAGTTCGCCTGGCCCGGATTGCCGGTGACGCCGACGACGGAGGTGATGTTGATGATGCGGCCAAAACGGCGGCGCATCATCGGATGGGTCAGTTCGCGCGTCAGGCGGAAGGTGGCCGTCAGGTTCACTTCGAGGACCGCATCCCAATCCGCGTCGCTCATGCGCACGAAGAGGCCGTCCTTTGTAATGCCGGCATTGTTGACGAGAATATCGACGCCGCCAAGCTCGGCTTCGGCCTTTTCGCCGAGCGCCTTGACCTGGTCACGGTCGGAGAGGTTGGCCGGGAACACATGCGCGCGCTCGCCGAGTTCGGCGGCCAGCGCTTCCAGCTTTTCGGCGCGCGTGCCGTGCAGGCCCACCGTCGCGCCCTGCGCATGCAGCATGCGGGCGATTTCCTCGCCGATGCCACCCGTGGCACCGGTTACCAGCGCCTTGCGGCCGGTCAAGTCAAACATGGTCTAGATCCCTTCGTTCTCAACCGAGAAGAGTTTTGAGAGCGGCTTCGATATCCGCCGGCGTGTTGACCGCAATGCCGGTCACGGTCTTGTCGATGCGGCGTGCAAGCCCGGTCAGGACCTTGCCGGAACCGATTTCATAGAGCGTCGTCACGCCGTTGGCGCCGAACCATTCCACCGTCTCGCGCCAGCGCACCTGGCCGGTCACCTGGGTGACAAGCAGGGTCGCGATCTCGTCGGCGTCGATGACGGGTGCGGCACGCACATTGGCCACGACCGGAACGACCGGATTGCGCTTGGCAACCTGGTCGAGCGCATGGCGCATGGCATGGGCCGCGGGCGCCATCAGGTCGGAATGGAAGGGTGCCGACACCGGCAGCATGATGGCGCGCTTGGCGCCCTTTTCCGTTGCCAGTGCGGCGGCCTGTTCGACAGCGGCCTTGGAACCGGAAATCACCAGCTGGCCGCCGCCATTGTCATTGGCGATCTGGCAGACGCCGGCGGCTTTCGCCTCGGCACAGACGGCCTCGACATCGGCATGTTCCAGCCCGATGATCGCCGCCATCGCGCCTTCGCCGACCGGTACGGCCGACTGCATGGCATTGCCGCGGATTCGCAAAAGACGGGCGGTATCGGCAATCGTGAAGGTGCCGGCAGCGCAGAGCGCCGAATATTCGCCCAGCGAATGGCCGGCGACATAGGAAACCTTGTCGGCCAGCTTCAGGCCACCGGCTTCCAGCACACGCATGACGGCCATGGAGACGGCCATCAGGGCCGGCTGGGCGTTTGCCGTCAGCGTCAGATCCGCTTCCGGGCCATTCCACATGATGTCGGACAGTTTCTGGCCGAGCGCCTCGTCAACCTCGTCGAAAACCGCACGGGCTTCCGGAAAGGCCTCGGCGAGATCCTTGCCCATGCCGACGGCCTGGCTGCCCTGACCGGGGAACGTGAATGCAATGCTCATGGGATCATCCTTCCCTTTTTTTGCCTCTCCATTCACATTCTAACCGGCCAAGTCAAGGCCGAGGGCCGTTTGGGGCCGCGAGAAGGCCCGCCGGAGCCGGGTCTTGAACAGAAGAATGCGCACCTGAGCGGGACATTCCCTGCCATGCGCGCGCCCCGCTTTTCCATGCCGACGCTCTTGCGTCGCAGCGAAAGGGGCCTACATTGCCAGCGCCTTCAAGGCCACCCATCCGTTTCTCCCCGCATCCTTCCACGACGGGACATCCTCATGAAGTACAAGACACTGGGCCGCACCGACATCAGCGTGTCCGAAATCTGCCTCGGCACCATGACCTGGGGCTCGCAGAACACTGAAGACGAAGCCTTTCAACAGATGGACTACGCGCTCGATCACGGCGTGAACTTCTTCGATACGGCAGAACTTTATCCCACCACGCCGCTTTCGCCGGATACCTATGCCGACACCGAGCGGCTCATCGGCAACTGGTTCGAAAAGACCGGCAAACGCGACAAGGTGGTGCTCGCCACCAAGGTTGCCGGTGCCGGCCGCCCTTATATCCGCGGCGGCGCGCCGATTACCGCAGACACCATCCGCGAGGCGGTCGATGCCAGCCTCAGCCGCCTGAAGACCGATTACATCGATCTCTACCAGATCCACTGGCCGAACCGTGGCCATTTCCATTTCCGCGGCGCCTGGGGCTACAATCCCTTCAATCAGGACAAGGCCCAGACGAGAGCGGAGATCACCGAGAAGCTGGAAGCGCTGGGCGACTGCGTGAAAGCCGGAAAGATCCGCGCGATCGGCCTGTCGAACGAGACGACCTGGGGCACGCAGACGTTCCTCACGATCGCCGAGCAGCTCGGCCTGCCGCGGGTGGCGACCGTGCAGAACGAATACAGCCTGCTCTATCGCCACTTCGATCTCGACATGGCGGAGCTGTCGCATCACGAGGATGTCGGACTGCTCGCCTATTCGCCGCTCGCCGGCGGCATTCTGTCCGGCAAGTATCTGTCGGGCGACAAGCCGGCTGGCTCGCGCGGTTCGATCAACGGCGATATCGGCGGCCGTCTGGTCTCGCACCAGGAGCCGGCGACGCGCGCCTATGTGGAGCTTGCCGCGGCCCATGGGCTCGATCCCTCGCAGATGGCGCTCGCCTTCTGCCTGACGCGGCCGTTCATGGCATCCGCCATCATCGGCGCCACCTCCATGGACCAGCTGAAGGTCAATATCGGCGCCGCCGACATCACGCTCTCGGACGATGTCATGAAGGGGATCGCCGACATCCATCGTCGTTACCCGATGCCGATCTAAGGGAATATGCGATGCACCGCCGGCACCCTCACCGGGTCCGGCGGTGCGTTGTTCTTCCGTATTGTGCGGCAGCCCGACAGAAAGTTGAAAGCCAGACGAAGTTTGAAGACCCCGTGATCTTTAAAGAAGAAGATCCGCTTCCCATTTGCGGCAGGCTTCTTCATGCTTTCAACACTCGGGGGATCTTTTGCTGCTGGACATCGTGTTTGTTGCCTGCGGGCTTGTGGGACTTTATTTCGGGGCCGAATGGCTTTTGCGCGGCAGCGTCGCGCTCGCCTGGCGCCTTGCCATCCCCACCCTCATCGTGTCCCTCGTCATTGTCGGCTTCGGCACCTCCATGCCGGAACTGCTCGTCTCCGTTCGGGCAGCGCTCTCCGGCTCCTCGGACATTGCGCTTGGCAATGTCGTCGGATCGAATGCGGCCAATATCCTTCTGATCATCGGCGTCTGCGCGCTGATCTCGCCCATCACACACTGGGACAAAAGCGTGAGACGCGACGTGTGGATGATGCTGGCGGCCTCGGCGCTCCTGCTCGTTCTCGTGCAGTTCTCCGTCATCGGCCGGCTGGCGGGCCTTGGGATGGCCGTCATCCTCTTCGCCTACCTCGCCTATACCTACTGGCAGGGCAAGCAGCGTGTGGAGGAGCTCAATGCGGATCTCGAACCGGATGACATCAAACACGAGAGCCTGACGCCCGGGTTTACCGCCCTCCTCATCCTCGGCGGTCTGGCGACGCTCTTCATCGGCGCGGAACTGCTGGTGCGCGGTTCGACCAGTCTCGCCCGTGATTTCGGCGTCTCCGAAGCGGTGATCGGCCTCACCGTCGTTGCCATCGGCACCTCGCTGCCGGAACTGGCGACCGGCATCATGTCGGCGATGAAGCGCCATTCCGACATCATGATCGGCAACATCATCGGATCCAATATCTTCAACATCCTGTTCATCCTCGGCGTCACGGCGATGTTGCAGCCGATCAGTGTCGATCCGCGCTTCGGCTCGTTTGACGTTCCGATCATGCTGGCGGTGACGGTTGCCTTTGCGGCCCTGCTGCTCGGCAATCTGGGCGTCCGGCGGATCGTGGCGGGTCTGATGCTGATCGTCTATGCCGGCTATACGGTGATGCTCGTGCAGGTCTGACGGGTGACGGCGGACATGGCCGGTCCGCCCTTCACCGAATGCTAACCGTCCTGCGGGAAACGGCTGGCTGGCTTCGCCGCAAAGCTTTAAGAGTTTCTTCGGGTTCGCGAGCATAAGATCAAGGTGATGCCGGTGGGATGATCCGCCGGGTCACCCGGGACGTTCCTTCATGAGCTCGATCAACAGCTTCTTCACGAGTGCGAATGCATCGCTTTACGTCGATACGCTGTTTTCCGCGGCAAAACCGTCCAACCCGTCTTTCTCTTCTTCCTCCGCATCTGGCCCCCGCATGCCCTACGGCGTCGATGAGAACGGCCAGACGGCCGGGCAGCGTGCCCTCTCCCGCATCATCGACATCCTGACGCTCGGCGGCGACGACGCCTCTCGCTCGGCCGATATCGACGAACAGATCGGTTACGTGACCGGTGGCACGGGCACCGAAGGCGACGACAAGCTGACGGTGACGGGCCGCGGCATCTACAATCTCGATACCGGCGAAGGAAACGACACGCTCACCCTCAAAAGCGCCCTCATTTCCGGCGTCACGACCGGCAACGGCGATGACACGATAAAGGCTGCCGGCAGCTTCATCGGCTCCATCGATGGCGGCGACGGGAACGACGACATCCAGCTGAAGGCGGAGCTTGCACTCGACATCAAGGGCGGCGCGGGCGACGACACGCTGAAGGTCTCTGCCGACACGATCGTCGGGCTGGACGGTGGCGAGGGCAATGACAGCCTGACGCTCGAGGGCAACCGCATCTTCGCGACCGGCGGTGCCGGCAACGATACCGTCAGAATCACGACCTCCGGCACGGATGCGCTAGCCGAATACGGTTTCACCACCGGTGGCGGGAAGGACACCGTAACTTCCAATGGCCCGCTGTCGCTTTCGCTCGGCGGCCTGAGCGAGGCCGATCTGGCGATTTCGGTGAAGGACGGTACGCTGACGGCCGCCATCAACGGTTCGGGCGACACGATCTCCGTTACCATCGACGAAGCGTCGTCGCTCACCTACAGCTTCACCGTCAAGAATGGACAGACGATGCTCTCGATCCGCTGATCGACGGGTGTTTTTCGCCTTTTCCAGCCGCCACGACTTGCTTTTGGGGGAAATGCGCGTATAAGCGCGCCTGTTCGAAATGCCCGGTCTTCTGGCTGGTGGCTGAACGGAGGGCCGGTTCCGCATGCGGAGCCGCAGGAACAAGAAGTGTTCCGGCCTCCCGTGTCTCCGCTCTCGACCGTCTCGATCGTAACGCTTTTCTTGCCGGAGTGAAAACTCCTTCCAAGACCAGTCGTTGAGGCTTAGCCGCCGATTACCGGGCCAAGACAACCGCAAGAAAGGCAAGCTGTAATGGCTCTTTATGAACATGTATTCCTTGCCCGGCAGGATATGTCCGCTCAGCAGGTTGATGCCCTCGTCGAACAGTACAAGGGTGTCCTCGAAGCTAATGGCGGCAAGGTCGGGCGCGTTGAAAACTGGGGCCTCAAGTCCCTGACGTACCGCATCAAGAAGAACCGCAAGGCTCACTACGCGCTCATGGACATCGACGCACCGGCCGCTGCCGTGCACGAGATGGAGCGCCAGATGCGCATCAACGAAGACGTTCTTCGCTACATGACGATCGCCGTCGAGAAGCACGAAGAAGGCGCGTCTGCCATGATGCAGAAGCGCGACCGTGACGACCGTCCGCGCCGTGATGGCGACGACCGTGGCCCGCGCCGTGACTTCGGCGATCGTGGTCCGCGTCCGGACCGTGGTCCCCGCGAAGACCGCGGCCCGCGTGAAGGCGGCTTCGAGCGTCGTCCGCGCGAAGATCGTGCATAATCCGAGAGCTTCAAGGAGAATTACCCATGGCTGACGCATCCTCTGCTCCGGCACGCCGTCCGTTCCACCGTCGTCGCAAGACCTGCCCCTTCTCGGGCGCAAACGCACCGAAGATCGACTACAAGGACGTTCGTCTCCTGCAGCGCTACATTTCCGAGCGCGGCAAGATCGTTCCGTCCCGCATCACGGCCGTTTCCCAGAAGAAGCAGCGCGAACTGGCCCAGGCCATCAAGCGCGCCCGCTTCCTCGGCCTGCTGCCCTACGTCGTATCCTGATCGACTGCTTGCCGCCGGTGTTTGTCATCGGCGGCATCTCCCCTTCCGCGGTGGGCGCGGATCGGAACCCTTGAAAACCCCATGTTGGGGATGAAGCGCCTGAGATCTTCATTCAGGCTTCTCCCCTAACTGCTTGACCTGGCAGGACAGCGAGACGTGTACGGATTGAACCAGACAGTGCTGATCACCGGCATTCTTGCCGGCATTGCCGCGACCCTGCTTGTGCTGGGCGCGAATGCACAGCCGTCGTTCGCCTTCGTCCTCTATGCCTCTTCCGCCCTTCCCGTTCTCGTCGCCGGCCTTGGCTGGGGCAATCGCGCCGCGATCGTTGCGATCGTGACCGCCGCGCTGCTCGGCGCTGTTCTCGGCTCGCCGATGTTTGCGCTGGCGATGGCGATCTTCACGCTGATCCCGGCCGGCTGGCTCTCGCATCTCGCCAACCTCGCCCGTCCGGCCTCCGAACTCGGCGGTCCGGACGATCTGATGGCCTGGTATCCGATCTCCGACATCCTTCTGCATCTGTGCGGGCTGGTGACGATCGCCGTGATCATCCTCGGCGCGATCATCGGTTATGGCCCCGATCTCACCAATGCGCTCGTCGATGCCATGGTCGAGAACCTCAACGTCCAGAACCCGTCGATGGTGCCGGATGCCGCGTCGCTGGCCCAGACCAAGGCGATGATCGTGCTGATGCTGCCGCTGATCCAGGGCGGCCTCTGGGTTCTCCTGCTGTTTGCAGCCTTCTATTTCGCCGTGCGGATCGTGTCGCGCAGCGGCCGCGCACTTCGCCCCCGCGAGGACATGCCGTCGGCGCTGCGCATGAACCGCAATGCGATCTTCATTTTCCTCGCCGGCATTCTTCTGACCTTTGCGGGCGGCGTGCCGGCCATGATCGGCGCCACGCTCTGCGGCACCTTCGGCGCCGGTTTCCTGATGGCGGGTTACGCCGCGCTGCACTTCAACCTGAAGGGCAAGGACTGGCGTTTTCCGGCTCTCGTGCTGGTCTATCTCTCCAGCCTTCTCTTCCTGCCGATGCTCGCGATCATCGTCATCGGCCTCACCGACACCCGCCGGACGATCGCCCTGACGCCCGCCCGCGGACAGAAATCCAACGACACCAGTTCCAACGACACTCCGAATTGATCTGAAAGGACAAAGACAATGGACGTCATTCTTCTCGAGCGCATCGCCAAGCTTGGCCAGATGGGCGAAGTCGTCAAGGTTCGCGACGGTTACGCACGTAACTTCCTGCTGCCGCAGGGCAAGGCACTGCGCGCCAACGCTGCCAACAAGACCCGTTTCGAAGCCGAGCGCGCCACGCTCGAAGCCCGGAACCTGGAGCGCAAGTCGGAAGCCCAGAAGGTTGCCGAAGCCCTCGAAGGCAAGTCCTTCATCGTGGTTCGCGCTGCCGGCGAAACCGGCCAGCTCTACGGTTCGGTTGCTGCTCGCGACATCATGGAAGCTCTGGCTGCCGAAGGCTTCAACATCAGCCGCAACCAGGTTGACCTGAACAACCCGATCAAGTCGATCGGTCTGCACAACGTCACCCTGCACCTGCATGCCGAAGTCGAAATCGAAATCGCTCTCAACGTTGCCCGTTCTGCTGAAGAAGCCGAGCGTCAGGCCAAGGGTGAAAACCTCAACTCCGTCGATGCCATCTACGGCGTGGACGAAGATGCCCTGCGTCCGGAAGACTTCTTCAACCCGGACGACGAAGACGGCGACGACGCATAATTCTTGCGTTCTGCGCGTACCGCATGAAAAACCCGGATCGGCCACGCCGATCCGGGTTTTTTAGTTCTCATGATGACATGAAAGTCAGCCGACCGGCCGCACCGCCGCATCCTTATCGACGCGCACCTCCACCGACAGGCCGGGCTGCAGAAGATCGGCAGCATCCTTCGGCACGACGAGCCGGATGCGCACACCGACGCGCTGGGCGATCTTGACGAAGTTGCCCGTGGCATTGTCGGAGCGGATCACCGCGAATTCCGACGCCGCCGCCGGCGAGAAGCGCTCGATGTGGCCCTGCAGTTCGCGACCGCCCAGCGCATCCACGCGCACCGTCACGGGCTGGCCGACCCGCATGCCCTGCAGCTGGGTTTCCTTGAAGTTGGCGATCACCCAGACATCATCCGGCACCACCGCCATCAGCTGGGTTCCGGTTGTCACGTATTGGCCGAGCCGCACGCCGACCTCGCCCAGACGGCCGCTGCGGGGCGCGTGGATTTCCGTATTGGCAAGATCGATCCGGGCGAGTTCGACCGAGGCCTCGGCGCTTGCGACCGCCGCTTCCAGCGAACCGCGGTTGACGATGATGGTCTGCAACTGCTGGCGGGAGACTTCCAGCGCGGCCTGTGCCTGGCGAAGGGCTGCGCGCGACTTCTCCAGCTCGGCGGCGGCCTGTTCCTGAAGACTGGTGGTGCCGACGCCGCTGCGGGTAAGGTTCATCTGGCGCTCCGAGGCAAGCTGCGCCTGCGTGAGGGCCGCCTCGGCACTGCTGACCTCAGCCTCGCTGGAGGCGATGTTGGCCTTGCCGGAGACTTCCTGCTGATGCGAATTGGCAAGCGCCGCCTTCTGGCTGTCGAGCGTTGCCTCGGCCTGGGCGAGCTTCTGCCGGTAGATGCGGTCGTCGATGCGGACAAGCACGTCGCCCTGGCTGACCTTCTGGTAATCCTTGACCGGGACTTCGACCACATAACCGCTGACCTGCGGGCTCAGCGTCGTGACGTATCCGCGCACATAGGCGTTGTCGGTCATCTCGACGCTGCTGGTAAAGGGCGGCAGGCGCCAGGCATAAAGGACGAAACCGAGGCCGAGCAGACCGACCAGAAGCACGATGAGGGTGGCGGGGGAAAAAAGCTTTCTGAACATGATGTCAAACCTGATTGTGTTCGGTGGCCGCGTCAGCGGAGGCGCGCTCAGCAAGACGTGCGCGCAGGCGGTCAAAGGAGAGGTGAAGAAGGAGGCCGAGAAGGGCGAGGCTGGTGCCGATGCCGATCAGCAGGAAGGTGTCGTTATAGGCCAGCACATAAGCTTCGCGGGACACCTGCTGGGCGAGCAGCGCCAGCCCCTCGGCATTCAGCAGCACCTTGTCGGTCATGACCTTGGCATAGGCGCCGGACAGCTGCGCCACCCGGTTTGCCACATCCGGATCGGTCAGCAGGATGTTTTCCACCAGCACGCTCGAATGAAACTTTTCACGGATCGTCACGAAAGTGCCGAGCAGGCCGGTGGCGATCACCGAGCCGCTGATCTGGGTGAAAAGGAAGATGGCGATGAAGTTGACGAGGTAGGGTGGGCCCTTCTGGATGGCCGCACCGAAACCCCGCGCCATCACCGGCGGCAGGAAGAGCGCAGCACCGAAGGCGATCAGCGACTGGCTGAGATAGAACTGTTCGGGACGGCTGAGATTGGTGGACTGGCTGTCCAGGAAGGCCCCGGTTGCAATGAGAAGAAGCGCCAGGATGTGCGCCGTGCCCGGGCGCTGATGGACCATCATCACCGCACAGACGGCACCGCCGGCGATCGAGGCCAGCAGGATCAGGCCGAAGAGCAGCCCCATCTGGTCGTTCTGCATGCCCATCTGCTGCAGGAAGCCCACCATGGTGCTGGACTGTTCTGCCGTCACCGCACGAAAGATGATCAGCACGCCGGCCAGATGCAGGTTCGGCCAGGAAAAGATCCAGCGCAGGTCGAGCAGCGGATTGCTGCGGCGCAGTTCGATCATGACGAACAGCGTCAGGAACACGACGGAGGTGGCCAGAAGCAGGCCGAGCCATTCCGTTTCGAACCACCAGTAGAAGCGGCCGAGCGTGAAGAAGACGGCAAAACAGCCAAGACCGACGGCGAGCAGCAGATAGGTGAAGACATCCGTGCGCTCGATCACCTTGACCCGCGGCGGGGCGGTGAGCGGCAGGACGTAGATCAGCGGAAGGGCAAGGAGCGCCAGCCCCAGTTCCATCGTATAAAGCGCTGTGTAACCGTCGAGATCCATCAGGCCGGGCGAGATGATCCGGGCAACGGGCGCGGCGAGCAGCGTTCCGGTGAGCGCGATGCTGAGGCCGATCGTCAGCTTCTTCTGAACGGGAAAGGCTTCCAGAATGTAGAGGAATCCGAGCGACGACAGCGGTGCCGCCGCCATGCCGCTGACGAAGCGCACGACGAGCGCGGAATGAAAATCGGTGACGAAGAGGTTGAGGCAGGAGGCGAGCACGAAGGCGGCGATGCTGAGTTCGGCAAAGGGACGCAGGCCGTATTGCACGCGGATCTTGAAGAGGGCGAGCGACAGGCTGGCATAGGGCGCCATATAGGCGGCCGAAAGTGCTGCGACCTCCGCCAGTGTGGCGGAGAAGGTGCCCTGCAGCTGATAGATATTCGCCGACACGATGTTCATGCCGAGCCCCTGCGTCAAAAACATCAAGAGGCCGGAGGCGATATAGGCGAGCGTCAGCCAGAGCGGCCGTTCTTCCACCGGGATAGGCTGCGGCAGCACCTTTGGCTTCGGTGCGGATGCCGTTTCTGTTTCGTCCACCGTGCTCATTCAGGGTCCCCCTTCCCGCCTGCAACGAACAAGTTCCGGTTCAGTTGCAGCAGAACCCGCAAGGCGACATCCAGATCCTGCGGCGGGATGCCCTCGACGATCCGGCTGCGCAGGTGAATGGCAAGCGCCTGCACCTCGGCCCCCACCGCCTGCCCCGCCTCCGTCATGTGGATTTCCTTGACGCGCCGGTCCGCCGCGGCCCGCCGTTCGATCAGCCCCTGCTGCTCCATGCCGTCGAGGATGCGCACCAGCGTCGGTGTCTCGATGTCCAACTCCTGGGCAAGATCCTTCTGCGACAGGCAACCGCGGCGGGTGAGCGCAAACAACGCCCTCGCCCGCGTGAGCGTCAGGCCGGTTTCGCTGGCATAGACCTCGAAGACGGACCGCAGGCGCCGGGTGAAGGACGAGATTTCGTCAAACAGCCGCTCATCCAGGGATTGGCGTGACATGATAACTCCGACTGATAATTAGTAACCTAATCGTTGTGAGGCTATCTAGTTCGCCAGCCGTCTCCCTTCAACCGCGCAACGACGGCACCTGCCATGCGCTGAACGCATTTCTCGCCGCAACCAGGTCTCGCAGCGCTTGCCAGCCTTGGCTATACTCAGGACGCGGTTTCCCCGATTCGGGCTGGAACGCCGTCAACGGAATTCTCAAAATCCGTGCAGTTTTTTAATCAGAGAGCCTTGGGCCTGTGAATCGGTGTGAGTTGCGGCTGCGCGTCTAGCCTTCGAGCGCCGCATCGCTAGAGTGGGCCACACAAAATGAAGAGCATGATTGGATCGATACGATGAATGAAGCAGCGCGCAAGCTGGGCCATGCCGGACCGGCAGAGCCGCATTACCGCGAGGCCCCCAACAACCTCGAGGCCGAACAGGCTCTTTTAGGTGCGATCCTGGTCAACAACGATGCCTATTACCGGGTGTCGGACTTCCTGAAGCCGACGCATTTCCACGAACCGCTGCACCGCAAGATCTTCGAGGTGGCGGGCGATATCATCCGCATGGGCAAGATCGCCAATCCGGTGACGATCAAGAACTTTCTGCCGGCGGATACGAAGGTCGGCGAGCTCAGCATTCCGCAATATCTGGGCCGCCTGGCCGCCGAAGCCGTGACCATCATCAATGCGGAAGACTATGGCCGGGCGATCTACGATCTGGCACTGCGCCGCGCGTTGATCACCATCGGCGAGGACATGGTCAACATCGCCTATGATGCGCCGCTCGACATGCCGCCGCAGACGCAGATCGAGGATACCGAACGGCGCCTGTTCGAACTCGCCGAAACCGGTCGTTACGACGGCGGTTTCCAGTCGTTTGCCGATGCGGTCGCCCAGGCGATCGACATGGCGGGCGCTGCCTTCGAACGCGACGGGCATCTGTCGGGCATTTCGACCGGCATCATGTCGCTCGACGCCAAGATGGGCGGCCTGCAGCGGTCCGACTTGATCGTGCTCGCCGGTCGCCCGGGTATGGGCAAGACCTCGCTTGCCACAAACATCGCCTACAATATCGCCGCATCCTACGAGCCGGAAGTGCTGCCCGACGGCTCCTTCAAGGCGAAGAACGGCGGCGTCGTCGGTTTTTATTCGCTCGAAATGTCGTCCGAACAGCTGGCAACCCGTATCATCTCCGAGCAGACGGAAGTCTCGTCCTCCAAAATCCGCCGCGGTGACATCACCGAAGCCGATTTCGAAAAGCTCGTTGCCTGCAGCCAGATGATGCAGAAGGTGCCGCTGTTCATCGACCAGACCGGTGGTATCTCGATTGCGCAGCTCTCGGCACGCGCCCGGCGCCTGAAGCGCCAGCGCGGGCTCGATGTGCTGGTGGTGGACTATATCCAGCTGATGACCGGCTCCGGCAAGTCCGGCGAAAACCGCGTTCAGGAAGTCACCCAGATCACCACGGGCTTGAAGGCGCTCGGCAAGGAACTCAACGTTCCGATCATCGCGCTCTCGCAGCTCTCCCGTCAGGTGGAAAGCCGCGAAGACAAGCGCCCGCAGCTCTCCGACCTTCGCGAATCCGGCTCGATCGAGCAGGACGCCGACGTGGTGCTCTTCGTGTTCCGCGAGGAATACTACGTAAAGAACCTCGAGCCGCGCGATCCCGACGATCCGAAATATGGCGAGTGGGAAGCGCAGATGGACAAGGTGAAGGGTACGGCGGACGTGATCATCGCCAAGCAGCGTCACGGACCGACCGGCACCGTCAAACTCGCCTTCCAGTCGGAATACACCCGCTTTGCGGACCTCGCCGACCCGAGTTTTACGCAGTACGAGGAACATTGATTCTCAGACAGCGCCCCACGCTTCTGTGAGGCGGGAGTGCGCCACATCCCCCTTCTCCCCGTCAGAACGGGGAGAAGGTCGCGGCAGCGGGATGAGGGGCCAATGCGCTCATCATTTCAGCCGCTTGAGCCCCTCACCCCAGCCCTCTCCCCGCACGCGGGGAGAGGGGGCAAAGCGAGCGCCTGCCCTCACCCAGAGTGTCGGAATTCGCCGACCCGTGCGCACCGCGCCGAAGTAACCAGCCGCTATAGCCCCGCCCCTCTCAACACCGCGACCGTGACGACGCCTGCCGTGGCCGCAGGCAATAGCGAAAAACGCAGGGCAGCAAGAGCTGTCACGGCGCAGGCGATCGTTTCAGCAAGACCGGTGGCGATGGCGGTGGGGGTGACGACGGCCATCAGCACGGCCGGCGGCACCGCCGAGAGCGCCTTTTCCACGCGTGGCGAGAGGTCGAACCGGTTGACGAGCAGCGCGCCAACGAGGCGGGTGAAGACGGTGGCGGCCATCATGGCGAGGATGGCGGCGAGTGTCGCGGGATCGAGCGTCATGCCGCCTGCTCCTGTCTCCCGAGAGGAATGAAGGCGGCGGCGAGCCCCGCAAGCGCCCCGGCGGCGATGTACCAGGCGCCGGGCACGAGGCTGTGCACCGTCAGCGAAGCAACAGCGCTGGCGGCGAGGATGAGGCCGGTTTCGGTACCCTTCCAGAAGCCCATCAGGAGCACGATGAAGACCGCCGGAAAGGCGAAATCGAGCCCGTAGATCGCCACATCCCCGAGAAGCGCGCCGAACAGAGCGCCACAGAGGCTTGCGAGCACCCAGCCGCCATAAAAGGGCAGTGCCAGACCGAGATAGAAGGCGGGCGTCAGCGGTTGCTGGCGCGCGCGCGCTTCGGCCAGCGCCCAGTTCTCGTCTGCCATCACCAGAAGCGTCGGCAGTTTCTGCCAGGGGCGGAAGAGACCGAGGCTGCGCTCCAGCGAGGCGCCCATCAGGATGTGGCGCAGGTTGACGAGCAGGGCCGCGAGACCGAGCGCGCTCCAGGCGGCGGGATGGGTCCACAGGTCCATGGCGACGAATTGCGATCCGCCGGCAAAGACCAGCGCACTCATCAGCACGGTTTCGAGCGGCGACAGCCCGTTGCCGGCGGCCACCGTGCCGAAGACGAAACCGATCGGGAACGCGGCAAAGACGAGAGGGAGAATGGTGCGGTTTCCATCGAGGAATTCGCGGCGGGCAAGATCAGATGTCATGAAGGCCTCCTGTTGCCGGAGGCTCTACCCCTCACCGCCCCAGCGGGTCTTGAAGGAAAGTGATCAGCCGGCGCGGAAGACGGCGGGCGTCAGACCCGTGCGCGCCTTGAAATGCCGTGTCAGATGTGCCTGATCGGCAAAGCCGCAGGCGGCGGCCGTATCCGACGGCGTGGCACCCGCCCGCAGCAGGCACCGGGCATGACGGATGCGCAGATCCGTCTGATAGGCGTGCGGCGTGATGAAATAGTGTTTGCGGAAGGCGCGGATCATGTGGGCGCGGCTGAGGCCCGCCACCTTCGCCAGCGCCTGAAGCCCGATCTCCTCGTCGAAATGGCTGGCGATGTAATCCTTCACCCGGCGCATCGCGAGCGGCTCCTGGTAGTCGGGCGCGCGGATGATCTCGCTGCCGTGGCGGGCAAACATGGTGGCGAGCACGCCATACATGCTCTCCTCGCCCTCCAGCGCCGTGCCCTCCTCGATCGCCCGATGCGCCCGGTTGAAGGCGGCGGCGAGCGGCCGGTCGGTCAGCAACTGCCGGGCGAAACTCGGCGAACCGTGGAAGGCGCGTCCCGTCATCTCCTCGATGATCTCGGTCAGCACGGTCATGTCAGGATAAATCATCCGGTAGCGATAGCCGTCCGGCGCACCGGGCTGGCCGTCATGCACCTCGCCCGGATTGATGAGGTAGAGCGCGCCGGGGCCGGTGTGTTCCCGTTCGCCACGGATCATCGCCACCTGGCAGCCGTTCTCGATCGCGCCGATCGAAAACGTGTCATGTGAATGCGGGGAAAATTCGTGCGTGATGAACGAGGCCGTCAGGCATTCCATGTCGTGAAAACGCCTGTCGCGCCAGAACCGGGTCTTTTCCGTCATCGAAACAGGTGTCGCCTCGGCGGCCTGTTGCTGCGATACATTGTGCATGGCGCGAGGTTAGCCTGCCTCGCGGCCTGCGTCTTGAACAAAAGTGATCGCTGTCGCTCGCGTCTGCGCCTTAAGAGCCGGCGGAAACGGCGCGGTAGGCTTCGCGGCCTTCCACGAAGGTGCGGCGCACGGAGGGGACACCGCCCTCCGGCCACTCGACCAGCAGCAGATCGGCCCGCCGCCCAACCTCGATCACACCCCGATCGGTGAGGCCCGAGGCTCGCGCCGGATTGGCGGAGACGAGCGGCCAGAGATCCGTGAGCGGTGCCACGCCATCGGCCAGCAGCCGGGCGAGACCCAGCAGCATGGCGGGATAATAATAGTCGGAGGCAAGGATATCGCAGAGCCCTTCGCGGATCATATCGGCCGCCCCGATGGAGGCGAGATGGCTGCCGCCGCGCGTGGCATTCGGCGCACCGAAGACGATGAAATCGCCGGCTTCGCGCGCCGCCTGGGCAACACGCCGGTTCATCGGGAATTCGCTGATGCGGGCGCCCCGGGTGCGGTAGAAGTCGCGCGTCTCCACCTGGCTGTCGTCATGCGAGAGCATCGGCGCGCCAGCGGCGCGGCCAAGCGCTGCCACCTCGTCGATTGCGGCCTGCACTTGAGGCCGGCGTTCCCAGATCGAGCGGGTCAGCGACACCATCTCGGCCGCCGGGATTTTTGCCCGCTTGCCACGCTCGGCCATTTTGTCGGCGAAAACGGGATTGTCCGGAGAGAGCGCCGGATAGGCGGGATCAAGCTCGAAGGGCCGCTCCTGCAGCGTCACGGAGGGATCGAGCAGCAGCATGGAGGTATGGTCGTTGAAGGCGATCGAGGGCAGCCGCGGGCCGGCAAGGGCCTGGCGAATGAGATCGATCGCTTCGAAACAGAAGGTTTCCCAGCGTAGTTGCACGCGATTATCGACGGTGAGGCGCGGTGCCAATTGATCGAGCCCCGCCACGACGGCGCGGCCGTTGTCCACCGAGCGGAGCCCCGGCTCCCAGCTGAGCGTCAGCGCATGATAGGCGGTCGCAATGCCGTTGGCCGCCAGTTGTCGGTCCGTCTCGAGAAGCGCTGGTACCACCGGCAGCATGGTGCCCGGCCGCGGCATGATCTGCCGCTCGAAGGCATCGCCATGGATATCGACGAAGGCCGGCGCCAGAAGGTGGCCACGCCCGTCGATCACCTCGGCCCCGTCCCGCGCACCGTCGATCGCGGTGATTGCGCCGCCCTCGAACCGCACCGAGGCGGGCGCCAGGCGGTCCGCAAAAACCACGGTTGCGCCTTCGATGATGACTGCCGTCTGCTGCTGCATGATGTCGATTCCCTCGCCGCAAGAGCACGGCTCTTAGACAAACGATGTGACAGTTTTGCGAGCGCCGGAAAAGAGCAGATGGCGCAGAAGCATGGCCGTATTTACCTGGTAAAGACTGTGCATGCCGAAAGAATTCACCGGATCGTCGTTTTCGCGCGGGTCAAAAGTGATAGGGTCAGGGTGGGTGTGCCAAAGGTGTGATGACCCGATTCCGGACCCTCCCCGGCGCCGCCCGATCAACAAAAAAGGATAGGCTGATGACTGACGGACATGACGACCTGCTGGATATCGATCCCTTCGATTACGCCCCGCTGCGTCTCACCGTCGATCTCGCCGCCCTTGCCGACAATTGGCAGGATCTGGCGCGCCGCTCCGGAAGGGCCAGAACCGCCGCCGTCGTCAAGGCGGATGCCTATGGGCTGGGGATCGAGGATTGCGGGCTGACGCTCTACGAGGCGGGCGCGCGCGATTTCTTCGTCGCCGCCGCCAGCGAAGGCGAGACGCTGCGCGCCTATGCGCCGGATGCCCGCATCTTCGTGCTGTTCGGCATCTGGCCGGGTCAGGAGGAAACATTCTTTGCGAACGACCTGGTGCCGGTTCTGGCATCGGAGGAGCAGCTCGCCTTCTGGATGTCGGTTCTTTCCGAGCGCGGTCCTTACCCTTGCGCACTGCAGGTGGATACCGGCTTCAACCGCCTTGGCCTCTCGATGGAGGAGGCACTTTTGCTGGCTTCCGATGTCTCGCGCCCGACGAGTTTCGAGCCGGTGCTGGTGCTCTCGCATCTTCATAGCGGCGACACGCCGGAGGCCGAGAGCAACCGCCAGCAGCTCGACCGTTTCCGCGAGGTGAGTGCCGCCTATGAGGGGGTAGAGGCCAGCCTCTCCGCCTCGGCCGGCATCTTCCTCGGGCCGCAATATCATTTCGACCTCACCCGGCCGGGCATCTCGCTTTATGGCGGGCAGGCCACCTCCGGCATGGAGAACCCGATGCGGCCGGTGGCAAGCGCCGAGGCGCGCATCGTGCAGATCCGCGAGGCCAGGGCCGGTGAGACCGTCAGCTATGGCGGCACGCATCGCCTTGCCCGCGACAGCCGGCTGGCGGTGGCCGCGGTCGGCTATGCCGATGGCTATCTGCGCGCTCTGTCGGGCAGCGGCGTGCCGCTGCGCTCTGCCGTTTCCGCCGGCGCCTTCGGCTTCATCGCCGGGCACCGCGTGCCGGTCGTTGGTCGCATCACCATGGATCTGACCATCTTCGATGTGACCGACCTGCCGAAGAATGCTATCCGCGCCGGCGATTACATCGAACTCATCGGCCAGAATATCGCTCTCGACGAGATGGCAGCGGCTGCCGGCACAATCGGCTACGAGCTGCTCACCAGCCTCGGGCTTCGTTACGAGCGACGTTGGCTGGGCGAAGACGACGGCTGATGTCGTTTCGCTGCCCTCTGTTCAGCGCGGAACGAACGCGCTATAAGAGAACAAAAGGAGATCGAAATGCCCGAGATCCATCTGACGGACGAAGAGCAGGCCTTCATCGACACCAAGCTGCGCACCGGCGCCTACCGAAGCGCCGAGGATGTGGTGCGGGCGGGGCTGGCACTGCTGGACCAGCAGGAGGAACAGGTGCGGCGAATGATTGATGCCGCTGACGCCCAGGTCGCCGCCGGCGAGACCCTTCCGTTCGACAGCGCGGATGCCGTTGCTGACTCGGTCATCGAGCGGGGGATGCGGCGATTAAACCGAAAAAGCTGACCTACACCCGCCTCGCAGATCAGGACCTCGTCGATATCTTCGTTTATATCGGCGAGAAAGACATTATTGCCGCGAGCCGTTTTGTCCGCCAATTGGCGAGCAAAATTGGGTGGATCGCAGTCAGCGGCTTTCCCGGTGTGTCGCGTGATGATTTGCGGCCTGGACTGAAGGCACTGCCCTTTCGCAAGCGCTGTATCTATTTCCGCACGACGCCAGATGAGGTGATCATCCTTCGCGTCCTGCACGGCCACCAGGATCTTTCGGCCGACCTTTTCGACGAAGAACAACAAGAAGACTGATTTTTCCTCATGGCAAAAACCAAGACCCAATTTGTGTGCCAGAACTGCGGCACGGTGCATACCCGCTGGGCCGGCAAGTGTGATGGCTGCGGCGAATGGAACACGATTGTCGAAGACGATCCGATGGGCGGCATCGGCGGCGGCCCCGGCAAGACACCGAAGAAGGGCCGCGCCGTGGCCCTCACCACGCTCTCCGGCGAGACCGAGGAAGCACCCCGCGTGCAGACCGGCATCAGCGAACTTGACCGGGTGACCGGCGGCGGCTTCGTCCGCGGCTCGGCGGTCCTCGTCGGTGGCGATCCGGGCATTGGCAAATCGACGCTTTTGATGCAGGCGGCGGCGGCACTCTCGCGTGGAGGCCACCGCATCATCTATGTGTCCGGCGAAGAGGCGGTGGCGCAGGTGCGGCTGAGAGCCCAGCGGTTGGGGGCTGCCAATACCGACGTGCTGCTCGCGGCCGAAACCAATGTCGAGGATATTCTGGCAACGCTTGCCGAGGGCAAGCGGCCGGATTTGGTCATCATCGATTCGATCCAGACGCTGTGGAGCGACACGGCCGATTCCGCCCCCGGCACCGTGACGCAGGTGCGCACCGGCGTGCAGGCGATGATCCGCTTTGCCAAGCAGACGGGGGCCGCCATGGTGCTGGTCGGCCATGTGACGAAGGAGGGCCAGATCGCCGGCCCGCGCGTTGTCGAGCACATGGTCGATGCGGTGCTTTATTTCGAAGGCGACCGCGGCCACCACTACCGCATCCTGCGCACGGTGAAGAACCGCTTCGGACCGACCGACGAGATCGGCGTCTTCGAAATGTCCGACAAGGGCCTGCGCGAGGTCTCGAACCCCTCCGAGCTTTTCCTCGGCGAGCGCAACGCCAAGGCGCCGGGCGCCGCCGTCTTCGCCGGCATGGAGGGCACGCGCCCCGTTTTGGTGGAGGTGCAGGCGCTGGTCGCCCCCACCTCGCTCGGCACGCCGCGCCGCGCCGTGGTCGGCTGGGATTCGGCCCGGCTTTCGATGATTCTCGCGGTGCTGGAGGCCCATTGCGGCGTCAAGCTCGGCCAGCATGACGTCTATCTGAATGTCGCCGGTGGCTATCGCATCACCGAGCCGGCAGCGGATGTGGCGGTCGCCGCAGCACTTGTCTCGTCGCTCGCCAACGTGCCCCTCCCCTCCGAGCGGGTCTATTTCGGCGAAGTAAGCCTCTCCGGTGCTGTCCGCCCTGTTTCGCAGACGGCGCAGCGGCTGAAGGAGGCCGAAAAGCTCGGTTTTTCCTCTGCCATGCTGCCCGCCTCCTCGGCGGAAATTCCGAAAGGCGGCAAAAAAAGATCGAGCGAGATCGAGGGCCTGCCGGATCTGGTGGTGGAAATCGCCGGATCGGCGAGGAAACTGGGGAAAGGCCAAGAGGAGGATTGATCTTTCCCCCGCCGTTTCCCTGTTGTAAGAGGAGCGCCACGGACGGATCAGCGTTAACAGACGCTTGCCGTCCATCCACCACAGGTCCTCCCGGGTCAACCTGGGTCATCTTGGAGTTCTTTCATTCATGCCCATCACGATCTTCGACGGCATCGTCCTCGGCGTCACCCTGTTTTCGGCGGTGCTCGCCATGGTTCGCGGCTTTTCCCGCGAGGTGCTGTCGATCGCAAGCTGGGTGGGCTCGATTGCCGCGGCCTATTACCTCTATCCGCTGCTTTTGCCCTATGCCGAAAAATACACCGCCGACCACCGCATCGCGATTGCCGGTTCGGCGGGCGTGATCTTCCTCATCGCGCTGATCGTGATCACCTTCATCACGACGCGGATTGCCGATTTCATCATCGACAGCAGCATTGGCGCACTGGATCGCACGCTGGGCTTCCTGTTTGGCGCCGCGCGTGGCATCCTGCTGCTGGTCGTCGCAGTCGCCTTCTGGAACTGGCTCGTTGATATCCGCCAGCAGCCGGCCTGGATCACCCAGTCGAAGTCCAAGCCGTTCCTCGATACGCTTGTCGGGCGCCTGGAAGCCGTGCTTCCGACCGATATCGAACCGCAGATCCGGGCGCGCATCCTTGGCAAGCCAGATGCCGCGTCCACGCCTGGTACAGAACAGGCACCGTCCGATGACGCACCGGCGCCAGGTGTGACAAATAATTGACGCTTTGTTGCAATTCTAAGGGAAGCCAAGCAACGGCGTTCGTGCTATAGAGCGCCCGAGAACGGGCCGGATCGGGGATTTCCCTCCGGCCTCTTTACGTTTTCTGACATTGCCCCTGAGGCCCAAGGACCCGCGATGATGTATGAGCTGGTTTCGCAACACCTTTCCGACGATCTGGATGGCGACACGCTGCACGAAGAGTGTGGGGTGTTTGGCATTCTCGGCCACCCCGATGCGGCCACGCTGACGGCGCTTGGTCTGCACGCGCTCCAGCATCGCGGCCAGGAAGCGGCCGGCATCGTATCCTTCGACGGCAAGCAGTTCCACACCGAAAAGCACATGGGCCTGGTGGGCGACCACTACACCAATCCCGCGACGCTGGCGAAGCTGCCGGGCGCCATGGCGATCGGCCATACCCGCTATTCCACCACCGGCGAAGTGGCGCTGCGCAACGTGCAGCCGCTGTTTGCCGAACTGGAAGTCGGCGGCATCGCCGTGGCCCATAACGGCAACTTCACCAATGGCCTCACGCTGCGCCGCCAGCTGATTGCCGGGGGCGCCATCTGTCAGTCCACCTCCGATACGGAAGTGGTGCTGCACCTGATCGCCCGTTCGCGCTACACCAATACCAGCGACCGTTTCATTGATGCCATCCGCCAGATGGAAGGCGGTTATTCGATGCTCGGCATCACCCGCACCAAGCTGATCGCCGCGCGCGATCCCACCGGCATCCGTCCGCTGGTCATGGGTGAACTCGACGGCAAGCCGATCTTCTGCTCGGAAACCTGTGCGCTCGACATTATTGGCGCAAAGTATATCCGTGACGTCGAAAACGGCGAAGTGATCATCTGCGAAATCCAGCCGGACGGCTCGATCTCGATCGAGGAGCGCAAGGCGCCGAACGTGCAGCCGGAGCGCCTCTGCCTGTTCGAATATGTCTATTTCGCCCGCCCAGATTCGGTCGTCGGCGGCCGCTCGGTCTATGTGGCGCGCAAGAACATGGGCATCAACCTGGCAAAGGAATCGCCGGTCGAGGGCGATGTCGTGGTGCCGGTGCCGGATGGCGGCACGCCGGCGGCGCTGGGCTATGCGCAGGAAAGCGGCATTCCCTTCGAATACGGCATCATCCGCAACCATTATGTCGGCCGCACCTTCATCGAGCCGACGCAGCAGATCCGCGCCTTCGGCGTGAAGCTGAAGCATTCGGCCAACCGGGCGATGATCGAGGGCAAGCGCGTCATCCTGGTGGATGATTCGATCGTGCGCGGCACGACCTCGCTGAAGATCGTCCAGATGATCCGCGATGCGGGCGCCAAGGAAGTGCACCTGCGCGTCGCCTCGCCGATGATCTTCTTCCCCGACTTCTACGGCATCGACACGCCGGACGCGGAAAAGCTGCTCGCCAACCAGTATGACGGCGTGGAAGCCATGTGCCGCTATATCGGCGCGGATTCGCTGGCCTTCCTGACGATCAACGGGCTTTACCGCGCCGTCGGCGGCGAAGATCGCAACCCGGCCCGGCCGCAGTTCACCGACCATTATTTTACCGGCGACTACCCGACCCGCCTTCTCGACAAGGATGGCGAGGCGATGGGCCGCAAGATCTCGGTCATGGCCAGCAACGGCTGAGACCCCGTCTCTTCGAAAAAGCCCCTCTGCCCGACCGGCGGAGGGGCTTTTCGCGTTTCAGGGCCGGGCGATGTCGCTGCGTCATCCCGGCGCAACCCCTTGCGCCGGGCCATGCCCTGTGACAAGCACGAACAAACTTTGGAAGGGGCAACGAGCCTCTTGTCGGGAGAGTGGCGGACGAAGGTCTGCCGGGCAGAGGTGGAGAGTAGATGAGCATCGACCTGACGGGCAAAATCGCGCTGGTGACCGGCGCCTCGCGCGGCATCGGCTATTTCACGGCACTGGCGCTCGCCAAAGCCGGTGCGCATGTGATTGCCTGCGCCCGCACCGTCGGCGCTCTGGAAGAACTCGATGACCAGATCCAGGCGGCCGGCGGCACGGCAACGCTCGTTCCCTTCGACCTCACCGACATGACCGCCATCGACCGGCTGGGTGCCTCGATCTACGAGCGCTGGGGCAAGCTCGACATTCTGGTGGCCAATGCCAGTATTCTGGGTGTCATTTCGCCGGTCGGCCATATCGAGGCCAAAGTGTTCGACAAGGTGATGCTGACCAATGTGACGGCCACCTGGCGGCTGATCCGCTCGGTCGAACCGCTGCTTCTGAAGTCCGAGGCCGGGCGTGCGCTGCTGCTCTCCTCCGGCGTCGCCACCGATGCCCGCGCCTTCTGGGGCGCCTATGCGGCCTCCAAGGCGGCCGTCGAAATGCTGGGCCGCACCTGGGCTGCGGAAACCGAGCAGACGAAACTGCGGGTCATCAACGTCAACCCCGGCGCCACCCGCACCGCCATGCGGGCGCAGGCCATGCCCGGCGAAGATCCGGCCACCCTGCCCCACCCGTCCGAGGTCGCCGAGAAGCTGCTGCCGCTCTGTTCAGAGCAGATGACGGAGACCGGCCGGCTCTACGTCGTGCGCAAGGAAAAGTTCGTCGATTACCGCCTGCCGGAATAGAACCCGGCACCACCTAAAGCTTCCCCTCATGCGTCTTCGCGATCTTGCCGCCTACCTGTTCCTTGCCATTGCCTGGGGCTTTTCCTTCCTGCTGCTTCTGAAGGTAGTGGCGGCCTTCGGCTGGGTGGGTGCGGTCACCTTCCGCTGCTTTATCGCGGCCGCGATCCTGATCCTGATGGCGCGGCTGACGCGGCGCCGGCTTGTCTTTCCCGCCAGGTTCATGCCGCTCGTAGTCGTCGGCGCCACGACGGTGGCCGGGCAACTGATCGGGCTTTCCTATGCGACGCCGCGGATCGGCACGGCGATGGCGGCGATCTTTGTCGCGTCCATCCCGCTGTTTTCCATGGTGATTTCGAGGTTTTGGGGGCTTGAGGCAATCACGCCGGCGCGGGTGCTGGGCCTGACGCTCGGCACGATCGGGCTCCTGATGCTGGTCGGCTTTCCGGCCGTTCCGGTCACGCCGACCTTCCTGCTCGGCTGTGCGGCCATGCTGTTTTCCACCTTCTCCGCCGCCTTCGGCAGCAATTATGCCAGCCGCCACCTCGCCGGCACCGGGCCCTGGGAGGTCACGATCGGCGCCTTTCTCTCCGGCGGGCTCATCGCGCTCCCACTGATTGCGGTCGTTCCGGTACCGGGCGCGCCGCAGCCGATCGATTACCTTTATCTCGTGGCGCTGGCCGGGCTGATGAGCGCGCTGACCTATGTGCTCTATTTCGGCCTCGTCTCCTCGATCGGCGCGACACGGGCGATCAGCGTGGAATTTGCCGTGACGGTCGTTGCCGTGCTGGTCGGTGCGCTGGTGCTCGACGAACCGTTGAGCCTGATGCAGATCGCCGGCGGGGCGGTGATCATTGCCGGCTGCGCGCTGGTGCTGGGGCTGATGCCGGCCAAGGCAAAGATCCCGCTGCAGCCATAGGCCACCGCGGTGGTGCAAGATCTGCGGATGAATATTTCATCCGGCAGCCGATGGGCGAACATTTCCGCCTTGCCCTCCCCTTGACCGTATCCCGGTTCGGCGCCATAAGCTTTGGCCCATGAACACGGCCCTCTGCACCATCTGCGGGATCATTATTCGCTAGCATTTTGCTGGCCGGCCGTTCTCGTCTCTCGAAAGCCACAAGAAGACACAGAACCGGTCCGGCCGGTTCCAGTGCGTTTCGGGAGACGACATCGATGAGCCACACGCTCAAGCTCTATAATACGCTGACCCGTGACAAGGCGGTGTTCCAGCCGATCGACCCGAACAATGTGCGCATGTATGTCTGCGGCCCAACCGTCTACGACTATGCCCATATCGGCAATGCGCGGCCGGTGATCGTCTTCGACGTGCTCTACCGTCTGCTGCGGCACCTCCATGGCGAGGAGCACGTGACCTATGCCCGCAACATCACCGACGTGGACGACAAGATCAATGCGCGGGCGCTGCGGGATTTCGGGCCCAAGATCGCCGATGGCTCGATGAGCCTCAACGAGGCCATCCGGGCCGTGACCGGCAAGACGGAAAGCCAGTTCCAGGCGGATGTGAAGGCGCTCGGCTGCCTGGAGCCGACACATCAGCCGCGCGCGACCGACAACATTCCGCAAATGATCGAGATCATCCAGCGCCTGCTGACCCAGGGCCATGCCTATGTGGCCAAGGGTTCGGAGGGCCACGAGGTTCTGTTTGCCACCGCCTCCATGGCCGATTATGGCCAGCTCTCCAAGCGCCGGCTGGAAGACCAGCAGGCCGGCGCGCGCGTTGCCGTCGAAGCCCACAAAATGAACCCCGGCGATTTCGTGCTGTGGAAACAGTCTGCCGACACCGAACCCGGTTGGGCGGCCGACTTTGCTTTCGAGGGTCAACGCTTTGCGATCTATGGCCGCCCGGGCTGGCATATCGAATGCTCGGCCATGTCCAACCGCTATCTGTGGGAAGAGATCAAGGACAGGCTTTCGCCCCAGGGAAAAGCCCGCCCGCATGAATTCGACATCCACGGCGGCGGCCTTGACCTGATCTTCCCGCACCACGAAAACGAGATCGCCCAGTCCTGCTGCGCCTACGACACCGACGTGATGGCCAATGTGTGGATGCACAACGGCTTCGTGCAGGTCGAAGGCCGCAAGATGTCGAAATCGGACGGCAATTTCGTCACCATCCATGAGTTGCTGGAGACGGAGACGTTCGGCGGCCGCAAATGGCCGGGCGAAGTGCTGCGGCTGGCCATGCTGATGACGCATTACCGCGAGCCGATCGACTTTTCGGTGAAGCGGCTGGAAGAGGCCCTCGCAGTTCTCACGCGCTGGGAGCGTATTGCCAAGGAAACCGATGTAGTCGTTGGTGAACCAGATGAGGAGTTTTTGGCGCTGATTGCAGATGATCTTAAAACTGCTGAAGCGATCAAACGCATTCATGAGCTGATGAATCTCAGTCAGTTCTCCGACCCAGCTTTGCCAAAAGATGCTGCCGCCGGTAGTCTAGGTTTTGGTCCCGGTTTCACTGGTTTTTCATCTAAGGACGAAAGAAAGGCATCCATCGCAGCCGGCCTGGCATGTGCACAGATGCTGGGCATATCGGTTGTGCGAGAAACTTCGGACCACATCTCCGCCGCAGTGCAGGCTCGTGTCGATGTGCGCCTTGAACTCCTCAAAGCCAAAAACTTCGCCGAAGCCGACCGCATCCGCAACGAACTGGCGGAAAAGGGCATCCAGTTGAAGGATGGCAAGGATCCCGCAACAGGCGAACGCGTGACGACCTGGGAGGTGAAGCGGTAACATGCTTGCCCTGCTGCACGGCCATACCCCCCTCTGCCCTGCCGGGCATCTCCCCCACACGGGGGGAGATCGGGATGCCGTGCGCGCGCTGCCTCACTCGAAGCGGCATTTGACGGGCCGGGTCTCAGCAAGACGTGTTTGCCGCATTCTACTGGACAGGTTGGCCTGCAGGGCACCACTGTCACCAACCGCGGCTTGCGAGACGTCGGTTCCCCACTTCACGGACTCTCGCCACGCAGATTGGGGCAGAACGGCCGCCTCTCTGCCGATCTCCCCCCGTGTGGGGGAGATGGCCGGCAGGCCAGAGGGGGGTACCCCGCAGGACAACGCCAAGATAGCGCCCCTTGCAACTCTCCGCTGCAAAAGCCAGTCTACCGCACCGTCAACCTCGTTACCGGCACTCACCATGCCCCATACGCCGATTCCGCCTCTGCGTCGTGCCAATGCCAAGCGCATGCGCAAGGCAATGACAGACGCGGAGCTGAAACTCTGGAATGCGATACGCGCGCACCGGCTGGAGGGGCTCGGCTTCAGACGGCAGGTTCCGATTGCCGGTTACATCGTGGACTTCGCCTGCCCGGATGAGCGGCTGATTGTCGAGCTGGATGGTAGCCAGCATGCGGAAGATCAAGCCCTCCGTTATGATGCCGCCCGAACGGCACGGCTGGAGGCCGATGGCTGGATTGTGCTGCGCTTCTGGAATGATGACGTTCTGACGGATCTCGATCATGTGTGCCTCCACATCCTGACCGTCATCGGGAGGGGGCGCTGATGGGTGCGTGCGGCGGGCGTCAAACCCCCCTCTGCCCTGCCGGGCATCTCCCCCACACGGGGGGAGATCGGGATGCCGCGCGCGCGCTGCCTCACTCGAAGCGGCATTTGACGGGCCGGGTCTCAGCAAGACGTGTTTGCCGCATTCTACTGGACAGGTTGGCCTGCAGGGCACCACTGTCACCAACCGCGGCTTGCGAGACGTCGGTTCCCTACTTCACGGACTCTCGCCCCGCAGATTGGGGCAGAACGGTCGCCACTCTGCCGATCTCCCCCCGTGTGGGGGAGATGGCCGGCAGGCCAGAGGGGGGTGCCCCGCCCACCAACAGGAGGAGCGTTCCATGAGCGAGATCCACACCGGCGGGTGCCAGTGCGGCGCGGTCCGGTTCCGGATGGAGGGCGTGCCGAAGGATGTGTCGGTCTGTCACTGTCGCATGTGCCAGAAGGCGTTCGGCGCCTATTATGCGCCGCTGGTGGCTGTCGGCACCGCGAAGGTGACGTGGACGCGCGGTGCGCCAAAACGCTTTGCCTCCTCGAATTTCGTCCATCGCGGCTTCTGCGCGGACTGCGGCACGCCGCTGACCTATGAGGCGCCGGATGGGCTGTCGCTGGCAGCGGGCGCGTTCGATGACCCGGCCCGCCTGCCGCCGACCATTCAGTTCGGCATCGAATGCCGGCTCGCCTTTGCCGACGACATACCTTCGTTGCCGGCACGCGCGACGCTGGATGATCTCGACGACGCGCCCTTCCTGCCGAATGTCGTCTCCTACCAGCACCCGGACCACGACACCGACGACTGGCCACCCGAGGGGCGGTCATGACGGAGCCGAACCCCAATACGAAGATGCCGAAATGGCTGCTCTATGGCCTGATTGCCAAGGGCGTTCTGGTGGCCGCCATCACCATCGGCGTCGTTCTTTACGTCAGCCTGAGATAGGAGAGCAGATGGACAGCATCATGACCGGCGGATGCCAATGCGGCGCGGTGCGGTTTCGGGCGGAAAAGCTCGGAAGGCCGTCGATCTGCCATTGCCGCATGTGCCAGAAGGCGTTCGGCAGCTTCTTCGGCGCCTTCGTCTCCGCCGACCAGGCGCATCTTGCCTGGACGCGTGGCCAGCCGAGCCTCTTCCGCTCGTCGGCCAAGGTGAAGCGCGGCTTCTGCAGCAAATGCGGCACGCCGCTGACCTATCATCATCCAGGCGGCGTGGAACTGGCGATCGGCGCCTTCGACCATCCCGAACGTCTGGAGCCGCAGGTGCAGGTCAATCATCACCAGCGTCTGCCCTGGATCGACACGCTGTTTCAAAAACCCGCCTTTTCCAGCCCCGAGATGGAGGCCTTCTTCGCCTCCGTCGAAAGTTACCAGCATCCCGATCATGATACGGCGGAATGGCCGCCGAAGGACGACTGACATGAGCGAACTGCGCAGCTACTATCCCGAGATCGAGCCCTACGAGACGGGCATGCTCGATGTCGGCGATGGCCACAGCATCTACTGGGAGCGGGTCGGCACGAAGGGTGCCAAGCCCGTGGTCTTTCTGCATGGCGGCCCCGGCGGCGGCTGCAATCCGAACCAGCGCCGAGTCTTCGATCCGGCTCTCTATGATGTGCTGCTGTTCGACCAGCGCGGCTGTGGCCGCTCCACCCCGCATGCCTCGCTTGAGGCGAACACCACCTGGCATCTCGTGGATGACATCGAGCGGCTGCGGCAGATGATCGGCGTCGAGCGCTGGATGGTGTTCGGCGGCTCCTGGGGTTCGACGCTGGCGCTCGCCTATTCGGAAACCCATCCAGAGCGTGTCACCGAACTCGTCGTGCGCGGCATCTATACGCTGACGAAAGCGGAACTCGACTGGTACTATCAGTTCGGCGTCTCGGAAATGTACCCGGACCGCTGGGAAAGATTTATCGAGCCGGTGCCGGAGAATGAGCGTCACGAAATGATGGCCGCCTATCACCGCCGCCTGACCGGCAGCGACGAGGCGGAAAAACTGCGCTTCGCCAAGGCCTGGAGCCGTTGGGAGGGGGCGACCATTTCGCTCATCCCTAATCTCGAGCAGATCGACAGCTTTGGCGAGGATCATTACGCCATCGCCTTTGCCCGCATCGAAAACCACTATTTCATGCATGCCGGCTGGCTGGAGGACGGGCAACTGCTGCGCGATGCGCATAAGCTTCAAGGCATTCCGGGCGTCATCGTGCATGGTCGCTACGACATGCCGTGCCCGCTCAAACAGGCCTGGGAGCTATCGAAGCGCTGGACGGATGCGGAGCTGAAGATCGTCGAGGGCGCCGGCCACGCGCTGACCGACCCCGGCATTCTCGACCAGCTGATCCGGGCGACGGACCGGTTTGCGGGAAAGAACTGAGAGGGTGCCCCTCACCCTAACCCTCTCCCCGCAGGCGGGGAGAGGGAACGCGGCTCGCACCGGCGTTGCGGCAAACGGGCAACGGCGCGGCATGGCCCTTCTCCCCGCCTGCGGGGAGAAGGTGGCGGCAGCCGGATGAGGGGCATGGAAGGATGACAAGATGCCAGGGAGCGGCACGGACATGACACGCGAAAAAATCACCCTCTTCGACACCACGCTGCGTGACGGGCAGCAGACACCTGGCGTGGATTTTTCCGTCGAGGACAAGATTGCCATTTCCAGGCTGCTCGACGAGTTCGGCATCGATTACATCGAGGGCGGCTATCCGGGCGCCAACCCGACCGATACCGCCTTCTTCGGCCAGAAGCGCACGCGGGCTGCAAAATTCGTCGCCTTCGGCATGACGAAGCGGGCCGGCGTCTCGGCCGCCAATGATCCGGGGCTTGCGGCGCTTTTGCAGGCAAAGAGCGACGTCATCTGTCTCGTGGCGAAAAGCTGGGATTATCATGTGCGCGTTGCACTCGGCTGTTCGAACGAGGAGAACCTCGAATCGATCCGCGACAGCGTCGAAGCGGTGATTGCCGCCGGCCGCGAGGCGATGATCGATTGCGAGCATTTCTTCGATGGCTACAAGGCCAATCCGGAGTATGCGCTCTCCTGCGCCAGGACGGCCTACGAGGCCGGCGCGCGCTGGGTGGTGCTCTGCGACACCAATGGCGGCAGCCAGCCGGCGGAGGTGAGGGAGATCGTCTCCGCCGTGATGGCCGCCGGCATACCAGGCGATCATCTCGGCATCCATGCGCATGACGACACCGGCCAGGCGATCGCCAATTCGCTCGCCGCCGTGGAAGCGGGCGTCCGGCAGATCCAGGGCACGCTGAACGGCATCGGCGAGCGCTGCGGCAACGCCAATCTGGTGACGCTGATCCCGACGCTTGCGCTGAAACCCGCCTATAGCGAGCGGTTCGAGACCAGCATCGACCGCGACCGGCTGACCGGGCTGACCGGGCTGTCGCATGCCTTCGACGAGTTGTTGAACCGGTCGCCCAACCATCAGAGCCCTTACGTCGGGGCCTCCGCCTTTGCCACGAAAGCCGGCATCCATGCGTCCGCCCTGCTGAAAGACCCGCGCACCTACGAACATGTGGAGCCGGAATCGGTCGGCAACCTGCGCAAGGTGATGGTCTCCGATCAGGGCGGAAAGTCCAACTTCCTCAACGAGTTGAAGCGCCGCGGCATCGAGGTTTCCAAGGACGATCCGCGCCTCGACAAGCTGATCACCATCGTCAAGGAGCGCGAGGCGGAAGGCTATGCCTATGAGGGCGCCGATGCGAGCTTCGAACTTCTCGCCCGCCGCACGCTCGGCACCATTCCGACCTTCTTCGAGATCGACGGTTTCCGCGTGATGGTCGAGCGCCGTTTCGATGCGAACGGCCTGCTCAAAACCGTCTCGGAGGCCGTGGTGCGGCTCGTGATCGATGGCGAGCGGGTGATGTCGGTGGCGGAAGGCGATGGCCCGGTCAACGCGCTCGATCTGGCGCTGCGCAAGGATCTCGGCAAGTTCAACCGGGAGATCGAGGACCTCGAACTGGCCGACTTCAAGGTGCGGATCCTGAACGGCGGCACCGAGGCGGTGACCCGTGTTCTGATCGAATCCATGGATGGCGACGGCACCCGCTGGTGGACGGTGGGCGTCTCGGAAAACATCATCGACGCCTCGTTCCAGGCGCTGATCGATTCGATCGTCTACAAGCTGATGAAGAACCGCCACATGGCGGGGCGTCTGGCGGCGGAATAAGCAGAGCGCATCGGCTCACAGCATGGCGAAGGAGAGCCCCCAGCCCTCCTCGCCATACCATTCCTGAGTGCCGGGCGTGCCACCCCAGCGGAGACTGCGGACTTTTGCGTGCCCGCCGCTGCGGAAGGCGCGCATCAGGCCCTCGTGGCGACCTGGCACTTCGTCCAGCCCCTCGGCCCAGACGAAGCTGACGCCTTGCAGGAACCGCGCCTCGAAACCCGCCGTGCGGCGTTCGATCATCAGCATGCCGGCGCGGGCGGTCACGCCGGTGCGGGCGCCGGCGGCATCCGCGGCCGGGACACCGAAGGGAAAGATAAGCCGGCCGTTGAGATAGAGGTTTTCCACCCAGCGCGCCGGGGGATGATCGAGCGCGAAGTTGACATAGATGACATCCGCCTTCGCCTCAGATGTCTTCGGCGGCCAATCGAAGGCGCTGCCATGCACCACCTCAACCTGCGGATAAGATTTGAGCGCCACCCGGGCCATCTCGGCCAATGTCGCGTCATATTCGACCGCCGTCACCTGGCCGGAGGGGCCGACGAGTTCGGCCAGGATCGCCGAATAATAACCGCTGCCGGCGCCCAGATGCACGACATGCTCACCCTCTTCTATACTCGCCTTGTGCAGCAGACCGACATGCAGGGCCGGGCTGCCATTGTTGACGGCGCGTGCCCTGTCGAGCCCGATCAGAACGTCCTGGTAGAGAACCAGCGGATCGTTGGACGGCAACGCCCGATAGCCGTCCTGATCGCGGATAAACCAGGGCGGCGGCCCGGCAAAATCCTCGCGCGGCACCCGGGCAAAGGCCGTCATCAGCCGCTCGTCCCGTTCGACAAAGGCCCGCGCCAGCATCTGCTGGGCAAAGAGGCGGCGATGGATGGGGCTGTCGCTCATGCACTTCACTCCTGGCCTGGCTTGTCAAAAGATCTGCAAACCGTCCCCTCGCGCCTCTCCGGCGTGCTGGTGTCAGGATTTGCGAACGTAGATTGGATCCTCCGGCAATGGGTCGGGCACCTTGAGCTTGCCTTCGGCATTGCGTCCAGCGGCAATGTCGATGACGGTCCAGATAGCGCCGGCGTCCGCCACGCCAAACTCCGTCTCCAGCATGGCAATGAATGCGCGAGTGGATAGAATATCAAGATCGAGGTTTTCACTTTGCCGCAAGGCCGCGCGGGCACGGCGATCATCGACCAGCAGCACGACGGCCTCCCCCTCCTCGACAACCGTCTCGGCGATGCTGAGGATGTCCAGGAGACTATAGTCGCCGCGCCCGGTCCAGCGGGGCTTCAGCTCCGGACGTGATCCGCTCATCGACCAGCTTGTCATGGCTTTAGCATATTCCTCTCCGGTCGGCGTGCGCATGATCCGGATTCGGTGCCGGTTCCGGCCAAACCATTCTGCCAGCACGCGGCGCTGACCGAGACGCCGATCATCGCCGGAATCCGGCTCTCGGGTCACCTCCATCTCCACCATGTCGGTGACCCAGATTTCCACATCGGGAACAAAGAGGGTGTCGAGCCCGTCCGCGCCGGCCATCGACAGCAGGGAGAGCGGCGACGTGTCGGGGATGAGCAGCCTTGCCTTGCGGGTATAGGCTGCTTCCATCAGCGCATTCCCCAGCGCCGCAAGGCGGCCTGAACCTCGCTGCGGATCGCCTGCGCATGCCGTCCGGCAAGGGCGTCCTCCACAAGCTGTAAGACATAGTCGGGATCGCGCGTATCGTAAGCCAACGGATCGGCCGGAGACTGGTGGAGCGTCGGTCGGGAACGCCGTACCTCCTTCGGGACCGCTTCTCCCGCTGCCGTCTTCAGCCGGATGAACTCCTCGGCGGACATCATCACCGCGCGCGGTTGGTCACGGTTCATCACGACGACTGCTTCGAGATCGGCAGCCTTCAGTACGTCGCCGAGATTTTTCTGCAGGTGGATCGAACGAATGGTCTGCATACCGCTCTCCGGCTGTTTTACGTAAAATTACGTAAAACAGCCTCAAACACAAGACCTGAGCCATCCACAATTACGGACGCTCGGATGAACACCATTGATGCAAGTACCAAACGAATGAATTGGCAGCCGTCGCCATTCCGGCCTAAGGAGAGCTCAATCAGCAAAGGGTCATAGACAATGGCGACAGACACCGCAGCTTCCGTGCCGCAGAATGGCGATACGCCGCAGGGCTTTGCCTATGCGCTGGCCGCCTACGGCATCTGGGGCATCCTGCCGCTCTACCTGAAGGCGCTCGGCCACATCTCGCCGGTCGAGGTTCTGGCGCATCGCGTCGTCTGGTCGCTGCCGTTTGCCGCACTCATCCTTCTGGTGACCCGCCGGTTCGGCGACATCAAGGCCGCCCTTCGTTCCTGGCGTACCATGCTGATGGCGGCGGTGACGGCCACGCTGATCACCATCAACTGGGTCACGTACGTCTATGCCGTCGGCTCCGGCCACGCGATCGAGGGGGCACTCGGCTATTTCATCAACCCGCTGTTCAGCATCCTGCTCGGTGCGATCCTGTTGAAAGAACGGCTGGCGCCGGCGCAGATGGCGGCGATTGCGCTCGCCTTTGTCGCCGTCGGCATCCTCACCTGGGATGCCGGCCGGCTGCCCTGGATTTCGCTGACCCTGACCTTCAGCTGGGGCCTTTACGCGCTGTTGCGCAAGACATTGCCCGTCGGCCCCAATCAGGGGTTTTTCCTGGAGGTGGCCATCCTTAGCATTCCCGCCGCGCCCTACATTCTGTGGCTGGAGGCCAACGGCAGTGGCCACCTGACCCACGGCACGACCACCGACACCTGGCTTCTGGCCGCCGCAGGCCTTGCCACCGCCGTACCGCTGATGATCTATGCCAATGCGGCGAAGCTTTTGCGCCTCTCCACCATCGGCATCATGCAGTACATGACGCCGACGATCATCTTCCTGATCGCCGTCTTTGTGTTCCACGAGCCGATGACCCCGGTGAAACTCTTCGCTTTCGTGTTGATCTGGTCGGCGCTGGCGCTTTACACGCTGTCGATGCTGAGGGCCTATCGCGCCCGCTGAGGCCAAGCCCTGAAAGGATGATCCCCCATGCAGATGTCCGGCATTCCCTTCGGTACCACCGACTGGGAAACCATCGAGCGAACCGAACATGCCGGCGAGACCGGCACGGCCACCTGGCGCACGCAGCGCTTCGGTGAAATCCGTGTTCGCATGGTGGAGTATTCCGCAGGTTACCTGGCCGACCACTGGTGCGAGAAGGGACACATCCTGCTGTGCCTGGACGGGGAACTGCTGACGGAACTGGCCGACGGCCGCACCTTTCTTTTGACGCCCGGCATGAGCTATCAGGTGGCCGATGGCGCCGAACCGCACCGGTCCTCGACGAAGACCGGTGCGAGACTGTTCATCGTCGATTAGAGCTTGGCGATCACCGCTTCGTTGCCGTCATCGACCGCCTCTTCGCCCCAGGCATCCAGGATGGCGGGCACGATCTGCTCGATGTCATCAATGATCAGCGGCTGCACCAGGTTGGCGTGGTGGATGAAGCCCTGCGCCTTCATGTGATCGATCAGTTCCAGCATCGGGTTCCAGAAGCCGCCGATATTGGCAAACACCATCGGCTTTCCATGCCGGCCGAGCTGCGCCCAGGTCATGATCTCGACGATCTCCTCCAGCGTGCCGATGCCGCCCGGCAGGGTGACGAAGGCATCGGCGCGCTCGAACATCGCGTGTTTGCGCTCGTGCATGTCCTTGGTGATGATCAACTCGTTCAGCTGGCCGAGAGAATGGCGGGTTGCCTCCATATCGACAAGAAAGTCTGGAATGATTCCCGTCACCTGACCGCCGTTCGAGAGCACACCGGAAGCGACCGCGCCCATGATGCCCTTGGTACCGCCGCCGTAAACGAGTCGCAGGCCATGGGTGGCAATCGAGCGCCCCAGCGCACGACCGGCAGCCACATAGGCCGCATCACGGCCCGGTTGGGAACCGCAGTAAACACAGATGGATCGAATTGGCACAGGATTCTCCGTATTGCATCATGTCCGGCCCCGAAAAGAGTCGCCGGACGTGTAAAAGTGACGGGAAATCAAGCATCGGGCAAGCGCAAAAGCCCCGGGAAACCTTGTTAACGCAGCGTGAAGCCTGTAATTCCTGTTCTATCGACGGTGTTCCGTCTGGAGAGATCTGATGTTCAAGAATCGCGCCGGTTGGCTTGCCCTGTCCGTCCTCGCCATAGCGACCGTTCTCATGGTGTTCTTCATCATGCCGCGTCTGTCGCCCGAGACGCAGCCGGTTGGCGATGCGATCAACGCGGCCGGACGCCAGATCAAGGATGCGGTCACCCAGGGCGGCGATGCCGCCAAGCAGCTGGTCGATCCGACGCCGGAAAAGGCACCGGCGAGCGCTGCCAAGACGGATGCGAGCCCCTCTCCTGCCGCACCGGTACAGACGGCCGTGGCGCCTGAGGCGCCGCGCGCGCTGGTGATCCCGACCTTCGACGTGCTGCGCGTCGAGCCGGACGGTTCGACCGTGATTGCCGGACGCGCCGAACCGAAGGCCAAGCTCGAAGTGGCCGATCAGGTGCAGACGATCGCAATGACCAGCGTCGATCGCGCCGGCGAATTTGTCGCCATTCCGGACATGCCGCTCCCGCCGGGCGATCATCAGCTCGTCTTGAAGGCCACCGCCGAGGATGGCCGGACCATCATTTCCGAGGAGATCGCCACGGTTTCCGTTCCGAAAACCAAGGATGGCGAGCTTCTGGCCATGGTCAGCAAGCCCGGCCAACCGAGCCGCATTCTCGCTATGCCGAAGACCAACGACGCTGCCAAGACCGAACGGGTTGCCGTCAGCGCCAGCGAGGCGGCGACGGTTCCTGTCCTGCCTGAGGCTCCGAAGACCGAGGTAGCAGCACCGGCCGAGCCGGCGAAAACCGAAGCACCGGTCGAGACCGCGTCTGCTCCAGCCGCCGCGGCAACCGCACCCGTTGCGACCGTCCCCGTGACACAGGGCGAGAAGCCGGCCCTGCAGGTGACCGCCGTCGAAGTGGAAGGCGACCGCCTGTTCATTGCCGGCCTCAGCCGCTCCGGCGCGAGCCTCAAGGGCTATGCCAATAACACGCCGGTCGGCGAAGCCCGGGCCGGCGGCGATGGCCATTTCGTCATCGACGGCACGATCGCCCTTCCGATCGGGGAACACCGGATTGCCGTCGATCAGCTGGATGGCAACGGCAAGGTGGCGCTGCGCGTCGAGGTTCCGTTCAACCGGCCGGCGGGCGAACAGGTGGCCGCGGTCGCGACACCGCAAGCCGCAGGCTCGCTGAACCCGATCGATGCCGGCGCCTTCGACAAGCTGCGCAGCGATGTGTCGCGCGCCTTCCAGCTGCTGCAGACGCTGTTTGCCAATGGCGCGACACCCGATAACGAACGGGTTGCCGCCGCCCGCTCCGCCACATCCTTTGCGCTGCGGGCGCTCACCGAATATCGCCTGCCGGCCGATACCGATGCCAATACGCTGGCGATTGCCACCAACGTGATCACCGAGGCCGCCGCCGCGCTGAAGGCGCTCGATGCGCTGCCGCGCGACGTGGCAAGCCTTGGGAAGGGGCTGCCGGCGATTGCGGAGATGATTGCCAGGGTGACCGGTCCTGCCCTTCCCTCGGCGCCGGCCTCGCCGCTGCCGCAGGCGATGGCTGAGGCGCAGCAGTCAAACGCAGCGAGGACAATCGCCCAGGCACCGCTGACGCAGAGCGAAGCCGCCTCCGTCATCATCCGCCGTGGCGATACGCTGTGGCAGATCTCGCGGCGCATCTATGGCCAGGGTGTGCGCTACACGACGATCTACCTCGCCAACCAGCAGCAGATCGCCAACCCGAACCTGATCGAACCCGGCCAGATTTTCGGCGTACCGAAGGACTCGCTGCCGGATGACGAGGCGGAGAAGATCCACCGCCGCTTCACCAAGGGCTGAGAGCCGCTGAAGCGCGCCTAAAACGGCGCGCTTCCCCTATCAGCGGTTGGTGATCGTTGCATTGTGCCGGCGTCGGGCTTATGGGATAGCCTCCTTCCGGAGGCATGCATGGCACAGACAAAGAAGACCGTTTCGGCGGATTCGGGCAATCCGCTCGGTACGCTCGTGAACCTTTGGCCCTATATGTGGCCAAGCGGCAGGCCGGACCTGAAGGCCCGTGTCGTCTGGGCAACCCTCTTCCTGTTCATCGCCAAGTTCGTGCTGCTGGCCGTGCCCTATTTCTTCAAATGGGCGACCGATGCACTGAACGGCAGGCTGGACATGGCGGGCATCCTGCCGGCCCTGCTGCTCGGCGCCGTGGCGCTGGTCATCGCCTATAACCTCACGCGCCTCATCCAGCTCGGCCTCAACCAGCTGCGCGATTCGCTGTTTGCCAGCGTCGGCCAGCACGCGGTGCGGCAGCTCGCCTACAAGACCTTCGTGCACATGCACCAGTTGTCGCTGCGCTTCCACCTGGAGCGCAAGACGGGTGGGTTGTCGCGCATCATCGAGCGTGGCACCAAGGGCATCGAGACGATCGTGCGCTTCACGATCCTCAACTCCGTGCCGACGCTGGTCGAGTTCGTGCTCACGGCCATCATCTTCTGGTATTCCTACGGCATCTCCTATGTGCTGGTCACGGCAGCGACCGTCTGGGCCTATATCTGGTTCACCGTGAAGGCATCCGACTGGCGCATCGCCATCCGCCGCTCGATGAATGCCAGCGACACCGAAGCCAATACCAAGGCGATCGATTCGCTCCTCAATTTCGAGACGGTCAAATATTTCGGCAACGAGGAGATGGAGGCCAAGCGCTTCGATGCCTCGATGGCACGCTATGAGAAGTCCGCCACGCAGGTCTGGACCTCGCTCGGCTGGCTGAACTTTGGCCAGGGCGTGATCTTTGGCCTCGGCACCACCGTGATGATGGTGATGTCGGCGCTCGCCGTGCAGCGGGGCGACCAGACGATCGGCGATTTCGTTTTCGTCAACGCGCTTTTGATCCAGCTCTCCGTGCCGCTCAACTTCATCGGTTTCGTCTACCGCGAAATCCGCCAGGGCCTCACCGATATCGAACAGATGTTCGAGCTTCTCGAGGTCGAGGCCGAAGTGGTGGACAGGCCGGATGCAAGGCCGCTGGCGATCGAGAACGGTCGCATCACCTTCCGCGACGTGCATTTTGCCTATGATCCCGAACGGCCGATCCTGAAGGGGATCTCGTTTGAGGTGCCGGCCGGCAAGACGGTGGCGATCGTCGGGCCGTCTGGTGCGGGGAAATCCACCATTTCCCGCCTGCTCTACCGGTTCTATGACATCCAGTCCGGCGCCGTCGAAATCGATGGGCAGGATGTGCGCGACGTGACGCAGAAAAGCCTGCGCGCGGTGATCGGCATGGTGCCGCAGGATACGGTGCTGTTCAACGACACGATTGCCTACAACATCCGCTATGGCAGGCTTTCCGCCACCGACGAGGAGATGCTGGCGGCGGCCGATGTGGCGCAGATCGGCCATTTCATCACCAGCCTGCCCGACGGTTTCCAGACCATGGTGGGCGAACGCGGTCTCAAGCTCTCCGGCGGCGAAAAGCAGCGCGTGGCGATTGCCCGCACGATCCTGAAGGCGCCGCCGATCCTGATCCTCGACGAGGCGACCTCGGCGCTCGACACGACGACCGAACAGGAAATACAGGCCGCCCTCGACGTGGTGTCGAAGAACCGCACGACGCTCGTCATCGCCCACCGCCTCTCGACCGTCATCAATGCCGACGAGATCATCGTCCTGCGCTCAGGCGAAATCGCCGAACGCGGCACGCATGCCGGCCTCCTGGAACAGAACGGTCTCTACGCCTCGATGTGGAACCGCCAGCGCGAGGCCACCCAGGCGGAAGAGCACCTGCGCCAGGTGCGCGAAAGCGACGATCTCGGCGTGGTGGTGAGGAAGGAGCCGGCGGTGTGAGGGACTTGCTCGGGGACGGCGTCTTCCAATCTTGACACCATGCTCTTACGGGCCGATCTTGACTGAGACGACGTTGGAAAAGCGTTACCATGGCACCACCCACTCTCAAGCGCGTTCACAAGCACCGGGATTCCCTGCGAGCCGCTGGCTTGCGTCCGGTGGAGATCTGGGTACCGGACACAGGTCGAGCGGGCTTCGCCGAAGAATGCCGACGCCAGGCAAGCATCGCCGCGATGGCGGATGCTGGCGATGCCGATCTCACTGAATTTCTGGACGCCGCCTTGAACGAACTTCTGGATGAGGACGATGCGTGAGGCGTGGGGATCTCGTCACTGTGGCTTTGTCGGGAGATTTCGGCAAGCCGCGCCTTGCCCTCGCCATCCAGGCTGATCTCTACGAGACCACAGGTACACTCACAGTGCTTCTGCGTTCCAGCACTCTGGTAAACGCGCCGCTGATCCGCCAAACCGTCCAACCCTCGCTACAAAACGGATTGGCAAAACCCTCGCAAATCATGATCGACAAGATCATGACGGTGAAGCGGGCTCGCGTTGGCTCAGCCTTCGGTTGATTGGCTGAGGAGACGATGCTCTCCGTGACGCGCCTGCTGGTCGTCTTTCTGGGACTGGCATGACATCCACACCCCCGCCGGAACCGCATTGCTCCCAAATCCGTTTGCCTGTAGTCAGCTAGGCTTGACCCACAACGCCCGGCATTCTGGAGACCCCTGTTGTCCAACCTGTTCGACACCATCCGCAACACGCTCGTTCCGATCCACAAGGAAGGCTATATCTTTGTCATCGCCTTTTTCGTGGCCTCGCTGGTGCTGGGGCTGATTGCCAAGCCGCTGTTCTGGGTCGGGCTCGTTCTGACACTCTGGTGCGCCTATTTCTTCCGGGATCCGGAGCGCGTCGTGCCGCAGGATGACGACCTGATCATCTCGCCTGCCGATGGCCGCGTCTCGTCCGTGCAGATGGTGGTGCCGCCGGCGGAGCTGGAGCTGGGCGCCGAACCGCTGCTGCGCATTTCCGTCTTCATGAACGTGTTTGATTGCCACGTGAACCGCGCACCGGCCCGTGGCCGCGTCTCGAAGATCGTCTACCGCCCCGGCCAGTTCGTGAATGCCGAGCTCGACAAGGCGAGCACCGACAACGAGCGCAACGGCCTCGTGATCGAAACCAAGCATGGCCGGCTCGGCGTGGTGCAGATCGCTGGTCTCGTCGCCCGCCGCATCCTCTGCTTCGTGCATGAAAATGAACCGTTGGATGCCGGTGAGCGTTTCGGTCTCATCCGCTTCGGTTCGCGCCTCGACATCTATGTGCCGGCAGGCGGTGAACCGCGTGTATCGCTCGGTCAGCGCTGCATCTGCGGCGAGACCGTGATTGCCGAATTTGGCTCGACCAAGGGCCCGACGCTCAGCCGCCGCGCTTAACCAAACCGGAGAATGCCATGCAGCCGAAGACGAACCCGGACGCCCATGACGACGATGCCGCCCGCGGCCCGCGCCTTCGGGAGATCCCGCTTCGGCTGATGGTGCCGAACCTGATCACGGTGCTTGCCATCTGCGCAGGCCTCACCGGGATCCGGCTCGCCTTCGAAAACCGGTTCGAACTGGCCGTGGCCATGGTGCTGCTCGCCGCCTTCCTCGACGGCATCGATGGGCGCGTGGCGCGCGCGCTCAAAGCCACGTCGAAATTCGGCGTCCAGATGGATTCACTCGCCGACATCATCAATTTCGGCGTCGCACCGGCACTCGTCCTCTATGTCTTCATTCTCGACAAGGTCGGCTCGATCGGCTGGATCGCCGCCCTCATCTACGCGATTGCCGCCGGACTTCGCCTCGCCCGTTTCAACGTGATGGCGGATCGCGAATACAAGGCCAAATGGCAGAGTGAATTTTTCGTCGGCGTCCCGGCGCCGATGGGGGCGCTTCTCGTCATGCTGCCGGTCTATCTCGGCTTTCTCGGCATGGAAGGCAGCCGTCCGATCGCCTATGCCGCCACAGCATACACGGTGCTGATCGGTTACCTTCTCGTCAGCCGCCTGCCGGTCTGGTCCGGCAAGTCTGAAACCCGGGTGCGCCGCGACCTGATGCTGCCGGTCCTGCTCGGCGTCGTCATCTATGTGGCACTGCTGATGAGTTACACCTGGGAAGTGCTGGCGGTCACCACGCTCGCGTATCTCACGATCCTGCCGTTCAGCGCGCGTGCCTGGCAGCGCCGCTATGGCACGTTGACGATCGAAGACGACCACGCCAACGTCTGATCCTGCCGCAACGCAAGATCGGCTGCCGCTTTCTACCGCAGTGCGGAATTTTTGTGCTTTCCTAACAACAGCTTAACAAATGATTGCTTAAATTGAAGGCAATCTGATGCGATTTTGTTTGCGTCAAAATTCCGCCCGGTTTTCTGATGATGTGGCGCGCCCGAACGCGATGAAGAACGAGATTCGCGCCGCACTCCAGAGGAAACGCCCATGGCAACCGAGAAGAAGACCATCAGCACCCTGAAACCCGAACTGCATGCGCCGCTGCGCCCGCTCGCTATCAAGGCCGTCGTGGCTGCCGCGCTGATGCTGAAGCGCAAGACGCTGAAATCCGCCTGATCGGACGGACTGCCGGCCTGACCGGCAAACGGTTCAAAACAGCGAGAGCTGGCCGCCGTCTCTGGACGACGCGGCCTTTTTCGTCTCCGGAAGCGGTCGTGACGGTGTGACCGGAACCTGCAGATCCGGCCCCATATTGGCGACCTTGTTGACGCGATCGGACACGGGGATCGCCTCGAACAGATCCTCCTCAGCAGGCCGCATCAGGTCTGTGACGTCGCGCGGTTCCTGCGTCTTGCAATCGAGCCAGCGTTCGAAATCTTCCGGCGAAATCACCACCGGCATGCGGTCATGGATCGGCGCGATGGCGGCATTGGCGCCCGTGGTCAGGATTGCCGCCGTGTCGAGTTCCGAGCCATCGGCGGAGGACCAGGTTTCCATCAGCCCGGCAAAGGCAATGATGCCGCCGCGTTTGGGGCGAATCCAGTAGGCCTGCGCCTTGCCCCCCTCCTCCTTCGATGGCCGGTGCCATTCGTAGAAACCGGAGGCCGGCACCAGGATGCGCCGATGGCGCATGGCAGCGCGGAAAGAGGCTTTTTCGATTGCCGTTTCCGCCCGGGCATTGATCAGGAGTGGAAATTCCTTCGGGTCCTTCACCCAACCGGGAAGAAAACCCCAGCGGGCCAGCATAGCCTGGCGGGCCGGCAGGTTGCTGCCCGGCGCCGGGCGATCGCTTCCCGTCACCAGCAGAATCGGCTGCATCGGGGCGATGTTGTAGCGCTTCGGGAAGTCATCGATCGAAATCACGCTCAAGAATTCGAGGATCTCTTCCGGCGTCGCGGTCAGGGCGTAACGTCCACACATGCACCTGAGATGGCACCGGCGACCTTGGCGGTCAAGCGGCCAAGTCTGCCGTGCGCGGCAACGGGTGTGCGCCGCACCGCAGTCGTGGTCTTGCGCAAGAGAGCCGCATGCCTATGCTCGAGCGCATGACACAGATGACAGCCGCACAGCCCCCCGTTTCGCAGGCCCCCTTTCCGCAGGCCGCCTCCTCCGCCATCCTGGAGCGCGAGGGGCGCTATCTGCTCATCCGGCGGCGCAACCCGCCGTCGGCCGATCTCTTCGCCTTTCCGGGCGGTCGGGCGGAACCGGGGGAGACGCCGGCCGAGACGGCGCTGCGGGAATTTTTCGAAGAGACCGGTATTGCCGCTCATTCGCCCAATCTGTTTGCCACCTATGATCTGGAAACCCGCAACGACGAGGGTGTGCTGGTGAGCCATTTCTTCCTCTCCGTTTTTTGCGTGCAGGCGGACGCATCGACACAGGCGATTGCCGCCGATGATGCGTCGGATGCCGGCTGGTTCACGCTGGACGAGATCCGCGCCCTTGCCGTTCCGCCGAGCGTGCTGGACTGTGTGGAAAGGCTGGCGGCGCGTGATGAAGACGGCTAGATCTCGCCCGCCCCTTGCAAGGAGACCGTCCATGCCCCCGATCGCCCGCGCCTCCGTTCTGCTGCTGCTGACGCTGTTCACCGCCCCCGCGGTCGCACAGAAGCAGAGCCCGGCGCCTGCCACCGGGCCGGCGGTAACCATACCGGCAGAAGAAAAGCCCGCCCCCTATGATGCCCAGTTGTTGCGACTTGCGGAAATCCTTGGCTCCGTCCACTACCTGCGCACGCTGTGCGGCGCCGATTCGGCGGATTGGCGCACATCCATGCAGACGTTGCTGGATGCCGAGACGCTGAACGAGCCAAAGCGGCGTGAGAAACTGACGGCATCGTTCAACCGCGGCTATCGGGCCTTTGCGGGCGTGCACACCACCTGCACACCGGCGGCCCGACAGGCGGAAGAACGCTACCGTAACGAAGGTGCAACACTGGCTGCAGAAATTGCCACACGTTACGGAAATTAGGTAATTGTTTACCTCTTTTCTGCCGCGGACGTGTCGTTTTGATAAAAGGCTGCTAGTGTTGTTAACGTGCCGGTAACAACCGGCCTCCGTTGCAAGAGGAATGAACATGCAGACAGCGCGCAACGACATCGACGACATGATCGTGCATGAGAAGATGCAGGCAGCGCTCGAATACCAGAACGAAGCCTGGGCCGACGGGCGCGCCGATGGCATCGAACCCGAGATCATTGCCGATGCCGCGATTGCCCTTGCCATGCGCGAAACCATTCGCCTGCATGGAGAGGAAGGCGCGGAGGCCATGCTGGATTCGCTTCGCGCTCGTATGCTGGCCGGCGAATTTTCGCCGGAGCGGACCGTTCAGTAAGATTGCAAGGTTCGTGTTCATGCCGGGATTTCCACTGCGCGCCAACCTGCGGACATTGATCGTTTCGGGAACCCTTGCAGGTGCACTTTGCCTCCCAGTCGAGGCTTTGGCCTTGTCCGGCAATGTGTCTCCGCCGCCGGAGCGCAGCGACATCCAGCACACTGCTCCGACCGCGCAGACGCAGTTGCCGCGGCCTGGCAGCCCTTCCGTTTCAGCCGAAGGAACGGTCCCTGCGGCCACCGATGCGGCCCAGCCGAAGGTCGAGATCCTGCATGATCTTTCCAAGCTACCCGAGCCGGTGAAGGCGATGCGCCAGGCGCTGACCGAGGCGGCAGCCTCCGGCGATGTCGAGCGTCTGCGTCCGCTGATGGCCTTCGATGACGACGTGATGGAGCAGCTGAAGGCCGATGGCGGCGATCCCGTCGCCTCCTTCAAGAGCCTGTCCGGTGATCCGCAGGGCCTCGAAATCCTGGCGATCATGCTCGATATCCTGCAGACGGGGGCCGCGCATGTCGGCATCGGCACGCCGGACGAGATGTATGTCTGGCCCTATTTCGTCGGCAAGCCGATCACTCAGCTCAGCGCGCCGGAGCGGGTGGAGCTTTTGCGGATCATCACCGCCGGCGATCTCGACGTGATGGCGGAAACCAACAACTATAATTTCTACCGCATCGGCATCACCGTCGATGGCAAGTGGCGGCTGTTTGCCGGCGGCGACTGAGCCGGCAGATGGCTTGCACCCGGATCGCGCCGGGCCTATCTCTGGCGTGAAACGACGCGGACCCGAAATCTCATGCCCTCAGCCCATCTTCCCGACCGTAGCCTCATCCATATCGGCGGCGCCGATGCAGGCGATTTCCTGCACGGCATCATCACCACGGATGTCGAAGGCCTGCCGGAAAACGAGGCCCGGCCTGGCGCGCTTTTGACGCCGCAGGGCAAGATCCTGTTCGATTTCCTGATCTGGCGCACCGCAGAGGGTTTCTTCCTCGAATGCGAGACGAACCAGCGCGAGGCGCTGATCCGCCGGCTCACCCTGTACAAGCTGCGCGCTGCCGTCTCGCTTGCGGCAGGGGAGACGGGAATGACCGTCAGCTGGGGCGACGCAACCGACTCGACGTCGGGCATTGTCGACGGGGCCTTCCGCAAGGCCGGTATCCTCCTCACGCGCCAGCCCGTGAACGGTGCGGAAGGCCATGGCGAAGATACCTATGATGCGCTGCGTATCGAGGCGGGGCTTGCCGTCTCCGGTCGCGATTACGCGCTGCAGGATGCCTTTCCGCATGACGTGCTCTTGGATCTCGATGGCGGGCTTTCCTTCCGCAAGGGCTGCTATATTGGCCAGGAGGTGGTTTCCCGCATGCAGCACCGCGGGACGGCCCGCCGGCGCGTGGCGCAGGTGACGTCAGATACCGCGCTGCCGGTCTCCGGCACCGAACTCATGGCCGGCGGCAAGCCGGTCGGTTCGCTCGGCACCGTCTGCGGCGACCGGGCGCTCGCCATCGTGCGCATCGACCGGGTGGGCGATGCGTTGGCTCAGGGCATTCCGGTACTGGCCGGCGACGTGGCGGTAACGCTTGCCCTACCCGCCTGGACCGGGCTTGCCTTTCCGATCGGTGCCAGCGAGGCCGACGCGTGAGCACGCCGCCCTCTTCGCGCGGGTCGGCCCGCGCCTGGCAGCGCATGCTCTCCGGTCGCCGACTCGATCTTCTCGACCCCTCGCCGCTCGACGTGGAGATTTCCGACATCGCGCATGGCCTCGCGCGTGTTGCCCGCTGGAACGGCCAGACGCGCGGAGACCACGCGTTCTCGGTCGCCCAGCATTCTCTGGTCGTGGAAGAAGTGTTTCGCCTGACGCATCCGGAGGCAAGCGCGACGGAGCGTTGCTTCACCCTGCTGCATGACGCACCGGAATATGTGATCGGCGACATGATCTCGCCCTTCAAGGCGGTGGTCGGCGGCGGCTACAAGACGGTCGAACATCGGCTGGAAGCGGCCGTCCACCTGCGCTTCGGCCTGCCGGCGCACGCGCCGCGCGATCTGAAGGCACGCATCAAGAAGGCCGATACGGTGGCCGCCTATTTCGAGGCGACAGAACTGGCCGGGTTTTCGCAGGAGGAAGCGCGAAAGTTCTTCGGCACGCCGCGCGGCATTACCCGCGAAATGCTGACGCTGCAACCAATGGCGGCCATCGAAGCCCAGCGGCTGTTTCTCGACCGCTTTCATGCGCTCGACCGCGCCCGCCACGGGGTGAGCACGCCGATGGACGCACCATGAGCGCGATTGTCGTCTGCCCGCTCGAGAGCATTGCGGAACTCGCCGTGCGCCACGGGGCATCCGAAATGGTGAGCCTCATCGCCAAGGGCCAGGATTTCCATCGCCCCGGCGTGATCCGCGCCGACCGGCACCTGAAGCTTGCGATGAACGACATCGCCTTTGCCGGGACCGGCGATCTCATCGCGCCGAGCGAGGATCACGTCGGTCAGCTGATCGATTTCGTCAAGACCTGGGACCAGGCGGCACCGCTGATCATCCATTGCTGGATGGGTGTCTCCCGCTCGCCGGCGGCAGCGGTGATCGCGGCGCTGGCGCTGCATCCGGATCAGGACGAGATGGCGCTCGCGACCCGCCTGCGACAGGTGGCACCGCACGCGACGCCGAATGCCCGCCTGATCGAATTCGGTGACCGGGCGCTTGGCCGGCAGGGCCGGTTGATGTCGGCGATCAAGGCGATCGGCCGAGGTGCCGAGGCCGATGGCCGGGCGAGCTTTGTGCTGCCGATTACGGGGTGATACCTTATGGGTGCATACTCGCCCCTTTGGTGATCTTGTCCACGACCTTGCGCTCGGCACGCAGTGCGAGCCCCACCAGCTTTGCTTCATCCAGCGCAAATTGTGCGAACACCGCGCGATTGGCAGCGTCATGGCCCGTGGTAAACATTTCCTCAATATAGGCCGAGGTCATCACACCTCGCTCAAAGGCGCGTCGCTGAATCGCTCTCAATGTCGCCAGATCGGCGGCCAGCACGACCATTGGCTGGACGCTCATCGGATTGTAGACACGTCCTTCTACATCCCGATATGCTTCCCCAATGATTTCCGGTGCCTGCGCGATAACACCGCTGGTTAGAAAAGCCGTAACGTTCAGCTTCTGCCAGGCCGCGAGATCCTCTCGGACGACAATTGCAATCTTGGTATCGAACATGGTGCAAAACTCCATTCAGGGCATCGAGAGACAGGACCTCCTAGGGCCTGACCTGCGCAAGGGTCTTGAACGTTTGTGCAAGCCGGCGGCCGGAGTCATTGCCTCCGACGACCGCATGCGCTTCTCCATGCCCTTCGATGGCCTGGAGCGGCTGGAAGCCCGTTTTCGCGGCAATGGGTTTTCGCCGCACCGGCACGACACCTATGCACTGGGGCTGACCCTGCAGGGTGTGCAGACCTTTCATTATCGCGGCGCCTCCCGCTTCAGCGAGCCGGGGCGCATCATTATCCTGCACCCGGATGAGCTGCATGATGGTGCCGCCGGTACGGAGGACGGGCTGATCTACCGCATGGTCTACATCCCGCCAGCCCTGATTTCCGCCGCCGGCGACTATCGCACCAGCCTTCCCTTCGTGCCCGATCCGGTGCTTTCCGATCCGTTCCTGTGGTCAGCTCTGGCGGAGATTCTTGCCGATATCGATGACACGCCCACCGACCTTCTGGTCAACGACGCCGTGACCCGGATTGCCGGTGCCTTACGCCACTGGGCGGGTGCGCCGGAGTTGAGGATCAAGGCCGTCGCTCAACGCGCCATCCGCGAAGCCTGTGATTTCATGGATACCCATTGCACGGAGGTGCTGCGCCTGGAGGACCTGGAAAAGGTCAGCGGTCTCGACCGTTACGAGTTCTCGCGGCAGTTCCGCAGACTGATGGGAACAAGCCCGCACCGCTATCTGGTGATGCGCAAGCTCGATCGTGCCAAGCGCGCCATCCTCTCCGGCAGCGGATTGGCGGATGCCGCAGCTTTCGCGGGCTTTGCCGATCAGGCGCATTTCACCCGCCATTTCCGCAAGGCCTTCGGCATTACCCCAGGCCACTTCTCCGGTGCGCGTCAGAAAGTTCAGCTGAGCGAAACGGATGTCTCTTGACCGCCTCTCTCCCCGCGCCAGTTAGGCCTCCTGAAGAACAAGAAGGAGCCCTGCCCGCATGGAAGATCAGGCATCGGAATTCGTGGTTGCAACCCAGGCCGCCCTTGCGCAACTGACGGCGCTGGCCGTGCAGTATTCGTTCTCGATCCTCGGGGCGATCGTGCTGCTCGCCATCGGCTGGTTCGCCTCGGGGCTCCTCAGCCGCTGGGCGAAACAGGGGCTTTCGCGCATTCACGGCATCGATGCGACGCTGGCGCAGTTCTTCTCCAATACGATCCGTTATGCGGTTCTCGTCATCGTGCTCGTCATGGTGCTTGGCCAGTTCGGCGTGCAGACGGCATCGATCCTCGCAGCGCTTGGCGCGATCGGTCTTGCCATCGGGCTTGCGCTGCAGGGCACGCTGCAGAACATCGCAGCCGGCATCATGCTGCTCGTGCTCAGGCCCTTCCGGGTCGGCGAATATATCGATACCGGCAGCGTCAACGGCATCGTGCAGGATATCGGCCTGTTTGCCACCGAGCTGAAGACCTATGACGGGCTTTACCGCCTGGCGCCGAATTCGCTGCTCTGGAACGTGCCGGTGACGAATTACAGCCGGCTCTCCACCCGCATGCATGATTTCAAGGTGGGCATTGCCTATGAGGACGATATCGAAAAGGCGATCGCGATCCTGCTGGAGCTTGCCAATAAGGATGAGCGCGTGCTGCAGGACCCGGCGCCCGCCGCCTTCGTCATGGACCTCGGCGACAATGCGGTGATCCTTGCCCTGCGCTACTGGGCCAACAGCAGCGTCTGGTGGATGACGTCACGCGACATGACCAAGCGCACCAAGGAAGCGTTTGATGCGGCGGGGATCTCCATCCCGTTTCCGCAGGTCACCTATCACAACGGCGATGCCAAGACAGCGCCGGACGACAAGCCGCCGCTGCATCTGGTGTGACGGGGCACGCCCCCGTTCCCGACCTTACTGCGCCATCGTCGAGCGGTGCGCCCAGCCGGTCATGCGCCTTTCAAGCCAGGCCATCAGCGCGTACATCACGATGCCCTCGATCGCCAGCATCAGCAGGCCGGCAAAGACCAGCGGCACGTTGAACTGGCTTTGCGCCGAACTCATCATGTTGCCGAGACCGTAATTGGAGGCAACGGTTTCCGAGACGACCGAGCCGACGAAGGCGAGCGTGATGGCAATCTTCAGCGAACCGAAGAAATAGGGCATCGAGCGCGGAATGCCGACCTTCAGCATGATGTCCATCTTCTTCGCGCCGAGCGCGCGCAGGACATCTTCGGTTTCCGGCTCGATCGTCGCAAGCCCGGTCGCGACGTTGACGACGATCGGGAAGAAGGAGATGAGGAAGGCCGTCAGCACCGCCGGCACCGTGCCGATGCCGAACCAGATGACGAGGATCGGCACCAGCGCCACCTTGGGGATGGCATTAAAGCCGATCATCAGCGGATAGAGCCCGGCATAGATGGTTTTCGACCAGCCGATGAAGAGGCCGATCGCCAGCCCCGCCACCACCGCAATCGCAAAGCCCATGGTGGTGGTGTAGAGCGTCTGCAGCGAGTTCTTCCAGATCGGCGACCAGTATTTGGCAATCGCGGCAAACACATCCGTTGGCGCCGGCAGGATGGTCGGCGGCATGTCGAGCGCGATCACCAGCAGTTCCCAGAGCACGAAGAGCGCGATCGTATAAAGCCAGGGTGCGGCCTTCACCCAGTTGATGCGGCCCATCAGCGGTTTGGCGGGTGCCGCCGGTGTTGCAGTCTCGGTCAGCGCGCTCATGCCACCACCCTCGCCTTGGCGATTTCCCCGTGCAACTCGTGCACCATGTCGTTGAATGCCGATTGATACATCACTTCCAGGTCACGCGGCCTCTCGAAGGGCACGTGGTGTTCCTTCAGGATCCGGCCTGGACGGGCGCTCATGACGAAGATCTTGTCGGCCAGGAACACCGCCTCGCGCAGGTCATGCGTGACGAGGATGATCGTCACGCCTTGGGCGGCGTGCAGGTCGCGGATGACGCACCACAATTCCTCGCGGGTAAACGCATCGAGCGCGCCGAACGGCTCGTCGAGCATCAGAAGCTCCGGCTCGTGGATCAGCGCGCGACAGAGATTGGCGCGCTGCTGCATGCCGCCGGAAAGCTGCCAGGGGAATTTCGAGCCGAACCCCTTGAGGCCGACGATCTCCAGCAGGTTTTCCGCCTTCTCCACATATTCTCGCTTGTTCGCGCGCAGGCGATGCCGGTGTTTCTCGACGATTTCGAGCGGCAGGAGAATGTTGTCCAGCGTCGTGCGCCAGGGCAGCATGGTAGGGTTCTGGAAGGCCATGCCGACGATGGAAACCGGTTTGGTCACCTGCTCGCCGGCCACGATCACGACACCCGTCTGCGGAATGTGCAGGCCGGTGACCAGCTTCATCAGCGTGGACTTGCCACATCCGGACGGGCCGACGACCGCGGCAAACTCGCCCTTGTCGACCCGCATGGTGAGGCCGGCGACAGCAAGCGTGCCCGCGGCACCGCCATAGCGCATGTCGACATTATCGATGGAAACGAGGTGGGACATCGGTTCTCCGTCCGTGATCACGCGTGGGGGCTTTCGCCCCTCATCCGGCTGCCGCCACCTTCTCCCCGCAAGCGGGGAGAAGGGTATGCCGCGTCGTCTGCGCACCTCTCGACCAATCGCGAGGCACGTCCCCTCTCCCCGCCAGCGGGGAGAGGGTTAGGGTGAGGGGCAGAGCCAATTACGGCAGCATGCGCTCCGCCTTCGGCGGCAGGTAGCTTCCGTCGAACACCTGATCGGCCTTCACAGCGCCCTTCAGGCCCATGGAGATCTTCAGCGTGTCGATGGAGGCGCCGAGGCGGGTCATATCGACGCCGCCGAAGCCGTTTTCGACGACGTAGGGCGTCTTGATGTTCATGGCATTCGCCATCTTCAGGCGCTCGAGCTCGATCGCACTGTCCAGCGTTTCGTTGCGCTTCAGAACGGCGGCGGCCCCCTCCTCGGGCTTGGCGACCGCATCGGCAAAGCCCTTGGCCAGCGCCTTGACAAAGCCCTTGACCGCGGCCGGGTTCTTCTCGGCGAAATCCGTGTTCACCAGCACGGCATTGCCATAGAGGTTCAGGCCATGCTCGGCCATCAGGATGGTGGCGATGTCCTCGTCCTTGATGCCCTGCTTCTTGAGGTTCAGGATGACCGAGAAGGCAAAGCCGAAGACGGCATCGACATCGCCCTTGGCGAGCATGGGTTCACGCACCGGAAAGCCGATGCTCTCGATCTTGATCTTGCTGTCGTCGATCTTCGCGACCTGCTTGAACGCCTTCCACTGGGCAAAGGCGCCATCCGGCGGCGGCGCGCCGAGCTTCTTGCCTTCCAGCGACTTCGGATCGGTGGTGATGCCGAGCGACTTGCGGCCGACGACTGCGAAGGTCGGGCGCTCATAGACCATCATCACGGCCTTGACCTTCTGGCTCGGGTCCTCGTCGAGGAACTTGATGAGCGAGTTGATGTCACCAAAGCCCATCTGGTAGGCGCCGGTCGCGACCCGCGGAATGGCTTCGACCGATCCGTTGCCGGTATCGATCGTCACATCCAGGCCCTCGGCCTTGAAGTAACCCTTGTCGAGCGCCAGAAGGAATCCGGCGGCCGGGCCCTCGAACTTCCAGTCGAGCGTGAACTTCACAGCCGTATCGGCAAAGGCAGGCGCAGCAAAACCGGTGGCGAGCGCCAGCGCGGCGACGGCCGGAAGCTTGGCGAAGAGGCGACGTGTCAACATGTCTTCTGTTTCCCCCTGGATATTCTTGAGACAGCCCATCAAAGACAATCTTGCAGGGCGACGCAAGCCATTTTTGCACAGAATATAGTCAAATACCTTTGAAGGCCTACAGATTAGGCGATTGCCTGACAGAGTATCACGCGCTGCACGAAGTTTGACCAAGTGGTCAAGGTGAGCCGGCACGGGCACTCTTTTCATTTTTGGGAAACAGCCGATATAACGCCACCCATTCTCACCCGCGGGGTCCGCCATGCTCGAACTCCTTCTCCTGATATCCGTCATCGCCCTCTTCCTCTGGCATAGAAAACTCTCCGATCAGGTCCGGTCGCTGGAAAGCACAGTCCAATCGCTTCGCCAGCAGATCGAGGCGGGTGCGACGGTGCCTCTGCCGGAAACCGGCACCGCCGAGGCGGAAGCGGCGGCTGAAGCAGGCGTGCCGCAGGGCGAGGATGTGCCCGCCGTGCAGGAGGCGGCGCGGGACATGGTTTCCGATCCGGAGCCGATGGTGTCCGAGGGCGCACCGGCATCCCAGCCGAAACCGCGCGAAAGCTTCGAAAGCCGGTTCGGGGCGCGCTGGAGCGTCTGGGTCGGCGGACTGGCGCTGGCGCTCGGCGGGATCTTCCTGGTGCGCTACTCGATCGATGCCGGGCTTTTGGGACCAGCAGCGCGGCTGGTGCTGGCCACCCTGTTCGGCCTGCTGCTCGCCGGCGCCGGCGAAGTGCTGCGCCGCGGCGCGCTTCCCCGCCTGCCGAAGGCCTACACGGGTGCGATGATCCCCGGCGTGCTGACGGCGGCCGCCAGTATCACGCTGATCGCGACCACCTATACCGCCTACGGCGTCTACGGCTTCATCGGCGCCACGCCCGCTTTCCTGCTGCTCGCACTGATCTCGCTTGCGACGCTCGCTCTTTCTCTGCTGCACGGGCAGGCTCTCGCGGGGCTTGGGCTTGCGGCCTCTCTGATCACGCCGGCGCTCGTTGCCTCCGATGCGCCGAAGATCACCTTCCTGTTCGGCTTCCTGTCGCTGGTCTGGCTCGCCGCCGCCGGGGCCGCCCGCATTCGCCGCTGGCATGTGCTGCCGGTGCTTGCCAATCTTGGGCTTGCGCTCTGGGTGATTGCCTATGCCCTCGGCGCCGATGTCCTCGACCCCGTACCGCCTGGCGCCGCCCTGCTGGTGCTGATAGCCGGCACAGGCTTTCTCTGGCCGGGCCTTGCCTTCGAAACGGGGGGTGAGGAAGCCCCGTCCGATCCCTGGCGCCGGCTGCGGGCGCTCCTTGGGCGGCGGCCGCGCACCATCCTCTGTTCCGCATCGCTGTCGGCCTTCTTCGCAATACTCTGCCTGACCGTGATCGATACACCGAGCACCACGCATCCCGCCCTGATGCTGACGGCGGTTGCCGGCGCGTTGGCAGGACTTGGCGCCGGGCGGCGGGCCGGCGCAATCCCGGCCCTTTTCGCCGCTCTGACGGCAGTGCTCGGTACCTTGCTCATCGCCGTCACGCAGATGGCCATCGCCACCCCACCCGCCACGGCGGTCGGCAGCGGCCTGCTGGGCGGCATCGGCCCCTCGATTCTCGGCGCGCTGACGCTGGGTGCGATCATCACGCTCTGCAGTCTGGTGTTTCAGCACCGCAAGGGCATGGATGACCCCGATCTGGGGGCGCTCTGGGCGCTGCTCGCCTCTGCCGTGCCGATCAGCCTCGCCACCATCACCTTCCTCAACGAAGGGACGCTCGGTCGGGACTGGCTACACGGCATCTACGGGCTTGCGATCGGCGCCGCCCTACTCGCAACCGTCGAACGGCTCTGGCGCCGGGACCGGATTGCGCCGCTTGCCGCCGACCTCCTGCTTCTCGGCGCCTTCGCCGCCTTCACCTTCACCCTGCACGCGCTGACACACGGGCTCGTTACGACGCTGGGCGTTGCCGCCCTCGGCTTCGCCTTCGTGCTCACCACGCGCCTGCGCCCCTTGCGCGGCCTGCCCTGGGCCATGGTTCTGGCTGCAATCGTCATCGGGGCGCGGATCGCCTGGGAGCCGACGGTCGTCGGGCCGGATGCGCTCGGCAAGACGCCGGTGTTCAACGCGCTGCTGGCCGGCTACGGGGTTCCGGCGGCGCTGCTGATCGCCTCCGCCTTTCTGCTGCGCGACTGGCCTGGCCGGCGGCTCGTCAACGCCTTGCAGGGGCTTGCGGCGCTCGCCGGCCTTCTCGCGGTCTCCATTCTCGTTCGCCACGCAATGAATGGCGGCGTGCTGGATGAACTGGTTCCGACGCTCGGCGAACAATCGACCTACACGCTGCTGCTGATCGGCCTCTCCGGTATCCTGATGACGCTCGATACGAAAGCACCGAGCCTCACCTTCCGGGTTTTATCGATGCTGGCCGGGGTGATTGCCACCCTCAACATCCTCTCGGCGCATCTCTTCGTGCTCAATCCGTTCTTTTCCAATGAGGGGATCGGCACCTGGCCCGTCGTCAACCTGCTTCTGCCCGGTTATCTGCTGCCGGCGCTGGGCTATGCCGGACTTGCGCTTTATGCGCGCGATCGCCGGCCGAAAGCCTATGTCATGATGCTGTCCCTCACCGGCGCCGTGCTGGCGTTCCTCTGGGCAACGCTTTCGGTGCGCTGGTTCTGGCAGGGTCCGAATATTGGCGACTGGAAGGGTTTCCTGCCGGCCGAAACCTACACCTATTCGGTCGTGTGGCTGCTGATCGGCGTCGGCCTGCTTGCGCTCGGCTCCCGACTCGATGCACGCAGTCTGCGTCTCGCCTCCGCGGGCCTGGTGCTGATCTCCGTCTGCAAGGTCTTCCTGATCGACATGTCGAATCTGGAGGGCATCCTGCGTGCCCTCTCCTTCATGGGGCTCGGCGGCGTGCTGATCGGCATCGGATTGTTCTATCAGCGCATTCTTGCGCGTTCCCATGAAGCGGCACCGCCCGCCGGAGACTGAACCGTGACTGATGACGATTTCGCCGCCGGCTTCCACCCCTTCGAGGCGTTGGCGGAAACACTTCTGCCGCATGCCGTTGACGGCGATGATGGAGCGCATGACGTCGCCCATCTGCTGCGCGTCTTCCACAATGCCCAGCGCATCCAGGCCGACGAAGGCGGCGACGGCCAGGTGATTGCCGCCGCCGTTCTCCTACACGACTGCGTCTCGCTGCCGAAGAACCATCCGGAGCGGGCGCAGTCCTCCCGGCTTGCCGCGGAAAAGGCATCCGGCATTCTCGCCGGTCTTGGCTGGGAGCGTGCGACGGTGGAGGCCGTGGCGCATGCCATTCTCACCCACAGCTTTTCCGCCAATCTGACGCCGCAGTCGATCGAGGCAAAAATCCTGCAGGATGCCGACCGGCTGGATTCGCTTGGCGCAATCGGCATTGCCCGCACCTTCTACACGGCAGGCCGCATGGCATCGAAACTTTATCATGCCACCGATCCGCAAGCGCACTCCCGTGACCTTGACGACCGGACCTATGCCATCGATCACTTTGAGGCGAAGCTGCTGAAACTGGCCGACGGCTTCAAGACCGCGACCGGCCGCCGGCTGGCCGGCGAGCGGCACAGACGGCTGGCGGATTTTCGCGACCTGTTTTTCGACGAGCTTTGAGGGTTTCTTATGCATGTTATCGGCCTGAACGTCTTTCCCCTGAAAAGCGCGCGCGGCATTGCGCTCACCGAAAGCCCGATCGACGCGATGGGGCTTTCCGGCGACCGGCGCTGGATGCTGACCGATCCGACCGGCTATTTCATCACCCAGCGGGAGATGCCGGCGCTTGCCCGCCTCCTGGTCAACCCGACCGATACAGGGCTTTCGGTCTCGATGGGCGATGAGGGTCTCACCGTCGCCTTTCCGGCACCCGATCGCCGCCAGCAGGTCGTCGTGTGGAAATCCTCCGTCGATGCGGCGCTGGCCGACGAGGCGGTAAACGCAACGCTGTCGCAATGGCTGGAGCGGGAGGTGCGGCTGGTCTTCTTCGATGCGCAGGCGCGCCGGACGGCAAGTGCCGAGTGGGCGGGCGACGGTTCTCCCGTCGCTTTCAACGACGGCTATCAGGTGCTCGTCACCACCACCGGCTCGCTCGCGGCACTGAATGCCGACATGGCCGCCCATGGCGAGGCGCCGGTCGGCATGGATCGTTTTCGCGCCAACATCGTTCTCGACCACGACGAGGCGTTTGCCGAGGACGGCTGGGCTTCGATCGCCATCGGCGATGTGGTGCTCGATCTCGTCAAACCCTGTGCCCGCTGCATCATGACGACGCAGGACCAGGAGACCGGGTCGCGCGAGGGTGCAAGCCCGATGCCTGCCATGGGCCGCATCCGCATGTCGGCGGATCGGCGGGTGCCGGGGCCGCTGTTCGGCTGGAACGCCGTACCAAGCGGCAAGGGCCTGTTGCGGATCGGTGACGCAGCACAGGTCGTTGGCCAGAGAGAAGCCTGGGCGATCAAGCGCCGCTGACCACGAAGAGGCGGCTCGCGGGCATTCCCCGCGAACTGCTCAAGTCTTGCGGCTGGCTCTCCCGTCAGCCGATCCAACTGTTCAGAGATGCCTTGATGACCGGAAAAACCCGCGGCCTTGCCTTTGCCCTGTCAGCCGTGACCATCTTTGCCGGGCAGGATGTCGTCTCGAAACATCTCGGCACCCATTACCCGCCGATCTTCATCGTGATGCTGCGCTACTGGGCGTTCGCGGCCTTCGTGCTGCTGCTCGCCGCGCGCTCGCAAGGCGGGCTTGCCGGTGCGGTCAAGACCTCGCGTCCTTTTCTGCAGATTGCCCGCGGCGTGATCCTCGTCGTGCAGATCGTCATCGCCGTCTCTTCGTTTGCGCTGGTCGGACTGTCGCACACCCAGTCGATCTTTGCCGCGACGCCGCTCTTCGTCGCGGCACTCTCCGTGCCGCTCTTAGGCGAACGGGTCGGCTGGCGGCGCTGGACGGCGATCGCGATCGGCCTGTTCGGCGTGCTGATGATCATCAACCCCTCGGCGGCAAACCTCGAGGCGAAACTGGTGCTGCCGATTGCCGGCTCTGTGATTTTCGCCCTTTACGCCATTACCACCCGGCTCGCGAGCCGCAGCGACAGCGCGATGACCAGCTTCTTCTATACTGGCGTGGCCGGGGCCGCGGCGATCACCTTCGTCGGCCCCTTCTTCTGGACGCCGCTCGCACCGGTGGACTGGATCTGGATGGCCGTCCTCTGCTGCACCGGCATCGGCGGCCATTACCTGCTGATCCGCGCCTATGATCTCCTGGATGCGGTTACCGTGCAGCAGATAACCTATGTCCAGATCGTCCTCGTCTGCATCCTGGGCGTGCTGATCTACGAAGAGGTCGTCACGCTCAACATGATCGCCGGCGCGGTCCTGGTCATTGCCGCCGGCCTGTTTACGATTTGGCGCGAAAGCCGGCAGGCCCGGGCTCGTCGCTGAGCCTTTCCGGCCCCGCCCCGCCCGCCTTCCCGCAAAAATTCGCGCACGATCTCCTCCATTTAAGCGAGCATTAAGGTTAGCGCGGTTTAAATGCCGAGCAGGAAGGGACGGGGGTGCTAACCATGTTTCTTAAGGCGTCTCGCTCTTTCCGGCGTGTGTGTTTGTGTATTCCGGGTATTGCGTATTATGACGAGTATAATGACGAACGTCGCCGCCTTGCAGGCGTTGTCGACGCTGCGCGACATCAGTAGTGCCCGCGAGATCGCGGAAGGACGGATGTCGACAGGTCAGCGCGTGGGCCAGGCCTCCCAGAATGCGGCGTATTGGTCCATTGCCGCGACCATGCGGTCCGACGACAAAGCCCTCGCTGCCGTGCAGGATGCCCTCAACCTTGGCTCCGCCACCGTGGAAGTGGCCTATCAGGGCCTCTCTTCCGCCCTCGGCGTGGTGGACGAGATCAAGTCCAAGCTGGTGGCGGCCAGCGAACCGGGGGTGGACCGAGACAAGGTCAACAAGGAAATCGACCAGTTGAAGGGACAGTTGGAATCGATCGCCAGCTCGGCCAGCTTCAACGGCGTCAACTGGCTGCAGATCAACGACGGTTCGGATACCACGGCACAAGTCGCCGCCTCTTTCTACCGTGACCTGAATGGCGGCGTTTACATGGAGACCATCGAGACGGATCTCTGGTCGACAGCCGGTGGCTCGATCAGTTCGCTGATCGATACCCGAGCCAACGCCACCAATGGCGAAGCCGGGATTTTGACCAGCACGCGCTTTGCCACCGACGCTGGCTCGACGACGGCCTACGTGCTTGTTGCCAACGACAGCAATGACGGGGCAATCGAGATCAGCCTCGACGAGACAACCACCGACGACCAGCTCGACGACATGATCAAGACGGTGGATGGCATGCTGCAGATGATGGCCGATTCCGGCGCCGCGTTCGGATCGATCCAATCGCGCATCTCGCTGCAGACGGATTTCATGGGCAAGCTGCGCGACTGGATGGCAGACGGCATCGGCACGCTGGTCGATGCGGACATGGACGAGGAAGCCACGCGCATCAAGGCGCTCGACGTGCAGGAGCAGCTGGCGACCCAGGCGCTGTCGATCGCCAACAGCCAGCCGCAATCGATCCTGTCGCTGTTCAACTGATCCTTTGTCGCAGCCACAGCTTCGGGGCGACCGGCCGGCCGCTCCTCTCATCTATCAATCTCGCTGATCCTTGCCTCACATAAACACGTTTGGCTTCCGGCAGCGTGCGGTTATTCTGCGGCATCATCCGGAGATTGCTGCCATGAGTCCCGCCCCTGCCTCCCCCAATGCCACGGCGCCGAAAGCGACCGCCTCCATGCCGTGGACGATCATCACCTGCGGCTCGCTGATCGTGCTGCTCGTCTTCGGCCCCCGGTCGGCGATGGGCTTTTTCCAGCTGCCGATGCTTTCGGATACCGGCTGGGACCGCTCGACCTTCGGGTTGGCCATGGCCTTTCAGAACCTGTTCTGGGGCATGAGCCAGCCGATCTTCGGCGCATTGGCCGACAAATACGGCACCGGACGCGTGCTGGTGATGTCGGGGCTTCTCTATGCCGCCGGGCTTGCCGTCATGGCCTTTGCCGCAGCCCCGCTCTGGCTGCATGTGGGCGGCGGCATCCTCGTCGGCATGGGCATCGGCGCCGGCTCCTTCAGCGTGGTTCTCTCGGCTTTCGCAAGGCATGTGACACCCGAACAGCGCTCAATGGCGTTCGGCATCGGCACGGCGGCGGGCTCTGCCGGCATGTTTCTGTTCGCCCCCGTCAGCCAGGCGCTGATCAGCCTTTACGGCTGGTCCGACAGCCTGGTGATCATGGGCGCCATGATGCTCGCGGTGCCGCTGCTGGCCTTTCCCTTGCGGGGCAATTCGCGCTCCGGCAGCCAGAACGCGGCGGCCTTCCAGCAGAGCGCCGGCGAGGCGCTGCGTGAGGCGTTCGGCCACAAGAGTTATGTGCTTTTGGTGACCGGCTTCTTCGTCTGCGGCTATCAGGTCGCCTTCATCACGGCGCATTTTCCGGCCTATCTCGGTGATATCGGCATCGATGCGCGCTATGCGGTGATCGCCATGGCCTGCATCGGCTTCTTCAACATCATCGGGTCGCTGGCCGCCGGCGTCATCGGCCAGCGCTATTCGAAACCGTATTTCCTGGCACTGATCTACATCGCCCGGTCGGTGGTCGTCACCGCCTTCCTGCTGTTGCCGCAGACGCCGACGTCGGTGATCATCTTTGCCGTGGTGATGGGCCTGCTATGGCTCTCCACGGTGCCACCGACCAATGCATTGGTCGCCATCATGTTCGGCACGCGCCATCTCGGCCTGCTGGGCGGGATGGTCTTCCTCACCCACCAGATCGGCTCCTTCCTCGGCGTGTGGATGGGCGGCTATCTCTACGACCATTTCGGTTCCTATGATCCGGTCTGGTGGCTCGGCGTCGCGCTCGGCATCTTTGCGGCCGTCGTCCACTGGCCGATCGTCGAAAAACCGGTGCAACGGCCGATGATGCCGGCAGCGGCGTAAAACGCTCAGCCGATTTTCCGACCGTCCGGCTGGCATTCCAGCCGCATCATCGCCTTCAGCGCCGCCTGGACGAAACCGTCGCGGGCGGCGTTTTCCGTCAAACCCCGCGGCTCGTAGACATGCCGATGCAGGAAGAAGCCGCTCAGCCGAAACGCGGCGGTCAGGCTCTCGCGGCTGGCGCTGAGCGAGGTTTCCGGCGCAAGAAACCCCGGAAGCGTCAGCAGACGATCGGCATAGGGTGCGCCGGCCTCACGACAGACGGCCCGGCCGCTTTTCGGCGACACATAGATCAGGTCATCCCGCCTGCCGGTTGCCGCGCATTCGGTGAGATCCAGCCCGAAGCCGAGATCATTGAGGACGGCCAGTTCGAAACGGACGAACAGCTCGCCGGCACCGGCCGGATCATCCATGTGGTCGAGGATGACATCCAGCGCCTCATAGAGATGCGGATGCGGGTCGCGTTCGGGAAGGAGCCGCAGAAGGGCGCCCATGGCCTGTACGCCGTAGACGGAGGTCGCGTGCTCCATCAGGCGGGCAGCGCGAAGCTGCAGCGGCTCGAGCTTGTAATCCCCCAGATGTTCGTCGAGCCGCGCACGCCAGACCGCCTCGACGCGATTGCCGGGCTGCAGCACCGGCTGCATGGCGCGCGAACGGCCGCCGCGCACCAGCCCCAGATGACGGCCGCGTTCCCGCGTCATCAGTTCCGCCACGACGCTGGTTTCGCCATGGCGGCGCACGCCGATCACAATGCCTTCATCCTGCCACTGCATGGCGCCTGCTCATCTTCTGCCTGAGACTCAAGTCTATCCGATAACCGCTTGCGGCTGAATCGCTTTCTCATGCCGCGTCCGGTCGAAAAAGGACCCCAGCGGGGAACCAAATCCGTCGCCCGCGTGTTCCAGCCCGGAAAAACAGACCGGGGAGTCATCATGCGCCATCTTCTGCTTGCCGCGAGCCTTGCCATTCCGGCGGCTCTTGCCGTCACGGGTCAGCCCAGCCTGGCCGCCGCCCAGTCGCCGGGGCTCGAACAGGCCTGCATTGCGGTTGCGAAACATTTCCTGCTGACGCCCGTGCTGAAGACCGGCGTGGTCCAGTCCTTCCCCGAACTCAACCCGCCGGGCGCGCGGCTCACCTATTCGACGCGGGAAAACCCGCAGCCGACGGATTTCAACAACGTCATCGAATGCGAATTCGGCAAGCCGCAGGCACCGTTCGATCTCGTGCGCTTCTGCGTCTCGAACACCTGCTATGCGCCGACGGAAGAGGAACCGGAGCGCCAGCGCCGGTTCCAGGAGGTCAAGGCCCTGATGGACCGCCAGAAATAGGCGAACCTCAGCCCTTCGGGAATTCCAGACCCATCTCGCGGAAGCGTTCGGGGTCGTCGCCCCAGTTCTCGCGCACCTTGACGAAGAGGAAGAGGTGGACGGGCTGTTCTAAGATTTCCGACAGTTCCTTGCGCGAGGCGGTCGAGATGGCCTTGATCGCCTCCCCGCCCTTGCCGAGCGCAATCTTCTTCTGGCTGTCGCGCTCGACGTAGATGACCTGCTCGATCCTGACCGAGCCGTCCTTGCGCTCTTCCCACTTTTCCGTCTCGACATGCGAGGAATAGGGAAGCTCCTGGTGCAGGCGCAGGAAGAGTTTTTCGCGGGTGATTTCGGCGGCGAGCTGGCGCATCGGCAGGTCGGAGATCTGGTCCTCCGGATAATACCACGGGCCTTCCGGCAGGCGCTTGGCGAGATGGCCGAGAAGATCGTCGCAGCCGGAGCCGTTGGTGGCCGAGATCATGAAGGTGTCTTCGAACTTGACCACCTCGTTGGCCGCGGCGGCGAGCTTCAGGAGATCTTCGCGTTTCACTTGGTCGATCTTGTTGAGGACGAGGATTTTTGGCTGGTGGACCTCCTTGAGGCCCTCCAGGATGGTTTCCGCATCGCCGCGCAGGCCGCGCTCGCTGTCGATCAGCAGCATGATGATATCGGCATCCTTGGCGCCGCCCCAGGCGGACGTCACCATGGCGCGGTCGAGCCTGCGGCGCGGCTTGAAGATGCCGGGCGTATCCATGAAGACGATCTGGGTCTGCTCATGGATGGCAATGCCGCGCACGATGGCGCGCGTCGTCTGCACCTTGTGGCTGACGATCGACACCTTGGCGCCCACGAGACGGTTCACCAGCGTGGACTTGCCGGCATTGGTGGCGCCGATCAGCGCCACGAAACCGGATCTGGTGGGGGAAGCCGCCTCTTCTGGGCCAGCCATGGTGTTTTCTTCGGTCATTGCGTCCTTCAGTTCTGGTCGGCGGGCTTCTGCCACACGCCTTCACGTTCAAGCATCTTGGTTGCCGCCACCTGTTCCGCCGCGCGCTTGGAGCGCTCGACGCCGGTTTCGGGGGCAACACCGGTCACCTCCACCGTCACGGTGAAGCTCGGATCATGGTCGGGGCCGGAGCGGTCATCGATCCGGTAGACCGGCGTCAGGCCGAACTTCGCATGCGACCATTCCTGCAGCTCCGTCTTGGCATCGCGGCGCGCCGCAGACTCAGCGGTCGCGCGCTTCTGCCAATGGCGCAGAATGAAGCCTCTTGCCGTTTCCAGCCCGCCATCGAGGTAAAGCGCCGCAATCAGGCTTTCCACCACATCGGCGCGCACATTCATCATGCGTTTGCCGGTCAGCTTCTTCACGTCCGAACCGGTGCGGATGAACTGGTGCAGGCCCAGTTCGTCGGCAACGCCGGCACAGCTTTCGGCACTCACCAGCTGGTTCAGCCGCACGGAGAGCTCGCCCTCGGTCGCGGCATGAAAGGTGCTGAACAGCAGTTCGGCCACACACAGACCGAGAACACGGTCGCCCAGAAACTCCAGGCGCTCGTAATTGCCGCTCTTGGCCGTCCCGGTGCTCGCATGCGTCAACGCGCGGTCCAGCCACTGCTTGTCCGAAAACGCGTGGCCGATCACCTTTTCAAGCTTCGCACGCTGATCAGCCGAGAGCTGTGGCGTCTTCATCAGTCAACCACCTTGAACAGACGGTCCCAGCGCATATTGGCCGGCCACTTCCAGATTTCGCGGAAGGAGGTGTCGTTGCCAAGCGAGAAGAAGATGACGCTGGCGCGACCCACCAGGTTTTCCGCCGGAACATACCCGACATCGAAGCGGCTATCGAGCGAATTGTCGCGATTATCGCCCATGAAGAAATAATGGCCTTCCGGCACCACGAATTCACGGGTGTTGTCGCCGCGCGAATTGGGGATCTGGTCCAGCGTATCGAAGCTCTTGCCGTTGTCGAGCGTTTCGCGGAAGACCGGCACGTCCGAACCCGGATCGAGACGGTAATCGGAGGTGAAGGTGCCATCCGGCTGCTTCGGCACCGGCTGGCCGTTCACATGCAGGATGCCGTCGATCATCTGCACCCGGTCGCCCGGCAGGCCGATCAGGCGCTTGATGTAATCCACGTCGGGATCGGTCGGCAGGCGGAACACGATCACGTCGCCCCGCTTCGGCTCGGCAAATTCCAGCACGCGACCGGAGAACAGGTTCGGCGAGAAGGGCAGCGAGTAACGCGAATAACCGTAGGCGAACTTGTTGACGAAGATGTAGTCGCCCACCAGCAGCGTCGGCATCATGGAGCCGGACGGAATGGTGAAGGGCTGAAACAGGACCGTCCGGATGATCATGGCGAGCAGAAGCGCCTGAATGATGACCTTGATGTTTTCCCAGAGGGCGTTCTGCTTCGGTTCGGCTTTTTGAGACACGTGCACGTCTTTCGTTTCCAGCGATTTTCCGCTTCTCTAACCCCTTCGTCTGAAGGGGGCAATGGCATCCGTCAGGCAGGCGCCGCCATGGGCACAGCCAAAGGGCGCGCCTCGATGACCACGAAGGCCTGCGCGTAAGGGAATTCATCGGTAATGGTGAGGTGGATCACGGCTTCATGACCGGCCGGCAGAAGCGCCGACAGCCGCTCGGCGGCACCGTTGGTCAGCGCCATCGTCGGCTTGCCGCTCGGCAGGTTGACGACGCCCATGTCCTTCCAGAACACGCCCTGCGCCAGGCCGGTACCGAGCGCCTTGGAACAGGCTTCCTTGGCGGCAAAGCGCTTGGCATAGGAGGCGGCGCGCATCTTGCGGCCGTCGGACTTGCGTCTTTCGATGTCGGTGAAACAGCGATGTGTGAAGCGTTCGCCGAAACGCTCGATGGATTTTTCGACCCGTCGAATGTCGATGAGGTCGCTGCCCATGCCGATGATCATGCGGATCCTTTCGCCTGCCCTTGCCAATCCTTGTCAGACCGGACCAATCTTGTCGACGGTCAACACGGATCATGCCGCGTTCGGTTCTAGATCGGGTGTCTCGGTCCCGAATTCCAGATACCGATCATCGTGGCGATACTTCAGCAGGCAGGCGAGTTCAACGGATCGGATCGATGGTGCGTCTCTCTCGGGCGCTGTCGATCATCGTCAGCAAAGGGATCATGGCTGCCATGCACAAGAAGCATGACAAACGCCCCTCCTCCCGAACATGCCGCACAGGGTGCGACAGAGGATATGTCAGTCGTCCGGCAGAGTGTCTGCCGGGTGATCAGAAGCCCTTGCGGAACATGCCGCGGTCGATCTGGCGCATGCGGTATTCCAGTTCGATGGCGTCGTTCGAGGCATTCAGATAGGCCATTTCGCGTTCCTGAACGGTGGGAGCGCGAAGGGCGCGGGCGATCTTCTTGAGCGGCTTGAACATTGTCGTCTTCCTTATGTTGCTGTGCACAATATAAGAAAGGTTCCCGAAAACCACCAACGCCCGCTTGCCGCGGCAGCCATGCGAAAGACGCATAGCTTTGCCGCGACGTTTTGACGAATGCTTATTCTTGAAGCAGATCAGTCGTAGACGCGCTTGACGGTGGAGACGCAGTCGAGGTCCTTCAACTGCGACAGGAGCTGGTTCAGCTGGCGCAGGTCCCAGACCTCCAGCTCGAAGGACAGCTCCGAGAAATCGGTCGCGACGCGGCCCATCGTCATCATGCGGATGTTGATGTCGAGACGGGCGATCACCTGCGCCACGGTCGCCAGCGTTCCCGGTTCATTCAACGCGTTGATGGCGATCCTCGCACCGAATCGTGACTTGTTCGCCTCGTCGAGATCCCAGCGCACGTCGATCCAGCGCTCCGGCTGGTCGTCGAACTTCTGCAGGGCGGAGGCCTGGATCGGATAGATGGTGATCCCGTGCCCCTCCTCCATGATGCCGACGATGCGGTCGCCCGGCACCGCGCCAGCCGGTGAGAAGCGCACCTCGACATTGCCGGAAAGGCCGCGGATCGGCAGCGGGTCCATGCCTTCGGCCTTGGCGGCTTCGGTCGCCTCCTTGGCGGTCCGCTCCTGCCCCGGCAAGCGGAAGATCATGCCGGTGGCGCTCTGCATGTTGAACCAGCCCTGATCGGCCGCCGGCTTGATGGTGGTCCGCTCGTCCTTGTAGTCCGGGAACACCGCCTTCAGCACATCGAGCGACGACATTTCGCCGCGTCCGACGGAGGCGATCGCATCCTCGACATCCTTCTGACCGAGGCGGAAGAGCGCCGGCTTCAGGATATCGCGGGAAAACGTCTTGCCGGCCCGCTCGAAGGTGCGCTCCAGAATGCGGTGGCCGAGGCCGGCATACTGCTTGCGGATCGCCATGCGGGTGGCACGGCGGATGGCGGCGCGCGCCTTGCCGGTCACCACGATCTCTTCCCAGGCCGCCGGCGGCACCTGAACGCCGGAGCGGATGATCTCCACCTCGTCGCCATTGTTGAGACGCGTGACGAGCGGCATGATGCGCCCGTTGATCTTGGCGCCGACGGTCGTGTCACCGATATTGGTGTGCACCGCATAGGCGAAATCGATCGGGGTCGCGCCGCGCGGCAGCGCGATCAGCTTGCCCTTCGGCGTAAAGCAGAAGACCTGGTCCTGGAAGAGTTCGAGCTTGGTGTGCTCGAGGAATTCTTCCGGGCTGTCGCCTTCGGACAGCGCTTCGATGGTATGGCGCAGCCACGAATAGGCATTGCTTTCCTTGGAGAGCAGCTCGCCACCCTCGCCGTTCTCGCCATCCTTGTAGAGGCTGTGTGCGGCGATCCCGTATTCGGCGATGTCATGCATCCGCTTGGTGCGGATCTGCAGTTCGATACGCTGGCGGGACGGCCCAACGATGGTGGTGTGGATCGATCGGTAGTCGTTCTGCTTCGGGGTCGAGATATAGTCCTTGAAGCGGCCCGGCACCACGCGCCAGCGTGTATGGACGATGCCGAGCGCCCGGTAACAGGCCGGGATGTCATCGACGATGATCCGGAAGCCGTAGACATCCGAGAGCTGTTCGAAGGACAGCGACTTCGACTGCATCTTGCGGAAGACGGAATAGGGTTTCTTCTGGCGCCCCTTCACCCAGGCGTTCAGAAGGCCGTTCGCGACGAGCAGATCGCGCAACTCGTCCTCGATCTTGGTGATGAGGTTCTCGTTGCGGGCAGACAGCTCGGAAAGCCGGTTGGTGACGGTCTCGTAGGCTTCCGGGTTCATGTAGCGGAAGGATAAATCCTCCAGCTCCTCGCGCATGTCCTGCATGCCCATGCGGCCGGCAAGCGGCGCATAGATGTCCATCGTCTCTTCGGAGATGCGCGCCCGCTTCTCCTGCGACATGTGCTCCAGCGTGCGCATGTTGTGCAGACGGTCGGCGAGCTTGACGAGCAGCACGCGCACGTCGTCGGAAATCGCCAGCAACAGCTTGCGCAGGTTTTCCGCCTGCTTTGCCTTCTTGGACACGAGATCCAGCCGCTTGAGCTTCGTCAGGCCCTCAACCAGACGGCCGATATCCTCGCCGAACAGCTCATCGATCTCGGCGCGCGTTGCCGTCGTGTCCTCGATCGTGTCGTGCAGCAGCGCGACCGCGATCGTCGACTCGTCCAGATGCATGTCGGTCAGGATAGCGGCGACTTCCAGCGGATGCGAAATATAGGGATCGCCGCTGGCGCGCTTCTGCTTGCCATGTTTTTGCATGGCATAGACATAAGCCTTGTTGAGGAGAGCTTCGTTGGCGTCGGGTTTATATTTTTGAACCCGCTCGACGAGCTCGTATTGCCTCATCATGCCTGCGAAGATCCTTCAAACATCCAGAAACGAAAAGCAGCGCCAATCCGAAGATTGACGCTACCGACATCCAATAGACAAAGCCTTTACGGCGAGACAGTTGACGATTGGTAATCGTCAGTAGTCGTCGCTCTTCTCCGGCGGGACAAGGCCTTCGATGCCTGCCAACAGTTCTTCTTCCGACATCTGGTCAAAAGTAAGGGTTTCCGGCAGGTCGTCCTCGTCCAGACCCTTGTCGGCAGCCCCTGCGGCACCGGCATTGGCGGAGATCAGGCTCGACGGATCGGGCTCCGGCTCATCCACTTCCACATGCTTCTGCAGCGAGTGGATCAGGTCTTCCTTCAGGTCGTCGGGCGACAGCGTTTCGTCAGCAATTTCGCGCAGAGCAACGACGGGGTTCTTATCGTTGTCGCGGTCTACGGTGATCGAGGCGCCCTGCGAGATCTGGCGGGCACGGTGGCTGGCAAGCAGCACCAGCTCGAAACGGTTATCGACTTTGTCGATGCAATCTTCTACTGTGACACGGGCCATTGCCTGTCCTTTGCGATCCGGTATTTCAGGGATTGGCATGCCGATACAGGGATTGGCAACGGAATTCAAGTTTTTCCTCCAGCCAATCCTCGGTCGCTGCCGGCACAACCACATCCGCGCCACATTCAATTAGAAATTACTTTGATAAACGCGAATCGTACCGTAGAAGTAAATCTTAAGCCAACAAGATAATATATCCGCCGCATTCTTGGCTGGAAACGTAAAGTTTTTTAGCTTTTGCAACGAGAGCGCGATATAAAAATATTTAAGGAGGATGCAGCATCTATGTTCGACCCCAGGGAAAAAATAGCACTTTTCATCGACGGCGCGAATTTGTACGCGGCTTCGAAAAGCCTCGGCTTTGACATCGACTACCGGAAGCTCTTGAAGGCGTTTCAGAAGCGCGGCTATTTGTTGCGCGCCTATTACTACACGGCACTCATCGAAGATCAGGAATACTCCTCGATCCGTCCGCTGATCGACTGGCTGGACTATAATGGCTACAAGGTCATCACCAAACCCGCCAAGGAATTCACGGATTCGCTGGGCCGCCGCAAGGTAAAGGGCAACATGGACATCGAGCTTGCCATCGATGCCATGGAGCAATCGGCAACCGTTGACCACCTCGTTCTTTTCTCGGGCGACGGCGATTTCACCACGCTTGTCGAGGCGCTGCAGCGCAAGGGTCGCAAGGTGTCGGTCGTCTCGACCATGGCAACACAGCCGCCGATGATCGCCGACGATCTGCGCCGCCAGTCCGATCACTTCATCGATCTGATTTCGCTGAAGGCGGAAATCGGTCGCGATCCCTCGGAACGCGTGCAGCGGGTTGCCGAGCCCGTGGCAGAAGTCAACGAAGACTGAATGAACTGCTGCCCGGCGCGATTGTCGCGTCGGGCAGCCAACCTCGGCGGATTGCTGAAATACGCGCCCGATTTTCGGCGCCGCAAAGCATGATGGGCTGGTATGGTCTCGTCCATGCTGACAACACGCCCCACTGACGACACGCTGTACCAGGCCCTTCTTGACCGCGACGCGGCCTATGAGGGTTTTGCCTATGTCTGTGTCACCTCGACACGGGTCTTCTGCCGCTTCACCTGCCCGGCGCGCAAACCACGGCGGGACAACTGCCGCTTCGAGAGCACGATCGCCGACTGCGTGGAGGCGGGTTACCGTCCCTGCAAACGCTGCACGCCGATGCTGCGGTATGGCGAGAGCGAACCTGCCGTGCGCCTCCTGCTCGAGGCGCTCGAGGCCGAACCGGATCGGCGCTGGAGCGAACAGGACCTAACGGACCGGGGACACGATCCCTCGACCATCCGCCGGCTGTTCAAAAAACGCTTCGGCATGAGCTTCCTGGAGCTCGCGCGCCGCCGCCGACTGAGCGACGCCGTCGCGACGCTTGGCGCGGGCGCTTCGGTCATTGAGGCACAACTCGATGCCGGCTTTGATTCTGGCAGCGGTTTTCGCAGCGCCATCACCCAGTTGCTGGGCGAGGCACCGCAAAAGCTGAAGGCGCGGAGCAGCTTTCTGAAAGCCTGCTGGATCGAAACGCCAATCGGCCCGATGCTCTCGGTTGTCTGCGACCATGCGCTGCACCTTCTCGAATTTGCCGACCGGCCCGCTTTGCCCGCAGAATTGCGCCGGCTGCAGGAACGCTCGGGTTCCGCCGTCATCTTCGGCCGAACGGTCGTCACCGACCAGGTGGAGGCGGAACTCGACCGGTACTTCGGCGGCGTGTCGTCTGCCTTCTCGGTCAGGATCGGCGGCCATGGCACGCCGTTTGAACGCGAGGTCTGGGACGCACTGCGGATGATCACCCCCGGCACCACGAGGAGCTATTCCGAGATTGCCCGACAGATGGCGCGGCCCTCTGCCACACGGGCGGTCGCGCGGGCGAACGGTGCCAACCAGATCGCCATCCTCATTCCCTGTCACCGCGTGATCGGCGCAGACGGGAGCCTGACCGGCTATGGCGGCGGTCTGTGGCGCAAACAGTGGCTGCTGCGTCATGAGGCGCGCTTCGCTGCCCCTGCATCACTGGATCAATCTGGCTGATCAAAGCCATTCGAAACATTCACTGGACGAATGGTCGCCTCTGCGACAGTTTGCCGCCGCAGCCCCAGGCTGCGTTTCACCCCGACTCCCCAACCTCAAACCTTCACCGTTCCTTCGCGCCGACCGGCTGCGGAGCAATACCTCTTCGTGCCTCTTCGAAAGGACAGGATCATGCGCACGATCGACCGAGTTTCCGACCCCGCCGTTTCCGCTCCATCCGCAACGTGTGTTGCGCCTCGTGCGGAGACTCTGCTGCGACGTCTCGTATCGATCCCGTATCGCCTGCTCACCCGAGGCAAGAATCGCACCGCCGATCTCAGCAGCCATCAATTGCGCGACATCGGCCTCGAACCCGGTGCGTACAGAGGTGCGAGCTTGGACCGGGCTGCCCGGCAGGACGCCCTGCTGCGCGACGCGCAGGCGCAGGCACTGCTTCTGGCGCGGAACATCGGCAGCCGATAGGCGTGAAAACGAAGACGACCGCGGAGCGCTGGCGCCGCGGTCGCAACAGTTTCGGTTTTAGCGTGCCGAGACGTGATCAGCCAGTCTTCAGCAGCCGGCTCTTCTGCCGGTTCCAATCGCGTTCCTTCTCGGTCTCGCGCTTGTCATGCAGCTTCTTGCCCTTGGCAAGCGCCAGCTCCAGCTTCGCCCTGCCCTTTTCGTTGAAATAGATCTTCAACGGCACGAGCGTCATGCCCTCGCGGTTGATGCCGGCGCGCAGGCGGTTGATCTCCCGCTTGGACAGCAGAAGCTTGCGGCGGCGACGCGGCTCATGGTTGAAGCGGTTGGCCTGCAGATATTCCGGCAGATGCGAATTGATCAGCCAGATCTCGTTCCCTTCGTCGGACGCATAGGATTCGGCGATGTTGGCCTTGCCGTCGCGCAGCGATTTCACCTCCGTCCCCGTCAGAACGAGGCCCGCCTCATAGGTGTCGATGATCTCATAGTTGAAGCGCGCCTTGCGGTTTTCCGCAACGATCTTGTTGACGACGCGCTGGCTGCCTTTGGGTGCCATGACGAGTGGTTATCTCCGCCCTTGAAGGGTTCTCGTTGAACGTTCGACCGCGGGTGATGCGGCCCTCAAGAGCACAATGTAGTGTGCCAGTGGCCCGAAGGGAAGCCGGAGCACCCGATGCAGCTCTCCGGCAGTTCCGCGGCTGCCTCAGTTCAGCAGCCCGGCGTGGCGCAGGGCCGCATCGATGGCGGCTTCGGTGGCCGGCTCCAGAGTCGAGAGAAGCGGCGAACGGGCAAAACGGCTGGTGCCGCGCACCCGCGACAGGCCGTATTTCGCGCCGCAGACGCCGGGCTCCATGAAGATGGCCTTGTGCAGCGGCATCAGGCGGTCCTGGTAATCGAGCGCCTTGGCATAATCACCGGTGAGCGTTGCCTGCTGGAATTCGGCGCAGAGACGCGGCGCGACATTGGCCGTCACCGAGATGCATCCGACACCGCCATGGGCGTTGAAGCCGAGCGCAGTTCCATCTTCGCCGGACAACTGGATGAAGTCCTTGCCGCAGGCCATGCGCTGCTCGGAGACGCGCTCTAGCTTGCCGGTCGCATCCTTCACGCCAACGATGTTCTTGTGCGCCTTGGCAAGCGCGCCCATCGTCTCCGGCAGCATGTCGATGACCGAACGCGGCGGGATGTTGTAGATGATGATCGGCAGGCTGACAGCCTGGGCAATCGCGCTGAAATGGGCGATCAGGCCCTTCTGCGTCGGCTTGTTGTAATAGGGGGTGACGACGAGGATGCCATCGGCACCGGCCTGTTCGGCATGCTGGGCAAGTTCGATCGCTTCGCGCGTGTTGTTGGAACCGGCACCGGCAATGACCGGCACCCGCTTGGCGGCCACTTCGATGCAGAGTTCGATGACACGCTTGTGTTCGGCATGGGACAGGGTCGGCGATTCCCCGGTGGTGCCGACCGGAACAAGGCCGGTGGACCCTTCTGCGATCTGCCACTCCACATGAGCGGCGAAGGCCGCCTCATCCACCGCACCCGCATCCGTAAACGGTGTAACCAGCGCGGGCATGGATCCCTTGAACATGCGAACACTCCTGAACGGCCGACTTCACGCTTCGGCCTCAATATTGCAGTATGAGGCGCGCACCATAGAGCGGCGTTTGAACCCCGACAAGCGTGCATTTGACGGTTTTGCAACAGATCGTGATGGCAAAATTCGAGAGGTGCAGGCACAGTGGTAAGAAAGCATTAAGCACCCCGGCAGCTAATGGACGTAACGGCAATTTTCCCATGATTTCCGATGAGTGAACGGATGAAACGACCTGTCCTGACTGTCCTTCTGGCCTTGGCGAGCGGGCTACCCGGGGCGTTCGCATCTCCGCTTCCAGAAGGCCCCGTGCCGCTGCCGTTCGCGCGGCCCGACGATCCCGTCGAGGCCGTATTTCCGACGCCGGAGATCACCGGCGCCATTCCGCGCCCGCTGCCGCAGGACAGCGCACTGATCCAGTTGAAGAGCGCGCTCGATGCGCTGTCGGCACGGGATGTCGCGACCGCGCTTGCCGTGCGCAACAGCCTTCCCGATGGAAGCCTGGACCGGCATCTCCTCACCTGGGCGATCGTCACCTCCGGCCTGCGCGATGTGCCGTCCTATGAAATCGCCTCCGCCCAGGTCGAGTTGAAGGGCTGGCCGGGTCTTGCCCGCCTGCGCGCCGGCTCGGAACGGTCGCTCTACCAGGAAAACCCGCCAGCGGCGCAGGTTCTGGCCGCCTTCGGGCGCACACAACCGGAAACGGTGCAGGGCGCGATGATCCTGGCACGGGCGCTCGTAAGCTCCGGAGAAACGGCACGCGCTGCCGCCGCCCTCAGGCCGTTCTGGACGGCCTATGCGCTGGACAAGGAGACCGAGGACCGCATCCTGTCCGAATTCGGCCCCCTCTTACAGCCGGGCGACCACAAGGCGCGGATGGACTACCTGATGTATCGCGGCCGCGTGAGCCAGGCGAAGCGCTTCGGGGACCTCGGCAAGGCGCAGTCGCTCTACAACGCCTGGGCCGCGGTCGCCGGCAAGGCAAAGAATGCCGAAGCCCTGCTGAAGGCGGTCGACCGGCAATGGCTGAACGACCCGGCCCTCCTCTTTGCCCGCATCGAATTTCTGCGGCAGCAGGACCGCTACGAGGAGGCGGCGCAACTGCTTGCCCAATCGCCGCGCGACGCATCCGAAAAGATCAACACCACGGAATGGTGGAACGAGCGGCGCATTATTGCCCGGGGGCTGGCCGATCAGGGGGATTTTCGCGCCGCCTATGCGATCGTCGCCGCCCATTCCGCCCGCAGCGCCACGGACATCGTCGATGCGGAATTTCATGCAGGCTGGTACGCGCTGCGCGCACTGAACAATCCGAATGCGGCGGCTCGGCATTTCGAAAAGATCCTGCAGACATCGACCCGTCCACTCTCCGCCTCGCGGGCACTCTACTGGCTGGGGCGCTCGGCAGAGGCCGGCGGGCCTGGCAAGGCAAAGGAGTTCTACCAGCGGGCGGCGCGTTTTCCGGCAACCTTCTACGGCCAGCTGGCGGCGGCAAAACTCGATTCGAAACGCCTGGACGTGTCCTACCCGTCCCCCTCGCCTTCCGACCGCCGGACCTTCGAGATGCGCGAAGCCGTGCGGGCGATCGACAGGCTGGAGGCTGTCGGCCACGGACGACGCGCTGATGCACTGTACCGGGCGCTCGCCGATGAACTGACCAGCCCGGGCGAACTGGCCATCCTTGCCTCCCGCGCCGAACGCAACCAGAACCACGCGCTGTCGCTGGCCATCGGCAAGACCGCGTTCAACCGCGGCATTGATGTCGCAGCCCTCGCCTTCCCCGTTGGCGTCATTCCGGCCAACGCCAATATTGCAGGCTCCGGCAAGGCGCTGGCCTATGCGATCGCGCGGCAGGAAAGCGCCTTCAACCCCTCCGCCATCTCGCCGGCCGATGCCCGCGGTCTCCTGCAGATCCTGCCCGGGACCGCCAAGGGGGTCGCCGGACGGCACGGGCTTCCCTATGTTGCCGCCCGGCTGACGAGCGATGCCGGTTATAACGCCACGCTTGGCGCACATTATCTCGGCGAGCAGATCGATGCCTTCGGCGGTTCCTACATCCTCACCTTCATCGCCTACAATGCAGGGCCCCGCCGCGTGCCCGAATGGATCAACCGCTATGGCGATCCGCGCGGCAAATCGCTGGACGCGGTGATCGACTGGATCGAACGCATCCCCTTCCCCGAAACCCGCAATTATGTGCAGCGGGTGATGGAGAACTACCAGGTCTACAAGGTGCGGCTCGGACAGCAGGCCGATATCGAAAACGACCTCCGCTTCGGCCGTCGCTGATTGAACCACCGTCCCGCTGGAGGGCTGGACCCGTCTTCGACAGCGGTTATGGTGGAGTTCTCAACCCGCTCATGACGCGGGTTCCGGTACGCGGAGACATCAGCATGGCAGATTTCGAACAACACTTCATCCAGAGCGCTGACGGGCTTTCGCTCGGCTACCGGGTCTATGCCGGCGACCCGGCGCAGATGCCGCTGATCTGTCTGCCGGGCCTCACCCGCAATGCCCGCGACTTCCATCAACTGGCGACGTTGCTGACGGCCCAGATTGTGGTAGCCCCGACCATCGTCAGCGTCGACTACCGCGGACGCGGCACATCCGATCGTGCCGCGGATCCGGCCACCTACAATATCGGCACGGAGTGCCAGGATCTTCTGCTGCTGCTCGACCATCTGAAAATCGACAAGGCCTGTTTCATCGGCACGTCGCGCGGCGGTCTCATCCTGCACATCCTGACAAGCGTCGCGCCCGAGCGCATCGGCTGCGTCATTTTCAACGATGTCGGGCCTGTGCTCGAAATCCAGGGCTTGCGGGATATCCAGTCCTATCTGACGGGAGCGCCGGCCCTCGCCGGATGGCCGGAGGCTGTCCGGCACCTCAAATCCATCCACGGCCAAGGCTTCCCGGCGCTTCAGGAGGACGACTGGCAGGACCTTGCGCAATCCATCTATGTGGACCGCGATGACCGCATCACCGCCGATTGCGATCCGGCCATCGGGCGCGCCTTCGCGACCCTGCCGCTGGAGGAGCCGTTGCCGGATCTCTGGGCGCAGTTCGACCAGTTTGCCGATATACCCATGATGGTCGTGCGCGGGGAAAACTCAACGCTTCTGAGCGAGGCTACGGTGGGTGAGATGCAGGCCCGACGACCAAGACTGCGGGCGGTGGTGGCCCTTGGCCAGGGCCACGCGCCGCTTCTGCATGTGGAGCCCCTCGCCCGGGACATAATATCGTTTCTGAACAGCGTCACCGGCGACTGAACGGTTATCGAACACCGTCCAGACAAACCGGCCACACCTCGAGAAACCCGATACGCAAGCAGGCCCAGGGACCCGGACGCCAGAATCAAGAAACCCGCCTTGCGGCGGGTTTCCGAAGTCTCGATGAGAGCCGTTCTTAGAACGAACGCTGCAGGCGGAAGAAGCCGCTCCAGTATTCGGCAGCGCGCTCTTCGTCGGTGTACTGTGCCGAAACCTTGGCGGCGAGACCCTTGGTGATCGCGTAGTCGAGCGTCACACCAGCCTGCCACTTGTTGCGGTCGCCAGCAAAATCACCACGCACGAGGTCGATCTTATCCCAGTACTGGAAGCCCGGGGTGACCTTGAACTTGTCGTTGACCGTCAGTTCATAGGAGGTCGCAACAGTCCATTCGGCCTGGTTGTAGTAAGCGTTGTCGCCGCTGGAATAGATGCCAGCAACGCTGAACGTGCCCGGGCCGATCGGCGCGGTTGCGATCAGACGAACAGCGCCGTTTTCCTTGTCGATGTCATAGCCACCGAGCAGAGCGAAGGCAACCGAACCGAAGTCGCCGGAAACCTGGCCTTCAACACCGAGCGTGTCGTTGTTGGTGAAGGTCGGGCTGTTCAGCTCGTCGAGGAAGATGCCAGCCTTGAAGTTGCCGAAGGCGCCTTCGTAACCGATCTGGTTGATGCGGTTGGAGCCGAGATCGTCGGTTTCGCCGGCGATGTCGCTATCCCAGTAGTTGTAGCCGTAACCAGCGCGGAAACCACCGAGGGTCAGGAAGGCTTCGTCGATTTCGACCTGGCCGTCGTTGGCGTTCAGCGAGTTGCTCGAATCGTCAGCCCATGCACGAAGCGTGATGGTGCCGCCGAGCGGACCGTATTCCGTGTCGGACTTCGAATCGAAGGTGACCAGACCACGCGTACGCGCGTTCCAGCTCGGCTGCGAGTCGCGCGAATCGGCGTCAACCTGGAAGCGGATATAGCCGGTGAGCTTCAGGCAGGTTTCCGTGCCCGGAATGTAAAAATAACCCGTGCCGAATGCATCGCACACGCGAACATATTCCATCGGCTCCGGCTCTGCAGCGACGATGGCGTCGGCAGAATGGGCAACCGTGCCGAACGACAGGGCAGCCGCCGAGCTGAGGATAAGAGCTCTGATATTCATGAATTTTCCCTCGGGAGTGAGAAACAACACATCAAGTCGACGAACCCGTCGTCTCGAGTGACACAAGTAAACCACCAAGTTTTCGGTCGGTAAAATTGAAAATAGGGATTCACTGGTCTCGCACCTGCAGCATTTGAAACTGTGTTGCTCGCGGGAGACATTTCAGACGTTCGGCATTCACGCCCGTTTCAAGAAGCGTCGCGCGCGGCGTGAAGCAACGAAGCGCGAGAAGCGACCATCACGTGACTGCATGCAAGTCATCGGACGATCCAACCTCGGAACATGGTCTGAGGGAGTGCCGCTTCGTCTTGCCCATAACGAAAAAAGCCCGGCGATGCCGGGCTTTCTCCAACCAATCCGTATGGATTAGAACGAACGCTGCAGGCGGAAGTAGCCCGAGGTGTAACCGTCGCCGCCGTTCACGCCGTCGATTTCGGTGTACTGTACGGAAACCTTGGCAGCGAAGCCCTTGGTGATCGCGTAGTCGAGAGCCACACCGGCCTTCCAGCCGTCGCGGTTGCTGTTGAACGCGTAGTTGTCCCAGTACTGGAAGCCGGGGGTGATCTTGAACTTGTCGGTCACCTTGGCTTCGTAAGCAATCGCGTAAGCCCACTCGGAAGCCGAGTAGTAAGCGTTGGCGCCAGACGAGTAAACAACTGCACCTTCGAGCGTGCCCGGGCCGATAGCGGCGCTCAGGATACCACGAACTGCACCTTCTTCACGGTCGATGTCGTAACCGCCGAGCAGGGCAGCCTTGACCGGGCCGAATGCGCCAGAGATCTGGCCTTCGACGCCGAGCGTGTCGTTGTTGGTGAAGGTCGGGCTGTTCAGCTCGTCGAGGAAGATGCCGGCCTTGAAGGCGCCGAGGTCAGCTTCGTAACCGATCTGGTTGATGCGGTTCGAACCGAGTTCGTCGGTTTCACCAACAATGCCCAAGTCCCAGTAGTTGTAGCCGTAACCAGCGCGGAAGCCGCCGAGGGTCAGGAAGGCTTCGTCGATTTCGACCTGGCCGTCGTTGGCGTTCAGCGTGTTGCTGGAGTCGTCAGCCCATGCACGAACCGTGATGGTGCCGCCGAGCGGACCGTATTCGGTGTCGGACTTCGAAGCGAACGTTACCAGACCACGGGTGCGGGCGTTCCAGTTGGCAACCGAGTCACGCTCGTCGAAGTCAACCTGGAAGCGGACGTAACCGCTGATCTTGAGGCAGGTTTCCGTGCCCGGGATGTAGAAGTAGCCCGTGCCGAAAGCATCGCACACGCGAACGTATTCCATCGGCTCCGGCTCAGCGGCGACGATAGCATCGGCAGCCTGAGCGCCGGATACTGCTGCGAGTGCAGCAGCGGAGCCGAGAAGAAGGCTCTTGATGTTCATAATGACCTCCAGTCAAGTTTCGTATGGGTCTGGGTTCTTTGGCTGAAGGACAGCATTCCCTGCCCCATCCCCGTCGGTTTCAGAAGACAGACGATCCACCGCCTCGCTTCTGAAAGTGAACATACAAGAGGAATGCCATCGCGCAATCGTGAAGTGCCGGCCATGCATAGCTGTCCACCCGCTTCGCCTCCCCCTGTTGCGCAAAGGACACAGATCGGGGCACGGAACCTGTCAATTTTTACCAATGCTTAAGAAAAGCCTTACAGGACAGGCGTTTACGGAAGGCACTCACTGACGGCACCGACCGGCCGCATAGCCTGTTCCAGGCCAAAGCGTGGATTCGCAGAGACTGACCGCGACGTTTGCGCCATCTGCCTGCGCCATCCATCCGTGGCCGGCCTCGATCCATCGTCAGGTCCAGCCGACGAGAATCGCAACGTGCCATCAGAATCAGACATCCTGCGACTCAGCGGGATGGCAGGTGCGCCGATCGAATCGTGGAGCCGGAGATTTTGCCCGACAACAGGAGTGCACCGTCATCCATAGAGCAAGAAGCGGGACCTCCGCGAAGAGCGTATGGCCAATCAGGCCATTTTGCTGTTTCGCGCCCGTAGGCCGGGGCGACCGTTCTTGATCTCGGCCTGTCTACACACGCATTCCCAGACGCGGGCGAAAGATAGTCCAATGACGAAGAAAAACCCTGCAGGACACGCAGCGGCCCATTCAGAATGAAACATAAGAAAGAGAGAGACAACCGACGTCGCTGTGTCGCGCAGGGAACGGTGACTGGACATGTGTCTGATCAGAAAATGGCGGAGAGGAAGGGATTCGAACCCTCGATACGCTTTTGACGTATACTCCCTTAGCAGGGGAGCGCCTTCGACCACTCGGCCACCTCTCCGGTGGGGACGTGCTTATTGCGGTCGGCTGGCGATTGCAAGGCATTTTGCGCGCCGCTCTTTCATTTCCCTGGCTTTTTCCAGCGCCTGTCCTTGGCCGGTGCCCGGTCCGGATGCCGCCTTTCCCTAGGAAAGCAGCAGTTTCAGGTCCTGTGCGGGATCGGCGATGATGGCGCGGTCCGGCGTGCGGCCAAGGTCCAGAAGCTTCTTGCCGGTTACATAGGCCTTGGCATCGTTGATGGCGTCGACCGCCACGAATCGGCCCTGGCGGAAATACCAGACCGAAGCGCTGCCTTCGCGGGCGCCGGGACGTACCAGCGTATCGTCATAGCCAAGATTGAAGCCGGCGATCTGCAGCTTCACATCATACTGGTCCGACCAGAACCAGGGCTTTGCCTCATAAGGTGCCGGATGGCCGGCCAGCGTCGCGGCCACCGATTCCGCCTGATCGACGGCGTTCTGCACCGATTCGAGCCGCACGCGCTCCCCCTGCCAGGGCAATTCGGCGCAATCGCCGACGGCAAAGATGTCCGGGTCGCTGGTGCGGGCGAATTCGTCCACCACGATCCCGTTGCCGACTGTGAGGCCGGCCAGTTCCGCCAGTTCCGTGTTCGCGGTGACGCCGATGCCGACGATGACCAGATCGACGGGCAGCACCGCGCCATCAGCCAGGTCAGCGGACACGACACGTCCGTCCTCCCCGTTCAACCGGGTGAGGCCGGTCGATTCGCGGATGGTGACGCCGTGTCCGATATGGATATTGCGGATCATGCCGGCGGTCTCCGCCGATGCCACCCGCTTGAGAATGCGGTCGGCCATTTCGATCACCGTCACCTCAAGCCCTTTGTGACGGGCGACGGCGGCGGCTTCGAGGCCGATATAGCCGCCGCCAATGATCAGTACGCGCCGGCCCGCCTGCATCTCACCCGCCAGCCGGTCGGCATCCTGCTTCTCGCGCATCCCGTAGACGCCCGCGAGATCACCCCCGAGTTGCGCCGGCAGTTTTCGCGGGGTGGCACCGGTTGCGAGCACCAGCGTGCCATAATCCACGACGGAGCCGTCCTGCAGCCGAACGCGGTGAGCCTTGGGATCGATATGCTCGACAAAGGCCGACAACCTCAGATCGACCGCATTCTCGGCATACCAGGTTTCGGGACGAAACAGCAGGCGGGAGAACTCCATCTCGCCGAGCAGGTATTTCTTGGAGAGCGGCGGTCGCTGATACGGCGCCACCGGCTCGACGCTCAGGATCGTCACCGGGCGCATGTCCTTCAATGCCCGCAGTTTTGCCGCGAGCGCAAACGCCGCCTGACCGCCGCCAACAATCACCAGCCTGTCCGTCACGTCATTCTCCATCGCATGCCATCGGGTTTCCTGCTGCAGGCGTAGCCCCGCTTGAGGGTCAGCGTCAACGCGCAAGATCGGCATCTGCCAACGCGATTCCGGCGGTTAAAAGGACAGATTCCTCGGATTTTACGTTTCACTTTTATCGTGTATCAGCGGAGATCCCCTATCGTGGTGTTCCAAGACAAGAGGTTGGGGGGATTGGGATGCCCTTGGATATTCGAAGAGACACCGTGAAGACCATTCCGCAGGACGACGGCTACGAAAAATTCCAGATCGACCGTCCGGGCAAGATCATTTTCGTCGAACGGCACCTGAGCACCAAAACACAGGTGCGCTGCATCATCCGGCGCATCTCGCGTTCGGGTGCGGAACTCGACATCAGCCCGAGCCTGACCGTGCCCAACAACTTCTTTCTCGAGATTCTCGGGATTCGCGGTGAGATCGGCGCGACCCTGACCACGCGCGAGGAGGAAAAGGTCAAGATTTCCTTCAACATGCTGCTCGACCCGAACTTCCTGCATCACGTTTTGCGCGTCTGCTTCCAGTCCCTGCATTGAGGGGGACCGGGCGTACCGGGCGCGGCCCTGAAGATCTTGCATAGCGGATAAACCGCCCTATGGTGTGGCGCCACTTCAGCCACACCGGATCCTGCCGCATGACCGCCTTTTCCCGTTTCACCCCACTTCTCCAAAGCCTGCCGGCGACCGTTCCTTTTGTCGGGCCGGAAGCGATCGAGCGAAACCGGGGGCTGACGGTGAAGGCCCGCATCGGCGCCAACGAGAGCGGTTTCGGCCCCGCCCCCTCCGTTCTGGAGACAATTGCTGCTGCCGCTCGCGACACCTGGAAATATGCCGATCCGGAAAATTTTGCGCTGAAGCAGGCACTTGGCCAGCATCTCGGCTGCGACGCACAGAACATCGCCATCGGTGAAGGCATCGATTCGCTGCTCGGTCACATCGTGCGCATGGTGATCGAGCCCGGCATGACGGTCGCGACCTCGCTTGGCGCCTATCCGACCTTCAACTTCCATGTGGCCGGATATGGCGGACGGCTGGTGACGACGCCTTATGTGGACGACCGCGAGGATCTCGACGGTCTGCTGGCGCTCGTTGAAAAGGAAAAGGCCTCGCTCCTCTATTTCGCCAACCCCGACAATCCGATGGGCAGCTGGTGGGATGCGGAGCGCGTCGCAGACTTCGTGCGAGCCGTGCCGGAAACCTGTCTGCTGATCCTCGACGAGGCCTATTGCGAGACAGCGCCGGAGGGAGCAACGCCGGCGATCGACGCCTTCCTCGACCGTCCGAACGTGATGCGCACGCGCACCTTCTCCAAGGCCTATGGGCTTGCCGGTGCGCGCGTCGGTTATGTCGTCACGACACCGGAGAATGCGCAGAGCTTCGACAAGATCCGCCACCATTTCGGCATGCCGCGCATCAGCGTCGCGGCGGCGCTCGCGGCCCTCGAAGACCAGGCCTATCTGCACCAGGCGACCGACGCGATCCGGCAGTCGCGGGAGCGGATTGCCGCAATCGCTCGAGAAAACGGCCTGACACCGCTTCCCTCCGCGACAAATTTCGTGGCTGTGGATTGTGGTCGCGACGGGGCTTACGCCCGGGCGATCGTCGATGGATTGATGGAGCACGGGGTCTTCATCCGCATGCCCGGCGTGGCCCCACTCAACCGCTGCATCCGCATCAGCGCCGGCGTGGAGGCCGATATGGCGCTGCTCGAGACGGCGCTGCCCAAGGTGCTGGCGGCGATCGGATAACCACACAAATGCCAGAAGGTCGCGCTGGCCGGTTTCGACCATTCGCGACCTTCCGAGGGTCTGCCATTCATGGCGTCCCTCCCCCATTCGCCGGTCTCAGCAACCACCGGCGCATTTCACTGTCAGTGCATGGTCATCCACTCGCGGGCGGCGCGCAGCGCCTCGGCAAGCTGCATCTTCGTCATGGTGTGTGCGAGGTCGGCGCGCAGTTCGGCGGCGCGGTCGGAGCCCTTGATCGCGGCGATGTTCAGCCACTTGTGGGCCGCGACCAGATCGACGTCGCAACCGCGGCCGGTTGCATACATCAGGCCCATGTCGCAGAAGTTTTCGGCGCGGGCTTCGCCACCCATGGTGGCCATTTCGGAATGCGTCATGTCAAAGCGTGCCATCGGAATGATCCCTGTTTCGAGCCTGTTGTCAAAATCCCTGTCTTCATGCTTTGCCTCGTGGGGCACCAGCCGGATCGCCATCTTGCAGTGGCTTTTGTGATCCGCCCGGCCGGCAGGTTTGGCCTGCTCGTTTGATGGGTTCAGTATGCCCGCCGCCCTTCAAAATTCGCCTAAAATGCATGATTAATTTGATGAAAACAAAGTCCAAACGCTTGGTAAAATTGGGTTTTCGTTAAACATCGGAAGCCCTGCAAACCGGCGATTCCGGGAAATCCGAAAGCTTCCGTAAACCATCACAATTTCACCCTTTGTTGACCACGCCATCAGCAGGCCAAACGGTGCGGACAAAAAAATCGGCCCCGGCGCGGCGAAAAATTCCCTCCAAGATGCCAGTTTACCTTTACGTGTGCGTAAGATAATTTGGCAAACGGGCGCGGCGGAACGCGGAGGAGCGGATCGCTGCGGACAGATGACGGGTTCTCGATAGGAGGAGACACGAGATGATCCGAACCATACTACTAAGCGGCGCATTCCTGGTGGCAAGCCTTGCACCAACGGTGGCGGCCGAGCCGATCGTCGGCAACTGGAAGACGGCCAGCGGCGAAACCGCCGTGATTGCCCAGTGTGGCTCCGCCTACTGCGTGACGCTGAAGACAGGCAAATATGCCGGCAGGCAGATCGGCAGCATGAGCGGCAAGGGTGCGGAGTATACCGGTGAGATCACCGATCCCGCAGCCGACAAGACCTATAGCGGCTCGGCCGCCGTCAGCGGCAATGCACTGAAGATGAAGGGCTGCGTGATGTCGGTGTTCTGCAAGACGCAGACCTGGACGCGCCTCTGATCGGGCGCATAAGCGCTTGGCAACCGGCGGAGGCGGCCCGCGCGGCCTTCGCCACCCGCAGGCATTCCGCTCCGTTCATCACTTTGAACACCGGATGAACCACGATCTCAGCACCCATTCATCAGCGTTGCCGCATAGTCCTTCTCGTTCAGACGGGAGACGGACAATGCCGAAGATTGCAAGACGCTTTACCATCATCACCCTCAGCATGGCGCTGTTTGCGATCTCCTTTTCCGCCTTTGTCGAGGCGCAGCGCCGCGTGCCGGACCTGCAGGCGGGCCGTGCGGCGATCTGCCAACCCTTCACCGGCAACGGTTGCAACGGAACACTTTAAAGCCAAAGCAACGACGTCCGCAAAATTTGCCAAAGCTTCGCAGCCACGTAATTGGCTTGTTAAGAAGAGCGCACTATAATGCGCCATGACAAAACGAATCTACACACTCTCCTCTCCGAACTTCATCAAGCCCGAACCGTTCGAACCGCAGGTCTTCAGCGACGCCGGCAAGGCCGTTGATGCGCTGATCGAACTTTACGAGCGCAACACCTCCTTCCTGATCGACGCGTTTACGCATCTCGCCAAAGGCGCCCCGGTCGCCGGCCGGCTGCGCGCCTGCTATCCGCAGGTGAGCATCGAGACGACCAGTTTCGGCCATGTCGATTCGCGCCTCTCCTACGGCCACGTCTCGGCGCCCGGCATCTACACGACCACCATCACCCGGCCGAAACTGTTTCGCCACTACCTGACCGAACAGCTCGAACTCCTGATGCGCAACCACCATGTGCCGGTGACGGTGTCGGAATCGGAGACGCCAATTCCGCTGCACTTCGCCTTTGGAGAAGGCGCACATGTGGAAGCGTCCGCCTCGACCGTGCTCTCCGACATGCCGCTGCGCGATCTCTTCGATACGCCGGACCTGAACATCACCGACGACCTGATCGCCAATGGCGAATATGACCAGGTCCCGGGCGAACCGGCACCACTGGCGCCGTTCACCGCGCAGCGCATCGATTATTCGCTGGCCCGCCTCAGCCATTACACGGCAACGGGTGCTGAGCATTTCCAGAACTTCGTGCTCTTCACCAACTACCAGTTCTACATCGACGAATTCGCCGCCTGGGCGCGCGAGTTGATGGCAAACGGTGGGGACGGCTACACGGCCTTTGTCGAGCCCGGCAACATCATCACGCCGGCGGGGACGGTGCGGGCAGTGGAAACGGCGGTGCGGCTGCCGCAGATGCCGGCCTATCACCTGAAGAAGGACGGCCATGCCGGCATCACACTCGTCAACATCGGCGTCGGTCCCTCGAACGCCAAGACCATCACCGACCATATCGCCGTGTTGCGCCCGCATGCCTGGCTGATGGTCGGCCATTGCGCCGGCCTGCGCAACAGCCAGCGGCTGGGCGACTACGTGCTCGCGCACGCCTATATGCGGGAAGACCACGTGCTGGACGACGACCTGCCGGTCTGGGTGCCGATCCCGGCGCTCGCCGAAGTGCAGCAGGCGCTGGAAGATGCGGTGGAGGAAATCACCGGTCTCGAAGGCTTCGAGCTGAAGCGCATCATGCGCACCGGCACGGTCGCCACCATCGACAACCGCAACTGGGAACTGCGCGACCAGCGCGGGCCGGTGAAGCGGCTCTCCCAGGCGCGCGCCATCGCGCTCGACATGGAATCGGCCACCATTGCGGCGAACGGCTTCCGCTTCCGCGTGCCCTACGGCACGCTGCTTTGTGTTTCCGACAAGCCGCTGCATGGCGAGCTGAAGCTGCCGGGCATGGCGACTGAATTCTACCGTACGCAGGTGCGCCAGCACTTGAAGATCGGCATTCGCGCCGTGCAGAAACTCGCCGAAATGCCCACGGAAAAGCTGCATTCACGCAAATTGCGCAGCTTTTACGAGACCGCGTTCCAGTGACATTGAAGGCAAGGCGCTTCATGTGTATGATGTGACGAGATCATACACATGAGGTTTGCCATGCGGACGAACATCGAATTGGACGAGCATCTCATTTCTGAAGCCATGGAGCTTGGTGGCCTCTCAACCAAGAAGGCCGCCGTTGATAGCGCGCTCCGAGAATTCGTCCGTATTCGCCGCCAATTGCGTGCCGTTGATCGTCTTGAGGGGATTGGCTGGGTGGGCGACCTTGACGCCATGCGTGACGATGGCCTGCAGGACACCGACTGGAGCCTGAAGGCAGGAGAATGATCGTCGCTGACAGTTCCGTCTGGGTTTCCGTGTTTCGGCGAGAGGATCAGGTGCTGGCTGAGCGCCTGCGCAATTACATTCGCCAGGGAAGTGTCATTCTTGGCGACATCATCCTGCTTGAATTGCTTCAGGGTGCACGCGACCACCAGCATGCGCGGGTGATTGAGATGGAGCTGCAAGAACTTCGAATTCTGCCAATGCTGTCGCCGGCACTGGCCGTACAGGCCGCGACTCATTACCGGACGTTGCGGTCGCGCGGCATTACGATCCGAAAAACAGCCGACCTGATCATCGGCACCTATTGCATCGAACACGGTCATAGACTGCTGCAGCGAGATAGGGATTTCCTGCCGATGGCCCAACATCTGGGCCTGCAACTAGCCTAACGCTCCCCCGCCGCGCCCCGCGCGACCAGCATCGACAACAGCGTGCCCACGACAGAGCTGACGATGATCAGCAGATGCGCGTTGACCGCAGCCTTGCCGAGAACGGCGAGCGCGCCTTCGGCGTGATCGGCCCCGAAGCCGAGAGCGCCGGCGGTGATGCCAGCGGGATAGGTGCCGACGCCGCCGGGGGCGTGCACGGGGAGAACGGAGGAGAGTTCGCCGCCGAGCGCGCCGCCAAAGGCGGGGCCAAGGTTCAGATCACCGAGCAGGACCAGCACCCAGGCCAGCACGGCGACCTTCACCGACCAGTTGACCAGCGTCACACCCCAGGCGCGGAAAAACGCCAGTCCGTCCACCGGCAGGCCCGCCTCCACCTCGCTTAGGAGCTTTTCAAGGCGGGATGGCACGGCGCCGTGCAGCAGGCGAAAGAGCGGGCGGCGGAGGCCAAACCCGAGCGCCGGGGCCGCCGCAAAGGCAAGCCAGAGCAGCCAGGCGAGTGCATGCCCCTTCTCCAGCGCGAGACCAAATCCGGCAGCGGCCAGCAGCGCATGCAGATCGAGCAGCCGCATGACGAGAAGCGCGGAAGTGGCGCGCGGCAGGGAGACGCCAAACTCCTTCCTCATCAGAAGCGGAAAACTCACTTCGCCGCTGCGAAACGGCATCATGACATTCAGCAGGTTATGGACCTGCACCAGCCGCAAGAGACGGCGGAAGTGACCCGCCGTTTCGCGTGGGAAATAATCGTGGATGCGCCAGGTCCTCAGCACATAGGTCGACAGCAACAGCAGCATGGCGACGGCGAGCGTTTGCCACCCCGCCTCCTGCCAGCGCGCCAGGATATCGCCCCAGCCCCAGAACCACTGGATGAAGAGGATATAGGCAGCAACCGAGGCCAGCGTCACCAGGCTCGTTGCGTTGCGAATCAGCCACGGTTTTCGACTGGCAAGCATGTCAATCTTCATATAGAGGACGCGATCAAAGGGCCGGCAGAGACGAAACGCCCATCGCGTCCCGCCACAGCGACCGGTCCAGAGCTTTAGGAGAAACATCCCGTGCGGACAACAGCAGAGTCGATCGAGATCGCACCGGCAACCGCTGCAGCCATCGAGCTTTCGCTGGTCGTACCCATCTTCAACGAAGAAGACAGCGTCGGCCCGCTGATTGCCCGCATTCAAGAAGCCATGGTTGGTTACGGCCAGCCATGGGAACTCATCCTGGTGGACGATGGCAGCACGGATGCGACGCTTGCGAACGCCCGCGCGGCGATCGGGCGCGATGGGCTCGACCTCTATGTGGTGGCGCTGCAGCGCAATTTCGGCCAGACCGCCGCCATGCAGGCCGGCATCACCCAGGCCCGCGGTCGGCTGATCGCGACGCTCGACGGCGATCTGCAGAACGATCCGAAGGATATTCCCGAGATGGTGCGCGAGCTGGAACGGCGTGAGCTCGACCTGCTCGTCGGCTGGCGCAAGAACCGCCAGGACGGGCTTCTGCTCCGCAAGGTGCCGTCCTGGATCGCCAACCGGCTGATCGGCCGCATCACCGGGGTTCGCCTGCATGACTACGGCTGCAGCCTGAAGATCTATCGCGGCTCGGTCATCAAGCAGGTCAAGCTGATGGGCGAAATGCACCGTTTCATTCCGGCCTGGGTTGCCGGAGTCGTTCCGAGCTCACGCATCGGCGAAATGCCGGTCACCCACCATGCGCGCCAGCACGGCGTGTCGAAATACGGCATCTCGCGCACCTTCCGCGTGATCCTCGACCTTTTGTCGGTGATGTTCTTCATGCGCTTCAAGGCGCGGCCCGGCCATTTCTTCGGCTCCCTCGGCCTCGGGCTCGGCGCGCTGTCCGGCGTCATCCTCGCTTATCTTTTCGTCGACAAATTCATCCTGGGCAATGATATCGGCACCCGGCCGCTGTTCATGATCGGCGTCATGCTGTTCCTGTCCGCCGTCCAACTGATCACCACCGGCATCCTCGCCGAAATGATTGCCCGTACCTATTACCGGGACGACAGTTCCGTCAGCTATATCGTGAGAGACGTCTACAACGGTGAGCAACAGACTCCATAACCTTCTCGTTCGCCGACCGGGGGCCGTTTTCTGGCTGGTGTTCGGCTATTTTGCACTCTGCGTGATCCTGCGCGTGCTGCGCTCCGACAGCATGCAGAATGACGAGGCCGAACAGCTGTTCCAGGCGCAGTTCCTGCTGCTGGGTTATGGCCGACAGCCGCCCTTCTACAACTGGCTGCAGATCGGCACGATCGACCTGTTCGGCCTGTCGGTCGCCAGCGTCTCGCTTCTGAAGAACGTGCTTCTGTTTCTCTGCGCGCTGTTCTACTGGCTGGCGGCGCGCATGCTGATGGACGACCGCCGCCTGCCGCTCGTCGCCATGATCGGCGTGCTGGCCGTTCCCTCGGTCACGGTGCTGGCCCAGCGCGATCTCACCCATGCGGTGGCAACACTCTGTCTGGTCTCGATTTTCCTGTGCGTCTTCATCCGGACGGTGAAGAGCCCGAGCCTTGTCAGCTACCTGCTCCTCGGCGTCACGGTCGGCATCGGCGCCATCACCAAGTACAACTTCGTCATCATTCCGATCGCCGCAGCGCTTGCCGTGCTGCCGGAGGCCGAACTGCGCAAGCGCCTGTTCGACTGGCGAATCCTGGTTGCCGGCGGTATCGCGGCCGCCATTGCACTGCCACACTTCATCTGGGTGTTGATGCACCTGGACGCGGCAACGACCGGAACCGTGGAAGCCATGCGCGCCGGTTCCTCCGGCGATGCCCTGCGCGATACGATCCGCGGACAGATTTCCATTCTCATCTCCACGCTCAAGGGCGGACTGCCGGTCGTGCTTGTTTTCGGGCTCGTGTTCTTCCGCCAGATCGGCGCGGCATGGCACGCAAGCAATGCCTGGACGCGACTGATCGGCCGCATGATCGTCGCCTGCCTGGTGATCGTGGCCTTGATCGGCATCGGCTTCGGCGCTTCCAGCATCCGCGAAAAATGGCTATCGCCCTTCCTGCTGCTCTTGCCGCTCTACCTGACGCTGAAGCTTGCCGCTGCCGAGATCGACAGCCGGCAGAGCGTGGCGCGCCTTGCGCCGCCAGTCTTGGGCATCATCACGGGTTTTGCGATCTATCTCGCGATCAGCAACATCGTCGCGCCCTACTTCGGCAAGTATGGCAAGGAACACGTGCCCTATCGCGCCGTGCTGGAAGAGATCATCACCAAGCGCGGCGAACGGCCTGCCTATATCATCAGCAGCGATCTGATGACCGCCGGCAATACGCGGCTGCATTATCCCACCGTGCCCGTGCTGATGCCGGATTTCGTCGAGCCCGTGCCGCTCGGCTCGGCACTCAAACGCGGCCCCGGCCTGCTCATCTGGCCGGTCGATGGCAGCAACAGTATTCCGGGCGGCATTGCCAGCCTGCTCGACGCGCATGGGATTGCCCCCCAGAGCCTTCAGGTTCAGTCCGAGGTCGTTCCCTACAATTTTGCGCAGGACGGGGACGCCATGCGCTTCGATTATATATGGCTGGCACAGGTCCCGGAGGCGCAGCGCTGATCAGCGCTGCGTATCGCGCAGGTGGTCGAGCCCTCTGCGCAGCGTCTCCACCATCTGGTCCACCTCGGAGCGGCTGATGATCAGCGCCGGAGAGGCCAGCATGCGGTCCCCGGTGGCGCGCATCACAAGTCCATTCTCCAGGCAATGGTTGCGCACCGCGCCGCCGGCATCGTCCGGCTTGGAAAACCGGCGGCGCGTCGCCTTGTCGGCGGCAATCTGCACACCGGCGATCAGTCCCACCGCATCCACCTGGCCGACGATCTCGTGATCCTCCAGAGTCTTCAAAGCGGCGGCGAAATAGGGGCCGATATCGGAGCGCACGCGCTCCACCAGCCCCTCCTCCTCGATGATGCGCAGGTTCTCCAACGCCGCCGCGGCACAGACAGGGTGACCGGAATAGGTGTAGCCGTGGTTGAAATCGCCGGCTTCCTCGATCATCACCCTGGCCACACGATCGCTCACCAGCACGGCGCCGATCGGCAGATAACCGGAGGACAGCCCCTTGGCGACGGGGGCGAGATCCGGCTTGAAGCCGAAATGCTGGTGGCCGAACCAGGTGCCGAGCCGGCCGAAGCCGCAGATCACCTCGTCGGCGACGAGCAGGATGTTGCGTGCCTTGCAGATGCGCTCGATCTCCGGCCAGTAGGTGTCCGGCGGCACGATGACGCCGCCCGCGCCCTGGATCGGTTCGGCGACGAAGGCGGCGACATTCTCCTCGCCCAGTTCATCGATCTTCGCCTCCAGTTCGCGCGCCATCTTCAGGCCGAATTCGGCGGGCGTCAGATCGCCGCCATCCGCATACCAATAGGGCTGGCCGATATGCGAGATACCTTCGATCGGCAGGTTGCCCTGCTCGTGCATGTGCTTCATGCCGCCGAGCGAGGCGCCGGCGACCGTCGAGCCGTGATAGCCGTTGCGGCGCGCAATCACATGCGTCTTCGTCGGATGGCCGAGCGCCTTCCAGTAGACGCGCACCATGCGGAACCAGGTGTCGGTGGCCTCCGAACCGGAATTGGTGAAGAAGACGTGGTTCAGAAGACCATCGGTATGGGCCGTGATCTTCTGCGCGAGCAGCGTGGTCGGCGGCGTCGTGGTGCCGAAGAAGGTGTTGTAATAGGGCAGTTCGTTCATCTGCCGCTGCACGGCGTCTGCAATTTCGGTGCGGCCATAGCCGATATTGACGCACCAGAGACCGGCAAACCCGTCGAGATACTGTTTGCCCTGGGCGTCGAAGATGTAGACCCCCTCGCCGCGCGCGATGATGCGCGTGCCCTTCTCGTTCAACTGCTTCATGTCGGAGAAGGGATGCAGGTGATGGGCTGCATCAATGGCACCGAGATTGGAGAGAGGCATCGACTGGTTCACGGTATTCCCCCGCATGGATCCGGCACCGGACGGCGCCTCGCCATGGCTGATTGTAAGGCGGTTTCTGATCGGCTACGAACATGGACCAACGGGAACAGGTTTGGCAAGCAGCCGCAAACGGCGTGAGGCCGACCGTGAGCAGGACGGGGTTTCATGACGGACGAGACGATCGGCAAAGCAGGCGACGGCACGAAGACGGCGCCGCGCATCGAAATCCTGCTGGTCGGCATGAACGGCGATCTGCGCGGCAAGATGATTCCGCTGAGCGCAGAGGACAAGGTGTGGAAGAACACCGTGCGCCTGCCCTCCTCCACCCAGTCGCTCGACATCTGGGGCGACGACAATGACGACATCACCGGCATTTCGCTGACGCTCGGCGATCCGGACGGCATCTGCACGCCGGACAAGAACTCGCTGACCACGCTGCCCTGGGGGCCAAAGGGCTCCAAACAGGTGATGGCGACCATGCATACGCTCTCGGGCGAGCCGCATTACGTTTGTCCGCGCGCCATTCTGGCGAAGGTTCTGCAACACTATGCCGAACGCGGGCTGACGCCGGTGGTGGCGACCGAACTGGAATTCTACGTGGTGGAGCCGGATTTCCGCACCACGGGCAAGCCCACCCCGCCGATGGCACTGGTGATGAATGGCGAGGTGGAAGGCTTCCAGCTCTACGACATGCGGGCTACCGCAGCGCTCGAAGACTTTCTCGACACGGTTCGCCGCTACTGCGACGACATGGGCCTGCCGGCGGATGCGACGACGGCGGAATTCGGCCCGGGCCAGTTCGAGGTGAACCTGCTGCACAAGCCGGATGTGATGGCAGCCGCCGATGACTGCATCTACCTGAAACGCGTCGTGGATTTCGCCGCCCGCCGGCATGGGCTGAAAGCCACCTGCATGGCCAAACCCTATGGTGACCAGGCCGGCTCCGGCCTGCACGTGCATGCGAGCATCCTCGACCGCGACGGCAACAACATTCTCGACGCCAAGGGCGGCGATCCGGTGCGGCTGAAATCGGTGACCGCCGGCATGTTGAAGACCATGCAGGAAGCGCAGTTGATCTTTGCGCCCTTTGCCAATTCCTATCGCCGCTTCCAGCCGGGTTCGTTTGCGCCGGACAAGATCGACTGGGGCTTTGGCCATCGGGGCACGGCCGTGCGCATCCCCGACAGCAATGGCCCTGCCGCCCGCATCGAACATCGCGTGGCCGGCGCCGATGCCAACCCGCACCTGCTGCTGGCGGCCATCCTCGGCGGCATGCTGCTCGGCCTCGACGAGACGCTTGATCCCGGCCCCGTCACCCGACCGGACAGCGCGCCGGAGAACCCCGAGATCCTCACCCACGATTTCCTGACGGCGGTCGACCGCTTCCTCGCCTCTACCTTCATCCGCGACACGTTCGGGGCGGACTATCAGCGCATCTACGGCCAGACGAAACGCAAGGAAGCCATCACCTATCTGCGCACCGTCTCGAGCTTCGATTACCAGACTTATTTGCCGCGGATATAAGCGCCGTTACAAGCCCACGGTCGCCGTCGCCACGCCTTCCTGGGCCTGCACCTGCGCCATCGGCGCCTGCGGCTGGCGCACGAGCACCTTCAGCTCACCGGCGTGGATCTTGAGCGTCACGTCACGGTCCATCGGCAGAAGCTCGCCGTCGATGACGCAGCGGATGTCCTTGCGGGCGCGGGGGAAATGCAGGTCCACTTCGGTGGCCGTCATGGCGCTGACGGCTTCGTTTTCCTTCAGCCGGCCACGCAGGATATCGATGGCAAGCGCCGCGACGCCCGGGGGCGTCAGCGCATCGGCCACGTAGAAGCCGAGATGACCGCCACTGGCGCTGTCGGCATAGAGAAGGCCGTCGCTGCCGAACTCGTTGTTGGAGACGGAGATGGCGGAAACCTTGCGCAGTTCCTTGCGCCCCTCCACCGTGAACTCCACCTCGAAGACCGGGGGATTGAACATCACGCCGAGGGCTGCCCGCGTGCTGGCGCGGATCTTGCCGAGCCGTGAGGCATAGCTCATCTGATTGCGGTAACGCACCATGCGGGAATGCAGGCCGGCCGAAAACTGGTGCACGAAGCTGCGGCCATTGGCGCTGGCGATATCGGCATCCTGCACCTCGCCCTTCGCCAGCACGTCCAACACCTGCCAGATATCGAGCGGCAGTTTCAGGGTGCGGGCAAACAGGTTCATCGTGCCCGCCGGCACGATGCCGAGGGCGAGGCCGCTCTGCCAGGCAATGGAGGCCGCGGCCGAAATCGTGCCGTCGCCACCCCCGGCGATCAGACCTTCGACGCCGGGCGTCGCCGCCACCTTTTCCATGGCACCGACCACATCGTCGCCGGCGACCACCCGGCATTCGATCTCGTGTCCCTCGGCCCGGAACACGTCGGCCATCTGGCGGCTATAGGCGTCCATGTCGGTCGTCTTGAAGGTTCCGCCGTCGCGGTTGAGGATGGCAATGAGGTTCATGGGAGGCCGGTGTTCCACAAATGGGTGCGCAAGAAAACGGATAAGCCTGCAAATGGTTGCCTGCCCGGCGCACTGCAAGCGGCAATGTCATCCTCGTGGAGGATCATGATTATTTCACGGCGCTGCATTTCCCCTCTCCCGCACCGCAAAATGATATGGTAGCCTTAGTATTGATCCACATCAAAGATCTCCTCCCGAAATCTCCCGGCCGATGCCCTTCCGGCAAAGGCCCTTCTTGTGCGCGAATCCCATGACCGATGCTCCTGTCCCCTACCCATCCACGCGGCAGCGCGAGGATGCAAACCCGCTTACGCCACTCTCCATCGCCCTGATCGAACTCGCGCTTGCCGTTGGCGGCTTCGGGATTGGAACCGGCGAGTTTGCCATCATGGGCCTGTTGCCGGATGTGGCGGCGACCTATGGCGTCAGCATCCCTCAGGCCGGTCATGTGATCAGTGCCTATGCCGTCGGCGTGGTCATCGGGGCGCCGGTCATTGCGGCGCTGGCGGCCAAGCTGCCGCGCAAGACGCTGCTTCTGATGCTGATGTCGCTGTTTGCGCTCGGCAATGCCATGAGCGCGCTGGCACCGGCCTTCGGCAGCTTTACGCTCATGCGCTTCATCACCGGCCTGCCGCATGGCGCCTATTTCGGTGTGGCTGCGCTGGTCGCCGCCTCGATGGCAGAGCCGCATCGCCGCGCCCGGGCGGTCGGCCGCGTGATGCTGGGGCTGACGATTGCGACGCTGATCGGCACGCCGCTCGCCACCTTCCTCGGCCAGATGATGAGCTGGCGGGCGGCCTTCCTGCTGGTGGCGTTTTTCGGTGCGCTCACCGTGCTTCTGATCGCCATCTACCTGCCGAGGGACAAGGTGGCGGAGGGCGCCAGCATCCGCCGCGAACTCAGCGCCTTCACGCGGCTGCAGGTCTGGTTGTCGTTTGCCGTGGCCGCGGTCGGCTTCGGCGGCATGTTCTCGATCTTCAGCTACATCGCAAAGACGGTCACCGATACCGCCGGCCTGCCGGTCAGCATGGTGGCCATCGTGCTGACCTTGTTCGGCATCGGCATGAATGTCGGCAACGTGCTTGGTTCGCGCATGGCGGACTATTCGCTGAAGGGCACGATCGGCGGCATGCTCGCCTTCAATATCGTGATGATGAGCGTCTTTTCGCTGACTGCCCACAACCCGGTGATGCTGTGCATCTGCGTGTTCCTGACCGGCTGCGGCTTTGCCGCCTGCCCGGCTGTCCAGACCCGCCTGATGGATGTGGCGGCCGATGCGCAGACGCTCGCCGCCGCCACCAACCATTCCGCCTTCAACATCGCCAATGCGCTCGGCGCCTGGCTCGGCGGCCTGGTGATTGCCGCCGGCTACGGCTACGGTGCGACCGGCTATGTCGGAGCCGTTCTCTCGGCGCTCGGACTTGGCGTGTTTCTTGTTTCGGTGGCCTTGGAACGGCGGGAAAGCCGCGGATAATCGACGCCCCCACTCTTCCATTTGTCCGTGGACTTGATAGGCTGCCTGGAGCGCAACCTATGGGGGAATTGTCATGTCGACAGCAGATAGCGGGCGCATGCCGTCCGCACTGGACATCTTTGCAACCGGTTGGTTCGGATATCTCGCCCGAACCGTTCTGACCTTCATGTTCTGGGGAAGCGGTCTTTCCAAGCTGCTGGACTTTTCGGGCGGGGTGGGGGAAATGACGCATTTCGGCCTGGAGCCGGCCGTCGTCTTCAATATCGCCGTCATCATCACCCAGCTCGGCGGCTCGGCCTTGATCATCCTCAATCGCCACGCCTGGCTCGGCGCCGGCGCTCTCGCCGTTTTCACTCTTCTCACCATTCCGATCGCGCACAATTTCTGGGCGATGGAAGAGCCGATGAAGACGTTCGAGTTCTATGTCGTTACCGAACATCTGAGCATTGTCGGAGCTCTGATGCTCGTCGCCTGGAAGTGCCGCTGAGGCGATGGCCGCAGCAGCACTCCACCAGTGTCACGCCCGCGCGGTTTCCTGGATCACGACGACACGGTCGCCCACTTTGACGCGGGCATAGAGATCGATGACGTCGTGGTTCATCATGCGGATGCAGCCGCTCGACATGGCGTGACCGATGGAGTCCGGCTGGTTGGTGCCGTGGATGCGGAAATGTGTGTCCCCACCGCCGCGGTAGAGATACATGGCGCGCGCGCCCAGCGGATTGTTCGGGCCGCCCGGCATGCCGCCGGCAAACTTCAGGTTCTTCTTCGGGTCGCGCCGGATCATGTTGGCGGTCGGCGTCCAGGTCGGCCATTCCGCCTTGCGGCCCACATAGGCGTTGCCGGAAAGCGCCAGCCCTGCCCGCCCGACACCGACGCCGTAGCGCATCGCCCGGCCGTTCTCCAGCACGTAGTAGAGCCGGCGCGCCGGTGTATCCACCACGATGGTGCCCGGCTTGTGCGGTGTCGCATAGGCCACTTCCGTGCGGCGCAGTTCCGGCTTGATCTTCTCGATCGGCACTTCCTTCAGAGGGAAAGGTTCGCTCGGGCGTGCGGCGTAATCGGCTTGCGAATTCATCGAGGTCGTGGAGCAGCCAGCCAGGAAAAGCGGCAACCCGAAGATCAGCCCGCGGCGCGAGATCGACATGATTGTGTCCTTATTGCGGTGTTTTAATGGTCCGCAATTTAAAGACGGTATGGTTAATGAAGGGATAACGCCCCGGCAGACAGGTTAACACTCGGTCGTCAGGCAAACGTCAATCGCTGTCGCAGGGCCAGCTCAGCGGCGTGGTGATGCCCGGCGGAAGCGCTGTGTTTTGATCGCCGCAGGCGAGATCAACCTGTTCCTGCTTCAGACCCGTGGCCTGGGACAGATCGACGCCTTCGATCCGGGTCAGGAACAAAAATGCATTGGTGAAATCGACCGGCCCTTCCACATGGGCACCCTGAAAGACTGCGCGGGAGAGATTGGCGGTGGCAAAGGCCGTGTTGCCGAGCGTCGCCTTCTGGAAATTGACGCGTGCAAGTTCTGCCTTGGTGAAATCGGCATTCTGCAGATCGGCACCGGCAAAATTGGCACGCTGCATTTCCGCACCCTGGAAGATGGCGCCCTTGGCTTTTAGGCCGGGGAACTCCGTGCGGTACCCCTCGATCTTGCTGAAGTTGGCGCCTTCGGCATCCGCCTTGTTGAGCGAGGCGCGCAGCAGGATCGCCTTGGTGAAATCGCCGTTTTTCAGGCTGCTGTGGCTCAAATCGGTGCGGCTGAGATCAGCGCCGGCAAAACGACCGCCGTCCAGCTGGCTGTGCTCCAGCATCAGCATGCGCTTGCGGCATTCGCTCCAGTCGATATTCGGTCCCGCATCGGCGCGGCACTTGCCGGCAAGCTCCGGTGCCATCTGGCTGACGACCAGCACAAGCCCGCCTGCCACCGCAATGACCGGAATCAGAAGACGGCTTCGGCTGGTCCTGACGCGCCGCCACGTGGCGCGCAGAAAGTGGCTGTCTTTGCGCTGTCCGGCGTATTTCATCGTCGGCTTGTCCTGCAGATGCCTTGCCACTCCTCTCTACTCCCTTTCCGACCGACCGGGAAGCCTCCTCGCTCCCCCGTTCGGCCGCTGACGCTCACATGCTTGGATAAACGGGGCCCTCGCCGCCCTGCGGCGGCACCCAGTTGATATTCTGGTTCGGGTCCTTAATGTCGCAGGTCTTGCAGTGCACGCAGTTCTGCGCGTTGATGACGTAGACCTCTTCGCCATCCTTCTCCACCCATTCGTAGACGCCGGCCGGACAGTAACGGGCGGACGGGCCGGCATAAACGCCAAGCTCGGAGCGCTTCTGCAGGTCCATGTCCTTCACCTGGAGATGGACCGGCTGATCCTCCTCGTGGTTGGTGTTGGAGAGGAAGACGGAAGACAGGCGGTCGAAAGTCAGGACACCATCCGGCTTCGGATAGTCGATCTTCTTATGGTTGGCCGCCGGCTCCAGCGAGGCTGCGTCCGTCTTGCCGTGCTTCAGCGTGAAGGGCGAGGAGCCAAAGATCTGGTTGATCCACATGTCGATGCCGCCGAGCGCCACGCCGAGTGCCGTGCCGAACTTCGACCACAGCGGCTTGACGTTGCGCACGCGCTTCAGATCCTTGCCGATATCGCTGGCGCGCCAGGCGTTTTCGATCTCGACCGGCTCGTCATTGGCACGACCGGCGGCAATCGCCTCGGCGATCTTCTCCGCCGCCATCATGCCGGACAGGACGGCATTGTGGCTGCCCTTGATGCGCGGAACGTTGACGAAGCCGGCGGAACAGCCGATCAGCGCGCCGCCGGGGAAGGAGAGCTTCGGCACCGACTGCCAGCCGCCTTCGGTGATTGCACGTGCGCCGTAGGAGATGCGCTTGGCGCCTTCGAACGTGTCACGGATCGCTGGATGCGTCTTGAAGCGCTGGAATTCCTCGAAGGGGAAGAGATAGGGGTTCTTGTAGTTCAGGTGCACGACGAAACCGACGGCCACCAGATTGTCATGCAGATGGTAGAGGAAGGAGCCGCCGCCCGTCTTCATGTCCAGCGGCCAGCCGAAGGAATGCTGCACGAGGCCGGCCTTGTGATGCTCGGGCTTCACCTCCCACAGCTCCTTGAAGCCGATGCCGAATTTCTGCGGCTCGCGGCCCTCGTCCAGCTTGAACTTGGCGATCAGCTGCTTGGCGAGCGATCCCCGCACGCCCTCGCCGATCAGCACATATTTGCCGAGCAGCGCCATGCCGCGGGTATAGTTCGGGCCAGGTTCGCCGTTCTTCTCGATTCCCATGTCGCCGGTCGCGACCCCGATCACGCGACCATCTTCGTCATAGAGCACTTCGGTGGCGGCAAAACCCGGATAGATCTCGACGCCGAGTTCTTCCGCCTTGCCGGCAAGCCAGCGACAGACGAGGCCGAGCGAGACGATGTAATTGCCGTGATTGTTCATCAAGGGTGGCATGAAGGCATTCGGCAGACGCACCGAACCGGCCGGCCCCAGGAACAGGAACTGGTCGTCCGTCACCGGCGTGGTGAAGGGATGGCCCTCCTCCTCGCGCCAGTCCGGCAGAAGCCGGTCGATGCCGATCGGATCGACGACGGCGCCGGAGAGGATATGCGCGCCAACCTCGGCGCCCTTTTCCAGAACGACGACCGTCAACTCTGGATTGACTTGCTTCAACCGGATCGCCGCGGACAGGCCAGCCGGCCCCGCGCCGACGATCACCACGTCGAATTCCATGCTTTCGCGTTCCGGCAGTTCCATGTGTTCAGTCATGCATTCTCTCCCGCTCGGGCGCTTCCCCTGTTGCCTTCCTCCTTGGCAAAAGCCACAGGCCTTGTCGAGCCGCGTTGCAACGCATGGCGGCGTGAAATTTCGGGAACGCCTATTGATCTTGAAGAATATATTACGTGTACGTAAGCGTCAATTAGAATGCGCATTGGGGGTCGATCGGGGCGGAGAAGCAGGGCGCGAGGGCGGCAAAGGGCAAGGCCAGCGGTTGATGGCGATGAGCGACGGGACGGTCGGCGCATGTTTCACAATCGGGCAAGCCTCTGTGTCCTGCGCGGCCCGGCGCGCTCCGACTGCATGGCCGACATCGTGTATCAGCTGTCCGACACCCATTCGAGCACGAACATATAGTGCCGCGCGTCGCCGGCGATCTCCATGACGCCGAGCACGCGGTCCTCGTCCAGTCTCCGGAAGTGATCGACGATCGGCTTGCGGTCATAGGCCATGGCGGCACTCTCGACACCGCGATAGGTGACCTGCCGGACGCTGGCCACCGGGCCATGCGCCCGCAGACCGCGCATCAGATGGGAGAAGAGATTGTGACCCGCGCGGCTGCGACCGAAGCCGGAGAGATGCAGGGCGAGGCCAACAGGGATTTTTACCGGGTCGATCGGCACCAGCCGCCGTTCGCCCCAGCGAAACAGCAGCGCATCTGCCCGGCGGTCGCCGTGGAACCGCTTGCCGTACCAGCCGAGATTTTCCAGCACCCCGTCCAGTGGATGACCCGTCGGCAGCCCATGCCCATGCCACAGGCCGATCAATTCCGCTGGCAGAACCGGCGGCAGCGTATCGAACAGGGCGAAAGCTTCGGCTTCGGAGGAGACGGCATCAAGGGTCAACATGCCTTCCTATGTAGTGCAGCCAAGCCGCACAACAATTGGCATCCCGTCTCCGCCGGATGCCCTTTCCCCACCCGGTTCCTCAGGTTAAGGTCCGCGCCGACGTGACTTGCATCAGGAAGGAAGACGTAAGATGGATTTCGGCATTTCCGGCAAACGGGCGCTCGTGCTCGCCTCCTCGCGTGGCCTTGGCCTCGGCATTGCCCGGGCGCTCGCCGCGGAAGGCGCGCATGTGCTCCTGTGCGGGCGCAGCGGTGACAGGCTTGCGGAAAACTGCAAGGCGATCAACGCCGAGGGCAAAGGCAAGGCGGACTGGGTCTGGGCGGATCTCGCCGAAGACGATGCGGTGGCAAACCTGCAGAAGGCCGTCGCAGACAAGCTGGGCGGGCTCGACATTCTCGTCAACAACACGGGCGGGCCGACGCCCGGCACCGCCGAAGAGATGACGGTCGAAAAGCTGGAGAGCTTTTTCCAGACCATGGTCGTGCGGGTGATCGCCCTCACCAGTGCCTTCCTGCCGGCGATGAAGGAACAGGGGTTTGGCCGCATCCTGACGGTTGCCTCGTCGGGGGTCATCGAGCCGATCCCGAACCTTGCTCTCTCCAACACGCTGCGCGGCGCGCTGGTCGGCTGGAACAAGACGCTGGCCACAGAAGTCGCCTCGTTCGGCATCACGGCCAACATGATCCTGCCCGGCCGCATCCACACCGACCGCATCGACGAGCTGGACGGCGCCAATGCCAAACGGCAGGGCAAGGCGCTCGACGAGGTACGGGCGGCGTCGATCAAAACCATTCCGGCCGGACGGCTGGGCACCGTGGACGAGTTCGGCGCGGTCGGCGCCTTCCTCTGCTCCGGCCCGGCAGCCTATGTCACCGGCAGCATGATCCGCGTCGATGGCGGCGCTGCCAAATCGCTCTGAACGGCGATCACAATTCCCCGCCCGGCCTGCGCCGAGCGGGGTTCCGGCCTCATGCCCGCCGGGGCCAGGCGGGTGGACGACCCTTTCCGTGAGGAGTGACCCGCCATGAACATCCTTCGCATTCTCCTGACCATCCTTGCCGGCTTGTGCGTCCTGATGGGCCTCGTCTGGATCGGCCAGGGCACGGGGGTCTTTCCCTATCCGGCTTCCAGCTTCATGATCGACCAGTCGCCGTGGATCCTGTGGGGCGCGCTGCTGGCGGCGGCGGGCCTTGCCGCTCTCTGGTTGCTGCGCCGGCGCCGGTAGACACGCCACCCGTGTCCCGTCGCCAGCCGATGCCACATTCTTCCCAGATTACAGAAGTTTAAGGTGATTTTCCGCGGGTTCAGGCGTTTCCTCAAAAACGCTGCCATTTTGCATCGCAGCATAGTCGATCCTCCCACTCTCGACGCTTGCGGGCCCGTATATGAACAAGACCTGGACCTTCCTCGGCATCCTTGCCATCGGCGCCGGTGGCGCCTGGTATTATCGCGATTTTCTGCCGCCCGCGCTGCAGATTCCCAATCTCCAGCAACTGTCGGCTGCCGCCGGCTTTGGTTCCGACAAAGGCGATGGCGGCCACCGGCAACAGGCCGGAACCGAGGGAACCGCTTCCGCAACAGGGCAGCGCCGCCAGGGCGAGAGCCAGGCGCAGGCCTCCGGGCAAGGCCAGAGGTCGGGCCAAGGGTCGGGTCAAGGGTCGGGTCAAGGCTCGGGTCAAGGCTCGGGCCAGGGACGCCGCACGGGTGGTCCGGCCACGGTGCGCACGCTTGCGGCCTCCACCGGAACGCTGCCGCTCGACGTCGTGGCCAACGGCTTTGCCGAGGCCGCCGACAACACGACGATCGCCGCCCTCCAGCAGGGCCTCTTGATGAGCGTGATCGCCAAAGATGGCCAGGAGGTGAAGGCCGGGGACCTGATCGCCAAGCTGGATGACCGGACAGCCGCTGCCGCCGTCGCCAAGGACCAGGCCAACATCACCAGTGACCAGGCAACGCTCACGGAAACGCAGGCCGCCCTGCAGCGTGCCGAGAACCTGTTGAAGCAGAACGCCCAGTCGCAGCAAGGTTATGAACAGGCCAAGGCCGCCCGCGATACCGCCGCCGCAAAACTCGCCGCAGACCAGGCAACGCTGGCCGCAGACCAGGTGACGCTGGAGCATACCGATATCCGCGCGCCCTATGCCGGCCGGCTCGGCGACATCGTCATCAGTCCCGGCGCCTATGTGAGCGCCGGTGCCAGCATCGTCACGATCACCCGCTACGATCCCATCTCCGTCGGCTTCCGTCTGCCGCAGCGTTACCTGCCGGACCTGCATCGCGGCCTGACCGATGCCGCGCCCGTCGATGCCGACCCGGCGGCCACCGGCGGCGTTGCCGATCGGGGCGCGCTCTCCTTCTTCGATAACAGCGTCGATTCGAGTTCCGGAACGGTGCTCGCCAAAGCCGAGTTCAAGAACGACAAGGGCACGCTCTGGCCCGGCCAGAACGTCAACGTGACCATCCACTTCCAGCCGAGCGATCGCTCGATCATCGTGCCGACGGTCGCCGTCCGGCCGGGGGCCGAGGGCTCCTTCGTCTATACCGTGGACGAAACCGGCAAGGTGCATGCCACGAAGGTGACGGTGGCGCGCGCCAATGGCGATCAGACCGCCATCGCGTCTGGACTTTCGGAGGGTGACCATGTCGTGGTCGAGGGCCAGGTGCAGCTCGCCGACGGGCAACATGTGGTCGAGCAGTTTGCCGGCGACAAACCCTTGCCGGTGGCCGATGCCGCCTCGGTCACGGGGGCGCTCCAGCCATGATCCCAGCCTTCTGTATCAACCGCCCGGTTGCCACGACGCTGCTTGCCATCGGGCTCATTCTGGCAGGCCTTGCCGGTTATCGCCTGCTGCCGGTCGCAGCCCTTCCCAAGGTCGATTTCCCGACGATCAACGTGTCGGCCTCGCTGTCCGGCGCCTCGCCGGAAAGCATGGCGACGTCCGTTGCGACGCCCCTGATCAAGAAGTTCGAGACGATCCCAGGCGTCAGCGAAATCTCCGCTACCAATTCGCTCGGCAATACCTCGATCATCCTGCAGTTCAACCTCAACCGCAACATCGATGCGGCAGCGGCCGACGTGCAGGCGGCGATCTCGCAGGCGACCCGCCAGCTGCCGAGCAACATGACGACGGCACCGAGTTACCGCAAGACCAACCCGGCGGATGCGCCGATCCTGCTGCTCGCCATCAATTCCGACGAATTGCCGCGCTCCAAGGTGGACGAGATCGCCGAAAACATCGTCTCGCCGCTTCTCTCCACGCTCCCCGGCGTCGCGGAAGTCAGCATCTACGGTTCGCAGACCTATGCGGTGCGGGTCGGGCTTGATCCGACGGCGCTCCAGGCACGCGGGCTTGGCGTGGATACCGTCACGTCGGCGATTGCGGGTGCCAACAACCAGACACCGGTCGGCACGCTGCAGACCGCTGACCAGCGGCTGACGATCGATGCAAAGACGCAGCGCACCAATGCCGACGAGTTCCGCTCGCTGGTGATTGCGACGAAAAACGGCGCGCCCATCCATCTCGGCGATGTCGCACGCGTGGAAGACAGCGTCGCCAATCTTGATGCCGGCAGCTGGTATGACGGCAAACGCTCGATCATCCTCGCCGTCCAGCGCCAGCCGGATGCCAATACCGTGGATGTCGTGGAGGAGATCCGGGCCAAAATGCCGGCGCTGGAGGCGCAGTTGCCGCCATCCGTGCATCTCAACGTGATGAACGATGCCTCGACCGCCATCAAGGAAGCGATCCACGACGTTCAGTTCACGCTGTTCCTGACGATCGGGCTCGTGGTGCTGGTGATCTATCTCTTCACCGGCCACCTGATGGCAACCATCATTCCCGGTCTTGCCGTGCCGCTGTCGCTGATCGGCACCTTCGGTGCGATGTATGCGCTCGGCTACAGCATCGACAACATCTCGCTGCTCGGCCTGACGCTCTCGGTCGGCCTTGTGGTCGATGATGCCATCGTCATGCTGGAGAACATTCTCAGGCTTCATGAAGAGGGCCTGCCGATGCGCGAAGCGGCGCTGAAGGGTGCCGCGGAAGTCAGCTATACGATTCTGTCGATGTCGATCTCGCTCGTCGCGGTCTTCATCCCAATCCTGCTGATGGGCGGTGTCGTCGGTCGCCTGTTCAACGAGTTCGGCATGGTCGTGACGCTTGCGATCCTCACCTCGGCGCTCGTCTCACTCACCGTCACGCCGATGCTCGGCTCGCGCCTCTCCTCGCACTCGTCCCGCCCGCCGATGATCATCCGCTGGTTTGATGCGGGCTTCGGCTATACGCTGCGCGGCTATGACCGTTCGGTCTCCTGGTGCTTGAAACACCGCGGCGTGGTGCTCCTCAGCTTCCTTGCCTCGATTGCCGCCTCCGGCTGGCTGTTCATGACGCTGCCCTCCAGCTTCTTCCCGCAGGAGGATGTCGGACGGCTCTCCGTCTCCACCCGCGCCCGCGAGGACATTTCCTACGAGGCGATGCGGGCCCTGCAGGCGCAGGTGGCGGAGATCATCGGCAAGAACCCGGCGGTCAAGCACGTCACGTCGATCGTTGGCGGCAGTGCCCGCAGTCCGCTCAACAACGGCACAATGTTCGTTGAACTGAAGCCGAAGGACGAGCGCCCGCCGCTGGCGCAGACCATCGACGACATGCGCAAGGCCACGGCCAAGGTCGCGGGCCTGAAAACCTTCATCACGCCGCAGCAGAGCCTGCGGTTTGGCGGGCGCAGCACGGCAAGCCAGTATCAGCTGGTCATCCAGGCGCTGAATGCCTCGACGACGAACGAATGGGCCGGCAAGATCCAGACGGCGCTGCGCCAAGACCGCCTCTTCACCGATGTGACCTCGGATGCCCAGAACGGCGCGATTGCCGCCGACATCAAGGTGGATACGGAAAAGGCCGCCGCCTACGGCATTACCAATGACCAGCTGCGCAAGACGCTGGAAATGGCCTTCAGCGGCTATACCGCCGCCCAGATCCAATCGACCGGCGACAGTTACGACGTCATCGTCGAACTCGACAAGTCGAAGCCGTGGGATGACGAATTCCTGCGCGACATCAACATCCTGTCATCGAAATCCGGAACGCTGGTGCCGCTCTCCAACTTCGCCTCGGTGGAGCGCAAGCAGGCGCCGGTGACGATCAACCAGACCGGCCAGCTCGTCTCGACGACCGTCTCCTTCAACCTGCCCGATGGCGTCTCGCTCAGCCAGGCGACGGCTCGCATTGACGAGATCAAGCAGAGCCTCAACATGCCGAGCGACGTCTTCACCTCCTATGGCGGCAATGCGGCGATCTTCAAGGAGAGCCAGGGCAATACCGGCCTGCTGATTCTCGCCGCCGTCATCACCATCTATGTCGTTCTCGGCGTGCTCTATGAGAGCTTCATCCATCCGCTGACGATCCTGTCCGGCCTGCCGGCGGCAGCCTTCGGTGCGCTGATCGCGCTGAAGGTGATGAACTTCGACCTCTCGGTCATTGCACTCATCGGCCTCCTGATGCTGATCGGCATCGTCAAGAAGAACGCGATCATGATGATCGACGTGGCGGTGGAACTCATCCGGGAGAAAGGCGAAGCACCGGTCGCGGCGATCCACGAGGCCTGCGTGCGGCGTTTCCGGCCGATCATGATGACCACCTTCTGCGCGCTGCTCGGAGCACTGCCGATCGCGCTGGGCTCCGGCGCAAGCTCCGAGCTTCGCCAGCCGCTCGGCATTGCCGTGGTGGGGGGGCTCGTCGTCTCGCAGATGCTGACGCTGTTCATCACGCCGGTGATCTTCGTCGAGATGGATCGTCTCGGCAAAGGCCTGAAGCGGCTTTTCGCCCGCAAGGCGGATCACGCGCCCGCCAACTCGGAATTTCCTCCGCAGGCTCCGGCCGCGGCCGCCGAATGATGATCACGGGGACCGCAATTGCGGTCTCCCCTGCCCGCCTGTCTTGAAATCTTCACGGCACTGTGCGATCAGCGCCCCCTCGTTATCAGAGGGCGCCGGTCGTCCTCGTCTCGTTCAGGGTGCTCCATCGCAGGCGCCCGTCTCAGTTCATTTCGAAGATAAAAGGACGTTCGGCATGGCACGCGCGCTCGGGCTCGATTTCGGCACGACCAATACCGTTCTGGCGCTGGCCGAAGCCGGCGGCACCACCACCCATTCGCTTCCCTTCACCAGCAGCGCCGGTGTGAGCGACAGCATGCGCACCGCGCTCTCCTTCATGAAGGACCCAGAGCTCGGCGCCCAGGCACTGAAGGTCGAGGCCGGTCAGGCCGCCATCCGCATGTTCATCGACAATCCGGGGGATTGCCGCTTCCTCCAATCAATCAAGACCTTCGCTGCCAGCGCCGCCTTCCAGGCAACGCTCGTCTTTGCCCGGCGCCAGCAGTTCGAGGATCTGATGGAGATCTTCCTGCGCCGTCTCAAGGCCTATGCGGGCGAGGAATGGCCGACGGAGATTTCGAGGCTGGTCGTCGGCCGCCCGGTGCGTTTTGCCGGCGCCAATCCGGATGAGGCGCTGGCTCTGGAACGTTACCAGGCGGCGCTCACCCGCTTCGAACTGCCGGAAATCCACTATGTCTACGAACCGGTCGCGGCCGCCTATTATTTCGCCCAGTCGCTGACCCATGATGCCAACGTGCTGGTGGCGGATTTCGGCGGCGGCACGACCGACTATTCACTCATCCGCTTCGAACGCCATGCGGGAGAGCTGAAGGCGATCCCCGTCGGCCATTCCGGCGTCGGAATTGCCGGCGATCATTTCGACTACCGGCTGATCGACAATCTCGTCTCGCCGGAAATCGGCAAGGGCAGCCACTTCAAGAGTTTCGGCAAACTGCTCGACGTGCCGGCTGGCTACTATGCGAACTTCGGTCGCTGGAACCAGCTGTCGATCTTCAAGACGACCCGCGAATTCGCCGATCTGCAGTCGCTCGTGCGCTCCGCCACGGAGCCGGACAAGCTGGAACTCTTCATCGAACTCATCGAGCACGACGAGGGTTACCCGCTCTATCAGGCGATTTCCGCCACCAAGATGGCATTGTCCCACGAGGAGGAAGCGGAGTTCCACTTCTCGCCCCTCGGCAAGGCCGGCCACAAGACGGTGAAGCGCGCCGATTTCGAGACCTGGATCGCCGACGACCTGGCGCGCATCGAGGAGGCGCTGGACGAGGTGCTGGTGAAGACCAACACGCCGGCAGCGGATGTCGACAAGGTGTTCCTCACCGGCGGCACCTCGTTTGTGCCCGCGGTACGCGATCTCTTTCGGCGGCGCTTCGATGCCGACCGCATCGAAAGCGGCGGCGAGTTGCTGTCGATCGCTCACGGCTTGGCGCTGATCGGCGAAAGCGGGGATGTCGGCCGCTGGGCGGCGTGATGTCGCTTTATCCGGGCCGCCGCATCCGCTAAGGTCGTCGCCATGACCCCTGCGCATGATCTTTCCCCCGGCGAGCTGGCAGCCCTTCTGCATTTCTATGCTGATTCCGGCGTCGAATGGCTGCTGGAGGATGAGCCGGTCGATCGCATCGCGCAGTTTGCCGAACAGAAGGCGGCGCGCGCCGCGCAGATGCGGGCGCGCTCCCCTGCCCCGGCCACCGGCGAGCAGCCCCGCGCGGCGAGCACATCCCCCGCGAGGGCTGCGCAGGCGGCCACCAGCCGTGCGCCGGCCCCTGCCCCGTCCGTTGCGGTCCCGGATGCCGATGCGGTGGCGGCGGCAAAATCCGCGGCAGAGGCGGCCCGGACGCTCGGCGAATTGAAGACCGCGCTGGACGCGTTTTCCGGATGCAATCTGAAGCACGGCGCGCGCTCCACCGTCTTTGCCAGCGGCAACCCGTCCTCCGGCATCATGGTGATCGGCCCCATGCCCTCTGCCGATGACGACCGCGACGGAGAACCTTTTGCCGGTCGTCAGGGACAGATGCTCGATCGCATGCTGTCCTCGATCGGCCTCTCGCGTGAGACGGTGCTTCTGACGAATGTCGTGCCGTGGCGCCCGCCGGGCAATCGCCAGCCTTCGCCGGCGGAAATCGAGATCTGCCGGCCCTTTATCGAGCGGCAGATCGCCCTGGCGGAACCCACCCACCTGCTGCTGCTCGGCAACTTTCCGGCGCGTTTTTTCCTGGATGGGGATGGCACCATCTTCAGCCTGCGCGGCAGCTGGCGTGAGGTCAGCATTGCAGGCCTTCGCATGCAGGCGCTCGCCAGTCTGCACCCGCAGGACCTGATGACGGCGCCTGCCAACAAGGCCCTGGCCTGGCAAGACCTCCTGCTGTTCCGGCACGGCCTGCCAAAACATTGATCAAGGTTAAGCTTTTATGAAATCTGCCATGCAATTTACGCATGGCAGCGACGCATTGCCCGTGCTTGCCGAATCTATGTTGCGGTGCAATATTAGCAGCCGTGTCTTGGGAGGAAACCGAACTTAGGAACCAAGGCCATGACCACGCGCATCCGCCCCATCCATTCCGGCTTCGAGACCTTGCGTCTCGCCGGCCTCTCACCCCGCTCCACGCAGGGCTACCACAATTTCGGCTCCGTCACGAACGAGCAGATTTCCGCGCGCGCCTATGTCCGCCGCGGCATGCAGGCCCGTCCGACGGCCATCTTCGCTGATTTCCGTGAACGTTGAGGACAAGATGATGATCAAGACGATCCGCAGCCTGCGCATGAACCTCGCCGCCATCGGCACGGCAGTCCGCGCCAGCTCCGAATACACCCATGCGGCGACCGGCTCCAGGCAGGGCCGCAACACAGCCACCAGCCATATCCCTCTTTGAACTGACGCACAGTGCCGGACGATTACGCGGGAGGCGATGAGGCCTTCCGCGCCGCCTTGCGTTCGAGACCCAGCTGGTGCTCGCGGTAGATGATGAAGATGCCGGCCGAAACCGTGATCGAGGTGCCGAGCAGCATCTGCCAGGTCGGCACGTCGCCGAACAGGAAATAGGCAATCACGATTCCCAGAATGATCGAGGAATAATCGAACGGCGCCACCGTCGAGACGTCCGCATGCCGATAGCTTTCGGTCAGAAAGATCTGGCCAAGCCCGCCGCAGAAACCCGCGCCGATCAGAAACAGCTTCTCCTCCATCGACAGCGGTGCCCAGCCTAACGGATAGCTGATCAGGGACAGCACAGAGGCGGTGAGCGAGAAGAACACGACGATCGTCGCCGTCTTTTCCGTGCGCACGAGCTGGCGCGTCTGCACCATGGCAAGGCCGCCGATGATCGCTGACAGCAGCACGGCAAGCGCGCCTGTCGCCTGGCTGGCCCCAAGCCCGCCCTGCTCGAACATCGAGAGTTTTGGCCAGGTAATGATCAAAACGCCGAAAATACCGAGCGCCACTGCGGTCCAGCGATAGATCCGCACCTGCTCCTTGAGGATCAGGGCCGCGAAGATGACCGCCATCAGCGGCGAGGCATATCCGATCGCGATGGCATCCGGCAGCGGCAGCTGGATCAGTCCGTAGAAACCGCAGGCCATGGCCGCGACACCGAGAAGGCCGCGTTTCAGATGCCCGAACGGACTTTCCGTGCGAAAGGCGGTTGAAAGCTCGCGCCGCAAGGCCAGATATCCAAGGATCGGCAGCAGCGCAAAGGCCGATCGGTAGAAGGTGATCTGGCCCGCCGGGATACCTTCACCGGCCGACTTGATGAAGGTCTGCATTCCGAGGAAAACAACAACCGAAATGACTTTCATCGCGATCCCTCGCAGGGGATTTTGCGCTTGGGAATTCATGCGGGCAGGCTCATGGCAGGACCGGCGACGCTTCGGCCGGCAGAGAGAGGATCAGGGAAATGATGCCTCAACGCAAGCAGAACCTCGCACACATCACGGCTTGTGATGAAACGATCAATGTTTCATTCATCGTGACAGCAACCAGCCGGTAAGGCGGTAATCTATCCTGTCCTTTTTCGGAACGGCTTTAACAATCGTTCAGTTTTGGGTGCAATATTGCGGGGACTTTGCATTGCGCAAAACGAAAAAGCCTCCCGCCAGTCCAGAGCCAGGGAATAACATGCGAACAGACACGGGCCAGATTGTGCATCTGGCGGACTACCGCCCCACTGACTTCGTCCTGGAACGCGTCGATCTGACGTTTGAACTGGATCCGACGGCCACCCGCATCGAGGCTCGCCTGATTTTCCACCGGCGGGACGGTGTGGATGCTGGCCTTCCCCTGGAACTCGACGGCGACGAGCTGTCGCTGACGGAACTCAGGCTCGACCAGATGGAACTGCCGGCCGGCCAGTATGACGTAAGTCCTGACAGGCTGGTGATCCGTGATCTTCCCGAAAGCGCGCCCTTCGAGGTGACGGTGATCACCACGATCAATCCGGAAGCCAATACGCAGCTGATGGGTCTCTACCGCACCAATGGCGTCTACTGCACGCAGTGCGAGGCGGAAGGTTTCCGCCGCATCACCTATTTCCCCGATCGCCCGGACGTGCTTGCGCCCTACACGATCACCATCATTGCCGACAAGGCCGCCAATCCGGTGCTTCTGTCGAACGGCAATTTTCTCGGCGGCGGCAATTACGATGAAGGCCGGCATTTTGCCGCCTGGTTCGATCCGCATCCGAAGCCGTCCTATCTCTTCGCCCTCGTTGCCGGCGACCTTGGCGTTGTCGAGGACACGTTTGAGACGATGTCCGGCAATGAGGTCGCGCTGAAGATCTATGTCGAACATGGCAAGGAGCCGCGCGCCGCCTACGCCATGGATGCGCTCAAGCGCTCCATGAAGTGGGACGAGGAGCGGTTCGGCCGAGAATACGACCTCAATATCTTCCAGATCGTCGCCGTTTCCGATTTCAACATGGGGGCGATGGAGAACAAGGGTCTCAACGTCTTCAATGACAAGTTCGTGCTCGCCGACCCGGAAACCGCGACGGACCAGGACTACGCCAATATCGAGGCGATCATCGCCCACGAATACTTCCACAACTGGACCGGCAACCGCATCACCTGCCGCGACTGGTTCCAGCTGTGCCTGAAGGAAGGCCTGACGGTCTACCGCGACCACGAATTTTCCGCCGATATGCGCTCGCGTCCCGTCAAGCGGATCGCCGAGGTGCGCCACCTGAAGGCGGAGCAGTTCCCGGAGGATGCCGGCCCGCTCGCCCATCCGGTGCGCCCGACCACCTACCGCGAGATCAACAACTTCTACACGACAACGGTCTACGAGAAGGGATCGGAAGTCACCCGGATGATCGCGACGCTGCTGGGCCGCGACCTGTTCAAGAAGGGCATGGACCTCTACTTCGAACGCCACGATGGCGAGGCAGCCACCGTCGAGGATTTCGTCGCCTGCTTTGCCGATGTCAGCGGCCGCGACATGTCGCAATTCTCCCGCTGGTATCACCAGGCCGGCACACCGATGGTGACGGCCTCCGGGGTCTATGATGCCGGCAGCCAGACCTTTACGCTTTCGCTTCAGCAGATGGTGCCGGCCACGCCTGGCCAGCCCGTCAAGGAGCCGATGCACATTCCGCTCTCCTTCGCGCTGATCCTCGACAACGGCTCAATTGCCGAACCGACGTCGGTTGCCGGCGGTGAAGTGACGGGCGACGTGCTGCATCTGACCGCGCGCACGCAGACCTTCACCTTCTCCGGCATCGCCGCCCGTCCGGTTCTGTCGCTCAACCGCAGCTTTTCCGCCCCCATCAATCTCGATTTCAAGCAGGCACCGGCGGATCTCGCCCACATTGCCCGCCATGACAGCGATCTGTTCTCGCGCTGGCAGGCGCTGAACGATCTGGCTCTGCCCAACCTGATGCAGGCGGCGCGTGATGCCCGGGAAGGCCGCGAGGTTGTCTGCGATCCGGCTTTGATTTCCGCCCTTCTCGAAGCGGCGGCCGATGACGGACTGGAGCCGGCCTTCCGGGCCCAGGCGCTGGCGCTTCCGAGCGAATCCGACATTGCCCGTGAACTCGGCAACAACAATGACCCGGACGCCATCCATTCGGGCCGCCAGGGCATCATCGCCCTCATCGCCAAGGCGGGGGCAGACATTTTCGAAAGCCTGTTCACCGGCATGCGGATCGAAGGGCCGTTCACGCCGGATGCGGCCAGTGCCGGCAAACGGTCTCTGCGCAACAGCGCGCTTGCCTACCTCACCAGCCTGCACGGCACGGCAGCGCGTGCGGCCGAAGCCTTTGCCAGCGCCGACAACATGACGGACATGGTGCAGGCACTGACCGTTCTCGCCCATCGTTTCCCCGGTCAGGCCGAAACGGCCAATGCGCTTGGCGGCTTCCTCAAGCGGTTCGAAAACAACCCTCTGGTGCTCGACAAGTGGTTCTCGATCCAGGCGACCATTCCCGGTCACGCCGCACTTGCACGCGTCAAGGCGCTGCTCGAGGATCCGCATTACGTGGCAAGCAATCCGAACCGGGTGCGCTCGCTGGTCGGTTCATTTGCCTTTGCCAATGCCACCGGCTTCAACCGCCCGGATGGTGACGGCTACCGCTTCCTCGCCGATCAGATTCTCGCGATCGACCCGCGCAATCCGCAGCTGGCCGCCCGCCTCCTCACCTCGATGCGCTCCTGGCGGTCGCTGGAATCGGTCCGTGCCGATCAGGCCCGCTCCGTGCTCGCTGACATTCAGCGCAAGCCGAAACTCTCCACCGATGTCCGCGACATCGTCGAGCGCATGCTGACCGGCTGATATCGGTCAGGCAGACGGCAGGCTCGCTGCCGTCTGCCTGCGGCACCCTCGTTGGGAACGTTCGCGCGGCTAGCCTGCAATTATTAAAATTTTATGAGTTCCTCTGGACAAGCCGAATCGTCAATGATTCACTGTCCTTACATCGCAAGCGGCAGTGCGAATCACTTACGAGGGACCATCCAGAACCATGGCGGACGTGCAGCGGGAACCCGCAGCCGGAGTGCGGTTGCGCGCAAAATTTCCGGGTCGATCGGCGTTTGATGCTCTCGTGGCTGGGCGGATCATCGAGCATCTGCGCCGTCGCTTGGCAGAGCTGCCGAGCATGGAACTCTGGCTGAAGCGCTCGATCCCCGTCCTCATCATCGCCTTTCTGGCCGTCGTGGCCGCCTCGCGTCTGATGGGGCTCCTCTCCGAGCGGGTGCGCATGGAGGAAACGGCGCGGCAGACGGTGGCGCTGATGGTGTCCGCGAGCGCCGCGGCCTTCGAGGACCAGGCCGACGTCATCGGTCGGGGCGACCGGATAACCGCCGAAAGCCGCCTTGCGCGCATCCTGCCCCAGTCGCAGGTGGATGCGGCGGCCACGGTTCTCCTGGTGGATTCCACCGGCGTCATCTTCGGCGGGTCCCCGGGTGTCTCTGCCGTCATCGGCCAGCGTTTCGATTCTCTGTTGCCGGAAATGGTTGCCAAGCGCAGTTTCGGCGGGGGCGACGGCGTGATCGAGACGAGCTTCCACGACGTGCCGCATTATGCCGCCATGCGCAGTCTCGGCGGCGGCCTCATCGTCGCCTCCTACTCGCTGGACAGCATCGAGGCCTTCTGGCGCCAGCAGGTCTCGCTCAATGTCACCCTGTTTACCGGCATTTCCGCCGTCCTGCTCGTCATCCTCTACGCCTATTACCTGCAGGTGAAGCGGGCGCGCGATGCCGACGAGATCTTCCTTGAATCCAACATGCGGGTCGAGACCGCGCTTGCCCGCGGGCGCTGCGGGTTGTGGGATTTCGACCTCTCGAACCGTCGCCTGTTCTGGTCCCGGTCGATGTACGACATGCTGGGCCTGCCGCCCGGCAACAATGTGATGTCCTTCAGCGAGGCCGCGCGCATGATGCATCCGGGCGATGGCAACCTGTTTGCGCTTGCCCGCTCCGTCGGCCGCGGCAATGCCAAGCAGATCGACCAGGTGTTCCGCATGCGTCATGCCGCCGGGCATTACGTCTGGATGCGCGCCCGCGCGCAGGTGATGCATACCGGCCCCGGCCGCGCCCATGTCATCGGCATTGCCATGGATGTCACCGAACAGCACCGGTTGGCCCAGCGCTATGCGGAAGCCGACCAGCGCCTGGCGGACGCCATCGAATGCACGTCAGAGGCCTTCGTGCTGTGGGACAAGAATGACCGCCTGGTCATGTGCAACGCCCATTACCAGCAGGCGTATGGCCTGCCGGAAAGCGTGCTGGTGCCCGGCACCGAACGCAGCACCGTCATGGCCGCGGCCCTTCGCCCGGTCATCGAGCGGCGAATTGCCGATCCGGATATCAGCGGCTTTTCGCGCACCACGGAAGTCCAGCTTGCCGACGAACGCTGGCTGCAGATCAACGAGAGGCGCACCCGCGATGGCGGCATGGTCTCGGTCGGCACCGATATTTCGCTTCTCAAACGCAACCAGGAGCGCCTGCGCGAATCCGAACGGCGGCTGATGGCAACGATCAACGATCTGTCGGCCTCGCAGCGCAAGCTTGAGCGCCAGAAGGCGGAACTGTCGATCGCCAATGCCAATTACCAGGCGGAAAAGGAACGCGCCGAGGCCGCCAACAAGGCGAAATCCGAGTTCCTGGCCAATATGAGCCACGAGCTGCGCACGCCGCTCAACGCCATCCTCGGCTTCTCGGAAATCCTGCTGAACGGCATGTTCGGCCCGGTCGGCTCGCCGAAATACAGCGAATATGCCCGCGATATCCACGACAGCGGCAAGCATCTGCTCAACGTCATCAACGACATCCTCGACATGTCGAAGATCGAGGCCGGGCACATGATGATCAACTGCGAGACGATCGATCTCGCGCCGCTGATCGAGGAAAGCGTACGCCTCACCTCCATTCCTGCCGAAGAAAAGCACATCGCCGTCACGCAGCGCATCGAAACCGGCCTTCGCATGCAGGGCGATCGACGCGCCATGAAGCAGATCCTGCTCAACCTGCTTTCCAATGCGGTCAAATTCACCGATGAAGGCGGTCGGGTGGAACTGCGAGCACGGCAAACAGACCGCGGCCTCTGGCTCACCATCGCCGATACCGGCATCGGCATCCCGAAAACGGCGCTTGGCAAGATCGGTCAGCCCTTCGAACAGGTGCAGAGCCAGTATGCCAAGAGCAAGGGTGGCTCAGGCCTCGGGCTTGCCATCTCCCGCTCGCTGGTCACGCTGCACGGCGGCACGATGCGCATCCGCTCGCGGCTTCAGGAAGGCACGGTGGTCGCCCTCTTCATCCCTCGGAAGGCGGAGACTTGAGCGACAGCGTCGCGGTAAAGATCGCCCGCACCGCTTTGGCCGTGCGTTTGATATCGGTTTCCACCAGTTTCAGGTTTGGCTGATCGGCAGCCGCGCAGAGGCGCTCGATCAGCCCCGCCGGCGCGTCCTTCGGATCGAACTCGTCGCCGAGGCAGAGCCGGATGATCTGCGACAGCTCCGTATAGAGCGCCAGCGCCGCGATGCAGGTGTCGAGGTCATCGGCACCGATCAAACCTTCCCCGTGCCGTTTCAGAGCCAGCGCCGTGCCGCTTGCCAGAACGTGACCACCATCGACTTCTGCCGCCTGCGGTGCGACGAGGCACGCATATTGCGCCAGGAACTCGATATCGATCAGCCCGCCCGGCATCAGCTTGAAGTCCCAGGCGCTCTTCGGCGGCTTTTCCGTCTCGATCATCTGGCGCATCTCGGCGACATCGGCGGCCACCTTGCGCCGTTCGCGCGGGCTCTGCATGACCTCGGCAATCACCGCGTTCGCCTGTGCCATCAGGCTCTCGTCGCCGCAGATCAGCCGGGCGCGGCTCAGCGCCATGTGCTCCCAGGTCCAGGCTTCTTCCTGCTGGTATTTGCGGAAGGCGTTGATGCGGGTGGCGACCGGCCCCTTGTTGCCGGAGGGACGCAGCCTCAGATCGACCTCGAAGACGATCCCTTCCGCCGTCGGCGCCGAAAGCGCTGCCATCAGCCGCTGCGTCAGCCGGGTGAAATAGCGCATCGCGTCGAGCGGCTTGGCGCCGTCGGATTCCAATGCTGCATCGTCGTAATCGTAAAGCAGGATGAGATCGACATCCGACCCGGCCGTCAGCTCGAAACTGCCGAGCTTGCCCATGCCCATCACCGCGACGCGCCCGCCGGGATATTCCCCATGCGCCTGACGCATTTCGTCCCGGACCGCGTCCAGCGCCTGTTCGATAACGAGATCGGCGAGATCGGTGAAGGCGCGCCCCGCCTGGATGCCGGTGATCGCACCGGTCAGCAGGCGAATGCCGATGAGGAACCGTTGCTCGGCGGTGAAGATGCGCAGCCGGTCGAGGATCTCCTCGTAATGACGCGCGCCGCCGACGAAGGTCATCAGCCGTTCGGCGAGATAGTCGCGCGTCGGGATTTCCGCCATCAGACCGGGGTCCAGCATGCCGTCGAAGACATGCGGTCGGGCGGCGATGATATCGGCAAGCCGTGGTGCCGCCGACATGATGGTCACGAGCAGTGACAGGAGGCCTGGATTGTTGCCGAGCAGCGAAAACAGCTGAATGCCGGCCGGCAGCGCCTTCAGGAACCCGTCGAAGCGCAGCAGCGCCTCGTCCGCCCGTTTGCTGCGGCCAAAGGCGGTCAGAAGATCCGGCATCAGTTCCGTCAGCCGCTCACGCGCTTCGACCGATTGCGTCGCCCGGTAGCGGCCATTGTGCCACGTGCGGATCACCCGGGACATGTCGGCGGGCCGCTCGAAACCGAGCTTCGACAGCGTCTTCAGCGTTTCCGGATCGTCGTTCTGGCCGGTGAAGACCAGGTTGCCGTCGCCTGTCGAGAGTTTTGCCTCCTGCTCGAAGAGTTTCGCATAGCGTCGTTCGACGGTGCGCAGCACGCCCTCCAGCTTGGCCGCAAAGGCCGCCGTATCGGCAAAACCCAGCATATAGGCAATGCGCTTCAGCTCGGTCTCGGTCTCCGGCAGGCGGTGCAGCTGCTCGTCGCGCACCATCTGGATGCGGTGCTCCACATCGCGCAGGAACCAGTAGGCCTCCGTCAGCTCCTTGGCGATCTCCGGTCGGATCCAGTTGGCATCAGACAGCGCGGCCAGCGCTTTCTCCGTCTGTCGTTCGCGCAGATCCGGCATGCGTCCGCCGGCGATCAGTTGCTGCGTCTGGGCAAAGAACTCGATCTCGCGAATGCCGCCGCGCCCGAGCTTGACGTCATGGCCCTTCACCGCAATCGCGCCATGGCCCTTGTGCGCATGGATCTGGCGCTTGATCGAATGGATGTCGGCGATTGCCGCATAATCGAGATATTTGCGATAGACGAAGGGCACCAGCTGGCGCAGGAACGCCTCCCCGGCGGCAAGGTCACCGGCCATCGGTCGCGCCTTGATGTAGGCGGCCCGCTCCCAGTTCTGCCCGCGCCCTTCGTAATAGATCAGCGCCGCCTCGACCGGCACGGCCAGCGGCGTCGATCCCGGATCGGGCCGGAGCCTCAGATCCGTGCGGAACACATAGCCGTCGCCGGTGCGCTCCTGCAGGATGCGGATCAGCCGGCGCATCATCCGGCCATAGAATTCGGTCGCTTCCAGCGGATCGGGCAGGATGCCGGAGTCGGGATCGAAGAAGATGACGATGTCGATGTCGGACGAATAGTTGAGCTCGAAGGCACCGAGCTTGCCCATGCCAAGCACGATCAGCCCCGATCCCTTGGCCGGATCAACCAGGTCGTGCAGGGTCAACTTGCCGGCATGATGCTGGGCGAGCAGCAGGTGGTCGATGGCACTCGCCACCGCGGCATCGGCGAGCCGCGTCAGCCAGGCCGTCGTCTCGCGCGCATGCAACAGGCCGGCCAGATCGGCCAGCGCCAGGATAAAGCTCACCTTTGCCTTTGCCCGGCGCAGCGTGGCCATCACCTCGGCCTCGGAAGGCGCACCGTTCTCGGAAGACGGCTTCCAGCACTGGCGCACCTGATCGACCGCCTCTCCCAGCAGCGTCTCCAGCGGCTCGGAAAGCACGTCCGCCACAAGCTCGGGCCGCAGGACGGCAATATCGCGGAGATAAGGCGAGAGCGAAAAGGCGGCGGTGAAAAATTCCTTCAGCACACCGCCGGAGGCCAGCATCTCCGCCACGCGCGGCTGAGCTGCTCCCATCTCCTTCAACGTGGACAGCGCCGCCTTGGCTTCCGTCTGGTTGAACGGTTTCAGCTGCGTCTCGCGCAGATCCGTCAGGCGCCGAAGCGTCATCGCGTCTATCCTCCCCAGGCTTTCCAAACCCATTTAGGGCTTTTGGGCGGGGAAGACCATCGTTGCCGTCAGCCCCGGCTGTGGAGCATCGTCGCCGTGGGTGGCAGACAGCTCCAGCCGGCCGCCATGCAGCTCCATCACCGCCTCGACCAGCGACAGGCCAAGCCCGGTTCCGGGTTTGGAGCGGCTTTCGTCCAGCCGCACGAAGCGCTTCACCACCTCGGCGCGCTTGTTCGCCGGAATGCCCGGCCCGCTGTCGCAGATGGAAAGGCGAAGCCCATCCGCCGCTTTCGCCAGCACGAGCCTGACCGGCGTCTCGCTGCCGCTCTCGGCGGCGTATTTGATCGCATTGTCGAGCAGGTTGAAGATCGCCTGGCCGATGAGTTCGCGATTGCCGTTGACCGTCAGCCCCGGCTCGATCTCCATCGTCAGCGACAGCCCCGCCTCTTCCGCCACCGGCTCGTAAAGCTCGGCGCTGTCGGCAGAGATGGCCGAAAGGTCGATCATCGACATTTCAGCCGCAATCGACCCCGCTTCGACCCGCGAAATCATCAGGAGTGCGTTGAAGGTGCGGATCAATTGGTCGGATTCGGCGATGATGCCCTCCAGTGCATGACGCCGCACATCGTCGCGATCCTCGGCCAGCGCATCGGCCGCCTTGTTGCGCAGGCGCGTCAGGGGCGTCTTGAGATCATGCGCGATGTTGTCGGAGACCTGCCGCAGGCCCTCGTTCAGCTTCTCGATGCGCTCCAGCATCGAGTTCAGCGATTCCGACAGGCGGTCGAACTCGTCGCCGGAAACGCCGACCGGCAGGCGCTGCGACAGATCCCCGGCAATGATCTTGGTGCTCGCCGCCGACATCCGGTCGATGCGTTTCAGCGCGTTGCGACCGATGCCGAACCAGATGATCACGGCGCCGAGGCCCATGATCGCCAGCGCCACCATCAGCGCGCGCCGCACGATACCACGGAAGCGGCCGGGTTCGCCCAGATCGCGTCCCACCATCACGCGCAGGCCATTGTCGAGAAAGAACACGTTGCCGGTCGCCACATGCGGGCGCGGCGGCCCGAGCTCGGTAAAGGGCTCGTAGCGGAAGGGCATGTTCGTCCAGCCCTCCTTGCCGAGAATGCCGGGTTCGACGCTTGCCACATTGCCGGCCAGCATCTCGCCGCTGGGGCTCGCAATCACGTAGAGATTGGCGCCCGGCTGGCGGGCCCGGCGTTCCATCACCCGCAGCAACTGGTTGATGCCGCCCCGCTCGAAGGCGCCGCGGATTTCCGCCGTCTCCTGCAAGAGCGCCTCGCGCACCTGCTGCGCCAGCAGCCGCTCGGACATCGCCGTCACATAGACGACGAGAAAGGCGGCGCACAGGGCAAACAGCACGATGTAGAGCGCCGACAACCGCACGGTCGTGGAGCGGAACACCAGTCGGACACGGCTTGATGACGGTTTCACGCCTCGTCCTTGATCATGTAGCCGGCGCCGCGAATGGTCTTCAACAGCGGCTTGTCGAAGTCCTTTTCGATCTTGGATCTGAGACGCGAGACATGCACGTCGATGACGTTGGTCTGCGGATCGAAATGGTAGTCCCAGACGTTTTCGAGCAGCATGGTGCGGGTCACCACCTGGCCGGCATTCTTCATCAGATATTCGAGCAGGCGGAATTCGCGCGGCTGCAGCAGCACTTCCTTGCCGCCGCGCCGCACCTCGTGCGACAGGCGGTCGAGCTCCAGGTCACCGACGCGGTAGACCATCTCCTGTTCGGGCGTTCCCTTGCGGCGGCCCAGAACCTCGACGCGTGCCAGAAGCTCGCTGAAGGCATAGGGTTTCGGCAGGTAGTCGTCGCCGCCGGCGCGAAGGCCGGTCACGCGGTCGTCCACCTGGCCGAGCGCCGAGAGGATCAGCACCGGCGTGTTGACGCCGCGCTTGCGCAATTCGCTGATCACGGAAAGCCCGTCACGCCGCGGCAGCATGCGGTCGATCACCATCACATCATAGGCGTTTTCCGAGCCCATGAAGAGCCCGCTCTCGCCATCGCTCGCGTGGTCGGCCACGATGCCGGCCTCGCGAAACGCCTTCGTCATATAGGCCGCGGCCTCGAGATCGTCTTCAATCACCAGAATCTTCATGTGCGGGACAATAGCCTCCCGATCAACCTGATTGAAGGCGGATTCGGCCAGGTCATGGTTTTGCGGTGCATTGGTCTGCATGCGGGCCTCCTGAAGACGTCAAAAAGGCGCCGGTCCAAGCCCGGCCCGGCGCCTTTCATCGTTAAGGATCAGAGTCTGCGGGGATCGATCAGCCCTGGTTGATCGGAAGCGCCATGAAGCGGCTGCCGCTCTGCGATTCGACCTGGAAGAGCGCCCGGGTACGACCATCCTTGCGCGCCGCTTCGAGAGCCTTCGTCACATCGCGGGCAGACGAAACCTGCTGGTTGTTCACCGAGGTGATCTTTTCACCCTCGCGCAGGCCCTTGGCTGCCGCTTCCGAACCCGGATCGACATCGGTCACCGAAACACCCTTGCCATCTTCGGCAGGTGCCACGGTAATGCCGAGATCGGCCAGAGCCTTCTCGCTCGACGGCTGGCTGTCCGGCTCGCTCTGCGTCTTTTCGGCCTTCGTCGCTTCGTCGCTGGCGAGGTTGCCCAGCATGACCGGCAGGGACTGAGCCTTGCCATCGCGCCAGATCGACACCTCGACCTTCTGGTTCGGACCGATCGCGGCAACCTTCTTGGCGAGATCGCGGGCATCCTTCACCGGTTCGCCGTTGACGGCGGTGATCACGTCGCCCTGCTTGATGCCGGCCTTGGCACCCGGGGAGTTATCCTGCGGGGCAACCACAAGCGCACCCTTGGCTTCGGCGAGACCGAGCGATTCGGCGATATCCTGCGTCACCGGCTGGATCTGCACGCCAAGCCAGCCGCGCTCCACCTTGCCATCCTTCATCAGGTCGGCGATCACATCCTTGGCGGTCGAAGCCGGGATGGCGAAGGCGATGCCCACATTGCCGCCGGACGGCGAGAAGATCGCGGTGTTGATGCCCACCACTTCGCCTTCCAGGTTAAAGGTCGGGCCACCGGAATTGCCACGGTTGACGGCGGCATCCACCTGGATGAAATCGTCATAGGGGCCAGAGCCGATGTCGCGGCCACGCGCAGATACGATACCGGCCGTCACGGTGCCCCCGAGGCCGAAGGGATTGCCGACGGCCACCACCCAGTCACCGACGCGGGTCTTGGCGTCATCGGCAAACTTCACATAGGTGAACTTGCGCTTGGCATCGACCTTCAGGAGGGCGAGATCGGTGCGGCTGTCCTTGCCGACGAGCTTGGCGTCGAGTTCGGTGCCGTCATTCATCACCACGGTATAGGCCGAGCCGTCGGAAACGACGTGGTTGTTGGTGACGACATAACCGTCTTCGGAGATGAAGAAGCCGGAGCCCTGGGCGACAGGGCGCAGATAATGCGGACGGTTCGGATTGCGCTGGGCATGATCCTGGCCACGCGGGCCGCCCGGCATCTGGTTGCCGAATTCGCGGAAGAAGCGCTTCAGCGGATGGTCGTCCGGCAGGTCGTCAAAGCCGCGACCACCGAAATTAAAGGAAAATCCGTTGCCGCTGTCGTCGGAGACGGGGGTTGCGTCGGACTTGACGCGGACGGAGACGACGGCGGGAGACACCGCGCTGACAACATCCGCAAAACTCGGAACCTGCGGCGCGGCAACGGTCACCGGCTCGGCGAAAGACTGGTAGACCTGGGCCGGAATGCCGGTCGAGAGCATGACAGCCGCGAGGCCTGCGACGGTCGTTCCCTTCAGGACGGTTTTAAGAGAGGGGCGTCCGATCTTGCTCATGGAGTGATACCTTCTTTTCATCTTCACATTCAGACTGGAGGACCGACATTTCTTCCGATCTGCCGGCGGCGGTGGATGACGCAAGATATAGGCAGCGCCACCTTAACTGCACGTGTCTGGGTGGTGAAAAGTTGGTAATGTTGGGGTGCCGGTCCCGGTCACTGCTTGAGAATCTGATCCAGCCTTGCCTGTTCTTCCGGCGTCAGCAGCTTTTCCGGCGCCCGTGTCGCGCGGCGGCGTGTCAGCGCAAAGACTGCGCCCGCACCGATGACCAGAAGCAAGGCTGGTGCCGTCCACAGCGCCACCGTCTTGGCGCTGAGGCGCGGTTTCAGCAGCACAAACTCGCCGTAGCGGGACACGACATAATCGATCACCTGCTGGTCGCTGTCGCCGCCGACGATCCGCTCGCGCACCAGCAGGCGCAGGTCCTTGGCGAGTTCCGCATTGGAATCATCGATCGACTGGTTCTGGCACACCATGCAGCGCAGCTGCGCGGAAAGACCGCGCGCCCGTTCCTCCAGCACCGGGTCCTTCAGCACCTCGTCCGGATTGACCGCCAATGCCGGCAGCGGGGCGAGGAGAAGGCAAAGGGTAAGGAGGATCTTTGCAAGGTATGCGCCACGCCCCTCATCCGGCTGCCGCCACCTTCTCCCAGCCTGCGGGGAGAAGGGCCACGCCGCGGGCTTTTCCGTCCCTTGCAACAGTGCACGGGGCACGTCCCCTCTCCCCGCACGCGGGGAGAGGGTTAGGGTGAGGGGCTCGCACTTCAATGTCATTCCGCCGGCTCCATCTGCGCCTTCACCGGCTTTACCCGCCTGGTCGGCGCGCCGACCCGCAGGCGGCGATCCGAGAGCGAGACGAAACCGCCAGCCATCATCACCAGCGCGCCGCCCCAGATGCAGAGAATCCACGGCTTCCACCAGATGCGCACGACGATCCCGCCATCGGCCATCGGGTCACCCAGCGAGACATAGAGCTGGCTGAAGCCGAAGGTGAGGATGCCGGCTTCCGTCGTCGGCATGCGGCGCGCGGTATAGATCCGCTTCGATGACCAGACATCGGCGACCACAGCACCGGCACGGCTCACCGTGAAATGCCCCCGCTCCTCGGTAAAGTTCGGACCGACGGCCTCGCGCAGCCCATCAAAGACGAGACTGTAGCCGCCCGCCTCCACCGTCTGGCCCTGTTTCATCTCGACGACGGTTTCGGTTTCGAAGGTCGTTACGGCAACGATGCCGAGCACCGTCACGCCGAGCCCGAAATGCGCCAACGCCGTGCCGAAGGCCGAGCGCGGCAGACCCTTGAAGCGGGCCAAGGCAATCGAAAAGGCAAGTTTGCCAAAACCGGCCCGGTACCAGAGGTCAGCGAGTGCGCCGAGCATCAGGAAGACACCGAGTGCCAGCCCCAGTCCCGCCATCACCGGCCCACCGTGCTCGAGATAAAAGAGCACGAAACCCGCGACGAGCGACAGGCCCGCGACCAGGTAAAGCCGCTGCAGCGCGCCGAGCAGATCACCCCGTTTCCAGGCGAGCAGCGGGCCGAAGGGCACCGCGATCAGGAGCGGGATCATCAACAGGCCGAAGGAGAGGTTGAAGAAGGGTGCGCCGACGGAAATCTTCTCGCCGGTCAGCGTCTCGAGCACCAGCGGATAGAGCGTGCCGATCAGCACCGTGGCGGTCGAGACCGTCAGGATCAGGTTGTTCAGCACCAGCGCGCCCTCGCGCGAGATCGGCGCAAACAGCCCGCCGCTCTTCAGGTCCGGCGCCCGCCAGGCGTAGAGCGCAAAGGCGCCGCCGACGAAAAAGCTGAGGATCGCCAGGATGAAAGTCCCGCGCGTCGGATCGGTCGCAAAGGCATGTACGGAGGTCAAGACACCGGAGCGCACCAGGAAGGTGCCAAGCAGTGACAGCGAAAAGGTGAGGATGGCGAGCAGCACGGTCCACACCTTCAGCGCCTCGCGCTTTTCCATGACAAGCGCCGAATGCAGAAGTGCGGTTCCGGCGAGCCAGGGCATGAAGGAGGCATTTTCCACCGGGTCCCAGAACCACCAACCGCCCCAGCCAAGCTCGTAATAGGCCCAGTAGGAGCCCATGGCGATGCCGGCGGTCAGGAAGGTCCAGGCGGCGAGCGTCCAGGGCCGCACCCAGCGCGCCCAGGCCGCATCGATGCGTCCCTCGATGAGCGCGGCAATGGCAAAAGAGAAACAGACGGAAAAGCCGACATAACCGAGATAGAGCAGCGGCGGGTGGATCGCGAGGCCCGGGTCCTGCAGCACGGGATTGAGATCCTGGCCCTCCGCCGGCGCCGGATTGATGCGCACGAAGGGATTGGAGGTCAGCAGGATGAACAGCAGGAAGGCGGTGCCGATCCAGGCCTGGACGGACAAGACCGTCGCCCGCAGGCTGTCCGGCAGGTTACGGCCGAATACCGCCACCATGGCGCTGAACAGCACGAGGATCAGCAGCCAGAGCAGCATGGAGCCCTCGTGATTGCCCCAGACGCCCGACAACTTGTAGACCATCGGCATCAGCGAATGGGAATTCTCCCAGACATTGGCGACTGAGAAGTCGGACACGGCATAGGCCCAGGTCAGCGCACCGAAGGACAGGGCAACCAGGCCGAACAGCGTCACGGAGCCGACCGGCGCCAGCGCCATCAGTGCGGCATCGTTGCGCCGGGCGCCGATCAGCGGCAGCACGGAGAGAAGAAGCGAGGTCGCAAGCGACAGGACGAGCGCATAATGACCGATCTCGATGATCATCGGGTGGCCTCCTTGGGGTCCTTCCAGACGCCCTTTTCCTTCAGCCCGTCGGCCACTTCCTTCGGCATGTAGTTTTCGTCATGCTTGGCCAGCACGCTGTCGGCCACGAAGGCGCGTGCGGGCGTGAACGTGCCCTCCGTCACCACCCCCTGCCCCTCGCGGAACAGGTCGGGCAGGATGCCGGTATAGCTCACCGGCACGCTCTCGCCGCCGTCCGTCACGCGAAAGCTCACCTTGGAGCCCTCGCCGCGCACGACCGAGCCTTCCTCGACCAGGCCCCCCAGCCGGATGCGGGTGCCGGGAGAGACTTCGGCCTTGGCGAGATCGCTCGGCATGTAGAAATAGGCGATCGACTGGCTGAAGGCGAACATCACGATCAGCACCGCGGCCAGGATGAAACTCACGCCACCGGCAATCACTGCCAGCCGTTTCTGTTTGCGCGTCATTGGCTGACCCCTTCGAGCGAAAGCCCCATCTCGCGGGCCAGCGCCAGCAGGCGCCGCCCCTCCTCTCCGGTCGGCGGGAAGCTTTTCAGCCCCGTCTTCAAGGCCTCGCCTGCGCTATCGTCGCGTCCCAGTACCTTGTAGGAGCGCACCAGCCGCATCCAGCCTTCGATATTGTTCGGATCGTCCTTCAGCTTGGCGGCGAGACTGTCCACCATGCCCTCGATCATCTTTCGGCGATCCTGCGGTGCCATCTCACGGGCGGCCGCCACGGCCTCCGCATCCGGATTGCCGGGCGCCTTGGCCGCGGCTGCCGGTGCACCGTCATTTTGAGCGCCGCCATTCTTGGCAATGTGCTCCGCCACCAGCTGCGTCCAGGCCGCACCGGGCGGCGAATCGGCTTTTATGGCCTTGAAGGCCGCAAGCGCGTCGCCCGTGCGTCCCGCCTGCTCGAGGCCCAGCGCCACATAGAACCGGGCACGCATGTTGTTGCGGTTCATTGCCACCGCCCGCTCGAAGGCCGCCAGCGCCTCCTCCGTCACGACCCCGTCGCGACCGGCGACCAGTGTTTCGCCAAGACCCGCCAGCCGTTCGGGGCTTTCGCCCTGAAGCGCGATCGCCTTGCGATAGGCATTTTCGGCATCCGCCAGCCGCTGGCTGCGGAAATAGATCGGTGCCAGCAGATCCCAGCCTGCGCCATCGTTCGGGTTCTCAGCCAGATGCCGCTCGGCTTTGGCCACGAGAAGCGCAATATTGTTGCCGGGATTGGCAAGGCGCGCCTCCAGCGGCTGGTCCGGCAGTTCGGGGCTGCCGAGCACCAGGTAGAGACAGAGCCCGATGCCGGGAAGACAGAGAAGGATCGCCGACCGTGCCAGCCGATGCCGGCTGCCGGACTTTGCAGCTGCCGCGGAAACCTCCGAGCCGTCAGCCTTGCCGGCAACGGCCAGCAGGCGGCGGCCGATTTCGGCGCGGGCATACTCTGCCTCCGCAGCGCCGATCAGGCCCTGGGAAAGGTCGCGATCGACCTCGCGCAACTGGTCGCGGTAGACAGCGGCTCCGTCGTCAGGCCCCGCAGCAACGGGCTCTCGCGCCTTCATCAGCGGCGCGATCAAGACCGCGGCGACAGCGGCAGTCAAAACGGCAAGAACGATCCATAACACCATGAAGGCCAATTACTTCAAGCAGGGTCCCATTCCAATCGGAAGGAGAGCGATGACACGAATTTGAGGCGTTTCGCCGCAACACTCGGCTCACCTATCGCTGCTGACCCTGGGGCCGGCCTTGATTTGCGTCAAGTCGAGAACGGCCGCCCTCAGGTGAGCGGCGTCCAGGAGCCGTCGGCATTGCGACAGCCGGCGCCGCGGATCTTGCTCTCGCGGCCGGCCACCGTCAGCGTATGGGTGTACTGACGGCAGTTCTGCGACCCCACCTGATAGGGCGCTGCCGCAACCACTTCACCCTTCACATTGTCACCGGACCACAGCACCGGCTGGCCGACGCTTGCGCTTTCCAGCGCACGATATTCCGCTTCCAGGGCCCGTTGACGGTCACTGTCGCTGATGTTCAGCTGCACGCGCCCGATCATGCCGCCCTGCAAAGCAGCGATATATTTGGCAGAGGGCGACGGCCCACGCGAAAACAGCCCGCCGGCGCTATTGCCGCCGCTCGTCGTCGTACATCCGGCCAGAAGACTTACCGAGAGAAGTGGCATCACGGCGTATGTTGCAAGGCGAAAGCGCATTCTTCTCCAACCGTCCTGAGATATCAGCCTGAATAAACTCAGCAATCCGATAAAGTTCCCGATCTTGCGTCCCCTCATCTTTTAGCGGTTTGTGGCAAAAGGTCGAGATACATATCGTGTTGCACAAACCTGTCCCGCAGATTTGGAGCACAATTCGACCGTCCGCCGCCGACAATTGGGACACCCGCTCACGCCGCATCCTTGGCCGTTCCGGGAAGCGTCAGGATCGCCTTCAGCCCGCCGGTGGCACCGCGGGTCAGTTCGAACCTGCCCTGGTATTCGCGCGTCACTTCGCCGACGATCGACAGGCCAAGCCCCGTGCCGGGCTTGCTTTCGTCCAGCCTTCGCCCGCGTTTCAAGGCTTCCTTGATCTCATCGGGGTTCAGACCCGGCCCGTCATCCTCGACAACGATCTCGACCCAGTTGCGCCTTACGCCGTCATTGCCGTCCGGCGCGGCAGCCGGCGCAACCGTCACCCTGACCTCGGTCTCGGAATGGCGCGCGGCGTTTTCCAGAAGATTACCAACCGTTTCCTCCACATCCTGCTGCTCCATGGCCAACAACAGGCCGGCGGTCACAATGTCGAGATGGAAGGTCTTTTCCGGGTTGAGCCGACGCATGACGCGGATCAGCCGCTCCAGAACCGGCTCCGCCTCGGTGCGCGCCAGAAGTGATTCGCGCTGTGCGGCAATGCGGGCCCTGTTCAGATAGGACTGCACCTGCGCCTGCATCGCCTCCGACTGGCTTCTCACCACCTCCGCCTGCGGCTTGTCGAGCAGGCGCGCCTCGTTCAGCAGCACGGCGATCGGCGTCTTCAGCGAATGGGCCAGATTGCCCACCTGCATGCGCGCCCGTTCGACAATGCGCCGGTTGCTGTCGATCAGGGCGTTCATCTCGACGGTCAGCGACCGGACCTCCCGCGGGAACTCACCCTCCAGCCGCTCCACCTCGCCTTGCCGCACCCGCTCGAGCGCCCGCCTTGCATCCGCCAGCGGCCTCAGGCCGAAGAGGATGGCCAGACCGTTGACGATCAGGCTCAGCACGCCGAACACGACGAGCGCGATGTAGAGATTGCGGGTAAAACCTTGGATGTCGCTGTCGACCACGCTCAGATTGCCGGACACGCGAAAGCGCGCCGCACGTCCGTCGCTGTCCAGCACCACCTCGGTCTCGGCCACCAGAACATGGTTCCCGAAGGCGTCATAGGTGGGATAGAAGCGTTCATAGCGATTGTTGAAGGGAACGTTGAGGATCGACGGAACCGCGATATTCGACACACCCAGCGAGGACGACGACAAGGGGGTCGCGGCAAAGGTGCCGAGTGGTTCGACGATCCAGTACCAGCCGGTCTCCGGCTGCGAAAACCGAAGGTCACCGAGCTGCGGATTGCCCTGCAGGCTGTTGTCGTCCCCGATGGTGATCGAGTTGATCACGTTATAAAGCTGGGCGCGCAGAAGGTCGGTAAAGGCCCGCTCGGCCGATTTGGCATAGAGCGCGGAAATCACCACGGCAATCACGACCAACGCCACCGCCGACCAGAGCGTCGCCAGCAGAAGAACGCGGGCCGTGACCGATCTAATGACCATCGGACGGCGCTTGCATGCGGTAGCCGAGGCCGCGCACGGTCTCGATCAGGTCCACCCCGATCTTCTTGCGCAGACGCCCGACAAAGACCTCGATCGTATTGGAATCGCGGTCGAAATCCTGATCGTACATGTGCTCGATCAGCTCCGTGCGGGAGACCACCTGTCCCATGTGATGCATGAGGTAGGAGAGGAGCCGGAACTCGTGCGAGGTCAGTTTCAGCGTCGTGCCGTTCACCGTCGCCTTGGAGGCCTTGGTATCGAGCTTCACGGGCCCGCAGACGATTTCGGACGAGGCATGGCCGGCGGCGCGGCGGATCAGCGCCCGCACACGCGCCAGCACTTCCTCGACATGAAAGGGTTTGGCGACATAATCGTCGGCACCGGCATCGATGCCGGCTACCTTGTCGCTCCAGCGGTCACGTGCCGTCAGCATCAGCACCGGCATCACCTTGCCTTCGGCGCGCCACTTCTCGACCACGGTGATCCCGTCCATTTCCGGCAGGCCGATGTCGAGGATCACCGCGTCATAAGGCTCGGTTTCCCCGAGATAATGCCCTTCCTCGCCGTCAAAGGCCTGGTCGACCACATAGCCGGATTCCTTCAAGGCATCGGCCAGCTGGCGGTTGAGGTTTTCATCATCTTCAACGACGAGAATGCGCATGGGTGTCCTTCGAAACGGATGGCCGGATGGAGTTCACAAGGTGTTCATCCGCTTCTACTACATCGGCACGCGAACAGTCACCTTTCTTGGACGCTCGCCACTTCCCTGGACGAGCACCGTGACGATGCAGCTGCGGCCATCATTGGAGGGCTGAGCGGACAGAAGCTGCCCGCCGGTTTCCTGCACCACCTTGGACGCTGCGTCACCACAATCTCCCGCCACGAAAATCAGGTTGTCGAAGGCGAAGCTGGGGCTGCTCGTGAGGCTGACTAACGCCGCGGTGACGATCGCGATCATCCTGATTGATGCCATAATTACCCATTCCGCTCGCGGTGATGAACAGGTTTTGACCCGTTTCCCATGCTTGAATATGTAACCAAAGACGGCTGAATGGCAAATGAATGCGCCGTTCAACAGCCCGACATCGCCGGCGCGGACCGGCGCCGGCGCCCGGCCAAAGCCTATTCGTTGCGGATGCTGGTCCTCGCCGACAGCCGCCCGTAGATCGCCAACAGGCCGCCAACGGCACCCGTCAGGTTGACCACGGCATCGGTGATAGCGCCCTGATCGACCAGGGGAATTTCGGCGCCCGACGCCTTTGCCAGCGCTGCTGCCACCGCCACCAGCCCGCCCCAGACCGTCTTCGACTGCCACCAGGTTTTCGTGCCGTCCATCATGCATCTCCTTCTTGTTGAACAATGACATCCACCGTCAGCGCCGTGCCCAGCGGCACCGCCCGACCCATTTGCCTGAGGCGGATCGAGAGTTGGCCCTGCGGCGCACCGAAATCGGAAATCTCCTCGCCGGCCGCATAATCGAAGATCGGCTGCGAGGTCTCGGCCACGCGGCGCACCGCGCCGGCGGATAAAATCTCCAGGCGGTACCGTTCCTCCGGCTCGTCGAGCGCAATCTCGCTTGCCTCCCAGTCGTCCGCCCCCGCCCGGCTTCGCCGCACCCAGCTCAGCCGCACGCCGGACAAGCTTCGCCTTGCCCGCGCATGAACCGGAGCGAGCGGCGTTTCGGCGCGCATGCCACCGGCAAACCCGAAAGGTCCGCTCCGGCCGCTGCCGGAGCCGAGCGATTCGACCAGCCAGTTGAACGCGAGGCCGCGCTCGTCGGCGGAAATCCCCATCGGCACGGCTCCCTCGTCGAGAAGCACCACCGCCGCGCCCGCGACGGCACCGGCGGCCATGGCATCCTCGGTGCCGGCCAGGCCGCGCAACAGCGTTTTGAGCCGCCAGCGGCCGGGCGCAATTTCCTCGGCACCGGCAAAGGCCAGCACCTCCCAGCCGCCGTTCGCGGCCAAGACCGCAAGACGGTTGGCGCCGGACAGGACCGCCGTTTCGGAGACCGAGGACAGCGAACCGAAAAAGAGATCGAGTTCCACCGCACCCACCCGGTCGAAGCGGCCAAAGGCCCCGCCTGCGAAGTTCTGGCTGAGCCTGCCGACAATGGCCGGCCGCTCGATCCCGGCCCGGGTCCGGTAGCCTTCCGTCGTTGCCGAACTCGACAGCAGCATGCGCCGGAACGGCCGGCAGAAGCAGGCGGCCCGGGCAAAGCTCGTCGCATCCGATCCGTCGAAACGCGGCAGATCCATCAGATGTACGACCGGCGAAAAGCCGGAGGAGACGGTCGCGCTGCCGCTGCGCTCCACCGATGTTCTCGTGACCGCAAGCGGTGGGGCCGGTTCATGGCGCCTTGCCTCGACGCGGCGAACATCGCCCTCCTCCACGCGGGTGACGAGGTAGACGCCATCCGGCCCATCCGCCAGCCGCAGCGCGTCGCCTGGCATGACCTCGATTGCCGCCGGTGACAGCGGAAAGCTCAGCGTCCGGCGGGCCAGCTGGTTGTCGCGCAGAAGCGCATCGGCGGCCGCCTGCGCCGCATCCTCATAGAGCACGCCCGCCACGTCGGCGCGCAGCACGCGGTTGCTGGCGGTCTCCGCCATGCGGCGGGAACGCACGCTTGCCTGCTCGTAGTCCAGCGCCGGATTGGCAAAACTCGCCACCACTTCGGCGGCAAAATCGCTGTCATGCCCCCGGCTTTCGCGCCAGGCCTCCTCCTCGTCGCGCTCGGCCAGAACCTCGACAACCCGCGGCGCAAGGCTCGCCTGCATGCGCGAGCGAAACACCAGCCGTCCAGCATCCTCGATCACGTCCAGCAAAAACGTCTCCGCCAGCGGTTCGATCAGCGCGCGCGCCGAGGTAACGTCCGCCTGCACATACCCGATCAGATCGCCGCAGACCTGCGACACATCGAAATCCTGGAACCCGTGGTCGGTCAGGATGGCTGCAATCGCATCGGCGAGCGTTGTCGCCCCCATGCGGCCGTTCAGCCAGTGACCGGTGCGCCAATTCTCGCCGTCCGACCAGACGGAGAGCGCGTTGGGAAAGGTCGGATAGGGCCTCGCATCCCAGGTCCAGACGAAGATGTGCTCAGGATCGACCATTCCCGCGGGCGCCGATCCGCCCTGCCACCACTCGTGATGGGCTTCGAGAAACCGCCGCTGCGTGCTGTCGGAGCGGGCGCCGCTGGAAAAATACGGCACGAAACTCTCGGAGGATTTCGGATCGACAAAAACATTCGGCTGGTTGGCGCCCTTGTCGATCGCCGGAGAACCGAGTTCGGTGAACCAGATCGGCTTTGCCCCCGGCACCCAGGCTGTCGTCCCGCTCAACTCCGCTCCGCCGCGTCGTTCCACATGCGGGTTCGCCCACCAGTTCCACAGATCCTTGATGCGGAAGACCCAGGGTTTTCCAGCCGCCCCATCGGTAATCGGCGTGCGGATGCGCAGATCGCGATCCGCATCGCTGGCATAATACCAGTCAAACCCCTCGCCAGTCGCAATCGCCGCTATCATCGCCGCGCGGTCTTCCGGCGTGCGCATGCCGTCCGGATTGGCTGATCCCAGATCGCCGTCGCGCCAGTCGGCAAGCGGCATGTAATTGTCGATCCCCGCCGCATCGATCGCCGGCGAGGCCCAGAGCGGATCGAGATGGTAATAGACGTCGCCTGATCCGTCCGGCGGCTGGTAGCCGAAGTATTCGGTCCAGGCGGCGCCATAGGTCAGCTTTGTGCCCGAACCGAGAATGGCACGCACATCGCCTGCCAGGCGCACCAGTTCGCTTACGAAGGGAAAGCTGTCGCCGGGTCCCCGCACCCAGCTCAGACCGCGAAACTCCGAGCCGATGATGAAGCCGTCCACCCCGCCGGCATCGCGGGAAAGCGCCGCGTAATGCAGGATCAGCCGCCGGTAGCCGTCGCTGCGGTTGCAGAAGGCATCGATCTCGGCGGCGGCCGCCGCCGTCCGGTCCGGAGAGCCGGGCCGACCGGGAGCCGGATGGCAGGTGATGCGGCCCCGCCAGGGATAGACGGCCTGCTCGGCTCCGCCGTGCGGATCGGGCAGGCCATTGCCCGCCGGCACGTCCATCATGATGAACGGATAGAGGAACACCCGAAAGCCGCGCGCCTTCAGATCGGCAATCGCCTGGCGCACGCTCTCGTCGCTCGGCGTGCCGCCATAGGCGGGACCGGCGCCGTTGCGGCTCACCAGATGCGCCTCTTCGCGAGAAAGACCCGCCACCTGCCAGGGCTGGCTTTCACCGCTACGGCTTTCAATCTCGACGCCCGGCAGCACCCTACAGTGTCCGGCGCGCAGATCCGTGCCGAACCAGCTCACCACCAGCGCCACGGTGCGCACATTCGGACAGGTGGCATGCAATTCGTCCAGCGCCGCCGCCCAATCGGTCGCAGCCGTCAGCGTGTTGCGGTTCAAGATGCGCGCCGTGCCCTCGCCCGTCTCCTCCGTCACCGGCACCGTCGCATAGCCGTGCTCGCTGGAGCCCGGGATCAGCGTCACCGCCTGGAGCTGGCGTTCCAGACGCCCCACCGGCCGCACCACCTCGAATTGCAGAAGCGGAATGCGGTTGCCGAAGTCTTTGAGCGGCAGCCGCTCGAACACCGCATAGGCGAGGCCACGATAGGCAGGCGCATTGCCGCCCCCCTGCTTCGCCTCGATCAGCGGGTCCGGCATCTGCTCCTCGCTGCCGCGATAGACGCGCATCTCGATTGCCGTCAGGTCCAGCTCGCGCCCATCGGCCCAGACGCGGCGGACGAGCGCGATCTCACCCTCGCAGATGCCGACTGCAAGGTTCGCATAATAGCT